>CAZHJU010000083.1:1728-2579 GCA_964533495.1 uncultured Bordetella sp. | reverse complement strand
CGGCAGCCGTAGAGGTTGTCGAACTTCGACTTGGTCACCGAGTCGTTGACGTTGATGGCGGGGAAGGGGAGGCGTCCTTCCTTCTCCATCTGGTACAGGCGGTGCACGCCGGTGGTCGTTTCCTCGGTGACGCCCCTGATGTTTTTCTCGATGTTCGAGTAGTAGCCGGGCTTTTCCTGCAGGCGTTTGCGCATTGCCGCGAACAGCACGCGCTCCTCCTCGTTCGTGCCTTCCGGCGGCAGCGTCTTGTTGCGTTCATGCTGCGCGCCCAGTGTCACCAGCAGCGTCGCGTCGCCGCCGTCGTCGAGGATCATGTTCGGCGTGCCGCCCTCATTTCCGTCACCCGTCCATTCGAGAATGCGGTGGGTGTATTCCCAGTAATCCTCCAGCGTCTCGCCCTTGTAGGCGAACACGGGAATGCCGCGCGCGGCGATCGCGGCGGCGGCGTGGTCCTGGGTCGAGAAGATGTTGCAGGAGGCCCAGCGGATGTCGGCGCCCAGTTCGGCCAGCGTCTCGATCAGCACCGCGGTCTGGATGGTCATGTGCAGGGAACCGGCGATGCGCGCGCCTTTCAGCGGCAGCTTGCCCCTGTTCTCCTCGCGGATCGCCATCAGGCCGGGCATTTCGGTTTCGGCGATGGCGATTTCCTTGCGGCCGAAATCGGCCAGCTTGATGTCGGCGACCTTGTAGTCGGCGGCTTTGGCGTTCATGCAAAACTCCTGATGGTAAAAAGATAAATAAGCGGGCGCCGTTGCCGGCACTGCCGTCCGAGCCTGGCCGTCGGGAAATTCCGTCCGGTCGCAGCGCCCCTCGGGGGCATGCATTCAGAACTGCAATAAAAAAGCGCCCGC
>CAZHJU010000083.1:0-1718 GCA_964533495.1 uncultured Bordetella sp. | reverse complement strand
CGCCCGCACCGTTGCCGGTGCGAGCGCCGTTGATTCTTGCTGAGCCTGGCCGGTAACGGGTTTCAGAACCCCACCGGTCGCAACGCTCCTCAGCGGGGCGCATTATAGCCGATGCCTTGCAGGAAGATGCCGGATTGCCGGAAGATGTTCTACAAGTATTTGTTTATAAAGATATTTTTAAAATTTAGCCACGATGACCCTTCCCGTCCTGTTCGGCGCGCTGGCGCTGCTGCTGCACCTGGCCGGCTATGCCTGGTATGCGCTGGGCGTATTGCGCGGGCGCACGCGGCCCAATGCCGCGAGCTGGTTCATGTGGCTGGTCGGGGCCTGGGTCGAGTACCGGACCTTCGATGCCATCGACAGCCACTGGACGAGCTCGGCGCTGCCGCTCGCCTGTTTTCTCGGCTGCTGCGCGATATTCGCGGTGACCGCGGCGCTGCAGTTCGCGAAGCGCGCCGCGGGTTCGCGCGAGGTCGTCTATCAGCCCGCGCGCGGGACGGACTATCTTGCCGTGGGTTTCGACCTTGGCGCCTGGGTGCTGTTTGCCACGACCGGCGGCGCGGCCTGGGCGAACGCGCTGGCGGTGACCACCTCGATCGTCAGCTTCGTCCCGATCTGGAAAACCACGCTGCGCCACGGCCATGAGACGCCGGGACCGTGGTTCGTCTGGTGCTCGGCCTATCTGGCGATGCTGGGCGCGGTGCTGAGCGGGCCGGGCACGCAGGCGCTCGCGCAGAGCGTGTATCCCGTCTACTACTTTCTGCTGTCGGCCGTTGTCGTGGCGCTGACTTTTGGCACCGTGCGTGAGCGCATCCGCCGTCCGGCCTGAGATGCAAACAAAAACGCCGGCATGTGCCGGCGTTTTTGCTGGAGCGGTGAGACTTACTTGATGCCGGCGTCGGCCTTCAGCGCGGCGGCCTTGTCGGTGTGCTCCCAACTGAACTCCGGTTCGTCGCGGCCGAAGTGGCCGTGGGCGGCGGTCTTGGTGTAGATCGGGCGCAGCAGGTCCAGCGACTGGATGATGCCTTTCGGCCGCAGGTCGAAGTGTTTTTCGACCAGGGTCGCGATCCTGTCGTCGGCGATCTTGCCGGTGCCGAAGGTGTCGACCAGCACGCTGACCGGGCGCGCGACGCCGATGGCGTAGGCGACCTGGATTTCGCACTTGCTGGCGAGGCCGGCGGCGACGATGTTCTTCGCGACATGGCGCGCGGCGTAGGCGGCCGAGCGGTCGACCTTCGACGGGTCCTTGCCCGAGAACGCGCCGCCGCCGTGGCGCGAGTAGCCGCCGTAGGTGTCGACGATGATCTTGCGGCCGGTGAGGCCGCAGTCGCCGTCCGGCCCGCCGATCACGAAGCGGCCGGTCGGATTGATGTGGAACTTCGTGCCCTTGTGCAGCCACTTCTTCGGCAGCACCGGCAGGATCACCTCGTCCATCACCGCCTCGCGCAGGCGCTTCGTCGACACCTCGGGCGAGTGCTGCGTGGAGAGCACGACCGCGTCGATCGCGACCGGCTTGTCGTTCTCGTAGCGCAGCGACACCTGGCTCTTGGCATCGGGGCGCAGCCACTCGAGCCGGCCCTTCTTGCGCACCGACGCCTGGCGCTGCACGAGCCGGTGCGCATAGGTGATCGGCGCGGGCATCAGCACGTCGGTCTCGTTGCTCGCGTAGCCGAACATCAGCCCCTGGTCGCCCGCGCCCTGCTTGCGCTCGTTCTTGC
>CAZHJU010000082.1:0-2744 GCA_964533495.1 uncultured Bordetella sp. | reverse complement strand
CACTCTTCCTCGCTCGCCGCAGTACTGTCGATGGTGCCCGCCTTGTCGACGGCAACCTTGTGCCCGCCCAGTTCTTCCTTGGTGACTTTCTGGCCGAGGCCGCGTTCGACGATGGGGGGCCCGGACGCAAAGATGGTGCTGTTTTTCACCATGACCGACCAGTGCGACATCACCGCGCGCAGCGCGGGTCCACCGGCGGCAATTCCCAGCACGGCGCTGACCACCGGCACCATGCCCAGCAACTCCGCGACGTTGACGCCGGGATCGTTGGTGTGTCCGGGGAACACCGTGAATCCGCGCTTGGCCGAAGCCACGCCGCCACCGTAGCCGTCAATCAGGCGGACCAGCGGAATGCGGTACGAATGAGCAAGATCATCGATGAAACCGCCCTGCCCGCCCTTGCGCCGGCCATGGCCCCAGCTGGTGCCACCGCGCACCGTGGTGTCTTCCCCGCCGATCGCGACCGGACGGCCGTCGATTTCGGCGATGCCCATGACGTAGGGCGCCGGAGTCACCCTGACCAGGTTGCCATCCTTGTCATATTCACCCTTGCCGGCGAGCTTGCCGACTTCCTGGAAGGAGCCGCGGTCGGCGATGCCTGCAATGCGCTCGCGGACGGTGAGAAATCCTTTTTCATGGCGCAGCCGCACGGCCTCTTCGCCACCCATGCCCTCAGCCCATTGATAACGCTGTTTGATTTCCTCGGCTTCGCGTTCCCAACCCGCTGTTTCAGCTTTGCTCATGGTTTCCCTTTTCTGGATTGCATCCGCAACGACAACATCAATTGATCCGCCTGGCCAGGCCGAGGTCGGTCAGTATTTCCCTGATCTCGATATATTGCGCATCGAAAAACTTCTGCGCCTCCCGGCTGTTCAGAAAGCTGTTCACCCTGAAATTCCTGTTCAAATCGTCATGCCATTCCCCGCTGTTGGCCATTGCGGCAAAGGTCCGCTCCCAATAGGAAATCTGGGCCGGATCCAGTCCTTTTGCCCCGACGATGCCAAGCCAATTGGAGAAGGTGGCATTCGCGCCCTGCTCCCGCCAGGTCGGCACGGTTGCCAGGGCGCCCGGCAAACGCTCGTTTCCGCTGAAGCCGATCACCCGTACCCGGCCGGCATCCAGGTGCGGCAAAACGGTTCCGAAAGTTGACGCCACCACATCGACGTGACCTCCCAGCAGCTGGGTCACGGACTGGCCCGAGGACTTGAAGGCCACGACCCGCATTTTCCGCACATCAACGCCTGCAGCCTTCATCGGCATGGCGATACCCATGTGAATCGAGTTGCCGATGGCTGTTGCAACGGCAATGCTCAGCGAAGACGGGTCGCGTTTCAGTCTGTCAATGAAATCCTTCCCGTCCTTTATCGGGGAATCCTTCCTCACGCTCAAATACACATACTGGCCAAACAGCAGGCAGACCGGGGAAACATCGGTGCGCTGAAAGTTCGAAGCCCCCATGATCTGGCTGGCGAACAGCGTCATCGGGAATGTCAGCAGCATGTGCGGATTGCCCGCATGCTGGCTGAGATAGGCGCTGGCAACGGCTCCGGCGCCTCCGGGCTTGTTGACGACCTCGACAATAGGGCCGATCTTCTGATCACGCCAGATTTTCTGGATGGCACGTGCGGCAATGTCCAGATTTCCGCCTGCAGCGGCCGTGGTGATCAGTTCAACCGTCCGGTCCGGCTTCCAGTCGGCGGCAGAGGCCTGCCCTGCCGCAGACCATCCTGACACGGCACCGACACACACCATCATCATCCACCACCTGATCCGCCGGCGATGTCCCGTCATTTCAGCTGTCATGGTTCAACTCCTGATCGATCAATTTCATGATTTTCCGGGCTTGCGCATGCACGGATGCATCCGGTTGCCTTGCCCTTGTTGGCGCCGTCCCGTCATCAATTCGCCCGTCTGGCCAGTCCCAGCTCCGTCAATGCCTCTTCCAATTCCTTGTACTGTTCATCCCAGTAACGGCCGGCATCCTTGCCGCCCAGAAAATGATTCACGCGGAAATTTTTCTCGATGTCCTTTTTCCATTCCTCGGTCCTGCTGAGCTCGGCAAAAGCCTTTTCCCAGTAGGCTTTTTGCTGCTCACTGATGCCCTGCGCACCCACCACACCCCGCCAGCTGTCGAACACCGCGTTTGCCCCCTGCTCTTTCCAGGTGGGAATGTCCGCAAGGAGACCCGTCATCCGCTGCGGCGCGCTGACGCCGATGATGCGCATCGCCCCGGATTTGACGTGGGGCAACAGCGCGCTGAATGTGGATGCGGCCACATCCACGTGGCCTCCCAGCACAGCCGTCAGCGATTGCCCGGATGACTTGAAGGCCACCACTTTCATGCGCTTGATGTCGACAGCTGCGGCCTTCATGGGCAGGGCCACCCCCATGTGGATGTGATTGCCGAGGGCGGTGGCAATGGCGACGCTGACAGAGTCCGGCGCTGCCTTCAGTTTTTGAATCAGTTCCCGCCCGTTCTTGATCGGCGAATCCGCCTTCACTGTCGTAAAAATGTATTCGTTGAACAGCATTGCCAGCGGTGTGTAGCTGCCGTGATCCACCTTGCTTGTGCCCATGATCCGGCTGGTCAGCAGCGTTGGCGCCAGCATCATCAGGTAATGCGGATCGCTTGCATGCTGGGAAAGGTAATTGGATGCAATTCCGCCGCCGCCGCCGGTCTTGTTCGCCACCACTGCGGAAGGCACCATTTTTTTGTCCTGCCAGATGCCCAGGATCACCCTGGC
>CAZHJU010000081.1:0-2951 GCA_964533495.1 uncultured Bordetella sp. | reverse complement strand
CCGCTGACCTCTTGCATGCCATGCAAGCGCTCTCCCAGCTGAGCTATACCCCCACGAGAGCGGCGAATTATACCGATGCATCCCGGGACTGTAAACCGGGAAATCAGCCTGGAAACAGGGCCAGTTCCCGCGCCATGCGTGCCAGCACCTGCTCGCGCCCGATCAGCTCCAGCGTGGCGTCCACCGAGGGGGTTTGCGGCTCTCCGGTGACCATGATCCGCAGCGGCATCGCCAGCTTCGGGAACTTGAGCTTGTGCTCCGCCACCACGGTCTTCATCGCCGCGCCGATGCTCGCGCGATCCCAGGCCACGGTGCCGAACTGCCGGCACAGATCCTCGAGCGCCGGCCGCGCGTCCGCCGAGTAATGCGCATTGCGCAATTCCACCGAAGGCTCCAGCGCGCGGTAGAAATACACCGCGGCATCGGCCAGCTCCTCGATCGTGCCGACCCTTTCCTTCAGCAGAGCAGCAACGCGCCGCGGCTCCGGACCGCCCGCGACGCTGCAGCCGTCGCGCTCGAGGAATGGCACCATCAGGCCGGCGAGCCGCGCATCGTCCGCTTCCTTCAGGTACTGCTGATTGAGCCAGGCCAGTTTCTCCGGATCGAAGCGCGCCGGGGAGCGGCTGACGTGCGCGAGATCGAACCAGTCGACCAGCTGCGCCATCGAAAACTTCTCGTCGTCGCCGTGCGACCAGCCGAGCCGAGCGAGATAGTTGTTCAGCGCCTCCGGCAGATAGCCGTCCTCGTGGTACTGCATCACGCTGACCGCGCCGTGGCGCTTCGACAACCGCTCGCCGTCGGCGCCGAGAATCATCGGCAAATGCGCGAACAGCGGCAGATCGGCGCCCAGCGCGCGGTAGATGTTGATCTGTCGCGGCGTATTGTTGACATGATCGTCGCCGCGCACGACATGCGTGATGTTCATGTCGATGTCGTCGATGACCACGCCGAAGTTGTAGGTCGGGATGCCATCGGCGCGCATGATCACCAGGTCATCGAGCTCGGCGTTGGCCACCGTGATCGGTCCCTTGACCAGGTCGTTGAACGTCACTTCGCCGCTGTCGGGCGTGCGAAAGCGGATCACCGGCTGCGCGCCGGCCGGCGGCTTGAGGCCGAGGCGTTTCGCGTTTTCCGGACGCCAGCGGCCGTCGTAGCGCGGCTTCTCGCCGCGCGCGCGCTGCTGTTCGCGCAGGGCGTCGATTTCCTCGCGCGTCGCATAACAGTGGTAGGCATGGCCCTGCTCGAGCAGCCTGTCCACCGCGGCGCGGTAACGCTCCAGCCGCCGCATCTGGAAATACGGCCCCTCGTAATCGAGGCCCAGCCAGTTCATGCCGTCGAGGATCGCCTGCACCGAGGCATCGGTCGAGCGCTCGCGGTCGGTGTCCTCGACACGGAGGATGAAGCCGCCGCCCTGCTGTTTCGCATAGGCCCAGCAGAACAGCGCGGTGCGCGCGCCGCCGATGTGCAGATAACCGGTGGGGCTGGGCGCGAATCTTGTGCGGACCATGGGATTGCCGTCGGAAAAAGGCGCTATTTTACGCCACGCCGCAGCGCGGGCCGCGCCGTTTCAGCGGGAATTCAGCGGGAAAACCGCCCGGGGCTGTAGGGTGCGGGGTCGATGCGCGGCGACCGCCCGGCAATCATGTCCGCCACCAGGCGGGCGGTCGGCGCGCTGCCGACGAGGCCGACATGGCCGTGGCCGAAGGCGTAATGCACATTGCCGAAACGGGTGGCCGGCCCGATCACCGGCGTCGAATCCGGCATCGACGGCCGCCGTCCCATCCATTTCGTCGCATCGACCTCGCTGATGCCGGGGAACATGCGCTGCATCAGCCTGCCCAGCACGTCGGCGCGCACGTAATTCGGCTCGGCATCGACGCCGGCGAATTCGCTCTGCCCGGCGATGCGCAGCCCCATCTCCATCGGCGTGATGAAGCATTTGTGCTCGGGCACCATCACCGGCATCGGCAACTGGAAACGGGGATCGGAGTACGTGATGTGATAGCCACGCTCGGCCTCCAGCGGCACGCGGTCGCCGAGCTGGGCGCTGAACTCGTTGGAATGAGCGCCGGCGCAGATCACCAGATGCTCCACCGGCAGGTCGCCGGCATCGGTGCGCAGCGCGCGCGGCCCATCCGGACCCACGTCGATGCCGAGCACCTTCCGCTGCAGGATTTTCCCGCCATCGCGCTCGAACTGCGCGGCCAGCGACTTGGTCAGCCGCTCCGGGTTGACGCACCAGCCGTGGTCATGCAGGAACAGCCCGACTTCGTGGTTGCCATGCAGGCCGGGCAGACGGCGCCCGACCTCGGCGGCATCCAGTTCGTCGATCACCACGCCACGGTCGCGCCGCAGTTTCCAGCCCAGCGCATCGGCCTGATACGCCTTGCGGGTCGAATACACCACCACGTAGCCGCTTTTGTGAATCAGGTTCTCGACACCGGCGTTTTTGAGCAGTGGTGCATAGGCGTCAAAGGTCTGCGACAGCAGCGCACGCAGGCCGTCGGCAATCTTCTCCACGCGTTTGACGTCGGCCGCCGCGACGAATTTCAGCAGCCAGGGCAGCGCCTTGGGCAGGTACGACCAGCGCAGCGCCAGCGGCCCCAGCGGATCCAGCAGATAACCGGGCACCTGCGACAGGATCCCGGGCATCGCGATCGGCACGCAGGAACCGGGACTGAGGATGCCGGCATTGCCGAAGGAGCAGTATTCCCCCGGCGGACGCTGATCGACGACGGTGACGGCGTGGCCATCCCGGCGCAGGTAACTGGCGGTGGCAATGCCGACGATGCCGGCGCCGATGACGGTGATGTTTTTGGTTTGCATGGGCTGGCCGGATTATAGCGCCGGCGGTTTGGCAGCCCAGTGCGACCGGTGGTAAAATCCGTGCCGGCTCGGGCGGTTAACTCAGCGGTAGAGTGCCACCTTCACACGGTGGAAGCCACTGGTTC
>CAZHJU010000080.1:0-3015 GCA_964533495.1 uncultured Bordetella sp. | reverse complement strand
AGTGCCTGGTGGTGCACACCGCAGGCTGGCCGCTGAACGACGAGAACCCGGGCGGCTCCTTCCTCTATCACCTGGAGAACAACCAGGTGGTGGTCGGCCTGATCATCGACCTGTCCTACTCCAACCCGTTCCTGTCGCCGTTCGACGAGTTCCAGCGCTACAAGCACCATCCGGTGATCGCCCAGTACCTGGAAGGCGGCAAGCGCGTCTCCTACGGCGCCCGCGCCATCTGCAAGGGCGGCCTGAACTCCCTGCCGAAGATGGTCTTCCCGGGCGGCGCGCTGATCGGCTGCGACCTCGGCACCCTGAACTTCGCCAAGATCAAGGGCAGCCACACTGCCATGAAGTCCGGCATGCTGGCCGCCGAGGCAGTGGCCGACGCCCTGCTGGCCGACGGCCAGGGCGGCGATCTGCTCAACGGCTACGTGGACGGCTTCAAGGCCAGCTGGCTGTACGACGAGCTGTTCCGCAGCCGCAACTTCGGCGCGGCGATCCACAAGTTCGGCGCACTGGCCGGTGGCGCCTTCAACTTCATCGACCAGAACATCTTCGGCGGCAAGATCCCGGTCACCCTGCACGACAACAAGCCGGACCACGCCTGCCTGAAGACCGCCGCCGAGTCCAAGCGTATCGACTATCCGAAGCCGGACGGCAAGCTGAGCTTCGACAAGCTCTCCTCGGTGTTCCTCTCCAACACCAACCACGAAGAAGAGCAGCCCTGCCACCTGAAACTGGCCGATGCCAGCATCCCGATCAGCGTCAACCTGCCGAAGTACGACGAACCGGCGCAGCGCTACTGCCCGGCCGGCGTATACGAGGTGGTGACCCAGGAAGACGGCGAGAAGCGCTTCCAGATCAACGCGCAGAACTGCGTGCACTGCAAGACCTGCGACATCAAGGACCCGTCGCAGAACATCACCTGGGTGGCCCCGGAAGGCACCGGCGGCCCGAACTACCCCAACATGTGATGCAGACAGAAAGGCTCCTTCGGGAGCCTTTCTTCTTTTTGCGCGCGGGATGCGGACCAGGCGGTGCGCGCAGCGCACCCTACCGGCCAATCGGCATAGGGGGCGGCCTTCATAGGCCGCTCCCCTGCCACACCACCCGGCATGCGGGTCCGCACCGGGCGGTTCGAGAGGTTGAGGTTAGGAGAGGCGTGGCACACCGAGGCGGTCGAAGTAGGCGATCGTCAGTACTTGGTGCACCGCCGACAGACTGTTATGCCACCAGCGGCGGCTCAGTGCCGCCACCGATTGAGCCACCTGCGGCTTGGCGCCTAAACGCAGCAGTTCCCGATAGGTCGTTTTGCCACGACGCCAGTGCTTGAGGTGAAGGGATCGCAGACGGCGGCGTATCCACTCGTCCAGCGCGCGCCAGATTCGCGGTGTTTGGGCCAGCCCGAAATACCCTTTCCATCCCAACAGGTAACTGCGCAGTTTCTCGACCACCTCGGCAAGGCTGCGTCCACCAGAGCGGCGGGTCAGGGACCGGATCCGTTGCTTGAGCGTTTCCCGCGCCTTCACCGACACCCCGCGGCGCACCTCATCATTCGAGGCCAACCAGAAGGCATAACCGAGAAACTTGCGGCCAAACGCGCTCGCCGCTGCACTCTTGCTCTCATTGACGCTCAGGTGCAGCCGTCCATACAGCCGCTTCAATAAGTCCATCACTCGCTCACCTGCCTTTTGACTGCGAACGTAGACATTCGCGTCGTCGGCATAACGCACGAAGCAATGTCCTCGGTGCTCCAGCTCCCGATCCACTTCATCCAGCAGCACGTTCGCCAGCAATGGCGACAATGGGCCGCCTTGCGGTGTTCCGCACCGGCTCTTCTCGACCACCCCTGCCTTCAGCGTTCCAGCATCCAGATAAGCACGGATCAGCCGGATCACCGACCGATCCGCAATCCGCTTGCTCAAACGGTCAATCAGGATGTCGTGATCGACCCGGTCGAAGAATTTCTCCAGATCCACATCCACCACGATCCGCCGCCCTGAGGCAACGTGGCGCTGCGCCGCGAGAATCACGCCGTGAGCGTTACGGCCCGGACGAAAACCGTAGCTGTGTTCACTGAAGGTGGGATCGAGGAGCGGCTGCAGGACTTGCAGCAGCGCTTGCTGGATCAGTCGGTCGGTGACCGTCGGAATGCCCAGCTCACGCTCGCCTCCATCCGGTTTGGGAATCACCACCCAGCGTACCGGGCTGGGCCGGTATACCCCCGACAGCAATTGGTCGCGAATCCCGGCCCACGCGTTCAGCAGGTGCTCGGCCGTCTGCTCAATATCCAGACCGTCGACTCCTGCCGCACCCCGGTTGGCCTTGACTCGTTTCCACGCACGCTTCAGGTTTTCTCTCGCAAAGGCGCGTTGCAGCAGCCCTTGCCCTGCGCTTTCGGGATCACCTTGCGGGCGCAACGCCTCGTCGCTGACACAGAGATTCACGGCTTCACCGTTTCCTCGTCTGCGTCCGCCCCGCGTTTGGCGGGCATCTGACTTCCGGTCGTGTCGCATCAAGATGGCCTATGGCGCTCTCTCTCGTTCAGCCCTTCGTCGAAAAAAAAACGACTACTACGGCCTCTGCTGACTTCTCGCTCCGGCTGGCACCGTCGCCCTTTCAGGCACAAGGCGAGATCTCCCCAGGTAAGAACGCAATCCTTCACCGCACAACCGCCGAATCTACGCCACCGCCCTTTGACCACGAGAGCTTCGCGGCTTTTGGCCCGCTCGCCCTGGACAGCATCGCCTTGTATCCGGTTCTTGTTCATCGGCTCGCGGCTTCGCTCCACGCTTCCTCCCCACACTCGGTCACCCTCATGCAGTTGCGCTTCACTTCGTTCGCTGTGGTCAGCTTACGGTGGGACTTTCACCCACAAGATTGCGCCCATGCTGGGCGCACCAAAAAAGCCCACCGTATGGTGGGCTTCGAGAGCGACGCAGCGGCTTGTGGCTGCGCCTGGAAAGATGGTGGGTCGTGTAGGATTCGAACCTACGACCAATTGGTTAAAAGCCAACTGCT
>CAZHJU010000079.1:1344-3079 GCA_964533495.1 uncultured Bordetella sp. | reverse complement strand
GCGAGAGGGACAGCATGAAGAGGTTGTCCTGGTACTCGGAGTGGATCGACCACTTCGAGTGCGGCGTCAGGTACCGCACCGTCACCTCCGTCTGGCCGGGTGAGCCGGGGCCGGCCACCCGCCGCGTGGCGCCCACCCTGCCGTCGCCGAACAGGCGGTGCATGTCGAGCGGCGGACGGAAGATGGGCAGATTCTCGCCGAGCTCTTCGATCCAGTCGTGGTCGAGGTAGAAGTGCTGCCGCCCGGTGAGGGTGTGCCACGGCTTGAGGTGCTCGACGTTGATCGCGAACGCCGTGTAGCGGCGGCCGCCGTGCTCCGAGCCCGACCACTCCGGCGAGGTGATGACGCTGCGCGGCTGCACCTGCACGTCCTGGAACGAGATGTGCGCGCCCTCGTGGTCTTCGGCCAGCTGCGCGATGCGCTGCCCCGTGCGCCTCTCGAGCTGCCGGAAGCCCTGCACCGCGAGGCGGCCGTTGCTCGTGCCCGAGAACGCGAGGATCATCTCGCACACCCGCTTGTCGGTGTCGAGCCGTACCGAACCGGCGTAGGGTCCGGATGCCACGGTGCCGTTGAGCCGCTCGAGGCGCTCGATCTCGCGGTCGGGCGTGTACGTGATCGCCTTCGTCGTCATGCCGAGCTTCGCCGTCAGCGGGCCCAGCGTCTTCCACCGCTCGTAGAGGTTCGGGTAGTCGCGCTCGACCACGATGAGCTTGGCCATCGTCTCGCCGGGCACCAGCGGCAGCCCGTCGCGCACGACGCCGTGCGGCGTGGCCATGACGTCGGCCGTGTCGTGCTGCAGCGGCGAGGCGACGAGGTCGCGGCGCACGCCGAGGTGGGTGCGCGCGTACTCGCTGAAGCGTTCGGCCAGCGCGCCGAACAGATCGTAGTCGGTGCGCGTCTGCCACGGGGGGTTGATGGCCGGGGTGAACGCGTGGATGAACGGGTGCATGTCGGTCGACGACAGGTCGTACTTCTCGTACCAGGTGGCCGCCGGCAGCACGAGGTCGCTGAACAGGGTCGTCGACGTCATGCGGAAGTCGGCCGTCATCAGCAGGTCGAGCTTGCCGATCGCGGCGTCGTCGCGCCACACGATGTCGCGGGGGCGCGATCCCTCGGGCGTCTCGCCGGCCCGGATCGCCGAGTCGGTGCCCAGCAGGTGCTTGAGGAAGTACTCGTTGCCCTTGCCCGACGAGCCCAGGATGTTGGCCCGCCACACCGACACGATGCGCGGGAAGTTCTCCGGCGCGTCGGGGTCTTCGCACGCGTAGTGCAGCGACCCGTCGGTCAAGCCGTCCACGACGTGGGCGGCGGGCTCCTTGCCGGCCGCTGCTGCCTCATCGCACAGGTCGAGGGAGTTGCGCGAGAAGGTCGGGTAGCTGGGCATCCAGCCGCGCTTGACCGACTCGACGAGGCAGTCGGCCGTCGTGCGATCGGCGAACTTGCCGCGCGCGAGCGGGGATGCCAGCTGGTCGGCGGGCAGGCCGTCGTAGCGCCACTGGCTCGTGGCGAGGTACCAGAACGCGGTGCCGATCATCTGCCGCGGCGGCCGGTTCCAGTCGGCGGCGGTCGCGTACTGCGAGTAGCCCGTGATGGGGCGCACCTTCTCCTGTCCGACGTAGTGCGCCCAGCCGCCGCCGTTGACGCCCTGGCATCCCGTCATCGTCGTGAGGGCCAGGAAGGTGCGGTAGATCGTGTCGGAGTGGAACCAGTGGTTCGCGCCGGCGCCCATGATGAT
>CAZHJU010000079.1:582-1334 GCA_964533495.1 uncultured Bordetella sp. | reverse complement strand
ATCGACCGGCCGCCCGAGCGGTCGGCGTTGTCGGCGAACTCGCGGCCGATGCGGATCGCCTGCGCCGACGGCACCGACGTCAGCTCCTCCTGCCACGCGGGGGTGCCGGGCGTCGACGGGTCGTCGTAGCCGGTGGGCCACTGGCCCGGCAGGCCGTCGCGGCCGACGCCGTACTGCGCGAGCAGCAGATCGAACACGGTCGTGACGAGCCGGCCGGCGACCCGGCGCACCGGCACGCCGCGGCGGACGACGCCCGTGCCGCCGGCGTGCTCGCCACCCGACTCGGGTGGCAGGTCGAAGCGGGGCAGGGAGATCTCGGCCGACTCCGCCGTGTCGGCCAGGTCGCTCAGCGACAGGGGCGGCACGACGTCGCCGAGATCGAGGTTCCAGTCGCCTTCGTCTTCGGCCGTGAAGCGGTGCCCCAGCGAGCCGCCCGGCACGACGGGCGCGCCGTGCTGGTCGAGCAGCACGGTCTTGAACTCGGAGCGGGCCGCCTGCGCCGGGGCGCCGCCGAGGTCGGATGCCGTGAGGAACTTGCCCGGCACCAGATCGGCGCCGTGCGGTTCGAGAGTGACGAGGTAGGGAGCGTCGGTGTAGCGGCGCATGTAGTCCTCGAACCGTTCCGTGCGCTTGTGCACGAAGTGCTCAGTGAGGATGACGTGTCCCATCGCCATCGCGAGGGCGGCGTCGGTGCCGGGGTGGGGCGCGACCCACTCGTCGGCGAACTTCGTGTTGTCGGTGTAGTCGGGCGA
>CAZHJU010000079.1:0-572 GCA_964533495.1 uncultured Bordetella sp. | reverse complement strand
CGGGCGAGACCGTGACGACCTTCTGGCCGCGATAGCGCGCCTCGGTCATGAAGTGCGCGTCGGGGGTGCGGGTGACCGGCACGTTCGAGCCCCACATGATGAGGTATCCGGCGTTCCACCAGTCCGCCGATTCGGGCACATCGGTCTGGTCGCCGAAGACCTGGGGACTGGCGACGGGGAGGTCGGCGTACCAGTCGTAGAACGACAGGATCGTGCCGCCCACGAGGTTCAGGAACCGCGCTCCGGCGCCATGGCTGACCATCGACATCGCCGGGATCGGCGAGAAGCCCGCGATGCGGTCGGGGCCGTAGGCCTTGACGGTGTGGACGTGGGCGGCGGCGGCGATCTCCATCGCCTCGTCCCACGTCGTGCGCACCAGGCCGCCCTTGCCGCGCGCGCTCTTGTAGGCGCGTGAGCGCTCGGCATCGTCGACGATCGACGCCCACGCGTCGACGGGATCGGGGTGCGTGCGCTTGGCCTCGCGGTACAGCGTCTGCAGCGTGTCGCGGATGTACGGATAGCGCACGCACCCCGATCCCGTCGACGCGTGGGCGTCGATCGTCGACGATGCC
>CAZHJU010000078.1:0-3121 GCA_964533495.1 uncultured Bordetella sp. | reverse complement strand
CGCGCCCGCTGATGCAGACCGGTGCCCAGATCCTCGTCGATTCGCTGATCACCCACGGCGCCAGCCTCGCCTTCGGCGTGCCCGGCGAATCCTACCTCGCGGTGCTCGACGCGATCCACGAACGCGAAGACGAATTCAAATTCATCATCTGCCGCCAGGAAGGCGGCGTCACCAACATGGCCGACGCGCACGGCAAGCTCACCGGCCAGCCCGGCATCGCCTTCGTCACCCGCGGCCCCGGCGCGACCAACGCCTCGATCGGCGTGCACACCGCGTACCAGGATTCCACGCCGATGATCCTGTTCATCGGCCAGGTCGGCAACGACGTGGTCGAGCGCGAGGCCTTCCAGGAAATCGATTTCCGCCGCATGTTCGGCCCGATGACCAAGTGGGTCGCGCAGATCGACCGCGCCGACCGCGTCGCCGAGTACGTCAGCCACGCCTTCCATGTCGCGACCTCCGGCCGCCCCGGCCCGGTGGTGCTGGCGCTGCCCGAGGACATGCAGACCGAAATGGCACCGGCGTCGAAGGCCGGCCGCTACCGGCGCGTCGCCGCCAATCCCGGCGAATTCGACATGCACCGGCTGCGCGACCTGCTGGGCAAGGCGAAGAAGCCGCTGATGATGGTCGGCGGCGGCGGCTGGAACAAACAGGCGAGCGAGGACATCCTCGCCTTCGCCCGCGCCTTCAACCTGCTGGTCTGCGCCTCCTTCCGCTGCCAGGATCTCGTCGACAACCGCGACCCGCATTACGTCGGCGACGTCGCGGTCGGCCTCAATCCGAAACTCGCCGAACGCATCAAGGCCTGCGACCTGCTGCTGGTCGTCGGCGCGCGGCTCGGCGAATGGACCACCGCCAACTACACGCTGGTCGACATCCCCTGCCCGGCGCAGAAGCTGGTGCACGTGCACGCCGGCGCCGAGGAACTCGGCCGCGTCTACCAGGGCGAGCTGCTGATCAACAGCGGCATGCCCGAATTCGCCGCCGCCGCGAAAAAACTCGCGCCGGTGAAGCCGGCCTGGGATGCGTGGACGAAGGAAGCCCGCGCCGAGCTCGAAGCCTGGCAGCAGCCGGTGAAGGTGCCGGGCCGGATGAACATGAGCGAGGTGATGGCCTTCCTGCGCAAACGCCTGCCGGCGGAAACCATCGTCACCAACGGCGCCGGCAATTTCGCGATCTGGGTGCACCGCTTCTATCCCTACCCCGGCTTCCGCACCCAGCTCGCGCCGACCAGCGGCGCGATGGGCTACGGCGTGCCCTCGGGCGTCGCGGCGAAGATCGTCCACCCGAAGCGCCCGGTGATCTCGTTTTCCGGCGACGGCTGCTTCCTGATGAACGGCCAGGAACTCGCCACCGCCGCGCAGTACGACGCCAAGGTTATTTTCATCGTCGTCAACAACGGCATGTACGGCACGATCCGCATGCACCAGGAACGCACGTATCCGGGCAACGTCAGCGGCACGCAGCTGAAGAACCCTGACTTCGCCGCGCTCGCCCGCGCCTACGGCCTGCACGGCGAGACGGTCGATAAAACCGAAGACTTCGAAGCCGCCTTCGAGCGCGCCTGGTCGGCGAAAACCGCGGCGCTGATCGAAGTCCGCGTCGATCCGGAGGCGATCACGCCACGCACGACGCTGTCGGCGATCCGCGAAGAAGCGAAAAAAAGCCGGAAGAAATAGGCGAAGGGTGCCACCAAATTACATAACTATTTGATTTTATTAATTATTTATGAATACATCGACTGAGGTGATCGGTTTTGCCGGCATCGGCGCGATGGGCACGCCGATGGCCGGACATCTTGCGCGCGCGGGCTACAGACTCGTCGTGTTCGATCTCGACCCCGCGCGCACCGCGGCTTTCGCGCGCGAACATGCGGCGGCCACCGTCGCCCGGAGCCCCGCCGAGCTCGGCGCCGCCGCCGGCATCGTCATCACCATGCTGCCCGACGGCAAGGCCGTGCGCGCGGCGCTGTGCGGCGCGAACGACAGTTTCAGGGACTGCATCCTCGAACGCGCGGCGAAGGACACGCTGGTCATCGACATGAGCTCCTCATCGCCGGTCGGCACGCGCGAACTCGGCAAGCTGCTCGCCGCGCGCGGCACGCCCTTCATCGACGCGCCGGTCTCGGGCGGCGTCAAGGGCGCGGTCGCGGCGACGCTGGCGATCATGGCCGGCGGCGACACGGCGCTTTTCGAACGCGTGAAACCGATGCTGGCGAAAATGGGCAGCCAGCTGTTCCACGCCGGCCCGCTGGGCGCCGGCCACGCGATCAAGGCGCTGAACAACTACGTGTCCGCGGCCGGCCTCGTGGCCGCCTGCGAGGCGCTGATCGCGGCCGAACGTTTCGGTCTCGACCCCGCGGTGGCCACCGACATCATCAACGCCTCCAGCGGCATGAACAACACGACGAAGAACAAGGTGAAGCAGCAGATGCTGAACGGCGCCTTCGGCGCCGGCTTCGCGACCAGCCTGATGGCGAAAGACGTGCGCACCGCGCTGGAAGTGGTCGAATCGACGGGCACCCAGTCCGACCTTGCCCGCCACTGCGCGGCATTCTGGACGGCCGCCGAAACGCAGCTGCCCGCGGGCACGGACCATACCGGCGTCTACCGGCTGATCGAGGCCGCGAAACGCCCATGAACAGGCCGCTGTCGGGCTTGCGCGTGCTCGACATGAGCCGCATCCTCGCCGGCCCCTGGTGCGGCCAGGCCTTGGCCGACCTCGGCGCCGAAGTGATCAAGATCGAGCGCCCCGGCAAGGGCGACGACACCCGCGCCTGGGGGCCGCCCTTCCTGAAGGATCGCGACGGCCGCGACACCGCGGAGTCCGCCTACTACCTCTGCGCCAACCGCGGCAAGCAATCGGTCACGCTGGACATCGCCAGGCCCGAAGGCCAGGCGGTCGCCCGCGAACTCGCGCAGCGGGCCGACATCCTGCTCGAGAACTACAAGGTCGGCGACCTGAAGCGTTACGGCCTGGACTACGAAACCCTGTCCGCGCTCAACCCGCGGCTGGTCTACTGCTCGATCACCGGCTTCGGCCAGGACGGCCCGCTGAAGGACCGCGCCGGCTACGATTTCATGGTGCAGGGCATGGGCGGGCTGATGAGCATCACCGGCGA
>CAZHJU010000077.1:1173-3204 GCA_964533495.1 uncultured Bordetella sp. | reverse complement strand
ACGCAATGGTGTCGCTTGATTAGTGTGTCCGTACAACCCGGGACAACTCAGAGTCGATTTATTCAAGCGTTGGCTACGCCAAACGTTAACGAGGGTCGCGGCAACATGCCGTCCGGCAGTGCCCCTTGCTGGTGATATCACTTTACGATAGCTTTCCCTCGGTGAATTCCAAACACCGCAAAACGCTACTCGCGGTCTTCACGCGACCCACCCCGGCCTCGATCGCGTTTTCTGACATCGAGTCCTTGGTGAAGGCGCTTGGGTGAACAGTGGTTGAACACGAGGGCTCCCGGGTCAAAATTGCCCTGCAAGGGCATGAGTGGCGCTGTCACCGGCCGCATCCGGGCAAGGAAGCCAAGCGTTATCAGGTCGAGGAAGCGCGGGAGTTGTTTGAACGAGCAGGAGTAAAGCCATGAACACCATGAGTTACGCCGGATATTCCGCGCGAATCGAGTTTGACGAACGGGATAACCTGTTCGTCGGCCGGGTGCTGGGTCTGCGCAGCATGATCAGTTTCCACGGCAAAACTGTCACGGAGCTGCGCAGCCAGTTCAAGGCGGCGATGGATGATTACCTCGACGACTGCAAGTCACAGGACATCACGCCTGAAAAACCGGCCTCTGGAAAATTGCTGCTGAGGGTCCCGCCGGAGGTGCACAGCAAGGCATTGATTGTCGCGCAGTCCCGCGGGAAGAGCCTGAACCAGTGGGCGACCGAAGCCTTGCAAAAGGCTGTGGCTGCGGAAAGCTAGTCCTGCACCGAACGGAAAGTTTTGGCCTGCGGTGCCGGTTTCGCAGATGATCGTATGCCCGGCGCAGGAAATTTGGTGCATCGGGCGCCGCGCACTGGTTTATCAGCGAGATGTCGCTTCATGGCTTTTATGCCTTTGACCAGCTGGTTGAAATGTTCCTTATCCATTTCTGTATCCTTCACAAGCGTGGCTATCCTTGATCGTCATGCCGGCGCAAGCCGGCATCCAGCAAACGGCGCTTGCCGTTCTCGGTAAAAGCCTGGATTCCGGCTTGCGCCGGAATGACGGTGTCGGTTACGGCTAACAGCCCGCCATCACCTTCCCCCACTTCGCATCCGGCTTGACCTTCAAGGGCTGCGGCGCCGCAGCCAGCGCCGTGCGCGTGGTCGAGGTGATGTTCAGCAGTACCGGCTTGCCGAACTCGGCTTCGAGGATGGGCACGGCGTGGATGGCGAACCACAGGCCGCCGGGCAGCAGCAGGGCCTGGGCTTCGGGGGCGGCGGCGAGGGCGGCGCGGCCGAGTTCGAGCGCGAGTTCGTGGTCGGCCAGCGGGCTCGACACTTTGTTCTGGTCCAGCGAGCGGCCCTGGGCGCGTAGCGACACGACCTCGATGCCGGCTTCCTTCAGGTAGTTCGACAGCGCGGTGTTGACGTGTTCGGGCCAGCGCGTGGCCAGCGCGAGCTTCGTAACGCCGAAATGCTGCAGCGTGGCGATGTGGGCTTCGAGGTCGGTGTCGAAGGCGAGGCCGGTGCGCTGCGCGCCCTCGTCGAGGATTTCGCGCATCTTCTTGCGGCCCAGCACCGAGGCCACCGGCACGCCGCTCAGCGCGATGCGGTCCACCTTTTTGTGCTTCAGCCGGTCCAGCGCCTGCCACAGCGCCGGCAGCTCGGTTTCGACCGCGGCGAGGCTGTATTCCTTCAGATTGAGTCCGGTGGTCACCAGCATCATGCCGTCCGGCGCGACGCGGTAGAACTGGTAGGCGTCCATGTCGGTGTAGAGGTGCGGGATGACGTAACCGAGGTGCAGCCATGGACTGACGATGCTCATTGCAGAAACTCCCTGTGCGGTGGTGTGATGAGAAGTATTTTCAGGATGCATTATCCATCAATGCGCCGCCGTCCTCCCATAGCGGCCGGTTTGGGCTATCCTCGCGGTTCCGCTTTCTTCAACTTTTTCAAGAAATCCGCAACATGGCCCAGTATGTATTTACGATGAACCGGGTGAGCCGCGTCGTCCCGCCCAAGCGCGTCATTCTGAAGGACATTTCACTGTCGTTTTTT
>CAZHJU010000077.1:0-1163 GCA_964533495.1 uncultured Bordetella sp. | reverse complement strand
CCGAGGGTGAGCCAGGGGCTGACGATGGACATGCGGGTCGATCCGTAAAGAGGTTGAAGGAATGATGCGCGGGAAAGCCCGCATTATCCACGACTTGCGCGCGCATGCCCGGTGCTCCGCCGTTTTCGGCTATCCTCGCGGTCTTTCGCAACTTTTTTCCGGAATTCCGCAACATGGCCCAGTACGTATTCACGATGAACCGGGTGAGCCGCGTCGTCCCGCCCAAGCGCGTCATCCTCAAGGACATTTCGCTGTCGTTTTTTCCCGGCGCCAAGATCGGCGTGCTCGGCCTGAACGGCTCGGGCAAATCCAGCCTGCTGAAAATCATGGCCGGCGTCGACAGGGAGTTCGACGGCGAGGCGACGCCGATGCCGAACCTGAACATCGGGTTCCTGCCGCAGGAGCCGCAGCTGAATCCGGAACAGACCGTGCGCGAGGCCGTCGAGGAAGGGCTGGGCGAGGTGTTCAACGCGCAGAAGAAGCTCGATGAAATCTACGCCGCCTACGCCGAGCCCGATGCCGACTTCGACAAGCTCGCCGCCGAGCAGGCCAAGTACGAGGCGCTGCTCGCCAACGCCGGCTCCGACACCGGGCACCAGCTTGAAATCGCCGCCGATGCGCTGCGCCTGCCGCCTTGGGACGCGAAAATCGCCAACCTGTCCGGCGGCGAGAAGCGCCGCGTCGCGCTGTGCCGGCTGCTGCTGTCCAAGCCCGACATGCTGCTGCTCGACGAACCGACCAACCACCTCGACGCCGAAAGCGTGGACTGGCTGGAGCAGTTCCTGCACCGCTTCCCCGGCACCGTCGTCGCGGTGACCCACGACCGCTACTTCCTCGACAACGCCGCCGAGTGGATTCTCGAACTCGACCGCGGCCACGGCATTCCGTGGAAGGGCAACTACAGTTCCTGGCTGGAACAGAAGGAGGAGCGCCTGAAGCAGGAAGAGGCGACCGAATCGGCGCGGCAGAAGGCGCTGCAGAAGGAACTGGAGTGGGTGCGCCAGAATCCGAAGGGCCGCCAGGCGAAATCGAAGGCGCGGATCGCGCGCTTCGAAGAACTGTTGTCCTACGACTACCAGAAGCGCAACGAAACCCAGGAAATCTTCATCCCGGTGGCCGACCGCCTCGGCGACAGCGTGATCGAGTTCAAGGACGTGTCCAAG
>CAZHJU010000076.1:873-3250 GCA_964533495.1 uncultured Bordetella sp. | reverse complement strand
CGATGGTGCCTCGACCACCGACTGGATGGAGCAGGAAAAAGAGCGCGGCATCACGATTACGTCGGCCGCTGTGACGTGCTTCTGGAACGGTAACCAGGTCAACATCATTGACACCCCGGGCCACGTTGACTTCACGGTTGAGGTTGAGCGTTCGCTTCGCGTGCTCGACGGCGCTGTTGCTGTCTTCGACGGTAAAGAGGGTGTTGAGCCGCAGTCAGAGACCGTTTGGCGTCAGGCTGACAAGTACGACGTTCCGCGTATTTGCTTCGTCAACAAGATGGACAAGCTCGGCGCTGACTTCTACTTCACGGTAGACACGATCGTCAACCGTCTCGGTGCCAAGCCGCTGGTTATCCAGTTGCCGATCGGTGCTGAAAACGACTTCATCGGTGTTGTTGACCTCGTTGAAATGCGCGCACTGGTTTGGGCTGGTGACGCAAAGGGTGACGTTACTCTTGGCTCGAACTACGAGGTTCAAGAGATTCCGGCCGACCTGAAAGACAAGGCAGCCGAGTACCGTCACGCACTGCTTGAGGTTGTTGCGGAAACCGACGACGCGCTCATGGAGAAGTTCTTCGAGGGTGCCGAGCTTTCGATCGAAGAGATCAAGGGTGCCATCCGCAAGCTCACGATCGCGAGCGAGTACTACCCGGTACTTTGTGGTTCGGCGTTCAAGAACCGTGGTGTTCAGCCGATGCTCGACGCTGTTGTTGACTACTTGCCTTCGCCGCTCGACGTGCCCGCCATTGAGGCGCACGACCCGAAAGACGAAGAGAAGATCATCGAGCGTCACGCTGACGCATCCGACCCGTTCGCAGCTCTCGCGTTCAAGATCGCCGTTCACCCGTTCTTCGGTCGTTTGACCTACGTTCGCGTGTACTCGGGTGAGCTTGAGTCGGGCTCGCAGGTCATCAACTCGACCAAGGGGAAGAAGGAGCGCATCGGAAAGATCTTCCAGATGCACGCCAACAAAGAAAACCCGGTCGACAAGCTCACCGCGGGTAACATCTACGCTGTTATCGGCCTGAAAGACACCACAACCGGTGACACCCTCGCTGACATCAACGCTCCTGTCGTTCTTGAGTCGATGACGTTCCCCGAGCCGGTTATTGAGGTTGCAATCGAGCCGAAGACCAAGGCTGACCAAGAAAAGCTTGGTACTGCTATTCAGAAGCTCGCTGAAGAAGACCCCACGTTCCGCACCGAACTCAACCCCGAGACTGGTCAGACGACCATCAAGGGTATGGGTGAGTTGCACCTCGACATTCTTGTTGACCGCATGAAGCGCGAATTCAAGGTTGAGGCAAACGTTGGTAAGCCGCAGGTTGCCTACCGCGAGACCATCCGCAAGGCTGTTGAGAAGCACGATTACACGCACAAGAAGCAGACCGGTGGTTCGGGTCAGTTCGCCAAGATTCAGTTCACGCTTGAACCGCTCGAGGTAACTCCTGACACGACCTACGAGTTCCAGAACTCGGTTACCGGTGGTCGTATTCCGCGCGAGTACATCGAGCCGACCAACCAGGGTTTCCAAGACTCCATGGCTGCTGGCCCGCTCGCGGGTTACCCAGTTGTTGGTGTCAAGGCGATTCTGCTCGATGGTGCAAGCCACGATGTTGACTCGTCAGAAATGGCGTTCAAGATCGCCGGCGCAATGGGTTTCCGTGAGGCAATCAAGCGCGCCAACCCGGTGCTTCTCGAGCCGCTGATGGCCGTCGAAGTTCGTACTCCTGAGGAGTACATGGGTGACGTCATCGGTGACCTCAACAGCCGCCGTGGCCAGATCCAGTCGATGGAAGACGGTGCGGGCATCAAGATCGTGCGCGCTCAGGTGCCACTGTCAGAGATGTTCGGTTACATCGGTGACTTGCGCTCGAAGACTTCGGGTCGTGCGGTTTACTCGATGGAGTTCGACAGCTACTCTGAAGTACCTCGTGCTGTGGCTGACGAAATCGTACAAAAAGCCAAGGGCGAATAGCCCTGGTCTGGTCGGATGCCGCGAGGCATCCGACCGGACCACATATAACTTCACATAAATCAAGATCACATCTCAGTTAGACTGAGAAACAACCTCGCAGAAGAAGCGTTCGCATCCGCGGTCGCGAGTTTTTGCATGACCGTCCTGAGGAGGACCAAGTGGCCAAGGCCAAGTTCGAGCGGACCAAGCCGCACGTAAACATCGGAACAATCGGGCACGTCGACCACGGTAAGACGACCCTTTCGGCAGCAATCTCGAAGGTGCTTGCTGACACGTACCCCAGCGACACCAACCAGCAGCGCGACTTCGCGTCGATTGACTCGGCACCGGAAGAGCGCCAGCGCGGTATTACGATCAACATCTCGCACATCGAGTACGAGACCCCCAAGCGCCACTACG
>CAZHJU010000076.1:0-863 GCA_964533495.1 uncultured Bordetella sp. | reverse complement strand
CGCTCAGATGGACGGCGCAATCCTCGTGGTTGCTGCTACCGACGGCCCGATGGCTCAGACCCGTGAGCACGTTCTGCTCGCAAAGCAGGTTGGTGTTCCTTACCTGCTTGCAGCTCTCAACAAGAGCGACGCAGTTGACGACGAAGAAATCCTTGAGCTCGTTGAGCTTGAGGTTCGCGAGCTTCTTGCTTCGCAGGGCTTCGACGAAGACGCTCCGGTTGTTCGCGTTTCGGCTCTGAAGGCTCTCGAGGGTGACCCCGAGTGGACCAAGTCGATCCTTGAGCTCATGGAAGCTGTTGACAACTCGGTTCCAGACCCCGAGCGTGACCGCGACAAGCCGTTCCTTATGCCGGTTGAAGACGTGTTCACCATCACCGGTCGTGGCACCGTTGTTACGGGTCGCGCCGAGCGTGGCACGCTGAAGATCAACTCGGAAATCGAGATCGTTGGTCTGCGTCCGACGCAGAAGACCACCGTGACCGGTATCGAGATGTTCCACAAGCAGCTCGACGAGGCATGGGCCGGCGAGAACTGTGGTCTGCTGCTTCGCGGTACCAAGCGTGAAGACGTTGAGCGTGGCCAGGTTATCGTTGCACCCGGTTCGGTTACCCCGCACACCGAGTTCGAAGGCACCGCCTACATCCTTTCAAAGGAAGAGGGTGGCCGTCACAACCCGTTCTACACGAACTACCGTCCGCAGTTCTACTTCCGTACCACTGACGTGACCGGTGTTATCACGCTGCCTGAGGGCACCGAGATGGTTATGCCTGGTGACACGACTGACATGAAGGTTGACCTCATTCAGCCGATCGCTATGGAAGAGGGCCTCGGCTTCGCTATCCGTGAGGGTGGCCGCACCGTTG
>CAZHJU010000075.1:0-3706 GCA_964533495.1 uncultured Bordetella sp. | reverse complement strand
CGTGCGGCTTCGTACGCTCAAATTTACCCTTGGCCATGATGATGTTCCCTTATTTCTTTTCGTCTTTGCCGGATTGCTTGTTGATGATTTCGTCGGCGATGTTGCGAGGCGCTTCCGAATAATGCTTGAATTCCATCGTGTAGGTCGCGCGCCCCTGGGTCAGCGACCGCAGGGACGTCGAATAACCGAACATCTCTTTCAGCGGCACTTCGGCCTTCAGCGTCTTGCCGCCGCCGGGCATGTCGTCCATGCCCTGGATGACGCCGCGACGGGAGCTCAGATCGCCCATGACGTTGCCGGTGAAGTCTTCCGGGGTTTCCACCTCGACCGCCATGATCGGCTCGAGCAATGCCGGATTGGCGCGGCGCAGGCCTTCCTTGAACGCCATCAGACCGGCCATCTTGAACGCGTTTTCGTTCGAATCGACTTCGTGGTACGAACCGTCGAACAGCGTGACCTTGACGTCCACCACCGGGAATCCCGCCAGCACGCCCGAAGGAATCGCCTCCAGAATGCCCTTTTGCACTGCGGGGATGTACTCCCGCGGCACAGAGCCGCCCTTGATGGCATCGACGAATTCGTAGCCTTTGCCGGTTTCGTTCGGCTCCACCTTCAACCACACGTGACCGTACTGGCCGCGACCGCCCGACTGCTTGACGAACTTGCCTTCGACCTTGTCGCAGGGCTTGCGGATCGTCTCGCGATAGGCCACCTGCGGCGCGCCGACATTGGCCTCCACGCTGAACTCGCGCTTCATGCGGTCGACGATGATTTCGAGGTGGAGCTCGCCCATGCCCGAAATGATGGTCTGGCCGGATTCCTCGTCCGTGCGAACCCGGAACGAAGGATCTTCCTGTGCCAGCCGGTTGAGCGCGATGCCCATTTTTTCCTGATCGGCCTTGGTTTTCGGCTCCACGGCGACGTGAATCACCGGCTCGGGGAACACCATCCGCTCCAGGGTAATGATCTTGGACGGATCACAAAGGGTGTCGCCAGTAACCACGTCCTTGAGCCCCACGGCTGCGACGATGTCGCCTGCGCAGATTTCCTTGATCTCTTCGCGCTGGTTGGCATGCATCAGCAGGATGCGGCCGATGCGCTCCTTGCGCTGCTTGACCGCGTTATAGACGGTATCGCCCGAATTCAGGATGCCAGAATAAACGCGGATGAAGGTCAGCTGACCAACAAACGGATCGGTCATGATCTTGAAGGCCAGCGCCGAAAACGGCTCGCTGTCCTCGGCCTTGCGCGAGCCTTCCTGCTCGTTCTCCAGAATGCCTTTTACCGGCGGGATGTCGACCGGCGACGGCAGGTAGTCAATGACGGCGTCCAGCATCGCCTGAACACCCTTGTTCTTGAACGCGGAGCCGCACAGCATCGGCACAATCTCGCCGGCGATCGTGCGCTGGCGAAGTCCCTGCTTCAGATCTTCCTCCGACAGGTCGCCCGTCTCGAGATACTTGTTCATCAGATCTTCGCTGGCCTCCGCCGCGGCCTCGAGCATCTTCCCGCGCCATTCGGCGGCCACTTCGGCAAGCTCCGCCGGCACATCGGCGTATTCGAACTTGATGCCCTGCGAAGCCTCGTCCCAGATCACGGCCTTCATCTTGATCAGGTCGACGACACCGCGGAAATTCTCTTCGCCGCCGATGGGAACCTGGATCGGGATCGGATTGGCCTTGAGGCGCGACCGCATCTGGTCGTGCACCCGGAAGAAATTTGCGCCCGTGCGGTCCATCTTGTTGACGAACGCCAGCCGGGGAACGCGGTACTTGTTCGCCTGGCGCCACACCGTCTCGGACTGGGGCTGCACGCCGCCGACCGCGCAATACACCATGCAGGCGCCATCCAGCACGCGCATCGAGCGCTCGACCTCGATCGTGAAATCGACGTGTCCCGGAGTATCGATGATGTTGACGCGGTGCTCGGGATAGTTCGAGCCCATGCCACGCCAGTAACAGGTGGTCGCCGCGGAAGTGATGGTGATACCGCGCTCCTGCTCCTGCTCCATCCAGTCCATCGTCGCGGCGCCGTCGTGCACCTCGCCGATCTTGTGGTTGACGCCGGTGTAGAACAGCACGCGCTCGGTCGTCGTGGTTTTCCCCGCATCGATGTGCGCGGAAATCCCGATGTTACGATAGCGTTCGATTGGTGTCTTACGTGGCACGTTCGTTACCCTTCAGCCGCCGGCATCAGAACCGGTAATGCGAGAAGGCCTTGTTGGCTTCCGCCATACGATGCACTTCTTCACGTTTTTTCATGGCGCCGCCGCGACCCTCGGCCGCCTCCGCCAGTTCACCGGCAAGCCGGGCGCCCATGGACTTCTCGCCGCGACCGCGGGCCGCATCGCGCAGCCAGCGCATCGCGAGCGCCATCCTGCGCACCGAACGCACCTCGACCGGCACCTGGTAATTGGCACCACCCACGCGGCGGCTCTTGACTTCCACCATCGGCTTGACGTTGTTCACCGCCTGGTTGAAGACCTCCAGCGCATCCTTGCCGCTTTTCTTGCTGATCTGCTCCAGTGCGCCGTACATGATGCGCTCCGCAACCGACTTCTTGCCGCTGGTCATCAGCACGTTGATGAACTTGGATACGTCCGAGCTGCCGAATTTCGGATCCGGCAGAACTTCGCGTTTGGGCACTTCTCTACGACGTGGCATTTCCCTGATCCCCTATCAAGCGGCCTTGGCGCGTTTCGCGCCGTACTTCGAGCGGCTCTGTTTGCGGTCCTTGACGCCCGCGGTATCCAGGCTGCCGCGCACGATGTGGTAGCGCACGCCAGGCAGGTCCTTGACCCGGCCGCCGCGAATCAGCACAACCGAGTGCTCCTGCAGGTTATGCCCTTCACCGCCGATGTAGCCGATGACCTCGAAACCGTTGGTCAGCCGGACCTTGGCCACCTTGCGCAGCGCCGAATTCGGCTTTTTGGGGGTTGTCGTGTAGACGCGCGTGCACACGCCGCGTTTTTGCGGACTGCCCGCCAGCGCCGGCACCTTGCTTTTTGTGCGGGGCGCTTCCCGGGGTTTGCGCACCAGTTGGTTTACGGTCGGCATTTTTCCTTGTTTCTCAATTAGTTACGACAATATTCCGTTTACTGCGAACTCCACCTGCTACGTGACGGCAATCCTTAAGGCCACGGCCCCAAAAAATGCGGGGACGGCGTTTCCGCCGTCCCGGACTTTTTACCGCAGGAGCGCTGCGCGAAAATTAGGGTCGCACCTCACCCAAAAAAGACTATCGATTTTATGGGGTCGAATCATTGCTGTCAAGCAACCTGCTCTTCGCCTTCCGGCGCGGCCGGAATGGCGGCTTCGGCAGCCGCCTGATCCAGTTCGGCCTGGGCCGCCTGCTTGCGGCGGACGCGGTGGTAAGCGAGACCCGTGCCCGCGGGAATCAGCCGGCCGACGATCACGTTTTCCTTCAGGCCGCGCAGTTCGTCGCGCTTGCCCATGATCGCCGCCTCCGTGAGCACGCGGGTGGTTTCCTGGAACGAGGCCGCGGAAATGAACGAATCCGTGGACAGCGAGGCCTTGGTGATCCCCAGCAGCACATACTCGTATTGCGCGGGCGCCTTGCCCTCGGCCTCGATGCGCTCGTTTTCTTCCAGCACTTCCGCGCGCTCGAGCTGTTCCCCGGTGATGAAACGCGTGACGCCGGCATCGACGATATGCACGCGGCGCAGCATCTGGCGCACGATGACCTC
>CAZHJU010000074.1:0-3855 GCA_964533495.1 uncultured Bordetella sp. | reverse complement strand
CTGCTGTTTTACCCGTTACTGACATTCGCGCAATTGACCGCGGCCAAAAAAGGCAGCATAACGCTGAGGCAAGCGGCCGCGGGCGGCCTAAAGCACTACTGGCAGCTGCTTGGGCTGCTTTTGATTATGATCGCGGTTATCGGCCTGGGTTTTGTGGCTTTTGTCATACCCGGCATTATTTTCCTGAGGTGTTTTATACTGTCGCCGTACTACCTGCTAGAGGACAAGCACGGCATACTGGACGCTATGCGGCGCTCGGCCAGAGACTCAAAGCAATACAAGTGGCCCATCTACAGCGTTATCGGCGTGATGCTGCTATTCAGCCTGTTTAGCTCATTCGGCCTTATTGGACAGATTGCCGGGACGATTCTATCCGTACTTTACGGCCTGGCGCTGGCACTGCGTTTTTATGAGATACAAAAACTAAGAACTAAGAACTAAGAACTAAGAACTAAGAACTAAGTAATTGTGGTTTGAGAGTTATGGGGCGGCAAGCAGGTAATGAGGTTTTACTATTTACTAATTCCTGTTTTCTAGTTTCTAACTCGCTAGAGTTGCCGGTAGAAAAATAGTTCGGCATCGCCGTAGTTCTTGCGCGCCAGCAACTCCTGCTGACTCTCGCCGAATCTAAAACCCGTATTTGGGGGCAGAGACAGCACGATCAGACCGCCCTTCCGAGCGTGCTTACGCAGGTTTAGCAGGTCTTTAGGGTCAAAGTTGTCATACGGCGGGTCCAGTAGCACAATGTCAAACTGCGTGTTCTGGTGGCGCCGGCTCCAGCTTTTAACGGCCGCACGGGTAGCAGACACCTTGTCGCCCAAACCTAAGAGTTCGATGTTCTTCTTGACTGTCTGGCTGGCGGCCTGGTCCAGCTCTATAGCAACCGCGCTGGCAGCGCCCCGGCTAACGGCCTCAAAACTAAGCGCGCCGGTACCAGCGTAAGCATCCAAAACGGTCAGTCCTTCGATATCGCCAAGGGCGTTAAACAGCGCGCCGCGGATTTTTTCGCTCATCGGGTGGGTGCGATGGCCTAGCACAGACTCAAAGTTGCGCCCACTCAAGGAACCAGCGATTATCCTCATCCCGTAGTAGACCTCCAAGACCTTCGGTAAACTGCACTGTACCAAACAAGACGTGAGTTTTCCAAATAAAGCCTAGTGATATCTAGTGTCTTTCGCGGAGCGACTTGGAGGCTCACTACGGGACTCATAACCCCGCCTCCCTAGCGGCGCTGAACCACATAACTGTTACTGTCCTGACCATAGTTGGCGCCAGGCCATGACGAATCTTATTGCTTAGTTTTGGCGTCCAGCCGTCGCTTAGGTATGTTTCGTACAGATCCATAACTGCGACTTCGCGCGCCCGGTGCATAAAAAATTCCAACCTGCCTTTTTGCTCTAGTTCGTCAATGTCCTTTTGGCTTGGCTTAGCATCCGGCAGGCGCAGCGGCCTAAGCAACAGCATGACGCCGAACTCAAACGTATGATGGGACGTAAATAAACCTTTTGGGCCGTAAACCTTGTAGGTGTTACCTATAGTTTTGCCGATAGTGTCGCCCGTGAACAGTAGCTTTTCCTTGTAGGTCGTGCGGCTTTCTTTGCCGCGGCCCTCGCGCAGTACCTCTATGGTTTCTTCGTACGGATAATGGTGCGCGGGGGTAAGGCCATCGACCACCGCGTGGGCCAGCCAAGCCGCCTCAAACGCCGCCCGTTCTTGATTGTTTTTTCGAAGGTTTTCTACCAGTTCCAGATAATGCGTATCTATAATCTTAAGAAATTCGGTATTCTCACCGCCCAGCGGATCCAGATAGTGCCAGGGTTCGTTATGGGCCGGACTCTTTAGCTTTATGCCGTCAGGGCCGCCCTTGCCCTCGAAACGCAGGATGCTTCTTATCCCTGGAAACTTGGCGTTATCTGGCAGCAGCTCTTTAAGCTGCCGCCGGGCAATACGGTCGATATGCTGGTGCGCGCCAATAAGACGCCCTGAATATTTAGTTACGGCAAAGCCTGAGTACATTTGTCTTTATTATAGTCCATCAAAGCAAAAAGCCCTTACTTGGGTCTAGCGTCAGTTCAGAGTTATGACGGCTTGGGCCAAACGGACACGTGATTTTAGTTCGGGGTAGTCGTCTAGCCGCGCGTCATCACTGACAAAATCATTCACCGCGCGGCGTGCCTCGGCCAGCAGCTTAGTATCAGTTAGGCTAGCGAAGCGTAAGTCCAGGTCGCCGTGCTGCAGTGTACCGTAGATAGCGCCCGGGCCGCGCAGTTCCAGATCCAGCTCGGCCAGACGGAACCCGTCGCTCAGCTGGCTAAAAGCCCGCAGCCGCTTGCTTGGCGCCTTGCTGTCACTTGGCACCACGTAGCAATAGGCCTGGTCAGAGCTTCTGCCTACCCGGCCGCGCAACTGGTGCATCTGGGCCAGGCCGAATCTATCGGCACCCTCTATAACCATCACAGTGGCGTTGGGTACGTTTACCCCCACTTCTATAACAGTGGTAGCTACTAGAATATCCGTCTTGCCGGCGACAAAATCCCGCATTACCGCTATCTTTTCGTCGTTTTTGAGCTTGCCGTGTAACAGGGCGACCCGTTTGTCTTTAAACGCCTTTTGGCTCAGGCGCTTATACGTGGCTTCAGCGCTGGCTGCTTGCAGCTTGTTATCCTCGGTAATCACGGGACAGACCACGTAAACCTGGCGTCCGTTACCAGTTTCGGCGCGGATATGGTCCTCCATCTTGTCCCTGCTATTGGGCGACACGATGGTTGTTTTGATTGGTTTGCGACCGGGTGGCAGCGCGTCCAGGCGCGAGATATCGAGCTCTCCATACAGCGTCAGCGCCAGGCTGCGCGGAATTGGCGTGGCCGTCATACTGAGCACGTGCGGAACCTTGCCGTTTTGCTTTAATAACTCCTTGCGCTGTTCGACGCCAAAACGGTGCTGCTCGTCCACAATCACCAATCCCAGATTTTGCAGGGGCAGTCCCTGCAGGAGCGCGTGGGTACCTACAGCCAGGCGGATCTTGCCATCGGCCAGCGCCGCCTGGGCGCGTTTTTTGGCGGCCGGTTTGAGGCTGCCCACCAGCAGCCCGACGACACCGTCCATTTTGAGTGGTTTTAACAGTTCCGAAATACTGTCAGCATGCTGGCGCGCCAGCAGCTCCGTCGGCGCCAGCAGCGCCGCCTGGTAGCCCGCTTGAATAGCCATGATAGCCGCCAGCGCCGCCACAACCGTTTTGCCGCTGCCCACATCGCCCTCCAGCAGTCTGTTGGCAGGCGTTGTCTTTTCTATATCTTGAAGGATTGCCCAGGCAGCCCCACGCTGGGCGTCAGTCAGTTTGAACGGCAGCGTAGAGACGAATTTTTTGGCTAGCTTTTCGTCAAACGCTACTGCTGGGGCGGGTTCGCTGGCAATCTCGTTTTTTAGAATTTTCGAGGCCAGCATCAGCTCGAACACTTCAATAAACGACATCGTGCGCCTGGCGGCATCCAAATCAGCGGACGAGTCCGGAAAATGCAGCCGACGGATAGCATCGCCGTACGCGAGCAGTTTGCGCGCTTTCGTAACCTCCGCGGGCAGAATTTCGGGCAACATAGCCGTATATTTGACCGCCTCGGCCATACTTTTGCGGATCAGCCTGGCCGGCACGCCCTTGCTCTCACGGTATACCGGCACGATACGGGCCGTGTGTACCGGCAGGTCGCTGACTAGCTCTATGCTGGGGTTCTGGATAGCAAACCGTCCGGCCGCCAGCTCTAGTTTGCCGGTAACAAAATATTCCTGACCGTCTTTAAGCGCCCCGGCACGGTACGGCTGGTTAAACCAGACTAACCGCACACTGCCCGACTTGTCCGA
>CAZHJU010000073.1:0-3923 GCA_964533495.1 uncultured Bordetella sp. | reverse complement strand
CACCACATCCACGAAAACCTGCCGGGCCCGGCGTCGTTCCGTTCCAACAGCATCATCGTCGGCACCTTCTTCAACGGCGGCGTGCGCGCGTTCGATACCTCGAACCCGTACCAGCCGCAGGAGATCGCCTACTACGTGCCGGGCGCGCCGAAGCTGTCGCCGAAGGGCTCGATCCAGATCAACGACGTGTGGGTCGACGAAAACGGCCTGATCTACACGGTCGACCGGTTTGCCGGCGGCCTCTACATCATCGAGATGGACGCCTGACGGGGAAGGGCGGAACAATGCCGGATGCACTATCGGGGAGATTCCCGGTCAGCGTCGTCACCGGGTTCCTCGGCAGCGGCAAGACCACGCTGATCAACAAGCTGCTCAGGCGCCCGGACATGAACCGGGTCGCGGTGATCGTCAACGAGTTCGGCGAGCAGGCGATCGACAACGACCTGGTCGAGGTGTCCTCCGAGCAGATGATGCTGCTGAACAACGGCTGCCTGTGCTGCGTGCTGCGGGGCGACCTGCAGGAAACGCTGCGCGACCTGTACGTGAAGCGGCGCAACGGCGACATCATCGATTTCGACCGGGTCATCATCGAAACCACCGGCCTTGCCGATCCGGCGCCGGTCATGCAGACGCTGATGACCGACGACATGCTGCTGGCGAACTACCGCCTCGACTGCGTGGTCGCCCTGGCCGATGCCGTCAACGGCCTCGAACAGCTCGAAACCATGCAGGAGCCGGTGAAGCAGGCGGCGCTGGCCGACCGCATCGTCATCACCAAGTCCGACCTGGCGGGCGAGGAGACCACGGCGCAGCTGGAGGCGAAATTGCAGGCGCTCAACCCGCAGGCGCCGATCCGCCGCGCCGTCAACGGCGAAATCGAGCTGGCTTTCCTGATCGACGTCGGCCTGCGCAACACCAAGGCCAAACTTGCCGACATCGAGCGCTGGATGGGGGAACCCGACGAGCACGGCGATCACCACCGCCATGACGAGACCGTGAAGTCGTTCTGCCTGCGTTTCGGCGAACCGATGAGCTGGGCCTCGTTTTCCCAGACCATGGAGGTGCTGGGCGCGCTGCGCGGTTCCGACATGCTGCGGGTCAAGGGCCTGGTCAACGTCGCCGGGCACCAGGGGCCGATGGTGGTGCAGGGCGTGCAGCACCTGTTCCATCCGCCGGTGGAACTTGCGACCTGGCCCAGCGACGACCATTCGACGCGCATCGTCTTCATCACCCGCAACATCCCGCGGGAAACCGTGGCCAACCTGTTCGCGGCCATTGGAGCGGTGACGGCGACGGCCTGACCGGTTTTTCCATGAAACAAAAGAGCCCGCGCGCTGCGGGCTTTTTCATTCCGGCGCAGCTGCGTTGCGCCGGTGACCGCTTGCGTTCGGCATCGGTAAACTTGCCGTCCGGCCACTCGGGCCAATGGTGAAAAGCGTGAGATTTGCCGCCGCGTTGTTTATAATGGCCGCCGTCAATAGCCGATCCCGCCGTTCCGGCCCGATGAACGGGACGCGGTAAAGAGTCGGTTCAATCCCAGTTGAATGGAGAGAAGGTATGACCAGCCCCAAGATCATGTTCACCGTTGTCGACGAAGCGCCGGCGTTGGCAGCGTTCTCGCTTGTTCCCATTGTGAAAGCGTTCACCGCGACCGCCGGAATTGCCGTGGAGCTGCGCGACATCTCCCTGTCCGGAAGGATCATCGCGAATTTTCCAGAGAATCTTGAGCAGGGCCAGCGCATCCCCGACGAATTGACCGCGCTCGGCAAGCTGACCCAAAGTCCCGACGCGATCATCATCAAGCTTCCCAACATCAGCGCCTCGGTGCCTCAGCTCAAAGGCGCGATCAAGGAGCTTCAGTCCAAAGGCTACAAGGTTCCCGATTACCCCGACAGCCCGAAGAACGACGCCGAGAAGGCAATCAAGGCGCGCTACGGGAAAGTGCTGGGCAGCGCGGTCAATCCGGTGCTTCGCGAAGGCAATTCGGATCGTCGCGCGGCGGCTTCGGTCAAGCAGTATGCGAGAAATCACCCGCATCGCATGGGCGCATTCGGCAAGGACTCCAAGACGCATGTCGCGCACATGAACGAGGGCGATTTCTTCGGCAGCGAGAAGGCCGTCACGGTCAGCGAGCCCTGCAGCATCCGGATCGAATTTCACGGTGCCGACAAAAAGACGGTAACCCTCAGGGACAATTTTCCGCTCAAGGCCGGGGAGGTGATCGACGCGGGCGTGATGAACTGCCGCAAGCTGCGCGCGTTCTTCGAGCATGAAATCGAGGACGCGGGAAAGAAGGGCCTGCTCTTCTCGCTGCACGTCAAGACCACGATGATGAAGATCTCCGATCCCATCATCTTCGGCCACGCGGTATCGATCTATTACAAGGACGTCCTGGAAAAACACGCGGCCACGCTCAAGCAGATAGGATTCAACCCGAACAACGGGATCGGCGACCTGTACGGGAAGCTTGCCTCCCTGCCTGCCGACACCAGGGCCGCGATCGAGAAGGATTTGGAGGCCTGCTATCAATCCAGGCCCAAGCTCGCGATGGTGAACTCCGACAAGGGCATCACCAACTTCCATGTTCCGAGCGACGTGATCGTCGATGCCTCGATGCCCGCGATGATCCGCGAATCGGGCAAGATGTGGGGGCCCGACGGCAAGCTTCACGACACCAAGGCCGTCATTCCCGACCGTTCCTATGCCCGCCTGTATCAGACCGTGCTCGACGACTGCAGAAAGAACGGGGCTTTCGATCCGAAGACGATGGGGAGCGTGTCGAACGTCGGCCTCATGGCGCAGGCGGCCGAGGAGTATGGCTCGCACGACAAGACGTTCGAATCGCCGAGCGCCGGCACGATCCGCGTCATCGACCAGTCGGGCAAGCTCCTGATCGAGCAGAGCGTGGAGCAGGGCGACATCTTCCGCATGTGCCAGACCAAGGACGCGCCCGTGCAGGATTGGGTGAAACTCGCCGTAAGCCGTGCGCGCATAACCGGCCATCCCGCCGTTTTCTGGCTGGACAAGTCCCGGGCGCACGATGCGCACCTCATCGCCAAGGTCGAGCGCTATCTGAAGGATCACGATACGAGCGGCTTAGACATCCGCATTCTGGCGCCGCAGGAGGCGATGCTGTTCTCGCTCGAACGCATCCGCGCGGGCAAGGACACGATCTCCGTAACCGGAAACGTGCTGCGGGACTATCTCACCGACCTCTTTCCCATCATGGAGCTTGGCACAAGCGCGAAGATGCTCTCGATCGTTCCGCTCATGAGCGGCGGCGGCATGTTCGAGACAGGCGCCGGCGGCAGCGCGCCGAAGCACGTGCAGCAGTTCCAGCAGGAAGGTTATCTGCGCTGGGATTCCCTGGGCGAATTTCTCGCGCTTGCCGCGTCGCTGGAACACCTCGCGCGGCTGTTCAACAACCAGAAGGCCCAGGTGCTCGCAGAGACGCTCGACCAAGCAACCGGCCTCATTCTCAACAACAACAAGTCCCCGGCGCGCAAGATTGGCGAACTGGATAACCGCGGCAGCCATTTCTACCTTGCCCTCTATTGGGCCCAGGCGCTCGCCGCGCAGACCAAGGACAAGGAGTTGCAGGCACAGTTCGCCCCGCTCGCAAAGGCGCTGGCCGAAAACGAGGCGAAAATCAATGCCGAGCTGATCGCCGTCCAGGGCAAGCCGGCGGACGCGGGCGGGTACTATCGTCCGGATGCGGAGAAAGCATCGAAGGCAATGCGCCCAAGCGGGACGTTCAACAAAGCGCTGGACGCTCTGGCAAAGGCCTGAGGGTGATGGCCTGACCGGTTGTTTTTCATGAAATAAAAAAGCCCGCAGCGTTGCGGGCTTTTTTATTCCGGTGTCTGGCTCCCCGACCTGGGCTCGAACCAGGGACCTGCGGATTAACAGTCCGTCGCTCTACC
>CAZHJU010000072.1:0-4364 GCA_964533495.1 uncultured Bordetella sp. | reverse complement strand
ACGCAATGGTGTCGCTTGATTAGTGTGTCCGTACAACCCGGGACAACTCAGAGTCAAATTCTTCCTTCAGTCAATTAATAAAAATATTAACAAAAACAAATACTTATATATTTCGATTTAATTTCCCATTTCTTGATGACCGGATAACCCAAACCCGCCACGCCGCCCACGTATCCATCTGGCGGATCATCCGCAGCACATCGTGCAGCGTGGCGCAAACTGCGCAGCTTGTTTTTTGTGGAGGCGAATTACCGCGCACAGGAGATGCCATGGCAGCCAAACTGCTTGACCCGATTCCGCCGGGCGAGATTTTGTACGAGGAATTCATGAAACCGCTGGGCGTGAGCATCAATGCGCTGGCGCGCGAGATTGCTGCGCCAAAGGTACCGGAGTCGACTTCTTTTCAAGTCATGCCGCTTCAGCATGTAGTTTGACCCCCAGTGCCCGTGCAACCCTCAGCACCGTATCAAAACTCGGATTCCCGTTCTCGCTGAGCGCCCGGTACAGGCTCTCACGAGACAGGCCGGCTTCCCTGGCCACCAGCGTCATGCCTTTGGCTCTTGCAATGTCGCCCAGAGCGCGTGCGATGCCTGCAGAATCTTCCGGTGCTTCATCCAGCCAAGCATCCAGATAGGCGGCCATTTCCTCCGGTGTGCGCAGTTGCGCTGCGACGTCGTAGGGCATCGTTTTGGTTTTTACCGCCTTGCCAGCTTTGGTTTTGGCCATGGTCGCTTACTCCTGATAATTGCGCGCCAGTTCGATGGCGTGCTTGATGTCGCGTTCCTGCGTCGATTTGTCGCCGCCCGCCAGCAGCAAAATCAGGCGGGTGCCGCGCTGCGTGTAGTAGACCCGGTAACCGGGGCCGAAATCTATTTTCAGTTCCGACACGCCACCGGTCAGGTTGCGATACTGGCCGGGATTGCCGTGCACCAGACGATCCACGCGCACCTGTATTCGCGCACGGCCTCTGATGTCGCGCAATCCGTTGATCCATGCCCGATAGACTTCGGTCTCTTCGACACGCATGCCCTAGTGTAGCCCATAGACTACGACAGTCAAGCTGGCTGTAATGACCAAAAGTATCAGAGTCGAATTCCGCCCTTGGTCAATGCAGCGATATCGTCAACGGCAAGCGTTCGATCACGGCCGACACCGCGCTGCGGCTGGGCAAGTACTTCCGCGTTTCCCCGGAAACCTGGCTGGGCCTGCAGGCCGGCTACGATTTGCGGGTGCGAAACGCACGACCTGGCTCAAGGTGGAACCGCGCGTGCGGATGCACACGGGTGAAGGCTGAAACCGGGGGCAACCCGCCTCTGGCGCGGCGCCGGCAGCGCTAGAACAGTGCGGGGTGTGCGGCGAAAGCCGCCGGCATCGCGCGCCGCCCCGGCTGCGCCTTCACGGTGCCGGGGTTGTTGCGGGCGAAGCGCAGCGCGAGCTGCAGCAGTTCGTTCCAGGCGTCGCCGCGCACCAGGCCCTTGACCATGCGGTCGATCACCGCGGCGTGGCGCAGGGCCTCGGTGACCTGGCCCAGCGTGAAGCGCTTGAGGTTGTTCTGCATCGCGCTCTGGTGCGAGGGGCCCCAGATGCGCGCCTCGCGCAGCATCATCGACGCCGGCTTGCCGCCGTTGACGCCGGTCAGGATCTTGCCGATGGCGCGGATTTCCTCGGTGAAGGCCCACAGCACCAGCGGCGCCGCGGTGCCTTCGCCCTGCAGGCCGTCGAGCACGCGCGCGAGGCGCAGCGGGTCGCCCTCGAGCATGATTTCGCCGAGGTTGAACACGTCGTAACGCGCGACGTCGAGCACCGAGGTGCCGACCTGCTCGAAGCTGATGGTGCCTTTCGGGAACAGCAGGCCGAGTTTCTGCACCTCCTGGTGCGCCGCCATCAGGTTGCCTTCGACGCGGTCGGCGATGAAGTCGAGCGTCGCGGCATCGGCTTCCTGGCCCTGCTCCTTCAGCCGTCCGGCGACCCACTGCGGCAGCGCGCGCCGCGCCACGGGTTTCGCTTCGACGGCGATGCCGGCCTGCGTCAGCGCCTCGAACCAGGCGGCTTTCTGGCCGCGCCAGTCGAGGTCCGGTACGTAGATCAGGGTCACGGTGTCCGGCGGCAGCGCCCGGCAATAGTTCTGCAGCGCTTCGCCGCCTTCCTTGCCCGGCTTGCCGGTGGGGATGCGCAGTTCGAGCAGCTTGCGCGAGGCGAACAGTGATTGCGCGCTGCCGGCCAGCGCGAGCTGGTTCCATTTGAATCCGGAATCCGCGGTGAGGACTTCGCGTTCGGTGTAGCCTTCGCCGCGCGCCTTCGCGCGGATGCGGTCGCTGGCTTCCAGGGCGAGCAGGGTCTCGCTGCCGAACACCGTGTAGAGGGGTTTCACCTCGCGGGCGAGGTGCTGCGGCAACTGCTCGGTGGAGATTCTCATCGCGGCGCCAGTCTACGATATCGCGCCGGCGGCGGTCACGAAAAATCTTGCGCCGCCCGGCCGCCGCTCAGGACGGTTTCGAGGGTTTCGCGGCCTGCAGCCGGCGCACCAGTTGCTGCACGGCGTCGTTCTGCATGTCGCGGAACAGCAGCGCCTCTTCCGATTCCTTGGACAGGGTGTCCTGGTCGTTGAAGGAAAAATCCCGCGTCAGCACGATTTCCGAAACCGGCAGGGTTTCCACGGCATTTCTGTCGAGCATCCGGTACGACATCCGGTAACGCAACTGGAATTCGCGCACCCGGCCGGTGCCCGACAGCGACAGGATGTTTTTTTCGCGCAGTTCCTGGACCAGGACCAGCGTGGCCTCGGCGGCTTTCGGGTCGTCGACCACCCGCGTCGCGCTGCCGGCGGTGACGACGCGCCGGAACTGGTTGGCGAACTGCGATCCGGTGGGTGCCTGCACGTACAGCGTGTCGAAGGGCAGGTTGGCTGCGCCGCGCAACTGGAAGCCGCAGCCGGAGAGCAGCAGCGCGCAGAGCAGCAGGACGAGGACGGCCGGGGTTTTCATGCGGTTCAGCTTATCACGTTCATATCACCACGTTCACCAGCCGTCCCGGCACGATGATGATTTTTTTCGCGGGTTGACCGGCCATGAATTTCCGCACCTCAGCGTGGGCGAGCACCGCGGTTTCGATGGCGGCCTTGCCGGCGTCGCGCGGCACGCGCAGGTCGCCGCGTTTTTTGCCATTGACCTGCACCACCAACTCGACTTCGTTCTCGACCAGGGCGGCCGGATCGGGTTCGGGCCACGGCGCGGCGAGGATGTCGTCGCCGTAACCGAGGTTGCGCCACAACTGGTGGGCGATGTGCGGGGTGATCGGCGACAGCACGCGCAGCAGGACCGAAAGCCCTTCGCGCAGCACCGCGTTCGCGGCATCGGTGCCGCCGCCCTTGAGCACGCCTTCCAGCGCGTTGAGCATTTTCATCGCGGCCGAGGCCACGGTGTTGAACTGGTGGCGGCCGAGGTCGTAGTTGGCCTGTTTCAGCACGGCATGAATTTCGTGCCGGGCGGCGGCCAGCGGCGCCGGCAGGTCCGCCGGCAGCGCCGCGACAGCGCTGCGCTGCGCGGTTTCGTAGCCCAGCGTCCATACCCGGCGCAGGAAGCGCGACGCGCCTTCGACGCTGGCGTCGGACCATTCCAGCGTCTGCTCGGGCGGCGCGGTGAACATCATGTAGAAGCGGGCGATGTCGGCGCCGTAGGTTTCGATCAGCGCCTGCGGGTCGACGCCGTTGTTCTTCGATTTCGACATCGTGCCGATGCCGCCGGATTCCACCGGCAGGTCGTCGGCGCGCAGCACGGCGCCGGTGCGGTTGCCCTTGTCGTCGACGGCGATGTCGACGTCGGCCGGGTTGTAATAGGTGATGCGGCCGGTGTCCGGTTTGCGGAAAAAGATTTCGTTCAGCACCATGCCCTGGGTCAGCAGGTTCCTGAACGGCTCGTCGAGCTTGATCAGGCCGAGGTCGCGCATCGCCTTGCTCCAGAAGCGCGAGTAGAGCAGGTGCAGGATCGCGTGTTCGATGCCGCCGATGTACTGGTCGGCCGGCAGCCAGTAGTCGACGCGGTCGTCGACCATCGCACCGCGATTGTCGGCGCAGGCGTAGCGCAGGTAATACCAGGACGAATCGACGAAGGTGTCCATGGTGTCGGTTTCGCGCTGTGCCGGTTTGCCGCATTTCGGGCAGTCGCAGTTCACGAAGTCGGGGCGCTTGAGCAGCGGGTTGCCGCTACCGTCGGGCACGCAATCCTCGGGCAGTACCACCGGCAGATCCTCGTCCGGCACCGGCACGTCGCCGCAGTCCGGGCAATGGATGATCGGGATCGGGCAGCCCCAGTAGCGCTGGCGCGAGACGCCCCAGTCGCGCAGGCGGTATTGCGTGGTGGCTTCGC
>CAZHJU010000071.1:0-4784 GCA_964533495.1 uncultured Bordetella sp. | reverse complement strand
CCTTTCCGGTCAGCGGCTCGTTCTCTCGGTCCGCGGTCAATCTCGCCGCCGGCGCGGCCAGCGGCATGTCGTCGGTGGTCGCCGGCGCCATCGTGCTGGTCACCCTGCTGCTGTTCACGCCGCTGCTCTACCATCTGCCGCAGGCGGCCCTCGCGGCGATCATCATGCTCGCCGTGTTCAACCTGGTGAACGTCCCCGCGCTGCTGCACGCCTGGAAAGCCCATCGTCACGACGGGATCGCCGCCGTGGTGACCTTTCTCGCCACCCTCAGCTTCGCGCCTCACCTCGACACCGGCATCCTGATCGGCGCCGCGCTGGCGGTCGTGCTCTACCTCTACCGCACCATGCGCCCGCGCGTGGCCGTGCTCGGCCGCCATCCCGACGGCACGCTGCGTGACGCGCAGCTGTTCGGGCTGCCCACCAGCGAGCGCCTGATCGCCATCCGCTTCGACGGCTCGCTGTTTTTCGCCAACGTGCCCTATTTCGAGGACGTCATCCTCGACCAGGCTGCGAAGCATCCGCAGGCGCGCTACATCCTGATCGTGGGCGACGCCATCAACGAACTCGATGCCTCCGGCGAGGAGATGATCCGGCACCTCGCGCGGCGCCTGCAGGACAACGGCGTGACCATGGTGTTCAGCGGGCTGAAACGGCAGGTGCTCGGCATCATGGAAAAAACCGGGCTTTACGCATCGATCGGCGCACAGCATTTTTTCCGGACCGAGGACATGGCGCTGGAAGCCGTCTCGCAATGGCTGAACGATCCCGCATTCGACGAAAAGTTTTTTCCGCTGCGGGCGCCTGCCGCGGAACCGGAAAAAGCCGGGGCGGAAAAATGAGCGGGGGGCCGGCGATGACGCGCTCCCGGGCTTCCGGTTGCGCGGCGCCCCTATAATGTCCGCCGGCAATCCAGGAGCACCGCATCCATGGCAAACCGCCTCTCGAAAATCGTCACCCGCACCGGGGACAACGGCAGCACCGGCCTGTCGTCCGGCGGCCGCGTCGGCAAGGACCGCAGGCGCATCGCCGCGATGGGTGATGTCGACGAACTGAACAGCGCCATCGGCGTGCTCCTCGCCGAGGAACTGCCACAGGCGGTGCGCGACGCGCTGACGGGCATACAGCACGACCTCTTCGATCTCGGCGGTGAACTCAGCCTGCCCGGACATGCGCTGGTCGGCGAAACGCATCTGCTGCGCATCGAAAGCCTGATCGGCGCCTTCAACGGCGAATTGCAGCCCCTGCGCGAATTCGTGCTGCCGGGCGGCACCCGCGCCGCCGCGCTGGCGCACGTGGCGCGCACCGTGTGCCGCCGCGCCGAACGCACGCTGGTGGCGCTGGCCGGCGAAGAATCCACCGGACCGCTGCCGGTGCAGTACCTCAACCGGCTGTCGGACCTGCTGTTCGTGCTGGCCCGGACCTGCAACCGCGCGGGCGGCAGCGGCGACGTGCTGTGGCAGCAGGGCCGCGATCGCGGCTGACCGCCTTCCCGCTCAGCGCCTTGCGGCGCGCACCGCATCGAGATGCGTGCAGACCAGCCGCGCGCCGTCCAGCAGGCGCGGCGTCGGGCGCTGGATCAGGTCGGGCGCGACGTGGTGCGCCGGCAGCGCCGACAACGGCGGCGGCAGGGCGGCCCAGCGCGCGGCGTAGGCCCGCGCCGTTTCCGCGGAACTTCCGCCAAGGGCCACTTCCGGCCGTGCCGCAAGCAGGGCCTCCCGCGAAATCTCGGGGGTCAGCGGCCGCAGGCCGCCGAACACGTTGACGCCGCCGCACAAGGCGATGATTTCGCTGATCACGTGCCGCTCGTTGACGGTCATCAGCGGCGCCGGCCAGATTTCATAGAACACGCGCACCGGCGCGCCCGCATGGCGGCGGGCGCGCAGTTCATCCAGTCCGCGGGCAAAAGCCGCGCGGGCGGACGCGCCGGTCTCCGGCGTTCCGGCCAGCGCGGCGATCGCTTCGATGCCGCGCCCCACCTCCTCCAGCCTGGCGGCGTCGGAAACGAACACGGTCAAACCGGCGCGCTCGATCCTCGCCACCGTTTCCGGGGGCGTGCCGCTGCGCCAGGCCAGCACCAGGTCGGGTTTCAGCGCCAGCAGGCGCTCGACATCGGTGTGCATCGCATCGCTCACCACCGGCAGCGACTTCGCTTCCGGCGGATGGTTGCTGAACCGTGCCACGCCCGCCAGACGGCCGCCGGCTCCCGCCGCAAAAACGAGTTCCGTCAGGTGCGGCGTCAGCGTGACGATGCGCCGTGCCGGCTGCTGCAGGCGAACGACGATGCCGCGGTCATCGGTGATCGCGACCGGCTCGCTCCGCAAGGGCATCGCAACGACGGCGAATGCGGAAACCGCAACGGCCCGGGCCAGCCATCGTCGGCCCGGTAAACCCCCGCCCATTGCCGCCGTCCTTGCGCGCTTGGACGCGCAAGATGCTGTGAAATAAAATAAATTGTTTATAAACAATGACTTACGATTTCGCGATGATTCCGGGCTGTAAAGCGGCAGCCGGCTGCGACGTTTCCAGTCATCGGCATGGCGTCGACGGAATTGCTGGAAACGCTGCACGGCCTGGCGGCGCCCGGCCCCTTCCAGCGCCAGGCTAGATCTGCTGGCGTGCCTCGTCCATCACCCGCAACAGGCGGGCGCTGGTCTGGCGCAGCCGCAGCGACAGCATGGTGACCATTTTGACGAGGATCTTCGAGCCCAGTCCCGGATGGTCGAGAATGATTTTCGCCATGTTGTCCCGGGTCAGCGCGGCAAACGCGGTCGGCTGCGAGGCCATGCAGGTCGCAAACCGCGGCTCGCCGTCGATCATCGACATCTCGCCCAGGGTCATGCCCGGCCCGGCACTGGTCATGTGCTGCTGCTCGGCGTGATGGCTTTTTTTCAGGATGTCGACCTCGCCTTCGACGATCAGCACCATGAAATCGCCCTGGTCGCCCTCGCGGATGATGATCTCCCCGGGCTGCGCGCGGTAGACCTCCATGTAGCCCGACAGTATCGCGATGTCCTCGCGCGAAAACTCGGCGAAGAACTGCGACTTGCCGACCAGGCCGTAGATCTCGCCGGCGATGTCCGACCCCGCCCCCACGCGCTCCAGCTTCGCGAGGTTGCCGTGATCGACGGCTGCGGCGGGATCGTCCTGGTCCATGCAGGGTCAGTCTGCGGCGACCGCCTTGAGCCTGCGCTTGCGCACCGCCTCGGCCAGCGCCTCGAGCACGCCGCGGCTTTCATCCCAGCCAATGCAGCCGTCGGTGATGCTGACGCCGTAGGCGAGCGGCTTGCCGGACACCAGATCCTGGCGGCCCGCCTTGAGATGGCTTTCCACCATGACGCCGAAAATGCGGTCATCGCCGCCGGCGACCTGTTTCGCGACATCCTGCGCGACGTCGACCTGCTTCTCGGGCTTCTTGCTGCTGTTGCTGTGGCTGAAATCGATCATGATGCGCGCCGGGATGCCGGCCTCGGCCAGGCCGCGGCCCGCGGCATCGACGCTCGCGGCGTCGTAGTTCGGCGCCTTGCCGCCGCGCAGGATCACGTGGCAGTCCTCGTTGCCGGTGGTCGACACGATCGCGGAATGGCCGGCCTTGGTCACCGACAGGAAATGGTGCGGCGCCTGCGCCGCGCGGATGGCGTCGATCGCGATCCTGATGTTGCCGTCGGTGCCGTTCTTGAAACCGACCGGGCAGGACAGACCGGAGGCCAGCTCGCGGTGGATCTGCGACTCGGTGGTGCGCGCGCCGATCGCGCCCCAGGACACCAGGTCGGCGATGTACTGCGGCGTGATCATGTCGAGAAACTCGCAGCCCACCGGCATGCCGTTTTCGTTGAGCTCCAGCAGGAATTCGCGGGCGATCTTCAGGCCTTCGTTGATGCGGAAGCTGCCGTCGAGGTTCGGATCGTTGATCAGCCCCTTCCAGCCCACCGTGGTGCGGGGCTTCTCGAAATACACCCGCATCACGATGTCCAGCGTGTCGGCGAAACGCTCGCGCTGCTTGACCAGGCGGCGCGCGTAATCCATCGCCGCGGCCGGATCGTGGATCGAGCACGGCCCGATCACCACGGCCAGACGATCGCTGCGGCCGTGCAGGATGGCGTGCAGCGCGCGGCGCGCGCCGGCGACGGTGTTCGAGGCGACATCGTCGCAGGCCACCTGCTCGATCACTTCGGCGGGCGTGGGAAGCGGCTTGATCTGGCGGATGCGCAGGTCGTCGGTGTGGCGGTTCATCGGGGCTACTCCTGGGTTGGATGCCAGGCTGGCGGCATGAAAAAAGCCGCCAGTGGGCTGGCGGCTTCGGGGGATCTGTCTTGCGTCTCTTGTCAGGACACGCGAACACCACGCTGCGCCAGCACCTTGGGCGTGCGGTAAAAAAAGTACCAATAGCGGCGGGCGGGGGTATTCATGGAGGGCATTGATAGCACAGCTTTGCGCCTGTGCAAACCGATTGGGCCGTCTGGCTTGAAACTTCGGGGTATCCGACACACTCTATCGGCCATGCGCCCGTTCCAGACCCTGCTCAAACTGATGCTGATCGCCACCGTCGCGTTCGACCTCGGCGGCGGCGCGTGGGCGATGCGGGCGATGGTGGATCGGGCGCAGACGGTCGATCCCGCATCCCACGCGCCGCAAGCCATGCCCTGTCATGGCGATCTGGGAGGCGAACCCGCCATCGCGACGCCGCACGATCACGCCGATACCGAATGCGGTTCGGCCGACTGCGACTGTGGTTGCGCCGTGACCAGCGCAGCGCCGCCGATGCCGGGCGTGGCCCCTGCCCTGGC
>CAZHJU010000070.1:0-5090 GCA_964533495.1 uncultured Bordetella sp. | reverse complement strand
TCGCGAAGGACCGCGCGGCGGACGCGGCGTACCGGTAAATCAAGATGACTTTCCAAGAATTCATGTTCTGGTTCTTTGCGGCGGTCCTCGTGTTCGCGGCGCTGCGTGTCATTACCGCGCGCAACCCCGTGCACGCCGCCCTGTTCCTGGTGCTGGCCTTTTGCACTTCCGCCGGCATCTGGATCCAGCTCGAGGCGGAATTCCTCGGCATCGCGCTGATCCTGGTCTACGTCGGCGCGGTGATGGTGTTGTTCCTGTTCGTGGTGATGATGCTCGACATCAATCTGGCCCGGCTGCGCGAAGGTTTCTGGAGCTATCTGCCGGTCGGCGCGGCGGTGGCGCTGCTGCTGGTGGCCGAGATGGCGCTGGTGCTGGCCGGACCGTATTTCGGCCTCGTCGAAATGCCGCGGCCCGAGTCCGCGCCCGCGGGCTACAGCAACACCAAGGAGCTGGGCCGCCTGATCTACACCGATTACGTCTATCCCTTCGAGCTGGCGGCGGTGATCCTGCTGGTGGCGATCGTGGCCGCGATCGCGCTGACGCTGCGCCGCCGCAAGCATGCCAGGTACATCGACCCGGCGCAGCAGGTGGCCGTGCGCCGCGAGGATCGCGTGCGCATCGTTTCTATGCCGGCCGAGGGCAGGAAAGACGGGGGGCAGGCATGAGCATCTCCCTGTCGCATTACCTGGTGCTGGGCGCGATCCTGTTTGCCATTTCGGTGATCGGGATTTTCCTGAACCGCAGGAACATCATCGTGCTGCTGATGGCGATCGAGCTGATGCTGCTGGCGGTGAACATGAACTTCGTCGCCTTCTCGCATTTCCTCGGCGACACGGCCGGGCAGGTGTTCGTGTTTTTCATCCTGACCGTGGCCGCCGCCGAATCGGCGATCGGCCTGGCGATCCTGGTGGTGCTGTTCCGCAACCTGCGCACCATAGACGTCGAAGACATCAACCGGATGAAGGGCTGATGCGGTGATGACCGAAATGCAGAAACTCTACCTGCTGGTGCCGCTGGCGCCGCTCGCCGGCGCGATCGTCGCCGGACTGTTCGGCTGGGCCATCGGCCGCCGCGCGGCGCACGTCATCACCATCCTCGGCATGGTGGTCTGCCTGGTGGCGTCCTTCCTGGTCTACCGCGACGTGATGGCCGGCAATGTGTTCAACGGCCCGGTCTACACCTGGCTCGCCTCCGGCAACATCCGCTTCGAAATCGGCTTCCTGATCGACCCGCTGTCGGCGACGATGATGATGGTGGTGTCCTTCGTGTCGCTGATGGTGCACGTCTACACCATCGGCTACATGGCCGAGGACCCCGGCTACCAGCGTTTCTTCAGCTACATCTCGCTCTTCACCTTCTCGATGCTGATGCTGGTGATGAGCAACAACTTCCTGCAGCTGTTCTTCGGCTGGGAGGCGGTGGGCCTGGTGTCCTACCTGCTGATCGGCTTCTGGTACACGCGCCCGACGGCGATCTATGCCAACCTGAAGGCCTTCCTGGTCAACCGCGTCGGCGATTTCGGCTTCCTGCTCGGCATCGCGCTGGTGCTGATGTATTTCGGCACGCTGGACTATGCCGCGGTGTTCGCCAACGCGGGGCGGCTGGCCGGCAACACCGTCGAACTGTTCCCCGGCGCGGAGTGGTCGCTGATCACGGTGATCTGCATCCTGCTGTTCATCGGCGCGATGGGCAAGTCGGCGCAGTTTCCGCTGCACGTCTGGCTGCCCGATTCGATGGAGGGCCCGACGCCGATTTCGGCGCTGATCCACGCGGCGACGATGGTCACCGCCGGCATTTTCATGGTGGCGCGGATGTCGCCGCTGTTCGAGCTGTCGGAGACCGCGCTGTCGTTCGTGCTGGTCATCGGCGCGATCACCGCCTTCTTCATGGCGCTGATCGCCACCGTGCAGTACGACATCAAGCGCGTGGTCGCCTATTCGACGCTGTCGCAGCTCGGCTACATGACCATGGCGCTGGGTGCCTCGGCCTATTCGGCGGCGATTTTCCACCTGTTCACGCATGCCTTCTTCAAGGCAGTGCTGTTCCTCGGCGCCGGTTCGGTGATCATCGCGATGCACCATCAGCAGGACATGCGCAAGATGGGCGGACTCGCGAAATACATGCCGGTCACCTACATGACGGTGCTGATCGGCGCGATCGCGAACGCCGGCCTGCCGCCCTTCGCCGGCTTCTTCTCCAAGGAAACCATCGTCGAGGCGCTGCACCATGCGACGGTGCCGGGCGCGGGCTTCGCGTACGCGCTGGCGGTCGCCGGCGTGTTCGTCGGCGGCTTCTATTCCTTCCGGCTGGTGTTCTATGCCTTCCACGGCAGGGAGCGCTTCGCCGATCCGCACCATCCCGACGTGATTGCCGCGGATGCCGAAGCGAAGGCGGCGGCGCAGCACGACGACCACGGCCATGACGACCACCACGACGATCATGGCGCCGGCAAGCCGCACGAGTCGCCCTGGGTGGTGACCTTGCCGCTGGTCATGCTGGCGATTCCGTCCGTGGCCGCCGGCTGGCTGATCGGCAGCTTCGTCTACGGCGGCTATTTCGGCAGCGCGATCACCGTCAACCCGGCGCACACCGCGATGGCGGTGATGGCGCAGAATTTCCACGGCGTTTTCGGCATGATGAGCCACGCGCTGGGCACGCTGCCGTTCTGGCTGGCGGTGGCGGGCGCCGGCACGGCCTGGTTCCTCTACATCGTCCGGCCGGAACTGCCCGGCAGGCTGCGCCGGCAGTGGGGCGTGGTGGTGACCGTGCTGATGGAGAAATACGGGCTCGACCGCTTCAACGACTGGTTCTTCGCCGGCGGCGCGCGCGCGCTGGGCACGGGCCTGTGGAAGGGCGGCGACGTGGCGGTGATCGACAACGTGATGGTCAACGGCTCGGCGCGGCTGGTGGGCTGGCTGGCCGCGGTGGTGCGCCACGTGCAGTCGGGCTACATCTATCACTATGCCTTCGCGATGATCATCGGCGTGCTGCTGCTGCTCACGCTGGCCTACAGCGGCTGAAACCGGAAAAAAGAACCGACGATGCAGGGATTACCGTTACTGAGCCTCGCCATCTGGGTGCCGATCGTCGCCGGCGTCGCGGTGCTGTTCACCGGCGGCGACCGCAACGCGTCCGCGGCGCGGATGATCGCGCTGCTCGGCGCCGTGCTCGGCTTCGCGGTCGCGGTGCCGCTCTACACCGGCTTCGACCCGCAGCAGGGCGGCTTCCAGTTCGGCGAGCTGAAGCCGTGGATCGAGGCCTTCAACATCAATTACCACCTCGGCATCGACGGCATGTCGCTGCTGCTGATCCTGCTCAACAGCTTCACCACCATCCTCGTCGTGGCCGCGGCCTGGGAGGTGATCCGGACCCGCGTCGCGCAGTACATGGCGGCGTTCCTGGTGCTGTCGGGACTGATGAACGGCGTGTTTTCCGCGCTCGACGCGATGCTGTTCTACGTGTTCTTCGAGGCGACACTGATCCCGATGTTCATCATCATCGGCGTCTGGGGCGGCCCGAACCGCGTCTACGCGGCGATGAAGTTCTTCCTCTACACGCTGCTCGGCTCGCTGCTGTCGCTGGTGGCGCTGATCGTCCTCTACAACGTTGCCGGCGGCAGCTTCGCCTTTGCCGACCTTTACCGCACGCCGCTGTCGATGGCGTTTCAAGTATTTGTTTTTATTGCATTTTTTGTGGCTTTTGCGGTCAAGGTGCCGATGTGGCCGGTGCATACTTGGCTGCCCGATGCCCACGTCGAGGCGCCCACCGGCGGTTCGGTGGTGCTGGCCGCGGTCATGCTGAAGCTCGGCGGCTACGGTTTCCTGCGGCTGTCCCTGCCGATCGTGCCCGACGCCAGCCTCCATCTCGCGCCGGTGGTGATCGCGCTGTCGCTGATCGCCGTGGTCTACATCGGGCTGGTCGCGCTGGTGCAGACCGACATGAAGAAGCTGATCGCCTATTCGTCGATCTCGCACATGGGCTTCGTCACGCTGGGCATCTTCCTGTTCAACGCCCAGGGCGTCGAGGGCGCGATCATCCAGATGATCTCCCACGGTTTCATCTCCGGCGCGCTGTTCCTCTGCGTCGGCGTGCTCTACGACCGCATGCACTCGCGGCAGATCGCCGACTACGGCGGCGTCGCCAACCGGATGCCGGTGTTCGCCGCGCTGTTCATGCTGTTCGCGATGGCCAACGCCGGGCTGCCCGGCACCAGCGGCTTCGTCGGCGAATTCCTGGTGATCATGGGCGCGGTCAAGGTCAATTTCTGGTTCGCCTTTGCCGCCGCGTTCACGCTGATATCCGGCGCCGCCTACACGCTGTGGATGTACAAGCGCGTGATGTTCGGCGCGGTGGCCAACAGGCATGTCGCGGAGCTGAAGGACATCAACGCCCGCGAATTCCTGATCCTCGGCGCGCTGGCGCTGCTGACGCTGGTGATGGGCGTGTGGCCGCAGCCCTTCGCCGAGGTGCTGCATGTCTCCGTCAGCGAACTGCTGGCCCACGTCTCTTACGGCAAACTGCCGGTGCAATAGGCCGGGTACAGGTAAAAAACGATGGAATACATCACCCCGCTGTGGCCCGCCTATCCCGAGCTGTTCCTGCTCGTGATGGCCTGCGCGATCCTGATCGCCGACCTGTTCATCAGCGACGACAACCGGATCGTCACCTACGGCCTGACCCAGATGACGCTGGCCGGCTGCGCGCTGTTGACCTTCTTCACCGGCAACGCCGAGCCGGTCTACACTTTCAGCGGCATGTTCGTCGACGACCTGATGGCCGATGCGCTGAAGCTGCTGACCTGCCTCGCGGTGATCACGATCCTGGTCTACGCCCGCGCCTACACCGCGGCGCGCGGCATGTTCCGCGGCGAATTCTTCGCGCTGGCGCTGTTCGCGACGCTGGGCATGATGGTCATGATCTCGGCCAACCACCTGCTGACGCTGTACCTCGGCCTCGAGCTGCTGTCGCTGTCGCTGTACGCGATGGTCGCGCTGCAGCGCGACTCGGTGCAGGCGACCGAGGCGGCGATGAAGTACTTCGTGCTCGGCGCGCTGGCTTCCGGCATGCTGCTCTACGGCATGTCGATGCTC
>CAZHJU010000069.1:0-5133 GCA_964533495.1 uncultured Bordetella sp. | reverse complement strand
TCGATGTGGCCGGCCCGCTCGAGGGCTTCGGCGTTCCGGATCAGCACGCCGGCGCGGGCGCCGGCGCCGCTGCCGACCATGATCGCGGTCGGCGTGGCGAGGCCCAGCGCGCAGGGGCAGGCGATCACCAGCACCGCCACCGCGGGCACCAGCGCTTCGGTCCAGATGCCGGAATGCCACCACCAGCCGGCAAAGGTCAGCACGGCGAGCGCGACGACCACCGGGACAAAGACGCCGGAAACGGCGTCCGCGAGACGCTGGATCGGCGCCTTCGAACCCTGGGCTTCCTCGACCAGGCGGACGATGCCGGCGAGCGCCGTGTCGGCGCCGACGCCGGTGGCACTGCAGCGGAGCAGGCCCTGGATGTTGAGGGTTGCGGCATAGACCGGGCTGCCCGCGGTTTTTTCCACCGGCAGGCTTTCGCCGGTGAGCATGGCTTCGTCGATGCTGGAGCGGCCGTCGAGGACCCTGCCGTCGACCGGCAGCGCTTCGCCGGGGCGCACGACGAACACGTCGCCGCGGCGGATTTCCGCCACCGGAATTTCGACGATGCCGCCGGTGCGCTCGATGCGCGCGGTTTGCGGCTGCAGCCTGAGCAGTTCCTCGATGGCCGAAGAGGCGCGGGCGCGGGCGCGCGATTCCAGCAGCTTGCCGAGGAACACCAGCGTGACGATGCTGGCCGCGGCCTCGAAATAGAGGTGGCCGTCGAGTCCGAGCAGCACGACGGCGGCGCTGTGGAAATACGCGACGCTGGTGCCGAGCGCGATCAGCACGTCCATGTTGGCGCCGCCGCCACGTAGCGCGTGGTATGCGCCGATGTAGAAGCGGCTGCCAATCCAGAACTGCACCGGCGTCGCGATCAGCAGTTGCGCCATCGGCGGCAGCCATGCGGCGTGGTGGGCGCCGGTGGCCAGCATGTACAGCATCAGCACGAGGAAGGGCAGCGTCAGCAGCGCCGAGACCGTGAACAGCCGCAGGTCCCGGCGGTAGGCGGCGAGCCGTTCCGCCTTGCGCGCGGCGTCCCCGTCCGGGGCCGGCAACTGCGCGTCATAACCGGCCTTGCGCACCGCGCCGATCAGCTCTTCGGGGGCGATGCGGCCGGCCGGATATTCGATGCGCGCCTTTTCAGTCGCGAAATTCACCGCAGCCCTGACCTCGGGCAGCCGGTTCAGCGTTTTTTCGATGCGCGCGGCGCAGGCGGCGCAGGTCATGCCGGTGATCGGGAGATCGATGATGGCGGTGTGGGCGGCGGTGGAGGGCTGTTTCATGTCGATCAATATACCCATATAGGGTATATAGCGACAAGTCCGAAATCTGCCCGTTACCCCTAAAAATATAAAATAATTAATAAAAACAAGTACTTATAAAATACTCTGGCGAATGACGCGATCTCCGGAGCAGAAACGAAAAGGGCGCCCGTGGCGGGCGCCCTGTCGCCGGCGGAGACCGGTCAGCCTGCAGTCAGTGTGCCGTTCACCACCCGCACCTTGCTGCCGGCCTGGAATGCCGGCTGCGCATCGTAGGAAAAGGTCTGCGTCGTGCCATCGTCCATTTTCACCGTCACGTCGTAGCGCACCGTCGACTTCAGGTGTTTCTCGGCCTGGTGGCCGGCATAGGCGCCGCCGGCCGCGCCGGCCACGGTGGCGATTTTTTTGCCGGTACCGCCGCCGACCTGGTGGCCGAGCAGGCCGCCGACGACGCCGCCGGCAACCGCCCCGAGGCCGGAGCCTTCACCCTTCAGCTTGATCGCATCGACGCTGGCGACGATGCCGCAGTTGTCGCAGACCGGCGCCCTGGCGGGTTCCGGCTGCGGTTGTGCGGCGGGAGCCGGTGCCGGTGTGGCGGGAGCAACTGGCGCCGGTGTTTTGGCCGCCGCGGTCCTGGTTGGCGCCTTCGGCGCGGGGGGGGTCACGGACTTGGCCTGAGGGGCCTGCGTGTCCTGTGTTTTCTGGATGGGGGCTTCCTGCGCTTTCGGCGCGGCGGCTTCCAGCGCCGTGTCGCTGTTTTTCGAGAACGAGCTCGGCATGACGCCGGTCATCACGGCGATGCCGATCAGGCTGAACAGCGTGACGGATACCGCGGCCAGCGCGATCAGCGGATTGATTTTTTTCGTTTCCTGCATGGTCCTGCTCCTTTCTTCAAAAAGAAGGTGACGCCATCCTAATGCGATACCGGCGCGGGGTGTGTGAACAATGTCACGCCGTTACAAAGCGTTACAGGACTTCCGCGGCGCAGTGCGCGTGGCACGGCAGTCAGCCGCGCAATTCCCCGCGGTCTTTGAACTGCGCCAGGGCCTCGGGATTGGCCAGCGCCTCGATGTTTTTCACCGGCAGGCCGTGGACCACGTTGCGCACCGCGAGCTCGACGATCTTGCCGCTTTTGGTGCGGGGAATGTCGGTGACCTGCACCACCGCCGCCGGCACGTGGCGCGGCGTGGTGTTGTCGCGGATCTGCTGTTTGATGCGCGCGGTCAGCGCGGCGTCCAGCGTCAGTCCCTCGCGCAGGCGCACGAACAGCACGACGCGCACGTCGTTGGGCTGCGGCGGCGGCCAGTCCTGGCCGATGGCGAGGCTTTCGACGACTTCCTCCAGCTGTTCGACCTGGCGGTAGATTTCGGCGGTGCCGATGCGCACGCCGCCGGGATTGAGCACCGCATCGGAGCGGCCGTGGATCATCAGGCCGTCGTGCGCCGTGAGCTCGACGTAATCGCCGTGATGCCAGGCGCCCGGATAACGCTCGAAGTAGGCGGCGCGGTATTTCGCGTCTTCCGGATCGTTCCAGAAGCCGACCGGCATCGACGGGAAGGGGGTGGTGCACACCAGTTCGCCTTTTTCGCCGCGCACCGGCTTCCCTTCGTCGTTCCAGACCTCGACCTTCATGCCGAGGCCGCGGCATTGCAGTTCGCCGCGCCATACTGGCAGGATCGGGCAGCCCAGCGCGAAACAGGAAATGATGTCGGTGCCGCCGGAGATCGATGCGAGCTGCAGGTCGGCCTTGATGCTGCGATAGACGTAATCGAAGCTTTCCGGCGCCAGCGGGGAGCCGGTGGATAGCAGCGCGCGCAGCGCCGACAGGTCGTGGGTTTTTCGCGGCTCCAGGCCGAGCTTGGCCAGCGCGTCGATGTACTTGGCCGAGGTGCCGAAGACGCTGATCTTTTCTTCCGCGGCGTAATCCCACAGCACCGATCCCCTGGCGATGAACGGCGAGCCGTCGTAGAGCATCAGCGTGGCGCCGGCGGCGAGTCCGGACACCAGCCAGTTCCACATCATCCAGCCGCAGGTCGTGAAATAGAACAGCCGGTCGCCGCGGCGGATGCCGGTGTGCAGCACGTGTTCCTTCAGATGCTGCAGCAGCGTGCCGCCGGCGCCGTGGACGATGCACTTGGGTACGCCGGTGGTGCCGGAGGAATACATGATGAACAGCGGGTGGTCGAAGGGCAGTTGCGCGAACTCGATCGGGCCGGCGCTGAACGGTGTCATGAAATCATGCACGCTGACCGCGTGCGGCAGGCCGCCGGTCTGCGGGCTGCGGCAGGTGTAGGGCACCACCACCAGTTTCTCGACGCCGGGCAGCCGTGCCATGATTTCACGCAGCCGCGGCAGGTTGTCGATGGCCTTGCCGTTGTAGAAATAGCCGTCCGCGGCGAACAGGATGCGCGGCCCGATCTGGCCGAAGCGGTCGAGCACGCCCTGCACGCCGAAATCGGGGGAGCACGACGACCACACCGCGCCGAGGCTGGTCGCGGCGAGCATCGCGATGACGGTGCCGGGCAGGTTGGGCATGTAGCCGGCGACGCGGTCGCCGGGGCGGATGCCGGCGGCGCGCAGCGCCTGCGCGAGGCGGGAGACTTCATGGCGCAGCTCGTTGAAACTGATGCGGCTCGCCACCCGGTTTTCTCCGCGGAACACGATGGCGTCTTCATCGCCGTCGCGCTGTAGCAGGTTCTCGGCGTAATTCAGCCGGGCATCGGGAAACCAGCGCGCCCCGGGCATGCGTTCCGGATGCTCGAGCACCCGGTCGCCGCGGCGCTCGGCGCGAACGTCGCAGAAATCCCAGGCGGCGCGCCAGAATGCGGCCGGTTGGTCGACCGACCACCGATACAGCGCGGGATAGTCGGTGCAGGCCGGGCCGCCGGCGGCGGCGACGTGGCGCATGAATGCAGTGATCCTGGCGGATGCGATCTGTTGCGGCTGCGGCTGCCAGAGCGGGGAATCCACTGCAACGCCTCCTGCTGCGGTGACGCTATTCCGGCCGCATGTGCGGAAACAGGATCACGTCGCGGATCGACGGGCTGTCGGTCAGCATCATCACCACGCGGTCGATGCCGATGCCGGCGCCGCCGCAGGGCGGCAGGCCGTATTCCAGCGCGCGGATGTAGTCGGCGTCGTAGTGCATTGCCTCGTGGTCGCCGGCGTCCTTCTGCCGCACCTGTTCCATGAAGCGCTCGGCCTGGTCCTCGGGGTCGTTCAGCTCGGAGAAGCCGTTGGCGATCTCGCGGCCGCAGATGTAGAGCTCGAAACGTTCGGTCAGTTCCGGGTTCTTGTCGCTGCGCCGCGCCAGCGGCGAGACCTCGGCCGGGTAGTCGACGATGTAGGTCGGATCCCACAGTTCCGATTCGACGGTGTTCTCGAACAGGGTCAGTTGCAGGCCGCCGAGGCCGTCGCTCTGGCGGAAGGGAATCTTCAGCTCGTTCATCCTGGCGATGATGCGCTCACGGTCGCTCAGCACCTCGTCGCCGATGTCCGGGCGGTATTTCCGGATCGCGCCGGCGATGGTCAGCCGGGCAAAGGGTTTGGACAGGTCGAGCTCGCGGCCCTGGTAGCTGATCTGTTCAGTGCCGCAGGCGGCCTGCGCGGCGGTGCGCAGGATCTGCTCGACGAATTCCATCAGGTATTCGTGGTTGGTGTAGGCGGCGTAGAACTCGAGCATCGTGAATTCCGGATTGTGCCGGGTCGAGATGCCCTCGTTGCGGAAGTTGCGGTTGATCTCGAACACTTTCTCGAAGCCGCCGACCACCAGGCGCTTCAGGTAGAGTTCCGGCGCGATGCGCAGGTAGAGCTGCATGTCGAGCGCATTGTGGTGGGTGACGAAGGGGCGCGCCGAGGCGCCGCCGGGGATCGGCTGCATCATCGG
>CAZHJU010000068.1:0-5281 GCA_964533495.1 uncultured Bordetella sp. | reverse complement strand
CACCACCGGCGCGGCACCGGCACCGGCGCCGCGCCGGTGGTGGCGGAAATTGCCAAGGAGTTGGGCATCCTGACGGTGGCCGTGGTGACCAAGCCGTTCGCGTTCGAGGGCAAGCGGCAGCGCATCGCGCAGGAAGGGCTGGATGCGCTGGCGCAGCATGTCGACTCGCTGATCGTGATTCCCAACGACAAGCTGATGCAAGTGCTGGGCAATTCGATCACCCTCGACGAGGCCTTCCGCGCGGCCAACGACGTATTGCACGGGGCGGTGGCCGGCATCGCCGAAATCATCAGCTGTCCGGGCATGATCAACGTCGACTTCGCCGACGTGCGCACGGTGATGGGCGAAATGGGCATGGCGATGATGGGTTCCGCCAAGGCGGCCGGCATCGGCCGCGCGCGCGAGGCCGCGGAGCAGGCGGTGGCCTGCCCGCTGCTGGAGGACATCAACATTTCGGACGCGCGCGGCGTGCTGGTGAACATCTCGGCCAGCAAGTCGACGTTCCAGCTGCAGGAAATGTACGACGTCATGGAAACCATCAAGGCCTTCGCCGCCGACTCGGCGACCGTCATCGTCGGCACGGTGTACGACGACAGCCTCGAGGACGGCCTGCGGGTGACCATCGTGGCCACCGGGCTCGGCAAGCCGATGGCCCGCCAGCAGCCGAAGCCGATGATCGTGGTGTCGCAGAAGACCGGCACCGACAACATGGCGATGGACGTCGATTACGGCGCGCTGGAGCAGCCTGCCGTGATCCGTCGCCGCAACCGCGATGCGACGGTGGAGGCGATGCGGCAGTCGGGCGTGGAAATGCTCGACATTCCGGCATTCCTGCGCAAGCAGGCCGACTGACCGCGGCACACCGGGGAAATCCCGGGCAGAAGGACCGGCCCTCCGGAAGGACGCCGGCGGCCCGGTTTTGTTGCGCTGCGGCAGCGTGATAAAATCGGACGGATTACCTCCCGAAAAAGCAGGGCAGGGGATAAGCTTCGTTACGATGATCAGGCAACGCACATTGAAAAACATGGTCCGCGCCACCGGCGTGGGTCTGCACACGGGCGAGAAGGTCCATCTGACCCTGCGCCCGGCGCAGCCGCACACCGGCATCGTGTTCCGCAGGACCGACCTCGAGCCGCCGGTCGAGATCAGGGCCGATCCGTACGCGGTGCACGACACCCGGCTGTCGTCCTGTCTCGAGAAGGACGGCGCGCGCGTGCAGACGGTCGAGCACCTGATGTCGGCGCTGGCCGGCCTCGGCGTGGACAATGTCCGGATCGACGTCACGGCGCCGGAAGTGCCGATCATGGACGGCAGCGCCGGCCCCTTCGTGTTCCTGCTGCAATCCGCGGGCATCGAGGAGCAGGACGCGCCGAAGAAATTCATCCGCATCCTGAAGCCGGTCGAGGTTCACGACGGCGACAAGTGGGTCCGCTTCGATCCGCACAATGGCTTCCGGCTCGAACTGGCGATCGACTACGCGCATCCCGTGTTCGACGCCAGCGCGCAGTCGGTCGTGGTTGATTTCGCCTCCACGTCCTATGTCAACGAGGTGGCGCGGGCGCGCACCTTCGGGTTCATGCAGGACGTCGAGAGCATGCGTTCGCAGGGGCTGGCGCTGGGCGGCAGCCTCGACAATGCGATCGTGATGGACGAGTACCGGGTGCTCAACACGGACGGGCTCCGCTACGACAACGAGTTCGTCAAGCACAAGGTGCTCGACGCGATCGGCGACCTTTATCTGCTCGGCCATCCCCTGATCGGCGCGTTCAGCGGCCACAAGTCCGGCCATGCCATGAACAACCGCCTGCTGCGCCACCTGCTCGAGCAGCCCAGGACTTGGGAATACGTCAGCTTCGACCGCAGCGAAGACGCCCCGCCGTTCCTCGCCTGGCAGCCCCAGGCGGCCTGACCGGCGGCCCCGGATGCGGCCGGCGTAACCGCTAATGTTGCTGCTGCGGCTCGTCGGCATCCTGGCGCTGGTGGCCATCGGCGTTTCCTTCGCGCTGTACGCGGTGTCGCGGGATCGGCGTTACCTGCGGTTCGCCTGGCGGGTTTTTCTCGGGACGCTGGTTTTTGCGGTCCTGCTGATGCTGTTTTACGCGGCCGAGCGCTTTCTGATGGTCATCTGAACGCCGCGGGAACGGCCGCCTCAGGCCCCGCCGCGGCGCCTGGCGGCGAAGCGGGCCAGGGCCGAGCGTAATCCGGGATCCCGGACCTGGTTCGACAGTTTTTCAAAATCATCAATTAAATCAATGGGTAACGCCGGTTTCTCGGTGTGAGCCCGGGCCGCGGGGCGCGGCCTGGAAACTTGAACTTGAATCCGGATTCCAGTAATCTGCGCCCTCTGCTTTTGCAGGTTCTTCAGCAGTCGGGGCATGATCTGTTTCAGTTTTGCCGCGATTGCGCCGTTGTCTGCCGCTATGACCAGCATGCCGTCGTGGTCTCCGACCACCCGGCTTGCCTGGGACAGTTCAGGGGGCGCGCAGACTGTATAAAGCCGTTGCAGCGCTGAAATGCGCTGCGTTGCCCGGTTCAGCGCCGACAAGCCCGCTGTTTCTACAATCAGGGCGCTGAATTTGCGGGTGGGCATGGCGATAGGGGGAGTTTGACCATGAATATTATTCTGGTTTCCGAGAAACTGCCAAAGGCGTGGACCATCACGCTGGGGTGGCCGCATCTGGCCGGACTGGCGTCATTGCTGCTGGTCATGATGCTGACGCTGGCCGGCGCGCTCAATTACGGCATCCTGCGTTTTGCCGCGGAACTGAACATTCCCTACGTCAGGGACGTGCTGGTGACCATGCACCAGCAGCAGCAGGAAAAGAACCAGTCCTACCTGCAGGACAATCTCAATGCGATGGCGGTGCGGCTGGGGCAGATGCAGGCCCAGTTGCTGCGCCTGGACACCCTGGGCGAACGCCTGGCCAAGCTGGCCGGATTCAAGCCGCAGGACCTGATGTTCAACGAGGTGCCGGGACGGGGCGGGGCGCCATCCTCGCTGCCCAGCCAGAATCTCTCGCTCGGCGATTTCACGCACCAGGTCGAGCAGCTGACGCGCCAGCTCGAGGACCGGGGCGACAAGCTCGGCTTGCTGGAATCCATGTTCACGCTGGACAGCGCCAGGAAAAAGCTGACGCCGACCAAGCTGCCGGTGGAGGGCGGCTGGTACTCGTCGAATTTCGGCTGGCGCATCGACCCGTTCACCGGTCAGCGCGCTTTTCACGAAGGCATAGACTTCATGGCGGTGGAAGGAACGCCGATTTATGCCGCCGCCGCGGGCGTCGTGGTCTACTCAGAACTCCATCCCCAGTATGGTAATATGATCGAGATCGATCACGGCAACGATCTGATCTCGCGGTATGCACACGCATCGAAACGGCTGGTGAAGGTCGGGGACATCGTGCTGCGCGGTTCCCGGATTGCCGACGTCGGCAGGACCGGGCGCGCAACGGGCGCGCATCTGCACTTCGAGGTGCGCCAGCGTGGTGCCGCGCGCAACCCCGCGCAGTTTCTGCAATTGCCCGGCTGAACGGCTGTACCGATAGCGCGAATTGCAGGGGTGGGATTTTCCCACCCCTTTTTTATTCAGGATGTCCATGATTACCGGCTTAGTGAAGAAAGTGTTCGGCAGCCGCAACGAAAGGCTGCTCAAGCAGTACCGCCGCACGGTGCGCGCGATCAACGCGCTGGAACCGCAGATCTCGGCCCTGCCTGACGAACAGCTGCAGGCGAAGACCGCCGAATTCCGGGAGCGCATCGCCAAGGCGGTTGCCGCATCCGCGCCCGAGGGGCAGGCGGCCGCCCGCCGGACCGCGCTGGACGAAATCCTGCCCGAAGCCTTTGCCGTGGTGCGCGAGGCCGGCAAGCGGGTGCTGGGCATGCGCCACTTCGACGTGCAGATGGTCGGCGGCATCGCCCTGCACAGCGGCAAGATCGCCGAGATGCGCACGGGCGAGGGCAAGACCCTGGTCGCGACGCTGCCGGCCTACCTCAATGCGCTGGCCGGCACCGGGGTCCACGTCGTCACCGTCAACGACTACCTGGCGCAGCGCGACGCGGACTGGATGGGGCGCATCTATCGCTTCCTCGGCCTGACCGTCGGCGTCAACCTGTCGCAGATGGAGCATGACCGCAAGCAGGAAGCCTACCGCGCCGACATCACCTACGGCACCAACAACGAGTTCGGCTTCGACTACCTGCGCGACAACATGGTCTACGACCAGTCCGAGAAAGTGCAGCGCGGGCTGGCTTTCGCGATCGTCGACGAGGTCGATTCCATCCTGATCGACGAAGCGCGCACGCCCCTGATCATTTCCGGGCAGGCGGAGGACACCACCGAACTCTACGTGCACATCAACGTGGTGACGCCGAAGCTCGTCCGCCAGAAGGACGAGAAGGGACCGGGCGATTACTGGGTCGACGAGAAGGCGCACCAGGTCGTGCTGTCCGAGGAAGGCCACGAGCATGCCGAGTCGCTGCTGGCGAAGGCGGGATTGCTGTCCGAGGGCGGCAGCCTCTACGAGGCGGCCAACATCGGCCTGATGCATCACCTGAACGCGTCGCTGCGCGCGCACAGCCTGTTCCACCGCGACCAGCAGTACGTGGTGCAGAACAACGAGATCATCATCGTCGACGAGTTCACCGGCCGGCTGATGCCGGGCCGCCGCTGGTCGGAAGGCCTGCACCAGGCGATCGAGGCCAAGGAAGGGGTGGAAATCCAGAAGGAAAACCAGACCCTGGCGACGATCACCTTCCAGAACTATTTCCGGATGTACGGAAAACTGTCGGGCATGACCGGCACCGCCGACACCGAAGCCTACGAATTCCAGCAGATCTACGGCCTCGAGACGGTGATCATTCCCACGCACCGTCCCATGGTGCGCGACGACCGCATGGACCAGGTGTTCCGCACCTCGGCCGAAAAATACAGCGCGATCATCAGCGACATCCGCGAATGTCACGCACGCGGCCAGCCGGTGCTGGTCGGCACGACGTCGATCGAGAATTCCGAATACATTTCGGGCATCCTGGCCAAGGAAGGGCTGCAGCACAACGTGCTCAATGCCAAGCAGCACGCGCGGGAGGCCGAGATCGTCGCCCAGGCCGGCAGCCCGAGGATCATCACGCTCGCTACCAACATGGCGGGCCGCGGCACGGATATCGTTCTCGGGGGCAACCCCGAGCCTGAAATCAACCGGGTGCTCTCCGACGAGAGCCTGGATGCTGCCGCCCGCGAACGGCGGGTCGCCGAGCTGCGCGAGCAGTGGCAGCGCAGCCACGA
>CAZHJU010000067.1:0-5512 GCA_964533495.1 uncultured Bordetella sp. | reverse complement strand
TTCGGCCGCTCGACCCCGGTCGAGCTGGATTTCGGCCAGGTCGAGAAGGCCTGACCCGGTTTTTTGTTGATTTAACCCCGGGGAGGGTTTCGCATCCGTCGATGCGGACCCGTTTGAACCCGCAAGGAGAGTGTGATGGCAAAGAAAGTAGTCGGCTTCATCAAGCTGCAGGTGCCGGCGGGCAAGGCGAATCCCTCGCCGCCCATCGGTCCGGCGCTTGGCCAGCGCGGCCTGAACATCATGGAATTCTGCAAGGCGTTCAATGCCGCCACGCAGAAGATGGAGCCCGGCCTGCCGGTGCCCGTGGTGATCACTGCCTACCAGGACAAGAGCTTTACCTTCATTATGAAGACGCCGCCGGCGTCGGTCCTGATCAAGAAGGCGATCAAGATCGAAAGCGGCAGCAAGCGTCCGAATACCGAAAAAGTGGGTCGGCTGACCCGTGCCCAGGTCGAGGAAATCGCCAAGGCGAAAATGCCCGACCTGACCGCGGCGGACCTGAATGCGGCCGTGCGCACGATCGCTGGCAGCGCCCGCAGCATGGGCGTCGATGTGGAGGGCGTGTAAATGGCCAACGTGTCCAAACGCTACAAGGCGGTTCGCGCCAAGGTTGACCGCAGCAAGCTGTATGCGCTGAAAGACGCGCTGCAACTGGTCAAGGAGAGCGCGACGGCGAAATTCAACGAAGCGGTCGATGTCGCGATCAACCTCGGCATCGACGCCAAGAAATCCGACCAGAACGTGCGCGGTTCGGTGGTGCTGCCGCAGGGCACCGGCAAGACGGTGCGCGTGGCGGTGTTCGCGCAGGGCGACAAGGCCCAGCAGGCGAAGGATGCCGGCGCCGATCTCGTCGGCTTCGACGATCTCGCCGCCGAAATCAAGGCGGGCAAGATGGATTTCGACGTGGTCATCGCCACGCCGGATGCCATGCGCGTGGTCGGGCAGCTGGGCCAGGTGCTGGGTCCGCGCGGTTTGATGCCGAACCCGAAAGTCGGCACCGTGACCATGGACGTGACGCTGGCGGTGAAAAATGCCAAGGCCGGCCAGGTCCAGTACCGCGCCGACAAGGCGGGCATCGTGCAATGCACGATCGGCCGCGCGTCGTTCACCGTGGATGCGCTGGAGGAAAACATCCGTGCGCTGGTCGATGCCGTGAACAAATCGCGTCCGGCGGGGGCCAAAGGCATCTACCTGCGGAAGGTGGCGGTTTCGAGCACCATGGGTCCCGGCGTGCGCGTCGACCAGTCGAGCTTTGCGCAGCAGGCGCAGCAGTAATTTGAAGTCCCCGTGCGAAGTCCGCGCGGGGCAGCAACTTTGGGCCGCCGGCAATGCATCGCCGGCGGGTTGTCAAAGACCGTAGGCACCGAGAGGTTTAATTTTTGGAAGAAGGTCGCAGGCAGACAGCCGGTGGCCGGACGCTGAAGTCCTACGCAGACGGTGTGCCCGAAACAGGTCAAACATGTTCATGTCTGGCTCCTGGATCAGTCGCCGTGCAGTACGGCGGGCATGTAACGGGGAAGGCATCCGGAAAGCCGCATGGCGGTCCGGATTTTTTCCCGTTCAGCGTCCGCCGGCCATCGTTTAACGTTTAACGGAGAACGACCTTGAGTCTCAATCTGGAGCAGAAGCAAGCGGTGGTGGCCGAGGTGAGCGCGCAGGTTGCGCAAGCCCAGACCATCGTACTCGCCGAGTACCGCAGCCTGCCCGTGGGAGCCATGACCGAATTGCGCAAGAAGGCGCGCGAGTCGGGCGTGTATTTCCGCGTTCTGAAGAACACCCTGGCGCGCCGCGCCGTCGCTGAAACGCCGTTCAAGGCCCTGGCCGACCAGATGATCGGTCCGCTGGCCTACGGCATTTCGAGCGACCCGGTTGCTGCCGCCAAGGTGCTGCACGAGTTTTCGAAGGGTAACGAGCGTCTCGTGATCAAGGGCGGCGCAATGCCGAACGTCGTGATGAGTGCCAATGAAGTTGCGGCGCTCGCCAAGATGCCCAGCCGTCAAGAGCTGCTTGCCACCCTGCTCGGAACCATGCAGGCCCCCGTGGCGACCTTTGTGCGGACCCTCAACGAGGTGCCGGGCAAGTTCGTGCGTGCGCTTGCCGCCGTGCGGGATCAGAAAGAAAAGCAGGCGGCGTGAGGTCATGGCCTTCGGGCATGATTGCCGCTGTATCATAAGTTATTGATTTTATTAAACTTTTAGGTATTCAGGAGAACGACATGGCTGTTGCCAAAGCAGAAATCCTCGACGCGATCGCCGGTATGACCGTGCTCGAGCTGTCCCAGCTGATCAAAGAAATGGAAGAGAAGTTCGGCGTGTCGGCCGCTGCCGCCGCCGTCGCCGTGGCGGCCCCGGCCGCCGGTGGCGGTGCCGCTGCCGCCGAAGAAAAGACCGAGTTCACCGTCAATCTGACGAACGCCGGTGCCAACAAGGTCAACGTCATCAAGGTGGTGCGTGCAGTGACCGGCCTGGGCCTGAAGGAAGCCAAGGACCTGGTCGACGGCGCGCCGAAACCCGTCAAGGAAGGTGTGCCGAAGGCGGATGCCGAGGCAATCGCCAAGCAGATCACCGAAGCCGGCGGCACCGCCGAAATCAAGTAACTGCTGGACCTCGCGCCGGACGGCGGATCGATGCCGCCCGGCGCCTTTTGACCGATTTGCTGAAGGTCGAAAGTGGCAGGTCATACCGCGCAACCCGCGACTGTGACCTGCAACGTTTGACTTTCTGACTCTGCTCCGGAGTGGACATGGCCTATTCATTCACCGAAAAGAAACGCATCCGCAAAAGTTTCGCCAAGCGCGAGAGCGTGCTGCAGGTGCCGTACCTGCTGACGACCCAGCTCGAATCGTTTGCGGCGTTCCTGCAGGAATTCACGCCGCCCAACGCGCGCAAGAATGAGGGCCTGCAGGCGGCATTCACCAGCATTTTCCCGATCGAGAGCCACTCCAAGAACGCGCGGCTGGAATTCGTCAGCTACGCGCTGGGCGTGCCTCCCTTCGACGTCAAGGAATGCCAGCAGCGCGGCCTGACGCTGGCGGCGCCGCTGCGCGCGAAGGTGCGCCTGACGATCATGGACAAGGAAGCGTCCAAGCCGACCGTCAAGGAAGTCAAGGAGCAGGAAGTCTACATGGGCGAGATTCCGCTCATGACCAACACCGGCTCGTTCGTCATCAACGGCACCGAGCGCGTGATCGTGTCGCAGCTTCACCGTTCGCCGGGCGTGTTTTTCGAGCATGACCGCGGCAAGACCCACTCGTCCGGCAAGCTGCTGTTCTCGGCGCGGATCATCCCCTACCGCGGCTCGTGGCTGGACTTCGAATACGATGCCAAGGATTACCTGTATTTCCGCGTCGACCGCCGCCGCAAGATGCCGGTGACGATCCTGCTCAAGGCGCTGGGCTACACGTCCGAGCAGATCCTCAAGGAATTCTTCGAGTTCGACACCTTCCATATTTCCAAGGGCGGTGTGGAGTTCGAGCTGAAGCCGGAACGCATGCGCGGCGAGACGGCCCGTTTCGACATTACCGCCAAGGGCGGCAAGCTGATCGTGGCCAAGGACAAGCGCATCACCGTCAAGCATGTCCGCGACATGGAGGCGGCGGGGCTCAAGCGCCTCGACGTGCCCGAGGATTTCCTGCTCGGCCGCGCGCTGGCGCGCAACGTGATCGACAAGTCCACCGGGGAACTGGTGGCGAACGCCAATGACGAGATCACCGAAGAGGTGCTCGCCAAGCTGCGCGAAGCCGGTGTCGACAGCATCGAGACCATCTATACCAACGATCTCGACCAGGGCCCGTACATTTCCCAGACCCTGCGCATCGACGAAACCGCCGACCAGCTGGCGGCGCAGGTCGCGATCTACCGGATGATGCGCCCCGGCGAACCGCCGACCGAAGACGCGGTGAAGACGCTGTTCAACGGCCTGTTCTTCTCGGCCGACCGTTACGACCTGTCGGCCGTGGGCCGCATGAAATTCAACCGCCGCGTCGGCCGTTCCGAACTGACTGGCGCGAGCACGCTGTCGCCGGACGACATCGTCGCCGTGATCCGCATCCTGGTGGAGCTGCGCAACGGCAAGGGCGAGATCGACGACATCGATCACCTCGGCAACCGCCGTGTGCGTTCGGTGGGCGAGCTGGCGGAAAACCAGTTCCGCGCCGGGCTGGTGCGCGTCGAGCGCGCCGTGCGCGAGCGCCTGTCGCAGGCGGAGTCGGACAACCTGATGCCGCACGACCTGATCAATGCCAAGCCGGTGTCGGCGGCGATCCGCGAGTTCTTCGGCTCTTCGCAGCTGTCGCAGTTCATGGACCAGACCAATCCGCTGTCGGAGATCACCCACAAGCGCCGCGTCTCGGCGCTGGGACCGGGCGGCCTGACCCGCGAGCGCGCCGGCTTCGAGGTGCGCGACGTGCATCCGACGCACTACGGCCGGGTGTGCCCGATCGAGACGCCGGAAGGCCCGAACATCGGCCTGATCAATTCGCTGGCGATCTACGCCCGCACCAACGAGTACGGCTTCCTTGAAACGCCGTACCGCAAGGTTAAGGACAGCAAGGTCACGGACGAGATCCATTACCTGTCGGCGATCGAGGAAGGCAAGTACGTGATTGCCCAGGCGAATGCCGCTCTCGACAAGAACGGCAAGTTCACGGACGAGCTGGTGTCCTGCCGCCACCACAATGAATTCGCGCTGTCGGCACCCGACCGCATCGAGTACATGGACGTGGCGCCGGCGCAGGCCGTGTCGGTGGCGGCGTCGCTGATCCCGTTCCTCGAGCACGACGATGCGAACCGCGCGCTGATGGGCTCGAACATGCAGCGGCAGGCCGTGCCCTGCCTGCGCGCCGAGAAGCCGCTGGTCGGCACCGGCCTCGAGCGCACGGTCGCGGTCGACTCCGGCACGGCAGTGCAGGCGCGCCGCGGCGGCGTGGTCGATTACATCGACGCCGGCCGCATCGTGGTGCGCGTCAACGACGACGAGACCTCCGCCGGCGAAGTCGGCGTCGACATCTACAACCTGGTCAAGTACCAGCGCTCGAACCAGAACACCAACATCAACCAGCGGCCGCTGGTCAAGGTGGGCGACCATATCGCCCGCGGCGACGTGGTGGCCGACGGCGCCTCGACCGACATGGGCGAGCTGGCGCTGGGGCAGAACATGCTGGTCGCGTTCATGCCCTGGAACGGCTACAACTTCGAGGACTCGATCCTGATTTCGGAGCGTGTCGTCGCCGATGACCGTTTCACTTCGATTCACATCGAAGAGCTGTCGGTGGTCGCGCGCGACACCAAGCTCGGACCGGAGGAGATCACCCGCGATATTTCCAACCTGTCGGAATCGCAGCTGGGCCATCTCGACGAGTCGGGCATCATCCACATCGGCGCGGAAGTCGAGGCCGGCGACGTGCTGGTCGGCAAGGTGACGCCGAAGGGCGAAACCCAGCTGACGCCGGAAGAGAAACTGCTGCGCGCGATCTTCGGCGAGAAGGCGTCCGACGTGAAGGACACCTCGCTGC
>CAZHJU010000066.1:0-6066 GCA_964533495.1 uncultured Bordetella sp. | reverse complement strand
CGTCGTTGACGTGCGAGCCCGTGGTCAGGAAGGCGTACAGGTCATGCGCGAAGGAATCGAGCTGCGCCAGCACGATGCGGTTGCTGCGCACCGCGAAGTTGTAGGCGAGCACGGCGGGGATCGCCACCGCGAGGCCGAGCGCGGTCATGATCAGCGCCTCGCCGACGGGGCCGGCAACCTTGTCCAGCGTGCCCTGGCCGCTCATGCCGATGTTGACCAGCGCGTGGTAGACGCCCCACACCGTGCCGAAGAGCCCGATGAAGGGCGCGGTGCTGCCGATCGAGGCCAGCACCGTCAGCCCGGATTCGAAGCGCGCGGTTTCCTCGTCGATCACGCGGCGCATCGCGCGGGTGATGAAATCCGCGCCGGAGCCGGCCTCGTCGAGCTTGTTGGCGCCGTGGCGCTGGTGATGGCGCGCGGCGACGATGGCATGCCAGGTCAGGTGCGAGAACGGCTCGTCCGGGTGGTCGTTTTCGAGCTGCGTGGCCACGGCCTGCAGCGAGGGCGCGTTCCAGAAGCGGCCGAGGAAACGCCGGATGCGCCGGCGGGTCGTGAGCGTGACGAGCGTCTTGGTGACGATCAGGTACCAGGTGATCACGCTCATCAGCAGCATGATGACCAGCAGGGTTTTGCCGACGGCGTCGGTCTGGGCAAGGAAATGGGTAAGGCCAAGCGTCTGTTGCGGTTCCAAGGAATCAACTCCTGAGGCTGAATGAAATGGGGACGAGCACCCAAGCGCTGACCGCCTGGTCGCCGCGGCGCGCGGGCACGAATTTCCACTGGCGCACGGTTTCCAGCGCGATTCCGTCGAGGCGTTCGTGCCCGCTTGAGGACCGCAGTTCGACGCGGGCCGGAAGCCCGCGTTCATCGACGAACACGCGCAGCACGACGCGGCCTTCCTCGCCGAGGCGGCGCGACAGCGCCGGATAGCTCGGCGCCGGGTTGTTGAGATAGTCGGCGTTGAACTGCGGCGGGATCACCGGTGCCGGCGCCGGTTTGGCCGCGATCGGTTCGGGCGGCGGCGGAGGGGCCGGCGGCGGAGGCTGGATCGCGGCCGGGGCTGGCATTTCCGGAGCCGTCGTGGTGAGCAGCGGCAGCGGTTTCGGCTCGACTCGTTTGACCGGTTGCCTGACCACCGGTTTCGGCTTGGGTAGTTCTTTCGGAGGTTCGGCCGGACGCGGCTGCACCAGGCTCACCATGATCGGCGCCAGTTCCGCCAGCGTCTGCCGCGCCGGCGCGTAACTCAGCAGCGCCAGGACGACCGCGGCATGGAGGCCGACGGCGATGGCGATGCCCGGCAGCCGGGATTTCACGCCGCCATGCGCCGGTGCGGACCATGCAATGTTGCGCTGCGGGAACATGTTGAAGGTTGAATACAAGGGGGCAAAGGGGCCAAAGGCAAAGGGGCAAAACAGCCGTTTCGGAAGGATTAAATGATAATTGTTCTCATTGATTATTGCAACAGGCCGTAATGGGGGGCGCTGCGGACAAGCGATGTCTTGCCGCGCGGTTTGCCGATATATTCGGCAGTTCCCGTTTTTGCCGGAAACAACCGAACATGAAACTTGCCTTCATCGGTCTCGGAATCATGGGCGGCCCGATGGCCGGCCACCTGGTTCGTGCAGGCCACAGCGTCACCGTCTACAACCGTTCGCCGGTGCGCCTGCAGGCCTGGCTGGCGCGCCATGCCGGCACGGCCGCCGAATCCCCGGCCGCCGCCGCGCAGGGCGCGGACATCGTCTTCAGTTGCGTCGGCAGCGATGGCGACGTGCGCGAGATCACAACGGGCGGCCGCGGCGCCTTTGCGGCGATGCGCGAAGGTGCGATCTTCGTCGACCACACCACGGCCTCCGCTGCGCTGGCGCAGGAACTGCATGCGGCGGCAAAGGCGTGCGGACTGCATTTTCTCGATGCCCCGGTGTCGGGCGGACAGTCCGGCGCGGAACAGGGCATCCTGACGGTGATGGCCGGCGGCGACGCCGGGCCGTACGAACGGGCCGAGCCGGTGATCGCGCATTACGCGCGCACGGTGACGCTGATGGGGCCTTCGGGTGCGGGCCAGAAAACCAAGATGGTCAACCAGATCTGCGTCGCCGGCGTGGTGCAGGGTATTGCCGAAGGCCTTGCTTTCGCGCTGCACGCGGGCCTCGACGCGAAACGCGTCGTCGACGTCATCTCGAAGGGCGCGGCGGCCTCGTGGCAGATGGAGAACCGCGGCAAGACGATGGTCGACGGAAAATTCGATTTCGGTTTCGCGGTCGACCTGATGCGCAAGGACCTGCGCATCGCGATGGAGGAGGCGCGCGCCAACGGCGCGCGGCTGCCGGCGACCGCGCTGATCGACCAGTTTTATGCGCAGGTGCAGCGCGAGGGCGGCGGCCGGCTGGATACCTCGAGCCTGATCAGCCTGCTGACCGGACGATGAACGGCGTGCGGTGTATGGTTGACGGCAAATTTGTGAAGGGTGAATGGTGAGCGGTGAACAATTGAAAAGCGGGGCGCGCGGCGGGCAGCCGGTGGTGCCGATGCCGTCGGCGACGGTGACCATCGTGCGCGATGCGCCGGGCGGCATCGAGGTGCTGATGATGCGCCGCAATCTCAAGTCCGGTTTCGTGCCGGGCATGCACGTATTCCCTGGCGGCGGCGTGGATGAAACTGATTTTTACTTTAAAAACAATAAGTTATGTGACTGTCTCGCCGACAGCGCGGCGAGCGGTACGCTGGGTCTTGCCTGTGACGGACTGGCGTACTGGGTGGCCGCCATCCGCGAGGCTTTCGAGGAATCGGGACTGCTGCTGGCGCGCCGGCGCGGCGGTGAAACGCTGTCGCTGAGCGATGCCGAAACGGCGCGCCGGTTTGCCGAACACCGCCGCCGCCTCAACGCCGGCACGGTGGCGTTTCCCGACCTGCTGCAGGCCGAAAACCTGCAACTGGCGGCGGACCAGCTGACCTATTTCGCGCACTGGATCACGCCGGTGGGCCTGCCGCGGCGCTACGACACGCGTTTCTTCATGGCCGGGGCGCCGGAAGGGCAGGAGCCGCTGCAGGACGAGCGGGAAACCATCGCCGCCGCCTGGGTGCGTCCCGGCGAGGCGCTGACGCGCCACCGCAGCGGCGATTTCGAGATGCGCACGCCGACCGTGCGCACGCTGGAGGATTTCGCGGATTACGACAGCGTGGCGAGCCTGCGCAGCGGCCTCGCCGCGCGCCGCGACGTGCGCGCGCAGTTGCCGCGCATCGCCGCCGACGGCCGCCGCATCCTGCCGGGCGAGCCCGGTTACGAAGAGGCGGGGGTCGCCGGAAAATGAACCTGCCTGCGCCCATCGTGCCCGGTGAAACCGTTACCGTCGCCTTTGGCGTGCGGCGCATCACCGCGCCCAATCCCGGGGTGATGACGGGCCCCGGCACCAACAGCTACCTGATCGGCGAAGGCGAGCTGGCGCTGGTCGATCCGGGGCCGGAACTCGACGCGCACCGCGATGCACTGCTGGCCGCGGTCGGCGACCGGCTGCGCTGGATACTTTGCACCCACACCCATCGCGACCATTCGCCGCTGGCGCGGGCGCTGAAAGCCGCCACCGGCGCCGAGGTGCTGGGCCACGGCGCGACGCCGGCGGACGGCCGCCAGGACGAGGCCTTCAAGCCCGACCGCGCGCTGCGGGACGGCGAGACCGTCGACTGCGCCGGCATCCGCTTGCGCGTCGTGCACACGCCCGGCCACGCTTCCAATCACTTCTGCTACCTGCTCGAAGGCAGCGGCCTGCTGTTCACCGGGGACCACGTGATGCAGGGATCGACCGTGGTGATTTCGCCGCCGGACGGCGACATGCAGGCCTATCTCGATTCATTGCAGCGGCTGCTCGAACTGCCGGTCAGCGCCTTCGCGCCAGGCCACGGCCATGTCATCGCCACACCGCAGGACGAAGTGCGCCGGCTGATCGCGCACCGCCTGAAGCGGGAGGAAAAGATCCATGCCGCGCTCGCGGCCCACGGGCCGGGCACCCTGGAAACCCTCGTGCGCCACGCCTACGACGACGTGCCCGAGCGCATTCATGCGGTCGCGATGCGTTCGCTGCACGCCCACCTGCTGCGGCTCGAGCGTAACGGACGGGCGGAGAACGCCGCCGGCACATGGCAGGCACGCTGAGCGCGGCGACGGCGCGCGGGCTGCGCCGCTTCGCCGATGTCAACATGGCCATCGGCCTGTTCAGCGTGCTGCTGCTCGGCAGCCTCTGGTTCTACATGGCCGTCAAGCACGAGAGTGGATACCGGGAGACCGTGGGCGCCGCATTCCGGCAGAACTCCAACCTCGCGGTGGCTTCGAAGAGCACATCGCGCGCACGCTGAAGGGGCTCGACAGCGCGCTGCTGTTCGTGCGCCACGAATACCGCCGCGTCGGACGCGGGCTGGACATCGCCCGCTACGTCGATGACGGCGTCATCGACGATCAGCTGTTCAGCATTCTCAGCGTGGTCGACGAGCATGGAGACATCGTGCTCAGCAGCAGGCATTTCGGGCCGACGAACTACGCCGACCGCGAGTTTTTCCGCGTGCACCAGCGGGGCGGCGGCGACGTCCTCTACATCAACCGTCCGGTGCTGGGGCGCGTGTCGGACACCTGGCAGGTGCCGATGTCGCGGCGCATCAGCAAGGCCGACGGTTCCTTCGGCGGCGTCGTCGTGCTGTCGGTCGACCCCGGCTACTTCGCGGGGTTCTACCAGAAGCCGGACATCGGCGCGCTGGGGCTGGTGACGCTGGTGGGGCTCGACGGCATTGCGCGCGCGCGGCGCGCCGGCAATGCCCTCGATTTCGACGTCGACATGTCCGGCAGCAGCCTGCTGCGGCAGCGCGCGCAGCAGGAACACGGCGAATTCATCAGCCTCGGCGGTTTCGACGATGTCCGGCGCCTGGTCAGTTACCGCACCCTGCGCGAGTACCCGCTGATCGTCGCCGTCGGCACCGCGGAGCGGGAGGTCTTGCAGGAGTTCATGCGCAACCGCAACCGTGACTATGCGATGGCGCTGCTGGTGACCCTCGTCATCGCCGCATTCGCCGCGATGCTGATGGTGACGCTGGCGCGGCAGCGGCGCGCGCGCGAGGCGCTGGCGAACAGCGAGGCGCGTTTTCGCGGCGCCTTCGAGCAGGCCGCGATCGGCATGGCGCACACCTCGATGGATCGCCGCTTTCTCCAGGTCAACCAGCGCTTTTGCGACATGCTGGGCCGTGCGCGCGAGGAACTGATAGGCAGGACCGCGACGGACTTCACCCATCCGGAAGACCGCGATTCGGGCACCCGCGACCGCCAGCGGCTGCTGGCCGGCGAGGTGGACAGCGTCTCGGCCGAGAAGCGTTACGTGCGCAAGGACGGCAGCCTGCTGTGGGGCAACCGCACGGTGTCGCTGGTGCGCGATGCCGAAGGGCAGCCCCTGTATTTCCTGCGCATCGTCGAGGACATCACGGAGCGCAGGCGCCTCGAGAACGAACTGCGCGAGCTGGCGACCACCGACATGCTGACCGGGCTGCCCAACCGCCGCGCGTTCATCACCCGGCTGGAGGAGGAGCATGCCCGCATCCGGCGTTTCCCGCAGCAGCGGGCCGCGGTGCTGATGCTCGACATCGACCGTTTCAAGCAGGTCAACGACACCCATGGCCATCCCGCCGGCGACGCCGTGCTGCGCCACGTCGCGGAGTTGATCCGCAAGGGCATCCGCGAAGTCGACGCCTGCGGCCGGCTCGGCGGGGAGGAGTTCGCGGTGCTGCTGACCGGAGCCGCGCCGGTGGCGGCGGCGGAATTCGCGGAGCGGCTGCGCCGCGGGATCGCGGCATCCGCGACCATGTACGAGGGGCACGACATCGGCGTGACGGTCAGCATCGGGGTTGCGACGCTGGGCAAGGACGACGACAGCGCCGATGCCGCGCTGCAGCGCGCCGACCGCGCGCTTTACCGCGCCAAGGCGTCGGGGCGCGACCGGGTCGAAACCGACGCCAGCGGCGCCGCGGCCTGAGCGCGTTTCCTAGAGCCTGTTATGCACTTGTGACGATGTGGATGATTTTGTGAAGCATAAG
>CAZHJU010000065.1:0-6230 GCA_964533495.1 uncultured Bordetella sp. | reverse complement strand
GACGTTCTGCGCCTGGCGCTTGACGTCCTCCGAGCCCATGTAGACCGCGCATTCCATGCCGTAACGCGCGGCGATGGTCGCCGTCGCCACGCCGTGCTGGCCGGCGCCGGTCTCGGCGATCACCCGCGGCTTGCCGAGGTGGCGCGCCAGCAGCGCCTGGCCGATGACGTTGTTGATCTTGTGCGCGCCGGTGTGGTTGAGGTCTTCGCGCTTGAGGTACACCTGCGCCCCGCCGAAATGCTCGGACCAGCGGCGCGCGTGGTAGACCGGGCTCGGCCGGCCGACGTAGTGCTTCAGCTCATATTCGAACTCGGCGATAAAGGCCGGATCGTCCCTGAAGCGCGCGTAAGCCGCCTTCAGGTCTTCCAGCGCGGAGATCAGCGTCTCCGCGACGAACACGCCGCCGTACGGGCCGAAGTGGCCTTTCGCGTCCGGCAAGTCATATACCCGCATTGCGCACCCTGTTGATGAAGGCTTCGATCTTCGCAGCATCCTTGATGCCCTTCGCCGATTCCACGCCGCTCGACACGTCGACCGCCCAGGGCCGCACGCGCCGCACCGCCTGCTCCACGTTGTCAGGATTGAGGCCGCCCGACAGGACCACGGGTGCCGGCAGGTCACCGGGGATCAGCGACCAGTCGAACACGGCCCCGGTGCCGCCGCGCACACCTTCGACCCAGGCATCCAGCAGCAGGCCCCTGGCGGCATGAAATTCGCGTGCGTATTGTAACAAATCGGTCCCTGCCCTGACCCGCACCGCGCGCAGGAAAGGCAGGCCGAAATCCGCGCAGAACCCGGGGGATTCGTCGCCGTGAAACTGCAGCAGCTGCACCGGCGCGACGGCAACGGTTTCGCGCACGGCGGCAGCATCCGCATTGACGAACAGGCCGACCGGAACCACAAACGGCGGCAGCGCGTCGATGATTTCACGCGCCCGCGCCGGAGTGACCGCGCGCGGGCTGCCGGCGTAGAACACCAGGCCGACGGCATCCGCGCCGAGCCGGGCCGCGGCCAGCGCGTCCTCGACGCGGGTGATGCCGCAGATCTTGATCCGGGTTCTCATCGTTTTACGAATCCGCATGGGCCAGCTGCGGCGAACGCAGCCGCGGCGCAGGCAATCCCCAGTGCGGCGCATATTCGACCTGTGCCAGGTACAGGCCGGAAGCGTCGAAGGTCGGCGCCGCCCGCGCGCGGTCACGGCCATTCAGCACTTCGGCCATCCACTGCGGCGGATGTCTGCCCTTGCCGACATAAACCAGGCTGCCGACGATGTTGCGCACCATGTGGTGCAGGAAAGCGTTGGCCCGGAAAACGAACTCGATGTACGGCCCGCACCTCCCGACTTCGGCTTCGTGCAGCGTGCGCACCGGAGACTGCGCCTGGCACTCCGCGGCGCGGAAGGCGCTGAAATCGCGCTCGCCGGTCAGGCAGGCCGCAGCCTCACGCATCCGTTCGACATCCAGCGGCATGTGAAACCAGCCGACGCGGCCGTGATCCGCCGCCGGACGCACCGGGGAGTTCAACAGGACATAGCGGTAGGTCCGCGACAGCGCCGAGAAGCGGGCATGGAAATCCCCGCCCACCGGCTGCGCCCAGGTCACCGCCAGCCCCGGCGGCAGCAGCGCGTTGACGCCGCGCACCCAGGCGCTGGCCGGGCGTTCGACGGCGCAGTCCAGATGCACCACTTGGCCCAGCGCATGCACGCCGGCATCGGTACGGCCGGCGCAGACGGTTTTGACCGGAACGCCGGCAATGCCGGCGCAGGCCTGCTCCAGCCGGTCCTGCACGGCGCAGCCGCCGGGCTGAGTCTGCCAGCCGCAGAATCCGCCGCCGTCGTATTCGATGCCCAGCGCCATTCTCACGCGCCCCGCCTCCGAAAGGGAACCACAACCGGCTCCGAAAAAGAAACCGCGGCAGGAGCTCTGCCGCGGTTCATGATAACGCCTGGCGCTGCGGTCAGCCGAGTGAACTGAGCAGTTTCTGCGCCTGGTCCTTCTGCTCGGAATCCCCCTCCTTCAGGACTTCCTGGAGGATTTCCCTGGCGCCGTCGTTGTCGCCCATTTCCTGGTAGGCCTTGGCCAGGTCGAATTTCTGCTGGACGTCGTACCAATGGCTGTCCTTGTCCGCGGCGGGCGCGGCCGTGGTCGCCGGGTCATCGAGGTTGATGTTCAGATCGCCGACATCGATCTTGAAATCGAGCCCGGCATCCGTTGACGGTGCCGGCGTCTCCACCGGCGCCGCAGCGGGCGCCTCGACCGCCGGCAGTTCGATGTTGAAATCGATCGAATCCGCTTCGGCGGGCGCCGCTTCCAGCGCGATGTCCGTTTGCGCGCCGGACGCCGGGAGATCGAGGTTGAATTCGGTCATCGCCGGTTCCGCCGGCGGCACGCCCGCGTCCGCGGCGGCGGCCATCTGCAGGGTGCCGCCGAATTCGGTCGTCTGTCCCGCGGACGGATCCGCGTCAAGCGCGATGTCCGGCACGCTGCCGCTGTCCCCGCCGAGATCGAAGTCGAGATCGGTGCTGGTCGCGCTCTCGGACATTTCCGCCGCCGGCGCCGCATCCTTGCCCGCCGCATACAGGGGATTGCCCGGATCGAGCGCGTAACCCATGGCCGCGACCTTGATCCAGTTGTCGCCGGAGCCGCCGGTGAGGCCATTCACCGACTGCGCGATCGTCCCGAACGACGCGCTGTCCTGGCGGGCCGCATAGACCTCGGCCAGCTTGACCTGGACGTCCTCGCGCGCGGGATCCCGCACCATCGCTTCTTTGAGGATTTCCTCGGCCTGGCCGTCGCGGCCGTAGGCAATGTAAACCTCGGCCTCCTGCACCGGATCCACTTCATCCGCAGCCGGGGCTGCGGCAGCCACAGGGGCTTCGGCTTCGTCGGCGACCGCCGCGGCACCGCCCGCAGCAGCGGCAAGCACCGGCGCGACAGGCTCGATATCGTCTTCCGCGGCGCGCGCGCGGCGGCGGCGCATCATCGCCATGCCGAGACCGCCCAGCACCAGCACGCCGACACCGCCGCCGATCAGCGGCAGATTCTCCATGACCGTGTCCATCATGGACGGCTCGGGCGGCGGCGGGGGCGGCGCGACCGGCTTGGGTTTCGGTTTCGGCGCGGGTTTCGCCTCCTCAGCCGGTTTCTCGGCAGCCGGTGCAGCCGCGTCGGATTTCACTTCGGTCGCCGGTTCTCCTGTCTTGGCTTCCGCTGCCGGCTTGGCCACAGCCGGTTCGGCCGGTTTTTCCGCGGGTTTTGCCGGCTCGGGCGCCGACTCCGGCTTGACCGCTTTCGCCGCATCGGCTTTGGCGGCTTCGGCCTTCTGCTGCGCGGCCGCCAGCCCCGGGCTCTTCAGTTCGGCAAGTTTTTGCGAGTCCTTGATGGTTTTCTCGAGCTGCGCGATGCGTTCGTTCGCCTCGGCCAGTTCCTTGTTGCGCGCGATCAGTTCCTCCTGCAGCGCATTCGCCTTGGCCGCTCCGGTCAGCGGCTTGCCGCCCTTGCCGGGTTCGCCCTTGGACAGCTTGACCACATCCCTGCTTTCGGCTGCTGCCGGATCGTCCACTTTCGCGGTGATGCGGCCGCGCGCAGTGGCGCCGCCTTCGGGGGCCTGAGCGGCGGCATCGGCAACACGGCTGCTGTAGGCGCGCCAGTCGGCCACCTGCGCGCGGTATTCCTTGACCGCGTCACCCTGCGAAATCGCGGCGAGCTCCTGCGCATCCGGCACCCGCAGGATGCGGCCGGACTTGACGAGATTCATGTTGTTGCGGATGAAGGCGTCGGGATTGCTGCGATAGAGCCCGACCAGCATCTGCTCCAAGGACACACCCTGCGGCTTCAGGCTGGCGGCAATCTTCCCGAGGGTTTCACCCTTCGCGATCGGACCGTACTCCTGTGCCGATGGCGCGGCCGCGGCTGGCGCAGCGGCCGGTGCCGGAGCGGCAACCGGAGCCGATGCAATCGGCCGCGATGCCGGGGCGGCCGGTGCCGCCGCCGGCGCCGCAACGGCCTGGGCCTGCTGGCCGTAACCCGGCGGATCCAGCAGCGCAGTGTACTCGCGCGTGATCCTGCCGCCGGACCAAGACAGTTCGATCAGCAGATCGACAAACGGCTCGTTCATCGGGCGGGAACCGGTGACCTTGATGTACGACTGGCCGTTCTGCCGTCGTTCGATGCTCAGCTTGAGGCCGGTGACGCCGGCGTTGTACTGCAGGTTGGCCTGCTGGTAGGCATCCGGGGATGCCAGACGGACGGCAAGCGTCGAGGCTTCATCGCCCCTGACCGCCACCAGATCAATCTCCGCGGTCAGGGGTTGGCCCAGACTCGATTGCACGGTGAGCCGTCCGAGACCGGCCGCGTGCGCCATCCAGGGCGCGAGCAGCAGCAATGTCACAGCCAGTGCCTTGCCAAGAGAGAAAGTGCGCACGAACCGCTCCCGTATCGTTTTTTTATGGGACAACAAAGTTAGCATCAATCAGTTAGGCATGCAAGCTAACAAAACCTCTAATGTTGCCGCCCAACCACATATTTTTTAAAGGAATTTCCGGTTCGGGGCCGCGCCGGCATCCCACGGATCGCCGCCCCCGGTTCCCTGTCGATTCAGACGCTTACCGGAACATCCTGCGCCGGACGCTGACGCGCCGCAGCACCCGACTCCAGCAGAATGCGCAGCATGCGGCGCAGCGGTTCCGCCGCCCCCCACAGCAACTGGTCGCCGACGGTGAAGGCGGCAAGGTACTCGCCCCCCATCGGCAGCTTGCGCAGCCGGCCGACCGGGACGGTCAGCGTGCCGGTCACCGCGGTCGGCGTCAGTTCCTTCAATGAAGCTTCGCGCCGGTTGGGCACGACCCTGACCCAGTCGTTGCCCCCCGCCAGCATCCGCTCGATTTCGGCCAGCGGCACGTCGCGGGTCAGCTTCACCGTCAGCGCCTGGCTGTGGCAACGCATCGCGCCGATGCGCACGCAGACGCCGTCCACGGGAATCGGACGCGCCTCGAGGCCGAGAATCTTGTTGGTCTCGGCCATGCCCTTCCATTCCTCCCTGCTCTGCCCGTTGCCGAGATCCTTGTCGATCCAGGGCAGCAGGCTGCCGGCGAGCGGATGGCCGAAGTTTTCGGTCGGCACGCCCCCCTTGCGCAGGGTTTCGGCGACCACGCGGTCGAGCTCGAGGATGGCGGAAGCCGGATTGTCCAGCAGCGGCCTCGCCGCCGCGTGCACCGCCCCCATCTGCGCCACCAGTTCGCGCATGTTCGCCGCGCCGGCGCCGGAAGCCGCCTGGTAGGTCATCGCGGTCATCCACTCCACCAGTCCGGCCTTGAACAGCCCGCCCATCGCGATCAGCATCAGGCTGACCGTGCAGTTGCCGCCGACGTAGTTTTTCACGCCTTTCGCCAGCGCGGCGTCGATGACCCCGCGGTTCACCGGATCGAGGACGATCACCGCATCCGGCTGCATGCGCAGCGCCGAGGCGGCATCGATCCAGTAACCGTCCCAGCCGGCGGCGCGCAGCTTCGGGAATATCGCGTTGGTGTAGTCGCCGCCCTGGCAGGAAATCAGGACGTCCATCTTCGCCAGCGCGTCGATGCTGTTGGCGTCGGCCACCGGACCGGCCGGCCGGCCGATGTCCGGCCCCTTGCCGCCGGCCTGCGAGGTCGAGAAGAAGGTCGGCGTGACGAGATCGAAGTCCCGCTCCGCCAGCATGCGTTCGACCAGCACGGAGCCGACCATGCCCCGCCATCCGATGATTCCGACCTTCTTCATGAAAACACCTTTAGAAACAAAGCACTACTTTAACCCAATCAGAGCGCCGCGACCACCGCGTCGCCCATTTCGACGGTACCGACCTTTTTCGCGCCCGGCTCGTCGATGTCCGGCGTGCGATAGCCAGCCGCCAGCACGCTTTTGACCGCCGCCTCGATGCGATACGCCCATTCGTCCCTGTTGAAGGTGTAACGCAGCATCATCGCCGTCGACAGGATGGTCGCCAGCGGATTGGCGATGTTCTTCCCGGCAATGTCCGGCGCCGAACCGTGAATCGGCTCGTACAGACCGCCACCGTCCGAGTTCAGCGAAGCCGAGGGCAGCATGCCGATCGAACCCGTCAGCATCGAGGCCTCGTCCGACAGGATGTCGCCAAAGATGTTGCCGGTGACGATGACGTCGAACTGTTTCGGATTGCGCACCAGTTGCATCGCCGCGTTGTCGACGTACATGTGCGACAGCGCCACGTCCGGG
>CAZHJU010000064.1:0-6266 GCA_964533495.1 uncultured Bordetella sp. | reverse complement strand
ATGTCGATGTGGCTGTCGATCACTTGCACGCCGTCCGGGAATCCGCCGTAGGGCTGGAACAGGTCGGGGTAGGACTCGTTGCCCCCGAGGCCGAGGCCGGCGGCGATGTTGAGCGACATCTGGTGGCCGCCGTGCGGGATGCAGCGCGCGGGCGACCAGCCGGCGGCCTTCAGCACCTGCAGCGTGCGCTCGTATTCGCAGAGGCCGTAGGACAGCGCGCAGTCGAACTGCAGCCAGTCGCGGTCCGGGCGCATGCCGCCGTGGCGGATCAGGTTGCGCGCGTCCTGGTGGCTGAACAGGTTTTCGCCGGTGGCCATCGGTCCCGGATAAAACTCGGCGAGAGCGGCCTGCAGCGCGAAGTCCAGCGGATCGCCGGCTTCCTCGTACCAGAACAGCGGGTAGTCACGCAACATCTTGGCGTAGGCGATCGCGGTCTCGAGATCGAAGCGGCCGTTGGCGTCGACGGCCAGTTGCGCGTCGCGGCCGATTTCGGCGAGCACGGCCTCGATGCGCCGCCGGTCTTCCGCGATGTCGGCGCCGCCGATCTTCATTTTCACCACGCGGTAGCCGCGGTCGAGGTAGCCGCGCATTTCGTCGCGCAGCGCCTGCAGATCCTTGCCGGGATAGTAGTAGCCGCCGGCGGCGTAAACAAAGACCTTGGGATTGGCGGTGACGCCGTGTTTTTCGGCGAGCAGCCGGAACAGCGGCTTGCGCGCGATTTTCGCGACCGCGTCCCAGACCGCCATGTCGAGCGTGCCGACGGCGACCGAACGCTCGCCGTGGCCGCCGGGTTTTTCGTTCTGCATCATCGCGCCCCAGGCGCGGTGCGGATCGATGTTGTCGCCGGCGTCGTTCATCAGGCGCTGCGGATCGGCTTCGAGCAGCCGCGGCGCGAAGCGTTCGCGGATCAGTCCGCCCTGGCCATAGCGGCCGTTGGAGTTGAAGCCGTAGCCGACCACCGCGCGGCCGTCGACCTTGACGTCGGTGACCACGGCGACGAGGCTGGTGGTCATCCTGCTGAAATCGATGTAGGCGTTGCGGATCGGGGAGGCGATCGGTTTGGTGACTTCGCGGACGTCGACGATGCGGGGCATGCTGGTGTTCCGTTCGGTTGGGATGGTTTTTCCGGATGTTGCGCCGCGCTCCGCGCTGCGGAGGGCAGGGCGAGTGTATAACGGGCAGTGCCGGATGCGCGGCTGGCACTGCGGATTGAATATAAATATTTGATTTTATTGATATTTTTGTTTTATTGTGATAAGGCCTCATTTTCGTACGGGTGTAAGTCTGTCGTAAGTCATGCGCATTAAGGTGTCACCGTGCAGTGACCTGCACCTGTACGGGAGGAAGCACATGGGCAGAGGGCGCATCAAGGCGGAACCGGTTGATCCGAACAACTCCATCGCCAGCCGCATCCGCACGGCCATGGCGGCCTGCGGCATGAAATCCGTGGCCGAACTCGGCCGCCGCATCGACCTGCCGCGCCAGACGGTGCATCGCTGGATCAACGGCGACACCAAGAACATGACCCACGAGAATCTCTACAAGGTCGCCGACGTGCTGCAGGTGCGCGCGCGCTGGCTGGCGGTGGGCGACACCGCGCCGGCGCAGATCGACCTCGGCGAAGGCGACGTCGTCGGCCTGATCAATATCTATGAATCGATGTCGTCCGCGGCACGCGACCAGTGGCTGGCCATCGGCCGCACGCTGCTGGCAATGCACACCGTCGGCAAGGGCACCGTGGTCGATCCTTATCCTGGACTGCCGCCGCTGCAGCCCCTGCAGGAAACACCGGCGGACAAGCCCAAGTCCGCGCAATCCGCCTCTTCCTGATCGTCGTTTGCCGCCGGCGCGACCGCGACGGTGGCGCCAGGCCGTCCCGTATTGGTAATCTCGGGTTTTGCCACCCGGATTTCCGCGCCATTTCGCGCGCAAGCCTTTGCCATGCGCAGCCTCGTTTGTCTGATCCGCGGTGCCGGCGTCCTGTTGATGCTGGCGTTTTTTCCCGCAACCCATGCCGCCGAACTGAATGCCGATGCGCAGGCGTTCGTGCAGGAAATGGCCGAGCGCCACGGTTTCCAGCGCGCTGCGCTGGAGCGCATGCTGCGGGAAACGAAATTCCTGTCCTCGATTGTCCGCGCGATGGATACGCCGGCAACCGCGCTGCCCTGGCGCGAATTCCGGCCGCGGCACATCAACGACGCGCGCTTCGAGGGCGGGCTGCGTTTCTGGGCCGAGCATGCCGCGCTGCTGGAGCGCGCCGCGGCGGAATACCGGGTGGCGCCCGAGATCATCGTCGCCACCATCGGCATCGAGACCCTGTACGGACGCAACACCGGGCGCGTCAACGTGCTCGATGCGCTGGCCACGCTGGCTTTCGGTTATCCCCGCCGCGCCGCATTTTTCCGCGGCGAGCTCGAGCAGTTCCTGCTGCTCGCGCGCGAGAACGGCTGGCCGCCGGACAGCGTGCGCGGCTCCTTTGCCGGGGCCATTGGCGTGCCGCAGTTCCTGCCGAGCAGCTACCGCAAGCATGCAGTCGACTTTGACGGCGATGGCCGGCGCGACCTGCGCGGTGTCGCCGACGCCATCGGCAGCGTCGCCAACTACTACCGCGAGTTCGGCTGGCGCCTGGGCGAGCCCGTGGTGATCCCGGCGGACGTTGGCGGCACCGCGCCCGATCCGCTGCTGGCTGCCGGCATCGCGCCGCATCTCGCGGTGGGCGAGTTCCGCAAACGCGGCGTGCGGCCGCTGGCGCCTGTGCCGGACGAGACGCCGGCGGCGCTGATCGCGGTCGAGACGGACGCCGGGCCGCGCCATTTCCTTGCGCTGAACAATTTTTACGTGATTACCCGCTACAACCGCAGCATCAATTACGCGATGGCGGTGCAGGAACTGGCGGCGACGCTGCGCCAGCTGCGGGACAGGGCGGCGCCCTAGGCGGCAGTGCGCGCCGTTGCCGGGTCGCGCGGAAAGGCGACCAAGTGGTCGAGTTCCAGGCGGATGCCGACTTTTTCGCCGATGGCGTGGTTGTGGTGGCTGGGCACCAGCGAATAGACTTCGCCGCCGCCGGGCAGCCGCAGCGTGTAGAGGAATTCGGCGCCGCGGAAGGCACGGTGCAGCACGGTCGCCTGCAGCGGGCTGGCGTCATCGTGCAGCACGTCGTCGGGGCGCAGCAGCACGTCGACCGCCGCGCCGGCGGGCCAGGGCGGCGTCGAATCCGGACGGAATTCGCCCAGTTCGAGCCGGATGCGGCCATCGCCGAGCAGCGTGCCCGGCAGGAACTGGCCCTGGCCGACGAACTCGGCGGCGTAGCGGGTCAGCGGTTCGTGGTAGAGCCGGTACGGCGTGTCCCACTGTTCGATGCGGCCGTCCTTCATGATGCCGACCATGTCGGCGATGTTGAAGGCTTCATGCTGGTCATGGGTGACCAGCACGGCGGTGATGTGTTCGCGTTTCAGGATGTCGCGCACTTCCAGGCTCAGGCGCTCGCGCATCTCGACGTCGAGGTTGGAAAAGGGCTCGTCGAGCAGCAGCAGCTGCGGCCGCGGCGCCAGCGCGCGGGCCAGCGCCACGCGCTGCTGCTGCCCGCCCGAGAGTTCCTGCGGGTATTTCGCGCCGAGGTCGGCGAGGCCGACGATGTCCAGCAGTTCGGCGACGCGGGCTCCGCGTTCCGCCGCGGGCGTGCCGCGCAGGCCGAAGGCGATGTTGCCGGCGACCGTGAGATGGGGGAACAGCGCGTAGTCCTGGAATACCACGCCGATGCGGCGCTTTTCCGGCGGCACGGTGAAGCCCTGCGCGCTCATCACCGTCCGGTCAAGGGCGACCGTGCCGCCGAGCACCGGCTCGAAGCCGGCAATGCAGCGCAGCACGGTGGTCTTGCCGCAACCGCTGGCGCCGAGCAGGCAGGCGATCATTCCCGGCTCCACATGAAAACTGACGCCTTGCAGTACGGGCGTGCGTTCGTAGGCATGGCTGACGTCGGTGAAATCGAGGCGCGCGGGCATGCGGAAATTATAGCGTTTTTGCCGTTGATAATGATTCTTGTTAAAATGATTTCCCAATTATTTCCACCACTTACAATCCACATTGACCCTGGCGCCGGCATCCGGTGCCGCCCGCCCGGTGACCACGACCAGCACGATGCAACCCGTCCGCGGCGGTTTCGCCGTGCGCGCCCGACTGCCCCGGTTGCTGACGGTCATCGCCGTCTCGCTGGCTGCGGTGCTGGCGCTGCCGGTCGTCGTGGTCCTGTTCAATCTGCTGGCGCCGTCGATCGACGTCTGGAACCATCTGGTCGAAACGGTTCTGGCCGATTACGTCAGGAATTCCCTGCTGCTGATGCTGGGAGTCGCCTTCGGCGTCATCACCGGCGGCGTCGCCACCGCCTGGATCACCACCATGTGCAGTTTCCCGGGGCGCCGCGTGTTCGAGTGGGCGCTGCTGCTGCCGTTGGCGGTGCCGGCCTACGTCATGGCCTATGCCTATACCGACCTGCTGCAGGTGGCCGGACCGGTGCAGTCGCTGCTGCGCGAGCTGACCGGCTGGAGCGTGCGCGAGTACTGGTTCCCGGACGTGCGTTCGCTCGGGGGCGCCATTGTGATGCTGGCGCTGGTGCTCTATCCGTATGTCTACCTGCTGACGCGCGCGGCCTTTCTCGAGCAGTCCGACAGCATGCTCGAGGTGGCGCGGGTGTCGGGCTGCGGGCCCTGGAGCACGTTCCGCCGTGTCGCGCTGCCGCTGGCGCGCCCCGGCATCGTGGCCGGAACCGCGCTGGCGCTGATGGAGGCGCTGGCCGATTACGGCACGGTGGCCTATTTCGGCGTGCATACTTTCACCACCGGCATCTTCCACGCCTGGTTTTCGCTTGGCGATCACGCCGCCGCGGCGCAGCTCGCGGCCATGCTGCTGGGCTTCGTGTTTTTGCTGCTGCTCACCGAGCGCATCACCCGCGGCCGCGCAGCCTTCCACTCGACGTCGCATCGAAAGTGCCTGCGCAACGTCTACCATCTGCGCGGCCTGAAGGCCGCCGCCGCGATGCTGTTCTGCGGGCTGCCGCTGGTGCTCGGATTCCTGCTGCCGGCGGGCGTGATGGCGCACATGGCCTTCACCTCGGGGGATGCGCAGTTCGGCGAGCGCTACCTGGCGCTGACCGGCAATACCGTGACGCTGGCCGCGGTGACCGCGGTGCTCGCGGTGGTGCTGGCCTTGGTGGTCGGTTACGCCGGGCGGATGTCGCCGACGCGCTTGGTGCGCGCCGCCAACCGCATCGCCGGGCTGGGTTATGCGGTGCCGGGCACGGTCATTGCCGTCGGCGTGTTGATCCCGGTGACGCGGCTCGATCATGCCCTGGCCGGCTGGGTGCAGTCGTTGACCGGCTCCAATCCCGGCCTGATCCTCACCGGCGGCATTGCCGCGCTGGTCTATGCCTATCTCGCGCGCTTTTTCGCGGTGGCCCTGCAGACGGTCGACGCGGGGCTTGCCAAGATCACGCCGTCGATGAGCGACGCGGCGCGCTCGCTGGGGCTGGGGCCGGGAGCCACGCTGGCCCGGGTGCATGCGCCGCTGCTGTGGCGCAGCGCGCTGACGGCGGGACTGCTGGTGTTTGTCGATGTGATGAAGGAGCTGCCGGCCACTTTCGTGATGCGGCCGTTCAATTTCGACACGCTGGCGGTGCAGGCCTACAACCTTGCCGCCGACGAACGCCTGGCCGAAGCGTCAACGGCAGCGCTCACCATCGTGCTGGTGGGGCTGCTGCCGTTGATCCTGCTGTCGCGCATGATGCTCAGGCCGGGGCCTGGGCATCGTGCGGACTGAGGCGACCGGTTACTTGTAGCCGACGCGGTCGAAGATCTTCTGCGCGGTGGGCTGGTTCTTGCCCAGCACGCTGATGTTCAGCGTGTCGGCCTTGAAGTTGCCCAGCGAGGCCAGCGCCGCGTTGTTCAGCGGCGCGCTCTTGACCGTCGGCCATTCGTTGTTGCCGCTGGCGAAGTAGGTCTGCGCGCTGTCGCTGCTCAGGTACTCGAGGAACCGGATCGCGGCGGCCTTGTTCGGGGCGGTCTTGATGACGCCGGCGCCGGACACGTTCATGTGCGTGCCGAAGCTTTTCTGGTTGGGCCAGATCAGTCCGGTGGCGGCGATGACTTTCTTGTCCTCGGGCTTGTCGGACTTCATCAGGCGCGCGTAGTAGTAGCTGTTGGCGATGGCCACGTCGCATTCGCCGGCGGCGACGGCCTTGATCTGGTCGGTGTCGCCGCCCTTGGGCGCGCGCG
>CAZHJU010000063.1:2082-6272 GCA_964533495.1 uncultured Bordetella sp. | reverse complement strand
ACTTGATACTCCGCCCTCCAGCTGAGCAAACAAACGTAAGAGTCCCGTAAGGGGCTGGCGGCGATCTAAATCCGCGGGGTACTCCGGATATCTCATAATAAACATATTTTATCATTTTTTTCCTTTTGTAACCAGTCTCTATATCTGTTTATAGTATTAAAACTCCCCGAAAAATTCGGGGAGTTTTAATAAACGATTGTTTGTTGACTACTTGGTAATCTTGGTGACAACACCAGCACCGACAGTGCGGCCGCCTTCGCGGATAGCGAAGCGTAGGCCTTGTTCCATGGCAATTGGAGCAAGTAGCTTAACTTTAAAACTGACTGTGTCGCCTGGCATAACCATTTCTTTGTCGGCAGGCAGCTCAACTTCGCCGGTTACGTCCGTAGTACGGAAGTAAAACTGCGGCTTGTAGCCCTTGAAGAATGGCGTGTGACGGCCACCCTCTTCTTTGGTCAGAATATAAACTTCTGACTCAAATTCAGTATGAGGCGTGATAGAACCCGGCTTAGCCAAAACCTGACCGCGTTCAATGTCGTCGCGCTCGATACCACGTAGCAAAATACCAGCGTTGTCGCCGGCCTGGCCTTGGTCAAGAGATTTCTTGAACATCTCGATACCAGTGACAACTGATTTTTGCGTGTCGCGGACACCGACGATTTCGACTTCGTCGTTTACTTTCACGATACCCTGCTCGATACGACCGGTCGCAACTGTGCCTCGGCCCTTGATAGAGAACACGTCTTCGATAGCCATCATGAATGGCTTGTCTAGTTCGCGGGCTGGTTCAGGAACGTACTCGTCAAGAGCCTTAACAAGTTCCATGATAGCGTCTTCATTGGCAGCGTCACCCTCGAGAGCTTTAGTCGCGGAGCCTTTGATGATAGGAGCGTCTTCGTCGAAGCCGTTCTTGGCAAGTAGTTCGCGGATATCCATTTCCACCAATTCAATCAGGTCGGGATCGGCAAGGTCCATCTTGTTCATGAAAACAACGATTTTTGGTACGCCAACCTGGCGGGCCAACAATACGTGCTCACGGGTTTGCGGCAATGGGCCGTCGTTGGCGCCAACTACCAAAATAGCGCCGTCAATCTGAGCGGCACCAGTAATCATGTTCTTAACGTAATCGGCGTGACCCGGCATGTCCACGTGAGCGTAATGACGCTTTTCTGATTCGTACTCCTGGTGAGAGGTTGCGATGGTAATACCACGGGCGCGCTCTTCTGGAGCGTTGTCGATCTGGTCATACGCAATCGGCTTATTTACGTCGCTTGGAAGCTTCTTCGCCAGTACAGCGGTAATTGCCGCGGTCAAAGTAGTCTTGCCGTGGTCAACGTGACCCATGGTACCGACGTTAACGTGAGGTTTGCTTCTGTCAAAATCTGCCATAATGTAGATTTTCTCCTGTTATTTTAAGGGTTAAATGAATTATTTAGTAATTTTCGCGATCCATATTTGCCGCACACACAGCAAAAGCCCTCACGCGAGTTACCGGTATATAGTAGCAAATTACAGGGATGATTGCAAAGCCTTTTCTAGCTGCTAAACACCCGTTCGCGCAGTACAACGAAACGCGCCAGCACGAAGACAATAAATACCGAACCCGTCAAAATAATTACCGCCCATATGACCCTAAGCACAGACAGTAACGAGAAACTCATCATGCCCTCTAGGAGCATGGATGAAGCGTAAGGCAACATCTCAGCAAATAACATATAGACCCAGAACATCAAAAGCACGCCAGCGATTACCCGCAAGCAAATCCGAGCAATCGCCTCATGTATAACGCTAGAGCTGCGATAGCCGCGAGGTAATACCATGCCTTTGGTTGGTGTCATATCGTCCTTATAAGCTTTGTAGCTGCTTATCGCAAACCAAAGCAGTACGTATACGACAACACCTATAAACATCCATAATACGACCGTAAGTATCATAGAGCTGATTTGTTGGTCTGCGAATTTCAAGGCTTCTTTAAATCTAACCTGGGTGTATTCTATGGCTAATGTGTACTCGGTGCCATCTACGGAACGCAGGTAGGTTGTGCTGTTTATAAGTACCAAAAACAGGAATGAAAGTATGGGCAAAACAATCAGCTCCATCTTGGATGGCAAAAGTGCCCGTCGAAAGTGCTCTCTTTCTTGGGTTGAATCAGTAACGGAATGCGTCATATGCAACTCAAAGTATAGTGGCGACGCAGTAACATTGCAAAGCAGTGTCGACTATTTGGCACGCTTGGAGGCGATAGCCTCTGCCACGTTGCCAGGCACTTCGGCGTAGTGGTCAAGCTCCATACTTGAGCTGGCACGACCTTTAGTCGCGGAACGCAGGTTGGTAGTATAGCCAAACATTTCACCTAAAGGCACGAAAGCTGTGATTTCTTTGATGCCCGCCTGCAAATCTTCCATAGATTCAATACGGCCGCGTTTGGCATTAAGGTCGCCAATCACGTCACCCATAAATTCTTCTGGAGTAACAACAACCACTTTCATGATAGGTTCAAGTAGTACCGGGTTAGCGAGCTTCATGGCAGCGGTCGCGGCCATAGAGCCGGCAATCTTAAAGGCCATTTCGCTACTGTCGACATCGTGGTAGCTACCATCGTAGAGCTCAACCTTGACATCAACAACAGGGTAACCAGCAACAACACCGGTAGTCAAAGCTTCAACAATACCGGCTTCAACCGGCTTGATATATTCACCAGGAATCACACCGCCCTTGATAGAGTTGATGAATTCAAAGCCCTTGCCTTGCTCGTTAGGGCTGACACGCACCCACGCGTCGCCGTATTGACCACGACCGCCAGACTGACGGATGAACTTACCCTGGGCTTCGACGTCAGATTTACGAATTGTTTCGCGGTATGCAACCTGCGGCGCACCGATGTTGGCCTCTACGTTAAACTCGCGCTTCATACGATCCACCAAAATTTCTAGGTGCAGTTCACCCATGCCAGATATAACAGTCTGACTGGTTTCATCGTCTACGCGAATACGGAAAGTTGGGTCTTCTTCCGCGAGGCGCTGCAGGGCCAGGCTCATTTTTTCTTGGTCGGCCTTGGTCTTTGGTTCAATCGCGATTGACACGGGTGGTTCCGGGAAAGTAATACTCTCTAGTACGATCGGGTTGTTCGGATCGGCCAGAGTGTGACCAGTTGTGGTAGCCTTGAGGCCCACAATCGCGGCAATATCACCGGCGCCAACTTCGGTTACATCGGTGCGTTTGTCAGCTTGCAAGCGTACAATACGGCCAACGCGTTCCTTTTCGCCGTTGCTGCTGTTAAGTACGTACGAGCCGGCAGTAACCTTACCTGAATACACACGGAAGTAAGCTAGCTTACCGACGAATGGGTCGGTTGTAATCTTGAACGCGAGTGCCGCAAGAGGATCAGACTCAGTAGACTTGCGCTCGATTTCGTCGCCAGTCTTAGGGTGCGTACCCCAAGTAGAACCTTTATCAAGCGGGCTTGGCAGATAGTCATTGACCATATCCAGCACTTTTTCTACGATCACGCCGCGGCCATCACCACCGGTTACGGCATAGAATTTGCCGGTCAATACGGCGGTGCGGATAGCTTGTTTGATTTCATCAACGCTTAGACCCTCTTCGCCGACTTCAAAGTATTTTTCGAGCATGGCTTCGTCTTCAGCGACAGCGTTTTCGATTAATAAGCTACGATAGCGCTGTACCTGCTCCATCATGTCGGCTGGAATCTCGCCCTCGATAAGCTCTTTGTCGTGAAACTCGGTGTAGGTATAGGCTTTCATCTCTACCAGGTCAACCACGCCGTTGATAGCCTGCTCGAACCCGATTGGCAGATGTACCGGGAAAGCGCGCTTGCTCAGGCGGTTGTGAATAGATTCAAGTGATTTGTAAAAATCACCACCAGTTTGGTTAATCTTGTTGATAAAACAGATACGAGGCACGCCGTACTTGTCGGCCTGGCGCCATACGGTTTCACTTTGTGATTCCACGCCCATCTTGCCGTCAAACACCACACAGGCACCATCGAGTACGCGCAGAGAACGCTCAACTTCAACGGTAAAGTCAATGTGACCCGGGGTGTCAATAATGTTAATCTGATTGCCCTTCCAGAAACAGGTGACGCTTGCTGCCACGATGGTAATACCACGCTCGCGCTCCTGCGCCATCCAGTCGGTTGTAGTTTCGCCCTCGTGTACGGCGCCGATTTT
>CAZHJU010000063.1:0-1982 GCA_964533495.1 uncultured Bordetella sp. | reverse complement strand
GCCTCGCGGACGAGGGCTTTGGTAACTTTACGCGGCATGACTATTTGCCTTCTTTCTTCGTACCGTACTTGCTACGGCCGCGCTTGCGGTTGGCAACACCCTGGAGATCCAGGCTGCCGCGGACAATGTGATAGCGCACACCCGGAAGGTCCTTTACGCGCCCGCCGCGAATAAGCACAACGGCGTGCTCCTGCAAGTTATGGCCCTCGCCGGGGATATAAGCCCAGACTTCATAGCCGTTGTTCAGACGCACGCGGGCGACTTTACGCAAAGCTGAGTTTGGTTTCTTTGGAGTCTTAGTAGTCACCTTGATACAGACACCGCGTTTAAACGGGCCTGGTTTTTCGTAAGACTTGGTCTTGAGATTGTTCGTCACTTTGTGCAATGCCGGGCTTTTACTTTTGCTTTTTGCAATAGTGCGCGGCTTGCGGACGAGCTGGTTAATTGTGGGCAATGTAAATCTCCTTAGATTTGTTGTCGAAGGGAGATTTGCCTCCCTAAGATTGCTGAATTATTGAACTCTAAAAGATATTGTAACAGATTGAATATGCTTACGCAACTTCTATGGCTATTTCGGCTTCGTCCAGCTTGGCTTCGGCCTCTTTGGCCATGAGCTCGCGCGAGCCGGTGCCAACTGGTATGCGGCGGCCCAAGATAACGTTTTCTTTCAGACCATACAGGTGGTCTACCTTGCCGCTGGTAGCAGCCGCAATCAGTACCCGGGTGGTATCCTGGAAGCTAGCGGCGCTCAGGAACGAATCAGTGCTAAGCGATGCCTTGGTAATACCAAGCAGCAGCTGGTTGTACTTGATGAGTTCCTTGCCGTCCTTAGCCAGTTGTTCGTTGGCAACCAAAACGGATTGTTTGCTGGCAATATCTCCAGTAACGAATTCTGAATCGCCAGGCTCTTCTATTTGGACACGGCCAAACATCTGACGAACGATGATTTCAAGATGCTTGTCGGCAATATTCTGACCCTGTGAAGCGAAGATCTTGAGGATTTCGTTCATGATGTAACGCTGGGTAGCTTCAACCCCTTGCAGGCGCATAAGCTCGTGCAGGTTGATAGAACCGTTGGTCAGGCGCTGGCCTGCAACTACATGGCCACCGTCTTTGACAGCGACTTGCTTGAAGCCCGGGATCTCGTAGCGGACGACAGCCTGCTTGGCAGGGCTGATGACGGCGGCTTTTTTGGTAAAGTCTACCTTGCCAGCCATTGGCGCGATAAGCGGATTGCTTGACTCAACACCTTCGGCAATGACATCGCCGATAGCGATATCCGAGCCATTGGCGACTTTGGGTGTGCGGCCGTCCAGCGGCAGCTCAAGGGCATCGACTTGGTCGGATGTAATCTGGATGATGTATTTATCGCCTTCTTCCCAAACACTAGCCAGACCCGGTACGTCGCTTAGGAACGCCTGGCCTTTTGGCGCGCGAACTTCAAAGATTTCCTCAACACGGGGCAGACCCTGGGTGATGTCTTCGGCGGTAGCCGAACCACCACTGTGGAAAGTACGCAGCGTCAGCTGGGTACCCGGTTCGCCGATACTCTGAGCGGCGATAACGCCTATCGGGTGAGCATTAGCAACCAAATCACCAGTAGCAGGATCAAGACCGTAACACTTGGCAGGAATACCGCGTGCGGTAGCTACAGACAGCACACTCTTGATGCGTACACTGTCCAGGGATTCGTCGGCTTCGATAGCCTCCGCGATACTTTTAGTAATTAGCTGGCCCTTTTTGACGTGTTTGCCAATAGCTTCGGCAGCAAAACGACCTTCTAGGCGTGAGCCAAAGCTAACACCGATTTCTTCCGCATCACTGCGATGAATCGCGAAACCTGGATCTTCGACATCTTCTTCGATAGTGAATACGTCTTGCGCAACATCCACCAGACGGCGCGTCAGGTAACCAGAGTCGGCTGTCTTAAGCGCGGTATCAATCATACCTTTGCGGGCGCCACGGGTAGCGGTAAAGTACTC
>CAZHJU010000062.1:0-6449 GCA_964533495.1 uncultured Bordetella sp. | reverse complement strand
GGAGCCGACCTTCGGCGGCATCAACCTCGAGGACATCAAGGCGCCGGAGTGCTTCATCGTCGAGCGCGAGCTGCGCAAGCGCTGCAGGATTCCGGTGTTCCACGACGACCAGCACGGCACCGCGATCATCGTCAGCGCGGCCTTCATCAACGGCCTGAAAGTCGTCGGCAAGGACATCTCCAAGATCAGGCTCGTCGTGTCCGGCGCCGGCGCCGCGGCGCTGGCCTGCCTCGGCCTGCTGGTGTCGCTGGGCCTCAAAAAGGAAAACATCACCGTCACCGACATCGTCGGCGTGGTCTACAAGGGCCGCACCGAGCTGATGGACGACGAGAAGGCGCGTTATGCCATCGACACCAGGGCGCGCACGCTGGCCGACGTCATCGCCGGCGCCGACGCCTTCCTCGGACTTTCCGCGGGCAAGGTGCTGAAGCCCGAGATGGTCAAGCTGATGGCCGAGCGGCCGCTGATCCTCGCGCTGGCCAACCCGGAGCCGGAAATCCTGCCCGAACTGGTGAAGGAAGTGCGACCCGACGCGGTGATGGCCACCGGACGTTCGGATTATCCGAACCAGGTCAACAACGTGCTGTGCTTCCCGTTCATCTTCCGCGGCGCGCTCGACGTCGGCGCGACGACGATCAACCGCGAGATGGAAATCGCCGCGGTCAACGCGATCGCCGCGCTGGCCCAGGCCGAGCAGTCGGACATCGTGGCCGCAGCCTACGGCGAGCAGGATCTCAAGTTCGGCCCTGACTACCTGATTCCGCGGCCTTTCGACCCGCGGCTGATCAGCACCGTCGCGCCGGCGGTGGCGAAGGCGGCGATGGACAGCGGCGTGGCGACGCGCCCGATCGCCGATTTCGGCGCCTACGCGCAGCGCATGACTGAAGTCGTCTACCACTCCGGCCTGATCATGAAGCCGGTGATGGCGGCGGCGAAGAAATCGCCCAAGCGCATGGTCTATGCCGAGGGCGAGCAGGAAGTGGTGCTGCGCGCCGTGCAGGTCGCCGTCGACGAGGGCATCGTGCAGCCGATCCTGATCGGCCGCCCCGACGTGGTGAAGACCCGCATCGAACGCCTCGGCCTGCGTCTGCAGCGCGACCGCGATTTCGAACTGGTCAACCCCGACGACGATCCGCGCTACCGCGAATACTGGAGCGAGTACCACCGGCTCGGTGCGCGCAGCGGGGTGACGCCGGACATCGCCAAGCTCGACATGCGCCGCCGCGCCTCGCTGATCGGCGCGATGATGGTGCGCCTCGGCGCGGCCGACGGCATGCTCTGCGGCCTGCTCGGCCGCTACAGCAGCAACCTGCGCTTCATCGACCTCGTGCTCGGCAAGCGCCCCGGCGTGCAGAACTTCTCCGCGATGAACATGGTGATACTGCCCGGCCGCACGATCTTCATCTGCGACACCTACGTCAACTTCGATCCGACTCCCGAGCAGATCGTGGAGTCGACGCTGCTGGCCGCCGAGGAAATCAGCCGCTTCGGCCTGTTGCCGAAGGTCGCGCTGCTGTCGCACTCGAGTTTCGGATCGGTCGACACGCCGACCGCGCGCAAGATGCGCGCGGCGCTGGACATGATCCGTGAGCGCGCGCCCGGCCTCGAGGTCGAAGGCGAGATGCACGGCGACGCCGCGCTGTCGGAGGAGATCCGCATGCGCGCCTTCCCGAACGCGCGGCTGAAGGGACCGGCCAACCTGCTGGTGATGCCGACGCTGGATGCCGCGAACATCGCCTTCAACCTGCTGAAGACCGCATCCGGGGACGGCATCACCGTCGGCCCGATCCTGCTCGGCGTGGCGAAGCCGGTGAACGTGCTGACCACCAGCGCCACCGTGCGCCGCATCGTCAACATGACCGCGCTGACCGTGGCCGACGCCAACGCCCAGCGCGGCGAGCAGCGCCCACTGCTGTAATATTCATAAGTATTTGATTTTATTGATATTTTTATAAAGAAGTGACCATGGCCAAATTCCGCACCGAACACGACACGATGGGCGACATCGAAGTCCCCGACCACATGCTGTGGGGCGCACAGACCGAGCGCAGCCTGCACCACTTCCATTTCCCCGGCGAGACGATGCCGCTGCCGGTGGTGCATGCGCAGATCATGGTCAAGAAGGCCGCCGCGCTGACCAACATGGCGCTCGGCGCGCTCGACAGGAAAAAAGGCAGGGCCATCGTCGCCGCCGCCGACGAGGCGCTGTCGGGCAAGTGGGACGCGCATTTCCCGCTGGTGGTGTGGCAGACCGGCTCCGGCACGCAGACCAACATGAATGTCAACGAGGTGCTGGCGAACCGCGCCTCCGAAATCCTCGGCGGCAAGCGCGGCGCGAACCGCCTGGTGCACGAGAACGACGACGTCAACAAGGGCCAGTCCTCCAACGACACCTTCCCGACGGCGATGCACGTCGCCGCGGTGATCGCGCTGGAGAAGCAGCTGAAGCCCGCGGTGAAGAAGCTGCGCAACACGCTCGACCGCAAGGCGCGCAACTTCATGCACATCGTCAAGATCGGCCGCACCCACCTGCAGGACGCGACGCCGCTGACGCTGGGCCAGGAATTCTCGGGCTACGTTTCCCAGCTCGACCACGGCCTGCAGCACATCGACGCCGCGCTGCCGCACCTGTGCGAACTGGCGCTCGGCGGCACCGCGGTCGGCACCGGCCTCAATGCCCACCCGAAATTCGCGAAGGACGTCGCCGCGCAACTGAAGAAGCTGACCGGCCTGCCCTTCGTCACCGCGCCCAACAAGTTCGAGGCGCTGGGCTCCTGTGACGGCGTCGTCGCCGCCCACGGCGCGCTGAAGACCCTCGCCGCTTCGCTCATGAAAATCGCCAACGACATCCGCTGGCTGTCGAGCGGCCCGCGCTGCGGCATCGGCGAGCTGAGCATCCCGGAGAACGAGCCGGGTTCCTCGATCATGCCGGGCAAGGTCAACCCGACGCAGTCGGAATCGATGACCATGATCTGCTGCCAGGTCTTCGGCAACGACACCGCGATCAACGTCGGCGGCGCGATGGGTAATTTTGAATTAAACGTGTTTCGCCCGATGGTGATCCGCAACTTCATGCACAGCGCCCACCTGCTGGCCCACGCCTGCGAGAATTTCGAGGAGCACTGCGCCGTCGGCATCGAACCCAACCTCGCGCGCATCGGCCAGCTCACCAACGAATCGCTGATGCTGGTGACCGCGCTGAACCCGCACATTGGCTACGCCAAGGCCGCCGCTATCGCCAAGAACGCGCACAAGAAGGGGCTGACGCTGAAGCAGTCCGCGATCGAGCTCGGCCACCTGACCGAGAAGCAGTTCGATCAGTGGGTGCGGGCGGAGGACATGGTGGGGATGAAGATCAAGAAAAAGAAGAAGTAAGCAACCCATAATTCCCTCTCCCCGCAAGCGGGGAGAGGGTTAGGGTGAGGGGCAACAAAACGCCCGCCGGCGGGAGCCGGCGGGCGTTTTCATTTTTATCGGGTGAGTGGGTTTGACGGTCGGGGTGGCCGGCACGCTTCAGGCGCTCCGGGTTGACCGGGAGGTCAGGCCAATCTCCACGCAATCGTATGCGCAGTTTCCCGCCGTGTTGGGCGTGGAAGGCGGTGACCGGCGATGCAGCACGGCGCGTGTTGGCGTGATCCGCAACGATTCGTCACCAAGCACGGCAGCCCGGCCGTCGACGATCAACGAGTAGTCCGCTTCGGATTGCGGCGGCCAGACCAGACCGACGGCCGGCCGCGCCAGCGCGTTCTCGCGGGTATGGCGACCGATGCCGTTTACGACCAGATCGCCGTCTTGCAGCGTCACGGCTGCCTGAATCACATGCGGCGCGCCTTTGTCGCTGGCTGTCATCAGATAAGCGAAGCGGTAACGCGTGATGACCTTTGCCAGGTTCTGCAATTCGACCGGAATGCTCATGATCTGCTCCTCATGTTGATTATCCTGCCTTTCATGCGTTCCGCGTCGAGGGCGTGTGCAAATTACTGGACGCCGTGCATGCCCGTTGGAATAAGTCTGCTGTCATCGGGGTTTTCCAAAAACATGACAGCAAGCGTAGCCGTGCTGAATAAACAGGGTCAAGTTGCGCGTTGAGCGGGGTATCAGGAAGTTTTCCGTCTGCGTTTCGGTGACTTGCGCGCCGCGGCGGCTTCGTCCAGAGCATCCAGTGCCCGGGGGTGTGATGCCAGTGCGTCGCGGATGGCTTCTTTCCGGGCGATCAGTTTGACCCAGGCGGCATCGGGAATGTCCGCGGCTGCGTCGATCACGGCCTGGGCATCGAGTTCGCCCACGACGGCAAGCAGCACGCAACCCTGCCCGAAATCCTTGCCGGATTTCGAGGACTCCCGGGATCTCAGCACGGAAACCAGCAGCTTGTGCCAGGCCATGCGCTCCGGCACCGGCACCCGCACGGGCACGAATCCCTCGCGGGCAATCAGCGGCGCCATGAGGGTTTCGGCCAGCACGTAATCGAGATGAGGGATGCTGGTGGCGTGAGCCCTGATTTCGGCGACCTCGACGACCTGGAACGGCCTGCCCCGGGGTTTGGCAGGCACCAGCAGGTCGACCTTGAATCTGGAGCCACCGGGATTCATGAATGAAGTCGAAGGTTCGCGGACGTTGATGCGTGGAGCCTCGACAAACTTGATGGCGGAATCGTTGAGTGCCTCAAGAAGGCTGGCGGGGCCGGACGGGGAAAATTCCAGCGCTTCGCCGCGGCCGATGTCGATATCCGAGGTCTGATAAACGGCGGCCCTCACGCCCAGGTGGTTCAGCAGAATCCCGTGAGCGTAAGTTCCCAGCAGCGTGCAGCCGGCCTTGAAATAGCCGTGGTTGTGCAGGCTGGCGGCGGCGGCATAGGCCCGTTCGTCGGCACGGTAGTAACCCTGCCGGAAGAGCATGCGCATGTCCTTGATGCATGCGCCGGTGCGGGCGATGGCATCGCGCAGTTGGGTGGCCGATTCGTCGGCCTTGGCGTTGCCGACCGGCCCGGCAAGGTAACGCTCGCGTTTCCTGCCGTCCGCGTCGTAGAACTGGTGGGCATAGAACCTTGTCCCCGAGGCGTTGCTGCGCACCACGATGTTCCCGGGCGTTCCTGGTGAAACAACCCCGATCTGCCCGGCGGCCTGCTCGATTTCCGAGTAGAGCGTCGTCAGCGGCTTGCTGTGCGGGGTGTAGAGGGGAAGTGGCATTTTGAGTATCCACTAAAAATAAAACTTAGTGGATACTATGCCTTGACTGGAAATTCGTCAATCGAGGGGCGATTTTGCTGTGCGGAGGGGCATGTCTTCGGCCCGCAAATTGGCCCTGCCCCGGCTATTGCAGGTTAAACGGCCGGCTTCCGGAGAATCTTGTCCATTGCCCTGCCCCTGGCCAGTTCATCCACCAGCTTGTCCAGGTAGCGGATGTTCCGCATCAGCGGATCTTCGACATCTTCCACGCGCACGCCGCAGACCACGCCCTTGATCAGCGAACGGTCCGGATTCAGCGCGGGCGCCTGGGCGAAAAACCGTTCGAAATCCGCTTCCTGTCGGATTTGTTTCTGCAATCCCGCTTGGGTGTAACCGGTCAGCCAGCGGATGATCTGGTCGACTTCCTCTTTCGTGCGGTTTTTGCGTTCCGCTTTTTGAACGTAGAGCGGATAGACCTTCGAAAATTTCATCCCGAAAATTCGATGTTTGGACATTCGTTTCGTTCTTTGCGGACTATGCTTGCTGGTTTTTAACGTCCGCGTTTTACCGCGCCGTATGCGTGGCGTAGCAAGCTGGAGGCATCGGACAACAACGCGCTGTTATCCCTGAAAGTGGGGAGCGTCCCGAGGCTGACTAACACTCGGGATGTCTTAAGGAAGGCTGCTTCGGCGGGCAAGCCTAATTCTGCTGCGGGGACGGTGGCCGCGCTGAGCGTGAGAATGGTGCACACAGCCAATGCCAGTGTTCTTTGTGGTCCCATACCCCTCCCTGATCGCAAATGAACGCCTATGAAAAGTATCGGAGTGAACTGCCCCGGCTTGTACGGACACATTTAAGTGGGTTCACAATACGCTTGGAGGTGTGCGCCGTGCTCCAAGTCTCGCGTAGCGGCTATTACGCCTGGCAGGACCGGCCCGAAGGCGCACGTGTCGGGCGGGATCGGGAACTGCTGGCGGCGATCTGGCGGGTGCATGCCGAGTCACGCCAAGCCTACGGCGCCAAGAAGACCTGGCTGCAGCTACGGGACGAGGGTGTGATCAGTGCTTCGAAGAATCGATGAAGTCGAGTGGCGTGCTCGTCGGAAACTGAATACTGCAGTAGAACATTCATGATGCTGAGCAGCTCGTTCCGATACGGAGTGAAGTCCTCTATCGAGCGTATTACGTGCTCGTCAAAGTGACCATCTGAGCTTGCGATGCGAAAGCGCTCTAGAGCCTGTTATGCACTTGAGACGATGTGGATGATTTTGTGAAGCATAAGGCA
>CAZHJU010000061.1:0-6737 GCA_964533495.1 uncultured Bordetella sp. | reverse complement strand
CTGCTGACACGCAGCCGCACCGCGGTATGGCACCCCTGCACGCAGATGAAGCAGCACGAGACGCTGCCGATCGTCCCGATCGCGCGCGCGCAGGGCTGCTGGCTTTACGACTGCGACGGCAGGCGTTACCTCGATGCCGTCAGTTCCTGGTGGGTCAATCTGTTCGGCCACGCCGAGCCGCGCATCAACGCCGCGCTCGTCGACCAGTTGCAGACCCTCGAGCACGCGATGCTCGCCGGTTTCACGCACGAACCCGTGGTGCAGTTGTCGGAGCGGCTGTCGGCGCTGACCGGCGGCCGCCTCGGCCATTGCTTCTACGGCAGCGACGGCGCCTCGGCCACCGAGATCGCGCTGAAAATGAGCTTCCACTACTGGCGCAACCGCGGCAGGCCGGCAAAGACGGAATTCGTCAGCCTCGCCGGCAGCTACCACGGCGAAACGCTGGGTGCGCTGTCGGTGACCGACGTCGCGCTGTTCAAGGACACCTATGCCCCGCTGCTGCGGGCCAGCATGCAGGTGCCGAGCCCCGACTGGCGGCAGGCCGCTCCCGGAACATCCCCGCGCGACCACGCGGTCGCCTGCGCGCAGGCGCTGGAACGCCACCTCGAGCAGCATCACGGCAGCACCGCGGCGCTGATCATCGAGCCGCTGGTGCAGGGCGCCACCGGCATGGCCATGTACGACGCCGAATACCTGCGGCTCGCGCGCGCCTTGTGTGATCGCTACGGGGTGCACCTGATCGCCGACGAAATCATGACCGGCTTCGGCCGCACCGGAACCTTCTTCGCCCACGAGCAGGCCGGAATCACCCCTGATTTCCTGTGCCTGTCGAAAGGCATCACCGGCGGCTACCTGCCGCTGTCGGCGGTGCTGGCCACCGACCGGGTATACGAGGCCTTCTACGACGACGAAGTCACCCGTGGTTTCCTGCACTCGCATTCCTACACCGGCAACGCGCTGGCCTGCCGCGCCGCGCTGGCGACGCTGGACATTTTCGAGCAGGACCGCGTCATCGACGCCAACCGTGAACGAGCGCGCCGCATGACGGCGCATTGCCGCGCGCTCGCCGCACACCCGCGCGTGCAGTCCTTCCGCAACACCGGCATGATCTGGGCCTTCGAGGTGCGGGATGCCCGGCCGGGCTTCGGGAGGCGGCTGTTCGAGATCGCATTGACGCGGGAAGTGCTGCTGCGCCCGATCGGCAATACCGTCTATTTCATGCCGCCGTACATCCTCGACGACGACGAGATGGCCCTGCTCGCCTCGCGCACGCTCGAAGCCATCGAATCCGTGGAGCCCTCGTGAGCCTGCAGCGCATCGTCTCCGGCGGACAGACCGGCGTCGACCGCGCCGCGCTCGATGCCGCGCTGGACGCCGGCATGCCCTGCGGCGGCTGGTGCCCGGGCGGACGCATGGCCGAGGACGGGCCGATCCCGGCGCGTTATCCGCTCACCGAAATTCCCGGCAGCGGCTACATCGAACGCACCCGCGCCAATGTCGCCGGCAGCGACGGCACGGTGATCCTGCACGGCGATGCGCTGGAAGGCGGCACGCTGCAGACCCGCAGGTTCTGCGAGGACCTCGGCAAGCCCTGCCTGGTGATCGCCCGCGAAACCACGGACGAGGCCGGCGCCGCCGCGGCGATTGCCGGTTTCGTCGCGCAGCACGGCATCCGCACCCTCAATGTCGCCGGCCCGCGCGCCAGCAAGCAGCCGCAGGTCTACGGCTGGGCGCGCACAGTCATCGCAGGCGTCCTCGCCGGTATCAAAGCCGCCGCATGAAGCTGACCTTCCTCGGCGCCGCCGGCGAAGTCACCGGATCGAACTTTCTCGTCGAAACCGATGAGCTGTGTTTCCTTGTCGACTGCGGCATGTTCCAGGGCGGCCGCGACGCCGACACCAAGAATTACGCGCGCTTCGCCTTTGCTCCGGAAGCGCTGGATTTCGTGCTGCTGACCCATGCCCACATCGACCATTCGGGCCTGCTGCCGCGGCTGGTCGCGCAGGGCTTCCGCGGGCCGGTGCATGCCACGGCCGCCACCGCCGACCTGCTGGAAGTGATGCTCGCCGATTCGGCGCACATCCAGCAGAAGGAACAGGAGTGGAAGAAAAAGGCCGGCCTGCGCAGCGCCGACCGGCCGCCGCTGTACACGATCGCCCAGGTCAACCGCACGCTGCAGCGGCTGCGGCGCGCGGATTACGACACCGAACTGCAGCCGCACCCGGCGGTGCGCTGCGTGTTCCGCGACGCCGGCCACATCATCGGCTCGGCGCTCATCGAACTGTGGATCCGCGACGGCGGCCGCACGCGCAAGCTGGTGTTCTCCGGCGACCTCGGCCAGCCCTGCCGGCCGCTGGTGCGCGACCCGACGCCGGTCGCCGAGGCCGACGTGCTGGTGGTCGAGTCGACCTACGGCAACCGGCTGCACAGATCGATGGATGACACGCTGGCGGAGTTCGAGCACGCGGTCACCGACACGCTGAAACGCAAGAAAGGCAACGTCATCATCCCTGCCTTCGCCGTCGGCCGCACCCAGGAAATCCTCTACCTGCTGGTCGACCTCTACCGCCAGGGCCGGTTGCCGGAGATGGACATCTACGTCGATTCGCCGATGGCCCTGAAGGCGACGGAGATCACGGCAAGGCACTGGGGACTGCTCGACAGTGAAGCCGCGGCAATGCTTCAGTGGATGAAAAGCCGCCGCGGCAAGCCGAAGATCCATTTCGTGCAGGACGTGCTCGAGTCGACCGCCCTGCAGCGCATCAGGCAGGGCGCAGTGATCATTTCAGCGAGCGGCATGTGCAACGCCGGCCGCATCAAGCACCACCTGCGCCACAATCTCGGCCGCCGCGACTGCAGCGTGATCATCGCCGGCTTCCAGGCCGCCGGCACGCTCGGCCGGCGCATCGTCGACGGCGCAAAAATCGTGCGCCTGTTCGGCCTCCCGGTGCCGGTCAAGGCGGACATCTACACCATCGGCGGCCTGTCGGCGCATGCCGACCAGGCCGCGCTGCTCGCCTGGCTGAAACATTTCAAACGCGCGCCGCAGCGCACCTTCGTCGTCCACGGCGAGCAGGACACCGCGGAAATTTTCGCGACCGCGATCCGCGACCGGCTCGGCTGGGACGGCATCGACATCCCTGCCATGCACAGCGCGGTCATACTCTGATCCCGGCCCATTCCACCATGCTCACCATGCGCCTCCGGCACTTTCTCCTCGCCCTGATGCTCGCGCTGCCCGTCGCTCCCGCCGGCGCGCAGCCCGCCGCGACGCTGCCCGAACCGGTCGCCCGCGCGCTGGTCCAGGCCGGCATTCCCGAGACGGCGATCGGCGTCTACGTCCACGACATCGGCGGCGACCCGGTGCTCGCCGTCGGCGCCGAGCGATCGCTGAACCCGGCGTCGAGCATGAAGATCGTCACCACCTACGCGGGGCTGGAACTGCTAGGACCGGCGCATACCTGGAACACCGAGGCGCTCGCCGACGGCGCCCTCGCGCAGGACGTACTCAACGGCAACCTCTACCTCCGGGGCGCGGGCGATCCCAAGCTCACGCTGGAGAATTTCTGGCTGCTGCTGCGCAAGCTGCGCGCGCTGGGCCTGCGCGACATCCGCGGCGACCTCGTGCTCGACCGCCGGCTCTTCGCCGGGGAAATCCACGATCCCGCCGGCTTCGACGACCAGCCGACCCGCCCGTACAACACCGGACCGAATGCGCTGCTGGTCAACTTCAAGGCCGTCACGCTGCAGTTCATCCCGGACGCCGCGACGCGCACGGTGCGCATCGCCGCCGAACCGCCGCTGCCGCAGGTGCAGATCGTCAACAACCTGAAAGCGGCCGACGGCCCCTGCGGCGACTGGATGAGCCGGATGAAAATCGATGCCCAAGGCAACGCGGACTCGGCGCGCCTCGCCTTCTCGGGCGGCTACACCCTCGACTGCGGCGAACGGCTGCGCTCGTTCAGCGTGCTCGGCCACCGCCAGTACGTCGGCGCGCTGTTCACGCTGCTGTGGCGCGAACTGGGCGGCGGCTTCGGCGGCCAGGTGCGCGACGGCATCACGCCGGGAACCGCGCGGGCACTGGCCGTGAACAGGTCGCCGTCGCTGTCGGAGATCGTCCGCGACGTCAACAAGTATTCCAACAACGTGATGTCGCGCCAGCTGTTCCTGGCCCTGGGTTTCAGCGACGCCGGCGCGAGCACCGCCGCCGCCGGCAGCGCGGTCAGGCAATGGCTGGCGCTCAAGGGCCTGTCATTCCCCGAACTGGTGCTGGAAAACGGCTCCGGCCTCTCGCGCGTCGAACGCATCAGCGCGCGCAATCTCGGCGCGGTGCTGCTCAATGCCTGGGCAAGCCCGGTGATGCCGGAGCTGATGGCCTCGCTGCCGGTGGCGGCCGTCGACGGCACGATGCGCCGCCGCCTGAAAAGCGCCGAGATCGCCGGCCAGGCGCACATCAAGACCGGCTCGCTGTCGGGCGTGCGTTCGATCGCCGGTTACGTGCTCGACGCGCAGGGCAACCGCTCGGTGGTGGTGTTCATGGTCAACCACGCCAACGCCTTCAACGCGCAGCCGGCAATGGATGCCCTGCTGCAATGGGTGCACAACCGCGACGGCAGCTGTTGCGGACGACAGCAGCGCGCGCGGAACAAAAAGTAACGACTCACCTGTCGCCGGATCGCGACGGTCGTAACAGCCTGTTACGAAAATTTCGAGGAATTTTGTTTTTGCGCCGGGGTCAATCCTGTTGTCGCGCCTGCGGAATCGCGGAGTCGTTTTGCACGCAAGCCGCAGCGCGCATCAACAAAGGAGATCACATGAACCGGAAAACTCTTTCGATACTGATGCTGGCGACAGCACCGCTGATGGCCGGCACGCCGCTGTACGCACAATCGACCGCCAGATCGACCACCGGCGCCACCGGCTTCTACGGCGGCATCGGCGCGGGACGCACCGACACCGACATCGGCACCGCGGGCATCGCCGGATCGACGGACAAGCACGACAATGCATGGAAGCTGTTCGGCGGCTACCAGTTCAACCCGAACATCGCAGTCGAGGCCGGTTATGTCGATCTCGGCAGAGCCTCCATCGTCGGCACCCAAGGCGGCGCTCCGGCGTCGGCGTCGCTCGATGCCAGGGTCTGGCAGGCTGCGGCCGTGGGCAGCCTGCCGCTGAGCCAGAGTTTCGCGCTGACGGGCAAGCTCGGCCTGGCCTATGCCGACACCGATACCTCCGGCATTGTCGGCGGCGCGCCCTTCGGCGGCAGCGATAGCAAGACCGCGCCGACCTACGGCCTCGGCCTGCGCTACGACGTGAACAGGACCTTCAGCGTGCGCGGCGAATGGGAGCGCTTCCGGCTCGGCAATGCCGCAGGCCTGGGCGGCAGGAATGATTCCGACCTCTACAGTGTCAATGCCGTGTTCAAGTTCTGAGCACCGGTATCGCCAGGAACCACGGGGATCCGCACGCGGATCCCCGTTTTCATCGGACCGGAGCCGGCGCGCCGTGGCGGATCAGCCACAGCCGGGACAGACCCTGAACCACGGCGGCAACCGCAAGCGCCCACAGAAAGGCCATGCCGACACCGGTGACGGACAGCGACCAGGCCAGCACCGCGCAGAAGGTGCCGAAGGCATAAAAGCCCAGCACCATCCCCCGCAGCAACTGGACCGCGGCCGCGGCGCCGGCGCTGCGATGCGTGAACAGCACGAGCACCGTACCCATCACCGGAAACATCGCGAGGATGCCGCTCAGCGACGGTCCCAGTTGCGCGGCAGAGTACGTCACACCCAGCACCAGCAACGCGCCGAGTGACATGCGCAGCAGCATGTCCCGCGGGAGTTTCGACGGGGCCGCCGCCGCGGCCTGCAGACGGGGATAAAAACGCGGCACGAGCCACAGTCCCAGCAGCACGCCGGCCACGGCCGCCGGCAGCGTGGCGTTCCACCACTCCAGCAACAACACCGCGAGCGCATACCCGGCATAGGCCAGCGGCAGGCTCAGCGGCCAGGGAAAACGCGTCGCCGCCCAGGCATAGCTCAAACCGAAAGCGAGCATGCCCAGCACCGCCGACAGCGTGCCGACCGCCGCCTGCGCGGCGAAGGCCGCGCCCTGTTCCAGCGCGATGAACCACAGGATCGGCCCGGCGACGACCGGAAACGCCGACAGCCAGCCGGCGACCGCCGGCCCCCAGCGCCGGCCGGCGAGGGTCACCAGCGCGATCAACGCGGGCACGATCAACAGCTTGAGCAGAAGAATGGTGTTCATGGATGCCGGTCAGTCGCGACCCGTGTTGCCATGCGGTTTTGCCTGCCTGAATTCAGGCAGGCCCGTATTTTTATAAAAAATTAATAAAAACAAATACTTATAATTTTTGTGTAGCTGCTCCAGTAGCCCTTACAGCCCGAGCCCGCTCCACAGCGCATCGACGCGCCGCCTCACGTCTTCGCTCATCGCAATCGGCGTGCCCCACTCGCGGCTGGTCTCGGCAGGCCACTTGTTGGTGGCGTCGATGCCCATCTTCGAGCCGAGGCCGGCGACCGGGCTGGCGAAGTCGAGATAGTCGATCGGCGTCGCGTCGGCGATCAGCGTGTCGCGCTTCGGATCGACGCGGGTGGTCAACGCCCAGATCACTTCCTTCCAGTCGCGCACGTCGACGTCATCGTCGGTGACGATGATGAATTTGGTGTACATGAACTGGCGCAGGAAGCTCCAGATGCCGAACATCACGCGCTTGG
>CAZHJU010000060.1:0-7108 GCA_964533495.1 uncultured Bordetella sp. | reverse complement strand
ACACCGCCGACCAGTTCTACGACGACATGGGCCGCATCACCCAGTACCGCACCGACCCCGATCTCTGCGAAATCCTGGTGTCGCGCAGCCTCGAGACGCTGACCTGGATGCGCAAGAAGGGCGTGAAATTCCAGGCGAGCTTCGGCCGCCAGGCGATGAAGGTCAACGGCAAGTTCAAGTTCTTCGGCGGGCTGGCCGCCGAAACCTGGGGCGGCGGCCCCGGCCTCGTCGAAAACGAGCACAAGGCCTGCGAACGCGAAGGCATCACCATTTTCTACGAAACGCCCGCGACGGGCCTGATGCTGGACGACGACGGAAAAGTTATCGGCGTGAAGGCGAAGCACAAGGGCAAAAACGTCGAGATCCGCTGCAAGGCGGTGGTGCTCGCCTGCGGCGGCTTCGAATCCAACGCCGAGATGCGCACGCGCTACCTCGGCGCCGGCTGGGACCTCGCCAAGGTGCGCGGCACGCGCTTCAACACCGGCGCCGGCATCCGCATGGCGCTGGAAGCGGGCGCGCTGCCCTACGGCCACTGGTCGGGCTGCCACGCCGTGGGCTGGGACATGAACGCGCCGGCCTTCGGCGATCTCGCGGTCGGCGACAATTTCCAGAAACACAGTTACCCGATCGGCATCATGATCAACGCCAACGGCGAGCGCTTCGTCGACGAAGGCGCCGACATCCGCAACTACACCTACGCCAAGTACGGCGCCGTGGTGCTGAACCAGCCGGGCATGTTCGCATGGCAGATCTTCGACGCGCAGTCGATCCCGCTGCTGCGCGACGAGTACCGCATCAAGCAGGTGACCAAGGTGCGCGCCGACACGCTGGAAGAGCTGGTGAAGAAACTCGACGGTGTCAACGCCGAGGCCTGCCTGCGCGAGATCAGGGCCTACAACAAGGCCGTGCGCACCGACGTGCCGTTCAATCTGACGGTCAAGGACGGCCGCCGCACCGAGGGCCTGAAGGTCAACAAGTCGAACTGGGCGCTGACCATCGAGCAGGCGCCGTTCGAGGCCTATGCCGTCACCTGCGGCGTCACCTTCACCTTCGGCGGCGTCAAGGTCAACGGCGAGGGCAATGTGGAAGACACCGCCGGCAAGCCGATCCCGGGCCTGTATGCGGCCGGCGAGATGGTCGGCGGCCTGTTCTATCACAACTATCCCGGCGGCACCGGGCTCACTTCCGGCGCCGTGTTCGGCAAGCTCGCCGGCGGCAGCGCCGGCGTCTACGCCAAACCGCTGTAAGGGTCCGCCGCAGCGGCCGCCGTTCCAGACTGTGAACGGCCCCGTTGCGTCAGCCCAACCCGGGCGTAGAATCGTCCGCTGGACCGCTCCGAAGCCACCGCACCAAAGACACCGCAGCCACTGGAGGAATCACCCGATGAACGCACCCGCGATCAAGATCAACAAACCTGTCCGCGAGCAGGTCAGCAAGGAAGAATGGGAAGCCCGCGTCAACCTCGCCGCCTGCTACCGCCTGATGGCCGAGTACGGCATGATCGAGATGGTGGCAAACCACATTTCGGTGCGCGTGCCGGGCACCCACAACGAGTTCCTGATCAACCCCTACGGCATGCTCTACGAGGAAATGACCGCCTCGTCGATGCTGAAGATCGACCTCGAGGGCAACGTGCTGTTCAACGCCACCGACTACGGCGTCAACCAGGCCGGCTTCGTGATCCACAGCGCCGTGCACGCCGCGCGCCACGATGTCGAGTGCATCATCCACACCCACACCCTGCCGGGCATGGCGGTGTCCGCGATGAAATGCGGCATCATGCCGATCGCGCAGTCCTCGATGCGCTTCCTCGACATCGCCTACCACGACTACGAGGGCGTCGCGCTGCGCCTCGACGAGCGCGAGCGCCTGGTGCAGAACCTCGGCAACCGCGAGGCGATGGTGCTGCGCAACCACGGCCTGCTGACCACCGGCACCAGCATCCCGGAATGCTTCAACAACATGTACCGCCTCGAGCGCGCCTGCCAGCTGCAGGTGATGGCGCTGTCCTGCAACACCGAGCTGCAACTGCCACCGGAAGAAGTGACGAAGTACACCAACAACCTGATGCTCCCCGGCGTGCGCCGCCGCTTCGGCCTGCTCGAATGGCCGGCGCTGCTGCGCAAGCTCGACCGCGCCGATCCGTCGTACCGGGACTGAGCCGGCGGCGGCGACAAAAAAGGCCCCGCGGGGCCTTTTTTTACATCCGCGTTTCCGTGACCGCTACTTCAGCAGCCGGAGCGCGAACGGGTATTTGTAATGCTCGCCCTTGGATACCGCGACCGCCGCGAGTATGCAGAACACCAGGTTGCCAATCAGCACCAGCGGCATCAGCAGCATCCCAATCAGCACGAACATCAGAATCCAGCTGCAGACGAAGGCGAGCATCACGGTGATCTGGAAATTCAGAGCCTCCTTGCCCTGCTCGTCGATGAACGCGGACTGGTCCTTCTTGATCAGCCAGATGATCAGCGCGCCGACGAAACCGGACACGATGCCCAGCAGATGCGCCAGCATCGCCAGGTTGCGGTCGTCGTTGCTTGTTCCCTGCGCCACGGGATCGTTCATGGTCTGGTCTCCCTTTATGGTTATTGATGCGGTTGTCGATGAACCCGCCCCGGATTGTGGCATGGCCGTACACCCGTCGTAAACCGGTCGCCCAAACCGCGTACTATCCGCCCATGGCAACCTCGCAATCCGCATACCGGGCGCCGGCCTGGCTGCCCGGCGGCAATCTGCAGACGCTGTATCCGGCCCTGCTGGCGCGCCGCCCCGCGGTCCGCTATCGCCGCGAGCGCTGGGATGCGCCGGACGGCGATTTCATCGATCTCGACTGGACCGCAGACCCGGCCGCGCCCGGCGCCCCCCTGCTCGTCCTGTTCCACGGGCTTGAAGGCAGCTCGGACAGCCACTACGCGCGCGCACTGATGCACGCGGTCGCGCAGCGCCGGTGGCTGGGCGTCGTGGCGCATTTCCGCGGATGCGGCGGCGCGCTCAACCGGCTGCCGCGGGCCTACCATTCCGGAGACAGCGCCGAAATAGACTGGGTGCTGCGCCGGCTGCTGGCCCTGCATCCGCAGCGTCCCCGTTATGCCGTCGGCGTTTCGCTGGGCGGCAATGCGCTGCTGAAATGGCTGGGAGAACGGGAAACGTCCGCCGCCGCAATCGTGCACGCCGCCGCCGCCGTTTCGGCGCCCGTTGATCTGCATGCCGCCGGCGACGCGCTGGAACGCGGCTTCAACAGGGTTTACACGAAAAATTTCCTGTGGACGATGAAACGCCGCTCGCTCGCCCGCCTCGCCGCGCATCCCCGCCTGTTCGACGCGGAAAAAATGCTGGCGACGCGCACATTGCGCGAATTTGACGATCTGGTTACCGCGCCATTGCACGGCTTCCGCGATGTCGACGACTACTACACCCGCGCCAGCAGCAAACCCCATCTGGCACGAATCAGCGTGCCGACCTTGCTGCTGAACGCAAGGAACGATCCCTTCATGCCGGCTGTCGTATTACCGGCGCCGGATGCGATCTCCCCCGCAGTGACGGCGGAATTTCCGGAAACCGGCGGCCATGCCGGATTCATCAGCGGTACATTCCCGGGTTCGCTGGACTGGCTGCCGCGGCGCCTGCTCGGCTTCCTGTCAACCCTGTAATTCCATGATTTTCCATAACTAATTGTTTTTATTGATAATTTCATGAATTCAACAGTGACGCCACCGGCCGCGATTTTCAAGGCCTACGACATCCGCGGCATCGTCGGAAAAACACTGACCGTCGCCGGCACCGAAGCCATCGGCCGCGCCATCGGCAGCGAAGCGCAGGCGCGCGGCCGCGGCACCGTGGTTATCGGCCGCGACGGCCGTCTTTCCGGCCCGGAACTCGCGGCGGCACTGGCGCGCGGACTGCAGGCCAGCGGCGTCGATGTCATCGACGTCGGCCAGGTCGCCACGCCGATGCTGTATTTCGCCGCGCACGAACTCGGCACCCTGTCCGGCGTGATGGTCACCGGCTCGCACAATCCGCCGGAGTACAACGGCCTGAAAATGATGCTGGCCGGCGACACGCTGTCCGGCGAGGCCATACAGGCGCTGCGCCGGCGGTTGCTCGACGACGACCTGCGCAGCGGCAACGGCGGTTATCGCACCCACGACATCCGCGCCGCCTACCTCGAACGCATCGCCGGTTCGGTCAAACTCGCCCGCCCCATGCGCATCGCCGTCGATTGCGGCAACGGCATCGCCGGCGCCACCGCGCCGGAACTGTACCGCCGGCTCGGCTGCACGGTGCAGGAACTCCACTGCGAAGTCGACGGCACTTTTCCCAATCACCATCCCGATCCGTCACAGCCGAAAAACCTGCAGGACCTGATGGCGGCATTGCGCGCCGGCGACGCCGAGATCGGCCTGGCCTTCGACGGCGACGGCGACCGGCTGGGTGTGGTCACCCGATCGGGGAAAATCATCTATCCCGACCGCCAGCTGATGCTGTTCGCCGCCGACGTGCTGTCGCGCGAGCCCGGCTCGGAAATCATTTTCGACGTCAAATGCACCCGCCACCTGTTCGGCTGGATCCGCAAACACGGCGGCAGGCCGCTGCTGTGGAAAACCGGCCACTCCTTCATCAAGAAAAAACTCGCGGAAACCGGCGCGCCGCTCGCCGGCGAGATGAGCGGCCACATCTTTTTCAGGGAACGCTGGTACGGCTTCGACGACGGCATGTACGCCGGCGCCCGGCTGCTGGAAATCCTCGGCTGCAGCGCCGATCCCGGCGCGGTGCTGGAGGCATTGCCGGACTCGGTCAGCACGCCGGAACTGCAGTGGCAGCTCGGCGAAGGCGAGAACTACGCGCTGATGGAAAAACTGCGGCAGACCGCGCGCTTCGAGAATGCGCGGGAAATCATCACCATCGACGGCCTGCGGGTGGAATATGCCGACGGCTTCGGCCTCGCGCGGCCGTCGAACACGACGCCGGTCATCGTACTGCGTTTCGAGGCCGACAGCGCCGACGCGCTGCGCCGCATCCAGGACGATTTCCGCCGCGCCATGCTCGGCGTCAAGGCGGACGCCGCGCTGCCGTTCTGAAGTCCGGCCCCGTCGCGGGGCAATCCGGTCTCAGCCGTCCGTGGACAGGCCGCCGGACGGCATGCTTCACAGTTACACACAGTTACAGTTTCTGCCCCACCCAGTCCCGCACCGAAGCCAGGGCCTGCGGCAGCTTCGCCGGGTCGGTGCCGCCGGCCTGCGCCATGTCCGGCCGGCCGCCGCCCTTGCCGCCGACCTGCAGGGCGACGAAGTTGACCAGCTCGCCGGCCTTGACCTTGCCCGTCAGATCGGCCGTCACGCCGGCGATCAGCGTGACCTTGCCGCCTTCGCTGCTGGCGAGCACGATCGCCGCGCTCTTCAGCCGGTCCTTCATCTGGTCCACCGCTTCGCGCAGCGACCTGGCGTCGGCGCCGTCGATCGCGGCCGCAAGGACTTTCGCGCCCTTGACGTCGGCAGCCTGCGCCGACAGGTCGCCGCCCTGGCCGGAGGCCAGTTTCGAACGCAGGCGGGCGATTTCCTTTTCCAGCGCCTTTTTCTCGTCCGCGAGCATCTGCACCGCCTTCAACACGCTGCCGGCGCCCGGCTGGGCGCGCAACTGCCGGGCAACCTCGCCGAACTCGCCCAACTGGCTGTCGATCATCGCCAGCGCGTTGCCGCCGGTGGTGGCCTCGACGCGGCGCACGCCGGCCGCGACGCCGCCTTCGGAATAGAGCTTGAACACGCCGATGTCGCCGGTGCGCCCGACATGCGTGCCGCCGCAGAACTCGCGCGAGCTGCCGATGTCGAGCACGCGCACCTCGTCGCCGTACTTCTCGCCGAACAGCATGACCGCGCCTGACTTCCTAGCCTCCTCGATCGGCAGGATGCGGGCGCGCGTCGCGGCGTTCTGCAATATCTCGGCATTGACCTTCGCCTCGACCTGCCGGATCTCGTCGACGGTCAGCGGCTTGTCGTGCGAAAAGTCGAAGCGCGTCTTGTCGGCGTCGACCAGCGAGCCCTTCTGCTGCACGTGCGGGCCGAGCACTTCGCGCAGCGCCTTGTGCATCAGGTGGGTCACCGAATGGTTGCGCATCGTGCGCCGGCGCAATTCGGTGTCGACGCGCGCCTCGACTCTGTCGCCGACCTTCAACGTGCCGGTCTTCAGCGTGCCGTGATGGCCGAACACGTCGGACTGGATCTTCTGCGTGTCGGCGACGGCGAAAGTGCCGCTCGAGGCCACCAGTTCGCCGCGGTCGCCGACCTGGCCGCCGGACTCGGCGTAGAAGGGCGTGCGGTCGAGCACGACCACCGCGGTGTCGCCGTAGTCGATCGACGGCACGGCCGTGCCGTCGCGATAGATCGCCACCACCTCAGCGCCCTCCACCGCGAGTTTCTCGTAGCCCTGGAAATCGGTCTTGACGCCCTTGTACTCGACCGCCGTGCCCATCTGGAATTTCGAGGCTGCGCGGGCGCGCTCGCGCTGGCGCTCCATCGCCGCCTCGAAGCCGGCGTAATCCATCATGACGCCGCGCTCGCGCGCGATGTCGGCGGTCAGATCGACCGGGAAGCCGTAGGTGTCGTAGAGCTGGAACACGGTCTCGCCGTCGAGCATCCTGTCCTCGCGGCCCAGCGCCTGCTCCAGCACCTTCATGCCATGCTCCAGCGTCTCAGCGAAGCGCTCCTCTTCCTGCTTCAGGATCTGCATCACCCGGTCCTGCAGCCTGGGCAGCTCGGGATAGGCCTCGCCCATCACCCGCGACAGGTCGGGCACGACCTTGTGGAAAAAGGGCTTCGTCTGACCCAGTTTGTAGCCGTGACGGATCGCGCGGCGGATGATCCGGCGCAGCACGTAGCCGCGGCCCTCGTTGCCGGGGATCACGCCGTCGACGATCAGGAAGGCGCAGGCGCGGATGTGATCGGCGATGACCTTCAGCGAGTTATTTTCAAGATCCGGAGCGCCGCTCATTGTCGTACATTCACGCGCGGCGGCCTTGATCAGCGCCTGGAACAGGTCGATCTCGTAGTTCGAGTGCACGCCCTGCAGCACCGCGGCGATGCGCTCCAGTCCCATGCCGGTGTCGACCGAG
>CAZHJU010000059.1:0-8567 GCA_964533495.1 uncultured Bordetella sp. | reverse complement strand
GCGTATTGTGAACCCACTTAAATGTGTCCGTACAAGCCGGGGCAGTTCACTCCGGTACCTTTAGCTCTGATTACGCGAAAAATGTTTTCCAAACCATTGGGAAAAGTGCGAACCCAAACAAACCACCCACGCAAACATCTGCATAAATCTTGAAAGAATCGGAACTATCAGGCAATACACGCGCCGTAAAGAATTGGGCTGATCTCCCACGTATGCGGTTGTACAAGTAGACACCTGTGTAAACCACATACAGTGCATAGAAAAAATAAACTGCCGCAGGCATGCTCATGGAATAGCACCTAGTCTTAGTCATTCGCAAAAAACTTGACAACTCTTTCCCATGCCGTGCTGACCACCGCGCCTATTCGTCCAGCCACAGAGGATGGCCCCCCTTAGATTCCAGCCCTTTTTCGACTCCAGCCCCAACGATCATCACGTTTAAGGTACTGAAGTCGATTTCTTTTTTACACCGACGACTCATTCTCTAAACGCAACACTATTGATCGACCGCACTCGCGCTATCATCACTCGATCTTCACCCTCATTGCCTCAAAAACAAATCGACTCCGGCACCTTTGGCGCACAGGCGGGCGCGGCGGGGCAGGCGGCCAGTTCAACAAATCCGGCTCATGACTCCACCGGCGACGCCGAGAGTTTGACCCCGAGCGCGTTCACGAGCTTGAGTACGGTGTCATAACGCGGCTTGGCCCCTGGCGTCAGCGCCTTGTACAGACTCTCGCGCCCGAGCCCGGCATCCTTCGCCAGTTGGGCCATGCCACGTGCGCGCGCCACATCGCGGACGGCGGTCAGAAACACATCCGGGTCCGGATCTTCCAGCGCCGCGGTCAGATACTCGGCGATGGTTTCTTCGTTGATCAGGTAATCGGCCGCGTCGAACCGGGAAAATTTGGCCATCAGTTACTCCTTCTTCAAGGCTCGCGCCATGGCGATGGCGCGCTGGATGTCGCGTTTTTGCGAGGATTTGTCGCCACCCGCGAGAGCGGGTAAACCACGCCGCTGCGGCGCATGAAATAACCCCGGTAACCTGGCCCCGCATGAATGCGCATCTCCGACACACCCTCGCCGACCGGCGCGCAATCGCCGAAGTTACCGTGTTCAGCCGAGTGGATCCGATGCACGATCCGCGCGCGACCGATGTTGTCTTTGAGCTGGGTAAGCCAGCTGTCGAATGCCTCGCTGCGCTCAAAGAGATTCACGGGATGATTGTATCCGAAAGGATACGGACGTGCAATGGTCGCCGGCAGGTGTCGCGGCGCGCATCGGAAAGGGAATTTGCTCTGGCCGCATCAACGCTGAGATTCCCCGTCATTTCGATTCGAACACTTTCTCTTGCAACTTTCGAAAAATCAGGAAATCCGTTTTTATCTCATGTTGCCGTCGGCGTCGTAGTGGAAGGCGGGGTTGGTGAAGCCGTTGACCGTGCCTTCGATGCATTGGACGGCGTAGGCGCCGCCGCCCGTGCCCGGGGTGCAGCTGCCCCTGGCCGCGTAGCGGTAGGTGCCGCGCCCGCCTGCTAGAATCCTGTCCATGGATGTCCAGACCTACATGCTCGGCATCGGAAAAGCCGCCCGCACCGCTTCGCGCGCGATGGCGGTCGCCGACACCCGGGCGAAAAACACCGCGCTGACGGCGATGGCGGCGGCGATCGAGCGCGCCGCCAGGGTGCTGCTGCGCGAAAACGCGCGCGACGTCGAAGCCGCGACCGCGAAAAAGCTCGATGCCGCGGCCATCGACCGGCTGACGCTGACCACGGCGCGCATCGAAGCCATGGCCGACGGCCTGCGCCAGATCGCCGCGCTGCCGGATCCGGTCGGCGAGATCGGCAACCTCAAATACCGGCCGACCGGCATCCAGGTCGGCCAGATGCGCGTGCCGCTGGGCGTGATCGGTATCATCTACGAGTCGCGCCCCAACGTGACGGCCGATGCCGCCGGGCTGTGCCTGAAATCCGGCAACGCCGCGATCCTGCGCGGCGGTTCCGAAGCGCTGCACTCGAACCAGGCCATCGCCGCCTGCGTGCACGAAGGGCTGAAGACCGCCGGACTGCCGGAAACCGCGGTGCAAGTGATCGAAACCCCGGACCGCGCCGCAGTCGGCGAGCTGATCACGATGCAGGATTACGTCGACGTGATCGTGCCGCGCGGCGGCAAGAGCCTGATCGAGCGGCTGATGCGGGAATCGCGCACCCCGATGATCAAGCACCTGCACGGCGTCTGCCATGTCTACATCGACGACAAGGCGGACTTCGACAAGGCCATCCGCATCGCCGACAACGCGAAGACCCAGCGCCTCGGCACCTGCAACACGATGGAGACGCTGCTGGTGGCGCGCGGCATCGCGGAAAAAATCCTGCCGCCGCTGTGCAAAATCTACGTGGAGAAAAAAATCGAGCTGCGCGGCGACGAGGCCGCGCGCGCGATCGTGCCCGGCATGAAGGCCGCGACCGGGGAGGACTGGCACACCGAATACCTCGATGCCATCCTGTCGGTGCGCATCGTCGACGGCCTCGACGCCGCGATCGAGCACATCACGCGCTACGGCTCGCAGCACACCGACGCCATCGTCACCGAGGACATCACGCGCGCGCGGCGTTTCCTGCGCGAGGTCGATTCGAGTTCGGTGATGGTCAATGCCTCGACGCGTTTCGCCGACGGCTACGAATACGGCCTCGGCGCCGAAATCGGCATTTCCACCGACAAGCTGCACGCGCGCGGCCCGGTCGGACTCGAGGGCCTGACCTCGCTGAAGTACGTGGTGTTCGGCGACGGCCAGGTGCGCGGCTGAGCGTCACGCAGCACGACATCCGGTCACATATCACAAGTAATTGATTTTAAACACTATTTTAAGAACGCCATGAGCAAACTCATCGAGGTCAAAGTTCCGGATATCGGGGATTTCAAGAACATCCCGGTGATCGAAGTGCTGGTCAAACTCGGCGATGCGGTGAACAAGGAAGATTCGCTGGTCACGCTGGAATCCGACAAGGCGACGATGGACATCCCTGCGCCGTCGGCGGGCACGGTCAAGACGCTGAGCCTGAAACCCGGCGACAAGGTGTCCCAGGGCACGCTGATCCTGACACTGGAAGAATCCGCCGGTGCCGCGGCAACACCGGCGGCGCCATCGCCGGCTGCGGCCGCCGCAACGCCTGCGCCCGCCGCGGTAAAACCGACGCCAGCCCCCGCAGCCGGCGCCGCCGCACCCGGGACCGACATTTCCGGCATCAAGGCCGACATCCACGCCGAAGTCGTGGTGCTCGGCGCCGGCCCCGGCGGCTACACCGCGGCCTTCCGCGCCGCCGACCTCGGCAAGAAAGTGGTGCTGGTCGAGCGTTATCCGACGCTGGGCGGCGTCTGCCTCAACGTCGGCTGCATCCCGTCGAAGGCGCTGCTGCACATGGCGAAGGTCATCACCGAAGCGGAAGAAGCCGGGCACGCCGGCATCAGCTTCAGCAAGCCGAAGATCGACATCGACAGGCTGCGCGCCTGGAAGGACGGCGTGCTCGGCAAGCTGACCAAGGGCCTGTCGGGACTCGCCAAGCAGCGCAAGGTGCAGGTCGTCACCGGCCGCGGCGAGTTCGCCTCGCCCAACACGCTGCGCGTCGAAACCGCCGACGGCGTGAAGACCGTCGCCTTCGGGCATTGCATCATCGCCGCCGGCTCGTCGGTGGCGCGCATTCCCGGCTTCCCCTATGACGATCCGCGCATCATCGACTCCACCGGCGCGCTGAAGCTCGCCGAAATCCCGAAACGCCTGCTGGTCATCGGCGGCGGCATCATCGGCCTCGAAATGGCCACGGTCTACGACGCACTGGGCTCGAAAATCACCGTGGTCGAACTGATGGACGGCCTGATCCCCGGCGCCGACCGCGACGTCGTGCGGCCGCTGGCGAAGCGCATCGAAAAACGCTACGAAAAAATCCTGCTGAAAACCAAGGTCGCGAAGATCGAGGCGCAGAAAGCCGGTCTCAAGGTCACCTTCGAGGGGCCGGACGGCACTGCCACCGACACCTTCGACGCCGTGCTGATGGCCGTCGGCCGCCGCCCCAACGGCCGCGAGATCAAGGCCGAGGCCGCCGGCGTCACCGTCAACGAACGCGGCTACATCCCGGTCGACAAACAACAACGCACGAACGTCCCGCACATCCATGCCATCGGCGACATCTGCGGCGAGCCGATGCTCGCGCACAAGGCCACCTACGAGGCCAAGATCGCCGCCGAGGTCATCGCCGGCCACAAGGCCTTCTTCGACGCGCGGACCATACCCTCGGTCGCCTACACCGATCCCGAGATCGCGTGGATGGGCCTCACCGAAACCCAGGCGCAGGCCCAAGGCGTCGACTACGAGAAGGCGGTGTTCCCCTGGGCCGCCAGCGGCCGCGCGCTGGCCACCGGCCGCGACGAAGGCATGACCAAGCTGCTGATCGACAAGACGACCCGCCGCGTGCTCGGCGCGGCGATGACCGGCGTCAACGCCGGGGAGCTGATCGCCGAAGCGGTGCTGGCGCTGGAGATGGGCGCCGACTCGCACGATCTCGGCCTGACCATCCATCCGCATCCGACGCTGTCGGAAACGCTGTTCTTCGCGGCGGAAATGGCCGAAGGCTCGATCACCGACCTCTACGTGCCGAAGAAAAAATAAATGCAGTTCCTCGCCAGCGCCGTGATCGGCATCACCGGCCTCTACGCGCTGGCCGTCGGCGCCTGGCACCTCGCCTACGGCAGCTGGTTTCCGTTTTTCCCGCCGCCGGCGGTTGAGGCCTACAACCTGCTGCAGGCCGGCTTCGGCGCGTCGTTCAAGGTCATGGCCATCGTGCTGCTGATTTTCGGCGGCCTGGCGTCGTTTTTCGCCTTCCTGCTCTATCCGCACCAGAAAGCCGGCTGAGCAGGCGTTCCGGGACAGGGCATGCCCGTCAATCCCGACGACATCGTCACCTTCATCATCCAGCACACGGTGCGCGCGGCGCACCGCGCGCAGTACGAGGGCTGGCTGCGCGACGTCGGCCGTGAGGCGGAACGTTACCCGGGGCACCTCGGCACCAACGTCGTCCGGCCGCCCGACGGCACCGGCCAGTACACGATCATCATCCGCTTCGACTGCTACGACCACCTGCGCGCCTGGGTCGAATCCGACACCCGCCGCGAATACATCCGCCGGGTCGAGCCGATTCTCGACGGCGGCGACCGCATCGAGATCAAGTCCGGCCTCGATTTCTGGTTCACGCCGCCCGGCGTGCGCGTGCCCAACCGCTTCAAGCAGTTCCTGATCACCTTCTCGGCGATCTACCCGCTGACGCTGCTGGTGCCGGCGGGGCTCGCGCCGCTGTTCGAGGCGGTGCCGCTGCTGGACAACCTGTTCATCAGCCGCCTCCTCGTCGCCGGCGCCATCGTCTGGCTGATGGTCTACGTGGTGATGCCCCGTTACACCCGTGCCGTGGCCGCCTGGCTGTACCGCTGAAGATTCCGATACGCGCCCGGCTTTCCCCCCAACGCGGGCATGGATTTACGCCGGCAAACCGGCGCTGCAATCGCTTGCAGTCCGCTTTTCTTCCCTCTGCCAAAGGCGTAGACTTTCGGCACTTTGAAATCGAATCCGGGTATCCCGGGAATAGCCAAATAAAAACAAGAACATGTAGCCAACCGCAGGCAGGAGTCATTTTTGAACCCCACCGATATTGCGAACCCCGATTACTTCCATAAAGTCGTCGATTGCCAGTGGGCCTGCCCGGCCCACACCCCCGTCCCCGAATACATCCGTCTGATCGCCGCGGGCCGCTACAGCGAGGCCTACCTGGTCAACTGGAAATCGAATGTCTTCCCCGGCATTCTCGGCCGCACCTGCGACCGCCCCTGCGAACCGGCCTGCCGCCGCGGCCGCGTCGAGGAAGGCAACATCGAGATGCGCAAGCCGAGCGCGCACGAGGACGGCCCCAAGGCCGAACCGGTCGCGATCTGCCGCCTGAAGCGCGTCGCCGCCGACCACAAGGACGACGTCACGCCGCGGCTGCCGAAGGCGCCGAAGCAGAAAAACGGCAAGCGCATCGCCTGCATCGGCGGCGGCCCGGCCTCGCTGACCGTCGCGCGCGACCTCGCGCCGCTGGGCTACGACATCACCGTCTACGAGGCCGATCCCAAGGCCGGCGGTTTCATGCGCAGCCAGGTGCCGCGTTTCCGCCTGCCCGAGTCCGTCATCGACGAGGAAGTCGGCTACATCACCGGCATCGGCAACATCACCGTCAAGACCGGCACCCGCGTCGACAGCCTGAAGAAGGTGCTCGCCGAGGGCTACGACGCCGTGTTCGTCGGCACCGGCGCGCCGCGCGGCCGCGATCTCGACGTGCCCGGCCGCAAGGAAGCGGCGGACCACGTGCACATCGGCATCGACTGGCTCGCCAGCGTGTCCTTCGGCCACATCGAAAAAATCGGCAAAAAAGTCATCGTGCTCGGCGGTGGCAACACCGCGATGGACTGCTGCCGCTCGGCGAAACGCCTCGGCGGCGAGGACGTGAAGGTCATCGTCCGCTCCGGCTACGAGGAAATGAAGGCGAGCCCCTGGGAGAAGGAAGACGCGATCCACGAGGGCATCCCGATCCTGAATTACCTGGTGCCGAAATCCTGCAAGGTCGAGAACGGCAAGCTCGTCGGCATGAGCTTCGAGAAGGTCAAGGCCGAGTACGGCGACAAGGGCCGCCGCAAGCTGGTGCCCACCGGCGAAGCCGACCAGTACTTCGAATGCGACGACGTGCTGGTGGCGATCGGCCAGGAAAACGCCTTCCCGTGGATCGAGCGCGACGCCGGCATCGAGTTCGACCAGTGGAACATGCCGGTGGTCGACAAGGTCAGCTTCCAGTCGACCAACCCGAAAGTCTTCTTCGGCGGTGACGCCGCCTTCGGCCCCAAGAACATCATCTGGGCGGTGGCCCACGGCCACGAGGCCGCGGTGTCGATCGACAAGCTGTTCAACGGCGAGGACCTGAAGGCGCGCCCGCTGCCCGCGGTCATCGTGATGTCGCAGAAGATGGGTATCCACGAGTGGAGCTACGACAACGACGTCTCCGCCGCGCTGCGCCACAAGGTGCCCTGGCAGGACCAGAAGCTGACGCTGAAGAGCATCAAGGTCGAGGTCGAGCTCGGCTTCGACGCCCAGTCCGGCTTCGCCGAGGCCCAGCGCTGCCTCAACTGCGACGTGCAGACGGTGTTCACGCCGAAGCTGTGCATCGAATGCGACGCCTGCGTCGACATCTGCCCGATGGACTGCATCACCTTCACACCCGACGGCGAGGAGGCCGATCTGCGCACGCGGCTGACCGCGCCGTCGCTGCATCCGGACCAGGGGCTGTACGTGTCGCCGCCGCTGCGCATGACCGGACGCATCATGGCCAAGGACGAGGACGTCTGCCTGCACTGCGGCCTCTGCGCCGAACGCTGCCCCACCGGCGCCTGGGACATGCAGAAATACTTCATTCAGATGACCCACGCCGGCCCCGGCTGCCGCAAGCCGCAGCGCAAGGCGGCTTGAGGTCGACATCAAATCAAGGTCAAAAGCAAAGGCAGCCACAGAGGTCACAGAGCGCACAGAGAACTGCAAAGAACACCAAGATCTCGGCTTTTCGGGTTTCTCTCTGTGAACTCTGTGTCCTCTGTGGCTAAAAAGGTTTTGAATTTCATACCCTATTGAAATGACACCCATCACCGCCACCAACGATTTCGTCGTCAAGTTCGCCAACGTCAACGGCTCGGGCTCGGCCTCGGCCAACGAGCTCTTCGCGCGCTCGATCCTGCGCATGGGCGTGCCGGTCAGCCCGCGCAACATCTTCCCCTCGAACATCCAGGGCCTGCCGACCTGGTACGAGGTGCGCGTCACCGAGAAGGGCTACCTCGGCCGCCGCGGCGGCGTCGACCTGATGGTGGCGATGAACCCGCAGACCTGGGACAACGACCTGAGGGAAATCGAGGCCGGCGGCTACCTGTTCTACGACAACTCCAAGCCGCTGCCCGACAGCAAGTTCCGGTCGGACATCACGCGCATCGGCATGCCGCTGACGGAAATCTGCAACGCCACCTACAGCGACCCGCGCCAGCGCCAGCTGTTCAAGAACATCATCTACGTCGGCGCGCTGTCGGCGCTGCTGGAAATCGACCCCAAGGTCATCGAGCAACTGTTCTCCGAGCAGTACAAGGGCAAGGAGGCGCTGCTGCAGTCCAACGTCAAGGCGCTGCACCTCGGCCGCGACTATGCGCTGCAGAACCTGCCCTGCCCGATCGGCATCCGCATCATCCCGGCCGACAACGTCGGCGACCGCATCTTCGCCGACGGCAACAGCGCAGTGGCGCTGGGCGCCGTCTACGGCGGCGCCTCGGTCTGCGCCTGGTATCCGATCACGCCGTCCTCGTCGGTGGCCGAGGCCTTCATGGCCTACTGCAAGAAGCTGCGCGTGGACGCCGACAGCGGCAAAAACAAGTACGCGATCATCCAGGGTGAGGACGAGCTGGCCTCGATCGGCATCGCCATCGGCGCCGGCTGGAACGGCGCGCGCTCCTTCACCG
>CAZHJU010000058.1:0-9902 GCA_964533495.1 uncultured Bordetella sp. | reverse complement strand
CGCCCAGACCATGAACGACAGGATCGCGATCGACGCCGTGGCGTAGACCATCGAGGCATAGCCGAACAGCGGCTTGCGCGAGAACGCCGGAATCACCTGCGACACGACGCCGAACGCCGGAATCGCGATGATGTAGACCTCGGGGTGGCCGAAGAACCAGAAAATGTGCTGGTAGAGCACCGGATCGCCGCCGCCCGCCGCATTGAAGAAATGGGTGCCGAAGTGGCGGTCGGTCAGCGTCATCGTCACCGCGCCGGCAAGCACCGGCATCACCGCGACCAGCAGGTAGGCGGTGATCAGCCAGGTCCAGCAGAACAGCGGCATCTTCATCAGCGTCATGCCGGGGGCGCGCATGTTGAGGACGGTGGTGATGATGTTGATCGAGCCCATGATCGACGAAATGCCGAGGATGTGTATGGCGAAGATCGTCAGGTCCATCGCCGGGCCGGCCTGCGTCGACAGCGGGGCGTACATCGTCCAGCCGACACCGGCGCCGCCGCCCGGCATGAACTGGGCGGCGATCAACAACAAAGCGGCAGGAGGGAGCAGCCAGAACGACAGGTTGTTCATCCGCGGGAAGGCCATGTCCGGCGCGCCGATCTGCATCGGGATCAGCCAGTTCGCGAACCCGACGAAGGCCGGCATGATCGCGCCGAACACCATGATCAGGCCGTGGTAAGTGGTCATCGAATTGAAGAAGTCCGGCTGCACGATCTGCAGGCCCGGCTGGAACAGTTCCGAGCGGATGATCAGCGCCATGATGCCGCCGACGATGAACATCGTGAAGCTGAACCACAGGTACATCGTGCCGATGTCCTTGTGGTTGGTCGACTTGATCCAGCGCATGATCCCGGTGGGATGGCCGTGGGCGTGATCGTCGTGGCCGTGGTGTGCGTGTGCTGCTTCCATTGCGAGTCTCCTGGAGCCTGTATTCGTTGCTTTCCGGTTCAGCGCAGCGCCTTGACTTCGGCGGGGGCGACCATGTCGCCGGTCTTGTTGTTCCAGCTGTTGCGGGTGTAGGTCACCACCGCGGCCAGGTCAACGTCCGACAGGTGCTTGAACGCGTTCATCGCGGTGCCCTGCTTGCCGTTCAGCACCAGCTTGACCTGGTCCTCCTTCGGGCCCGTCGCCATCTTCGAGCCGGACAGGGCGGGAAACGCGCCGGGCACGCCCATGCCGGTGGCCTGGTGACAGGCCACGCAGTTCTGGGCATAGATTTTTTCGCCGTGCGCCTTCAGGTCTTCCGCGGTCCAGGCCTTGTCCGGATCGACCTTCTCCGCGGCGGCCTTCTTCTGCTGCGAATTCACCCAGGCGGTGTACTGCGCGGGCTCCACCACCTCGACGACGATGGGCATGAAGCCGTGGTCCTTGCCGCACAGTTCCGCGCACTGGCCGCGGAAGATGCCGGTCTTCTCGGCCTTGAACCAGGTGTCGCGGATGAAACCCGGAACCGCATCCTGCTTGACCGCCAGGGACGGCACGTACCAGGCGTGGAGCACGTCGGCCGCGGTGACCAGAACGCGAATTTTCTTGCCGACCGGCACCACGACGTGGGTGTCGGTTTCGAGCAGGTAGTTGGGGTTGGCCTTGCGGCCGGCCACGTCGCGGCCGTCGATCTGCGCGCGGGGCGTGGACAGGGTGCTGTAGAAGCTGATGCCCTCGCCCTCGCCCTTGAGGTAGTCATAACCCCACTTCCACTGGTAGCCGGTGGCCTTGATGGTCATGTCCGGCTCCGTGGTGTCGCGCATCGCGATCAGCGTGCCGGTCGCGGGCACCGCGAGGGCGATCAGGATCACGAACGGGATCAGCGTCCAGGTCACCTCGACGAGGGTATTTTCATGGAACTGCGCCGCCTTGTGCCCGACCGACTTGCGGTGCTTGAACACGGCATAGAACATGAAGCCGAACACGCCGATGAAAATGACGAAGCAGATGACCGTGATGATGGTGTGCAGGTCGTAGATCTCCTTGCCGAGCAGCGTATGCGGCGTCTGCAGATTGAGCTTGTAGTCGGCCCAGGCCGCCGCCGACCAGAAAAACAGCGCAGCCGCTGCCGCCCAACTTTTGATCCCCTTGATGCCCATTCTTCCCCCGCTCCTAAAGCCCGATTGATCCGTCAAGTCCGGCAAGCGCCGAGCCGGCCGCGCAATTCGCGCGCCAGCGTCCGGCGTGCTTCCTCATCGCAGTACCGCCCGATTTCCACCGTCCTGCCGTGGGAGCGCAATGCAGGCATTCCGGCTTTTCCGGTCACCACCCGCGCCCAGCCACGATGAAATTCAAACTGCTCCGCCAAGCCCCGTTCCCGGAACTCGACCACGATGCGGTCACCGCAGACCGCCACCCGCTCGAAATCCCCGCTGCGGCGCAAAAAAACCGCCGCCGCCGTCAGCAACGCGGCGATTTCCAGCCCCGCAAAAGGAACGACGATCCAGGCGCCCGCCACCGCAAACCCGCCGGCAATCGCCAGCGACAGCAGAACCAGCGAACCGAATACCAAGGCAAACGTGCGCAATTCGAATGAACCGGCATGGCGTCTGAAATACGTGAACCCGGCGCCTTCCTGTTCCAGAATCGGCCCGAAAACGGGATGTGTCATCACCGACGCCGATCGTTCCTTTCAAACGCGCGGACTGTAGCACACCGGAGGGGGCAGTCGCAATCGAAATGCCCCTTGGAATCAGTCGGTTTTCCCTCTCAAACGCATGTATTCAAAGCGTTTATGTCGAGTCTGCGGAACAGCCTGTCGGGCCGCGGATTGCGCGCATGCGGAAGAAGGCCGAGCAGCGGCGCTCCGATCCGCTGGCGCAGGGTGTCGAGGTTCTCCAGCCTCCGCGGCATCCGCGGATCGATCTGGTTGGCGATCCAGCCGGCAAGCCGCAGGCCGCGCGTCTGCAGCGCGTCCACCGTCAGCAGGGCGTGGTTGAGGCAGCCCAGGCGCAGCCCCACGACCAGCACCACGGGAATCCCGAGCCGGCGCGGAATGGCCGAGGCGCAGCTGCGGCGGCCCAGCGGCACCAGCAGCCCGCCCACGCCCTCGACCACCACCACGTCCGCGACACGCGCCAGCCTCGCATAATGCGCGGCGATCGTCGTCACGCGGATCACCACCCCCGCCTCGGCAGCCGCGATGTGCGGCGCGACCGCGGGCGCGAAACAATACGGATTGACCGAAGACAGTCCGGCTTCGACGCTGGATGCGGCGCGCAGCTGCGCCACATCGTCGTTGTGCCACGCGCCGTTCCGGCGCACCGCGCCCGCGGCCACCGGCTTCATGCCGACCGCCCGCAGGCCCAGCGCCGCAAAACCGCGCAGCAGCGCGCAGGCCGCCAGCGTCTTGCCGACCCCGGTGTCGGTGCCGGCGACGAACAGGCCGCGGGCGGCTGCCGCGGAACCCTCAGCCACGGTCCGCCACCCTGATGTCGATCACCGGCCGGCCGCCGGGCCCGGTACGCGGCAGCGGCCTCCACGCATGGCCGTAAATCACCTCGAAGGTCGCGGGCAGCTTGCCGTCGCGGCGGTGCGCTTCGTAGCCGCGCTCGACCGCCGCAAGCCAGGCCCTGCCCGACAATGCCCGGGAGCGGCCGGCGTTGGCATTGTTTGCGCCTATCGCCTGCAGGTCCCGCATCACTTCGCGCACGCTGTCGTAGGTCAGCGTGAACATCTCCATGTCGATCACCGGATCGGCAAACCCCGCCTTGACCAGCATGTCGCCGATGTCGTGCATGTCGATGAAACGGCTGATGCGGGCCCCGCCGGCATCCGGCTGCGCCTCGCGCAGTTCCTTCAGCGTGTCAGGGCCGAAGGTGGCGAACATGAACAATCCGCCCGGCGCCAGCACACGGCACATTTCGGCAAAGGCCCGCGGCAGCGCGTTGACCCACTGCAGCGCGAGATTGCTCCAGGCGAGGTCGATGCTCGCACCGGCCAGCGGCAACCGCTCGAGGTCGCCGCAGACGGCCGCCGGGATCCGGCCGAGCAGGCGCCGGTGCCAGGGCTGGCTCCCGCGCGCATGACGGAGCATGCCGGGCGCGAGGTCCAGCGCGACGACGCGCGCGTCCGGATAACGCCGCGCGAGCCCCGGCCAGGCGTTGCCGGTGCCGCTGCCGGCGTCGAGGATGCGCGCGGGCGCATGGCGGATGAAATCGAGGCGCTCCAGGTTGCGCCTGCACACCTCGTGCTGCAGCACCGCGGCCGCGTCGTAGGTCGATGCGGCGCGGTCAAAGGCGCGGCGCACCGCGCGCTTGTCGATGGAGAATTCAGTGTCCATTGCAAAATCCGGCCATCAGCTCGCACACACGGTCGGGCGCGGAAACAAAGGGGGCGTGGGCCGCGCCGGCAATGCGTTCGATGCGGGCGCGGGGCAAATGGCCGGCCATGAAATCCGCGGCGGCCGGCGCGACGACACCGTCACGGTCGCCGTGGATGACCAGCGCCGGCTGGCCGATCGCCGGCAACAGGCCGCGCAGATCGGTACTCCGCAGCCAGTCCAGCATGCGCGCGAGCGCCGCGGCGCCGGCCGCCGCCCGCGCATCCAGCAGCCGGTCCAGTTCGCGGATCGCGGCGCGCGCGCGCGCGTCGCCCCGGGTTTCCAGCAGCCGGAATCTTCGCAGCGCAGCCGCGGCATCGGCATCCGCCATGGCGGCAAATTCCTCGAAGGTCTCCGCCGCCATGCCATGCGGCCAGTCCGGCGCCGCAACGAACCGGGGCGTCACCGCCAGCAGGATCAATCCCGCCACCTGCGCGGCATGGCGGCGCGCCCAGGACAGGGCCAGTTGCCCGCCGAGCGACCAGCCCGCCACCACGCAGCGGGCCGGCGAGCGGGCGGCCAGGCGGTCCACCGCATCGTCCATGCTGCCGCTGCCGTCGATGTCCGGCGCCTGCACGGCGATCCGGCCGCCAAGCCGGGCCGACACGTCCGCCCAGACGCCACCATGCGTCCCCCAGCCATGCAGCAGCACCAGCGTGGCCGCCGCGCTCATGCCGGCTTCCGCAATGCGGCAACCAGACGGTCCACATCTTCCGTCACATGATCGGCCGACAGCGAAATACGCAGGCGCGCGGTGCCCCGCGGCACGGTCGGCGGCCGGATCGCCGGCACCAGCAGGCCCTGCGCGGCCAGCCGCGCCGACAGCGCCAGCGCCTCGGCATTGCCGTCGACCAGCAGCGGCTGTATCGGCGTGTCCGACGGCAGCAGGCGCCAGGACGCGCCCTGCAGCCCCTGCTTCAGCCGCAGGATCAGCTCGCGCAGGCGTTCGCGCCGCCATTCCTCCTGCTGGATGATCTGCAGGCTGGCGAGCAATGCATGCGCCAGCAGGGGTGGCGTGGCCGTGGTGTAGATGTAGGTGCGGGCGTTCTGCAGCAGGCTTTCGATCAGCATCTCGCTGCCGGCGACGAAAGCGCCGGAAACGCCGGCGGCCTTGCCCAGCGTGGCCATGTAGATCAGCCGCTCCGAAGCCAGACCGAAGTGGGCCGGCGTGCCGCGCCCCTGCGCGCCGAGCACGCCGAAACCGTGGGCATCGTCGATCAGCAGGTACGCGTCATGGCGCGCGCAGAGGTCGAGCAGCTCCGGCACCGCCGCGATGTCGCCGTCCATGCTGAACACCGCATCGACGGCCACCAGCCGGCGGCGCGCCGGCGTGGTTTCGAGCAGGCGCTCCAGCGCGGCCAGGTCGTTGTGCGGATAGCGCCGGAAGCTTGCCCGCGACAGCAGCGCCGCGTCGTTGAGGGAGGCATGGTTCAGGCGGTCGGCAAACAGCGCGTCGCCGCGCCCGACAAGGGCGCTGATCGCGCCCATGTTCGCCATGTAGCCGGTCGAAAACAGCAGCGCCCGCGGCAGTCCGACGAAGCCGGCCAGCGCCTCCTCGAGCCGGTGGTGCGCCATGCCGTGCCCGAGGACCAGATGGGACGCACCGGCGCCGACGCCGTAGAGGTCCGCGCCGGCCCTGGCCGCCGCGATCAGCCGCGGATCGGCCGCAAGCCCGAGATAATCGTTGGAACAGAACGCGAGGTAATCGCGGCCGTCGACGGCGACGCGCGCCCGTTGCGGCGACGCCAGCAGCCGGCGCCGGCGCCGCAGGCCCCGGGCATCACGATCCGCCAGCTCCGCGGCCAGTTCGGCATGCAGCGTCACGAACCGGAACCGCGCGGATCAGGACAGCGCGGGATTCATCGGCTGCAGGCCGAGCCGGGCAAACAGCGCCTGGTCGTTGTCGGCATCCGGATTGCCGGTGGTCAGCAGCTTCTCGCCGTAGAAAATCGAATTCGCGCCGGCGAGGAAGCACAGCGCCTGGATCGCGTCACCCATTTCCTGACGGCCGGCGGACAGGCGCACCACCGCCTTCGGCATGGTGATGCGCGCGCAGGCGACGGTGCGCACGAACTCCAGCGGATCGAGGGCTTCCGTGCCGTACAGCGGCGTGCCCGGCACCTGCACCAGGTTGTTGATTGGCACCGACTCCGGATAGGGGTTCATGTTGGCGAGCTGCGCGATCAGCGTCGCCCGCGCGGTGCGCGTTTCCCCCATGCCGACGATGCCGCCGCAGCAGACGTGCAATCCCGCTTCGCGCACCTGCTCCAGGGTATCGATGCGGTCGCCGTATTCGCGGGTGGTGATGATGTTGGCGTAGTTGTCGGCGGCGGTGTCGATGTTGTGGTTGTAATAGTTGAGGCCGGCGTCGCGCAGCTGCTCGGCCTGGCCGGGTTTCAGCATGCCCAGCGTGGCGCAGGTCTCCATGCCCAGGCCCCGGACCGCCTTCACCATTGCGACGACCTTGTCGAGGTCGCGCTGCTTCGGGCCGCGCCAAGCCGCGCCCATGCAGAAACGGGTCGCGCCCTTCTCCCGCGCCAGTTTCGCCGCGGCAAGCACCTCGTCGACGGACAGGGTTTCCTGCTTCTCGACACCGGTGTGGTAACGCGCCGCCTGCGGACAGTAACCGCAGTCCTCGGAACATCCCCCGGTCTTGATCGACAGCAGCGTCGACAGCTGCACCGCATTCGGATCGAAGTGCTCGCGGTGCACCTGCTGCGCGCGAAACAGCAGGTCATTGAAGGGCAACGCAAACAGCGCTTCGATGGCCGGCACGCTCCAGCGCGGCGTGTCGGCGGAAACGCCGCCGGCTTCGTTGAGGGCAATGGTGTTCACGACGGTGTCCATGACTGGCCGCTTTCTCAAAAAATATCAATAAAAACAAATACTTACATATATCCATTATCGCGGAAGACTTTATCCTTGTCAAATAGCGCAAATCATCTGTTTGACAAGTTGGGCGCAAGACTGGGGCGCATGCTGGCGAGCCGCTGCCTGCTCTGCGCCGCCCCCGCCGGCCGTCGCAACCTGTGCGAAGACTGCCTCGGCGATCTGCCGTGGCTGGATGCGGCGGCCTGCCGCATCTGCGCCCATCCGCTGCCGGACCCGGGCATCTGCGGCCGCTGCATCGCCGAACCCCCGCATTACGACCGCATCGTCGCCGCCTGCCGCTACGCCTTCCCGCTGGACGGGCTGATCCAGGCCTACAAGTACGGCGGACGCCTCGCCGCCGGCCCGGCGCTGGCCGCGCTGCTCGTGCCGCGCATCCGGACGCGCCCCGACCTGATCCTGCCGGTCCCGCTCACCGGGCAGCGCCTGCGCGAACGCGGATTCAACCAGGCGCTCGAACTGGCGCGGATCATCGGCAGGGAACTGAATGCCCCGGTGGACCCTGGGCTGTGCATCAAAACCCGCGACACGGCGCCGCAGACCCGCCTGCCCTGGAAAACGCGGCGCAAGAACATCCGCGGCGCTTTTGTCGTGCTCGGCAGCCTCGACGGCTGCCACGTCGCCGTCGTCGACGACGTGCTCACCACCGGCTCAACGCTCGGCGAGGTCGCGCGCAACCTGAAACGCGCGGGCGCCTCCAGCGTGACGGGTTACGTGATCGCGCGCACGGCCGGCGGCTGACCGCCGCGGCGGCGTTCAGCGCAGGCGCTGCTCGGCAAAAGCCTGCAGGTCGGCGGACAGGTTGCCGCTCGCCCTGGCGCTGCGGTAAGCCTCCTGCGCATCGGCCATCCGCCCCAGCGCCTCCAGCGAAACACCCAGCCCGAGCAGCCATACGCCGACGCCGCCGCGCCGGCCCAGCGCCTGCTGGAACTGCGCGACGGCCTCGGCATGCTTCTGCTGGCGCTGCAGCAGTCCGGCGTAAAAGGCGACATGGTCCGGGCTGGCGCCGGGATATTCGAGGCTGCGCGCCAGCGTCTGCGCGCCGGCATCGAGTTCCCCGGCCTCCACCTGCAGCCGCGCCAGCGTCATCGCGAAGCCGTGCTGCGCCGGCGCCAGTTGCAGGCCTTCCTGCAGCACCCGGACCGCATCCGCCTGGCGGCGACCGTCGAGCAGGACGCCGACCAGCGCCTGGCGCGCCGCGTGATGCGTTGCGTCGATCTGCAGCGCCGCCTCGAAGGCGTCGCGCGCCTCGGCGAATTGTCCCTGATGCAGCGCCGCCGTCCCGCGGGCATATTCGGCTTCGGCGCGCTGCCGGGGCGTCGGTTCGCGGATCTGCTTTTCGATTTCGGCGGGCGGCTGCGCCGCCGCCTTTACCACCTTTGCCGCCGGTGGCGAAACTTTCTCCAGCGCCACCCGTTCGACAACGGGCGGCTTCTGCGGCGGACGCGGCGCCGGCGCGGATTCCGCCGGCTTCTGCACGACTGCCGGAACCGCGGCATGCGACGCCACGATGGACGCGGTCGCGATCGGCACCGGCGTTTCCGCTGCCGCCTCCGGTTCCCGCGGCAGATCGAGGGTAAGGCGGCGCGCGATCCACTCTTCCGGCTGCGGCGCCATCTCCTGCGGCACCATTTCCCGCAGCGCCGGGCCCGCGGCCACCGGAACGGGCCGCAGGGCGGCATCCTGCCAAATCCACCACCAGGCCCCCGCCGCCAGCAGCGCGACGCCCGCCAGCACCGCGGCAATGCCGGTCAGCGGCAGGCGCCGCGACTGCGCATCGCCGGGCAGCGCGCGCACGTGATCGGGAATGCGGTCGCGCTCCGCGCCCGAGGCGTGGCGCCGCTCGAGTTCGGCCAGCATCTGGTTGATGACGCTCATCGCATGTAGGCCAGCGTGATGCCGCCCGCCGCCAGCACGACGGCGGCCGCGGCGAACCACCAGCGGCGCGGCACCGAGGCCGCGGCCGGCGTATCGGCGGCGGCGCTGTGCACATGATGACGCTGCACCTGCTGCACGCCTTCGCCGAAGGCCAGCAGCAGGGACTTGTGGGCGACGATGTTGACCAGCCGCGGCACGCCCCGGCTCACCCGGTGCAGCCGGCGTACCGCGGCCGGCATGAACAGGCGGCTGCCGCGGTAGCCCGCGACGCGCAGGCGATGGGCCAGGTACTGCTCCACCTCGGCGACGGTCAGCGCCGTGAGCCGGTACTGGAAGGTGATGCGCTGGCGCAGCTGCCGGACCGACTCCTGCGCGAGGCACTGGTCCAGTTCGGGCTGGCCGAACAGCACGACCTGCAGCAGCTTGCGTTTTTCGGTTTCGAGATTGGTCAGCAGGCGCAGCGCTTCGAGCGTCTCCTGCGGCATCGCCTGCGCCTCGTCCATGCAGGCCACCACCGTCTTGCCCGCGCGCGCGAAATCGAGCAGCGCGTGGTTGAGTTCGCGCAGCAGGTGATGCTGGTCGGCGCCGCGGTCGAGCTTCACGCCCAGCTCGTCGGCCAGCGCGAACATCAGCGTCTGCGGCTCGAGGTAGGGATTGGGGATGTAGGCGGAAACGAAGCGCGCCGGATCCAGCGCGCCCAGGAAACGGCGGCACAGCAGCGTCTTGCCGGTGCCGACCTCGCCGGTCACCTTCATGAAACCCTCGCCGTCGCGCTCGGCGACGAGCAGCGTGTTCAGCGCTTCCTGGTGGGAATTGCAGGCGTAGGCGA
>CAZHJU010000057.1:0-10553 GCA_964533495.1 uncultured Bordetella sp. | reverse complement strand
CTACAAGCCCATCGTGGCCGAGGCCGCCAAGCAATCGGCGGACAAGGTTTTCAACCGCATCTGCGTCACCCACCTGCTGATGGATGAAGGCAGGGAGAACCGGGTGGCCGGCGCCGTCGGCTTCAACGTCCGCACGGGCAACTATCACGTCTTCAAGTCCAAGACCGTGATCTGCGGCGCGGGCGGCGCTTCCAACATCTTCAAGCCGCGCTCGGTGGGCGAGGGCTCCGGCCGCACCTGGTATGCACCGTGGTCGTCAGCGTCGGCCTACGGACTGATGATCAATGCCGGTGCCAAGATGACGCAGATGGAAAACCGCATCGTGCTGGCGCGCTTCAAGGACGGTTACGGCCCGGTCGGCGCTTACTTCCTGCATCTGAAGACCTATACCCAAAACGGCCTGGGCGAAGAGTACGAGTCCAAGTGGTTCCCCGCGCTGCAGGAGATGGTCGGCAAGGAATATCTCGATCCGGAAGCCTCGCATCTGACCCACCGGCCGATCCCGACCTGTCTGCGCAACCATTGCATCATCAGCGAAGTGAATGCCGGACGCGGCCCCATACACATGGTGACGATGAAAGCCTTCCAGGATCCGCACTTGGAGGAGGTCGGCTGGGAAAACTTCCTTGGCATGACTGTCGGCCAGGCCGTGCTGTGGGCCGCCACCGATGTGGATCCCAAGAACGAGAACCCGGAGCTGACGACATCCGAACCCTATGTCATGGGTTCCCATGCGACCGGTTCGGGCGCCTGGTGCTCCGGACCCGAGGACGTTTCCCCGCCCGAGTATTTCTGGGGCTACAACCGCATGACGACCATTGAAGGCCTGTTCGGCGCCGGTGACGCGGTTGGTGGCACGCCGCACGCGTTCTCGTCCGGTTCGTTCACCGAGGGGCGTCTCGCCGCGAAAGCCGCCTGCAAATACATCGATGACGGCAAGGCCGAAGGCATCGTCGTGTCCGAGACGCAGATCAACCGTCGCAAGGAGGAGATCTACAAGCCCCTGGAGCATTACCGGATTTACCGCAATGCGATCGTGGCGGGTGATGTCAATCCGCATTACATCAATCCCAAGCAGGGCTTGGATCGCCTGCAGAAGCTGATGGACGAATATTGCGGCGGGGTGACCGTTGGCTACATGACCAACGAGAAGCTGCTGAATATCGGTCTCAAGAAGCTCAAGATCATGGAGGAAGACCTTCAGAGCCTGGCTGCAAAGGACATCCACGAACTGTTGCGCGCCTGGGAATTGATGCACCGCCACCGCGCTGCCGAGTGCGTTACTCAGCACACGTTGTTCCGCAAGGAGACCCGCTGGCCGGGTTACTACTACCGGGGCGACGCCATGAAGGTGGACGATGCAAACTGGCACGTGCTGACCGTTTCGCGCCGCGATCCGGCAACCGGTGAATACACCATGGAGAAGGCGCCTTGTTATCACCTAGTTGGCGACAACGAGTAGCGATGGTTCCGGGCGGAATTCCGCGCTGGATTTCCTGCCCGTGGGAGAAAAGGCCGGCATGTCAGGCGTTATGAGCCCCGCAAAGCCGGATTCTTCCGGCCACCGGGAGCGTGGCGTGAACATCATTGAGAAAACCGATGAGGAGATCCTGGCCACGGCCAATCTCCTGTGGCGCGATCTCGTCAAGGCTTCGAATGAGGGCAAATACGGCGAGTTCGCAAAGAATTTTTCCGGCTCCCTGGCGCGCGCCATGGACCAGGTCGTTGCGGGCCACCAGTTTGCCAACAGCGAGCTGGCGAGAAGCCTGTCCGAAGACGTCGACTCGCTCGGCATCATCCGCCGGGGTGAGCATGTGACCGTCCTGTACCGGCAGCGGAGCACCAAAAAGCCGGGCGAATGGCTGGGCAGGCTGGTTCTCGGCCATGAGGATGGCAAGATCAGGATCTTCGGTGCCTCGATCTTCTGAATGTTTCGCCGGGATTTGACGTGAGCGAAGTTATCCAGGACGGCAGGTTCGTCGAACTGACCTACAAGGTGACCGACCGAAAATCGGGGCATGTCCTCACCCGTGTCGAGTTTCCCCTGGGTTATGTCCATGGACACAATGAGATTCTGGCGCCTGCCGTCCACAAGCAGCTGGAAGGCAGATCCGCCGGGGAGATCATCGAAGTGGCGATCGACGGCAACCAGATTTTTGGCCCCAGGGACGAGTCGCTGGTTTTTTCGGATCACATCGAGAACGTCCCCGAGGAATACCGTCAGGTCGGCACTTCCATCCTGATGGAGAACGACAGGGGGCAGACCCGCAGCTTTCTCGTGACGCATCTGGACGACGAGAAGCTGACTGTGGACGGCAACAACCCGCTTTGCGGCAGGGAGGTCGTTTTTGCGCTCGAGATACTGACCGTGCGCGACGCCACTGATGAGGAAATCCGGGCGGGTGGGGCGATTACTACAGGCGCGGATGTCGACCCGGCACTGATGAGGCCTGTTTGAGCGGCGGGGCAGAATGGCAGCGGACAATTTCCGATTTTGTTACTGGCAATCCCGACTTCACGAAAAAGGTGACTTATGAGCGAGCAAAAACCCAGCAATACCCCGGTTCCTGACGGCCATACGGCTTATTACACAACGCGCCAGATGGCACCCAGCGAGAAGGGGTTTGTCGGTTACGAAACCGTCTGGAAACCGCTCCAGAAGGAAGTCGAATACAAGACGCCGAAACAGCCGTAACGTTGCGCCGTCTGCCGGCGGTCTGGATTGCGCGCCTGCGCATCCACCAGGGCGTTGTACCGCGGCCGGAGAAACCGGAGACTGTCAGCGGGCGGAATGGCCGGTCAGTTTCACTTCCACCTTGTCTTCGTCCTTGATCGTCGCATAGTAGTCACGCAGGATTGCCAGCACCTCGGGACGGCTGAATTCAGCCGGCACCTCGTCGCCTTCGGACAACCATTTGCGCAGCTTGGTGCCTGAGACCAGCAGCCGGTCTTTTTCCCCGTGCGGGCAGGTTTTGGCCGAGGCCATGCCGCCGCACTGGTAGCACCAGAAGGTCCAGTCGATCTTGAGCGGTTGCGTCTCTAGCGCGCCGCGCGGAATTTCATCGAAAATGCGGTGGGCGTCGAAGGGGCCGTAATAGCTGCCGACGCCGGCATGGTCGCGGCCGATGATCTGGTGCGAGCAGCCGTAGTTCTGGCGGAACAGGGCGTGCAGCAGGGCTTCGCGCGGGCCGGCGTACCGCATGTCGAGCGGATAGCCCGATTGCACCACGGTCTTCTGCACGAAATATTTTTCGATCAGCGCCGCGATTGCTTTCGTGCGCGCCTCGGCGGGAATGTCGCCGGGTTTCAGGTTGCCGAGCAGCGAGTGCACCAGTACCCCATCGCAGACTTCGATGGCGATCTTGGCGAGGTACTCGTGGGAGCGGTGCATCGGGTTGCGGGTCTGGAAGGCGGCGACGGTCGTCCAGCCGTTGGCTTCGAACACGGCGCGGGTCTGCGCCGGCGTCATGTACATCGCGCCGTATTTCTCGGGGAAACCGCCCTGGGACAGAACCTTGACCGGGCCGGCAAGATTGACCTCTCCCTGGGCCATGACCATCTGCACGCCGGGGTGCGCCTCTTCAGTGGTGCGGAAGACGGTGCGGCATTCGTGCGCCTTGTCGATGGCGTACTGTTCCGTGACGCGCATTGTCGCCAGGATTTCACCGTTGTCAGGATCGAGCAGTGCCACTTCGCTTCCGGACTTGATTGATCTGGCGATCGCCTTGCTTGCGGACAGCGTGACCGGTATCGGCCAGAACACGCCGCTGGTCAGCGTGTAGCGGTCGCAGACGCCGCGCCAGTCGTCGTGGCCCATGAAACCGTCGAGGGGAGTGAAGCCGCCGATGCCGAGCATCAGCAGGTCGCCTTTTTCGCGGGAACTGACGGTTATCGAGGGCAGGCCGGCTGCACGCTTGCGTTCGGCATCCAGTGCGGGGCCATCGAGCAGCAATGGCTTCAAGGCACCCCCGCCGTGGGGATTCACCAGTCTGGTCACAGGTTTGTCCTGTCGCTGAGGTTTATGGGATGGTGAGGCGGGGGGAGGCTAACATGCACCCTCGGCGCTCCGTATCCATTCTTTTTATGCGGGGATAAGGTCGGGGCGTCACATTGTGGATGTCACGCCATCGGGACGGGATTTGCGGCCGGCCTTATCATTGCGTGTTTTTTCACATTTTGGTGCTACCATGCCTCGCCTTTGTCCGATTTTTCAATCAGATATAAAGACGCTGCGGCATGCATCCATACAGCCACACCTGTTCAGCGCTCACGGGAGCGCTTTTTTTGTGTTTCGCAGGCTCCCAGGCTGTCGCCCAGTCCACTTGGAGTGATCCCTTCGGCACCGGCGGGCGCACTGCGGCCGAGCCGCATCTGCGCTGGGAGGCCACGTCGCCGCTGCCGCAGGTCGGTTCGCCGCAGGTTTCCGGGGAACTGGCGCGAAATCAGCCGTTGTCCCTGCCCGAACTGACGGAATTCGCATTGCGCAACAACCCGCGGACCCGCCAGTCGTGGCTTGGGGCACGGGCTGCCGCTGCCGGAGTGGGGGTCGAAAAGGCGGATCTGCTGCCCCAGCTCACGGCCAATTATGCGGTGACGCGCACCCAGCAGGTGACCAATCAGGGGGGCGTCGTGCCGTGGCAGACCCGGTACGGTCCGTCGATCAGCCTGAGTTACCTGCTGTACGACTTTGGCGTGCGCGGCTTCCAGATTGAAACCAGCGAGTACCGCCTGCTGGCGGCCAATCTGGCGCACAACCGCGTGCTGCAGGATGTCGTCTTCGGCGTGGAGCAGGCGTATTACCGCCTGCTCGGCAATGACGCGCTGGTGCGCGTGAATGCACAGTCGCTGAAAAACGCCGAAACTGCCCTGGAGGCGGTGGGCAAGCGGCGGGAGTCCGGTCTGGCGACGGTGGCCGATGTCTACCGCGCCGAAACCCTGGTGGCGCAGGCGAGGCTGAACCTGACGCGCAGCAACGGTGAGCTCGAGAAGTCGCGTGGCCAGCTGGCTTCGGTTGTCGGCCTGCCGGTGAACGTGGGCATTGCCGTGCGTCCGCTGGAGGCGCCGCCGCAGACCACGGAAATCTCAGCGTCGATCGGTGATTTGCTGGCCCGCGCCAAGGCATCGCGCCCCGACCTGGTGGCGGCGGAAGCGCAGGTGCGGGCATCGCGCGCCAGCGCCAATGCGGCGGCGCGCGCGGGATTGCCGTCGATCGAAGTGGTTGGCGGCAGCGGCCGCACCTCGTTCAGCGACCACCGGCCTTCGGCCAGCAACTACAACATCGGGCTGGCCATCCGGATTCCCATCTTCACCGGGTTCCGCGAAACCTACAGCATCCGGCAAGCCGAGGCCCAGGCGGAAGCGGCGGAGGCCGGCCGCGATGCGCTGGTGCGCCAGGCCGAAGTCGAGGTCTGGCAGGGTTACTATGACCTCAGCACGGTGAACAGCAGCATTTCCAGCACCGAGGCGCAGGTGCGTTCCGCGGAACAGACCGCGCAGGCGACGCTGGCGCGTTACCAGAGCGGCTTCGGGAGCATTCTTGACCTGATTACCGCGCAGCAGGACGAATCCAACGCGCGGGTACAGCGCATACAGTCCTACCTGGACTGGTTCACCACGCTGGCCCGGCTGCAGGTCGCGGTCGGCGCGAGCGATTTAATCAAGGCGGGCGGGGGAAAATGAAAAGACTGATCATGTTGCTGGCGTTTGTGGCGGTCGGTGCGGCTGTGGCGGGTGGCTACTGGTACTGGCAGCAGGGCGGCAGCACCAAGGGAGCGGAGAAAGCCAAGGGCGGCAAGGGAAGCAAGGGCGGCGCAACCCTGACCGTGAGCGCGGTTCGCGCCGTGTCGAAGCCCATGCCCGTGCTGATCGAGGCTGTCGGCACTGTGGAGCCCGAGCAGAGCGTGCAGGTGCGCGCCCAGGTCAGCGGGGTGCTGCAGACCGTGGCTTTTCGCGAGGGCGACAAGGTGAGGGCGGGACAGACGCTGTTCGAGATCGATCAGCGCACTTTCCGGGCGCAGTACAACCAGGCGCTGGCGGCGCTGGAGCGCGACAGGGCGCAGCTGGAAAATGCGAAGGCGCAGCAGCAGCGGCTGGAGCCCTTGCTGAAGCGCGAATTCATCACCCGGCAGGAATACGACGTTGCAGTCACTTCGGCCAAATCCCTGGAGGCGACCGTGCAGGCGGGGCAGGCTGCGGTCGAGCAGGCGCGCATCCAGCTGGATTATGCGCGGATCGTCGCGCCGATCAGCGGCCGCACCGGCCAGCTGGCGGTGCGCGCGGGCAACCTGGTCCAGGCTTCGGGCGGCGGGGTGCCGCTGGTGACGATCAACAGCACCGACCCTGTGCTGGTCAGTTTCAGCATTCCGGAACGCCAGCTCGAGGACATCCGGCGTTATCAGAACGAGAAGGACATGCGCATCGAGATTCTGCCCGACCGGTCGGGCCCGCCGGTGGCGACCGGCAAGCTGGTGTTCGTCGACAACACAGTGACGCCGCAAACGGGCACGGTGCTGTTGAAGACCCGCGTCGACAATCAGAAAGAGGCCATCTGGCCCGGGCAGTTTGTCAACGTGCGGGTGGTGCTGACGGTCGAGCCGGAAGCGGTGGTGGTGCCCGAAGTGGCGGTGCAGCCCGGCCAGGTCGGGCCGTTCGTATATCTGGTCGATGCCGACAGCAAGGTGCAGGTACGTTCCGTGAAGGTGTCGCGTCAGATCGGAAGCGAGGTGGTGATCGCCGATGGCATCGGTTCGGGGGATCATGTCATCACCGATTTTCCCCAGGCCTTGCGGCCCGGCGCCACAGTGAGGCTGGCCGACGGGGCGGGCGGCGGCGGGGAAAAGCGCAAAGGCAAGGGTGGCAAGAAGGGCGAAGGCAAGGGCAAGGCCGCCGGGGGCGATACTGCAAAGCCGGCCGCCGTTTCCCAGTAACGGCAGCGGATATCCGGACCAACCGGCATTGAAGATTTCGGGAGCAACCTCATGAACGTTTCGCGAATTTTCATCGTCAGGCCAGTGGCAACGACCGTGCTGGTTGCCGCGATCATCATTTTCGGCTTGCTCGCTTTCCGGTCGCTGCCTGTCAATGAATTGCCGAACGTCGATTTCCCGACGATTTCGGTGACTGCGGACCTGCCCGGCGCCAATCCGGACAACATGGCGACCACGGTGGCGACGCCGCTCGAGCGCCAGTTCAGCCAGATTGCGGGCGTCGATTCGATGAGTTCGGTCAGCAGTACCGGCCGGACGCGCATCACCCTTCAGTTCAGCCTGGACCGGAACATCGATTCGGCGGCCCAGGACGTGCAAACCGCCATTGCGCAAACCCTGCGCCGCCTGCCGGATGGGATGGACCCGCCGACCCTGCGCAAGGTGAATCCCGCGGATTCCCCGATCCTTTATCTGGCGCTGACGGCGCAGACCCTGCCGCTGCCGGCGCTGGACGAATTCGCGGATACCTATATTGCGCAGCGGTTCTCGATGGTCAACGGTGTTGCGCAGGTTCAGGTGTTCGGCTCGCAACGTTATGCGGTGCGCGTGTTCCTGGATCCGGAGGCGATGTCCAAGCGCGGCCTTGGCCTCGAGCGCGTAGTCAGCGCGATCCAGAATGCCAACAGCAACCTGCCTTCCGGCGTGCTGCAGGGCACGGCGCGCGACTTCACCGTGAAATCCTCGGCGACCCTGCAGCGCGCCGAGAATTTCAACAACCTGATTGTCGCCTACAAGGACGGCATGCCCGTCCGCCTGTCGGACGTGGGCAAGGCGGTCGACGGCATCGAGAACGCGAAAATAAAGAGCTGGCTCAACAGCGAGCGCTCCATTGCGCTGGCGGTGTATCGCCAGCCCGGCGCCAATACGGTCGACGTCGCGCGCAGCCTGCGGGCGCTGTTCGCCGAAATCGAGGCCAATGCGCCGCCGGGGGTCAGGATACACATCGTCAACGATCGCTCGGAGTTCATCGAGGCTTCGATCCGCGAGGTCGAGTTTCACCTGCTCCTGTCGATGGTGCTTGTCGTGCTCGTGATCATGGTTTTCCTGCGCAATGCGCGTTCGACGCTGATCACGGCGCTGATCCTGCCGACATCGATCGTGGCGACCTTCGGCGTGATGTATGCCCTCGGGTACAGCCTCAACAACCTGTCGCTGATGGCGATCATCCTGGCCGTCGGATTCGTCGTGGACGATGCGATCGTCGTTCTCGAGAACATTACGCGCCACATGGAGATGGGGAAGGACCGGATGACTGCCGCCCTCGAGGGAGCGCAGGAGATCGGCTTTACCGTGCTGTCCATGACGGTCTCGCTTGCCGCCGTGTTCATTCCCATCCTGTTCATGGAGGGCATGCTCGGGCGCCTGTTCCGCGAGTTTGCGGTCAGCGTCGGTGTCGCCGTGCTGGTTTCCGGGGTGATATCGCTGTCCATGACGCCGATGATGTGCAGCCTGATGCTCAAGGCGGAGCACGAGGAAAAGCATGGCCGCGTTTACATGGCGCTCGAGCGCATGTTCGACTGGATGCGTGATGCCTACGGCAGCAGCTTGCGCTGGACGATACGGCGCTCGGGTCTGATGCTGTTTGTCTCCGCCGTGTTTCTGGTATTGACGGTGGTCATTTACCAGGCAGTGCCGCAGGGATTCATTCCGCGCCAGGATACCGGCGTGTTTTTCGGGAACACCAGGGCGCCGGAGGGAATACCCTTTGCAGAACTGGAAAGGCGGCAGGCAAGGGTCGCCGAAATCATCCAGGGCAATCCGAATGTCGAGGCGGTGATGTCCACCGCCGGACAGGGTACCGGCGGCGTGGTCGGCAGCAATATCGGCCGCATCATTGTCCGCCTGAAGTCGCGGGAAGAGCGCGCGAGGGGTGCCGACGGGGTCATCCAGGAACTGAGGCGGGCGTTTGCCGGTGGCGGCCAGGGACTGCGCGTGTTCATGAACAATCCGCCGGCCATCCGTATTGGCGGCCTGATCAGCACCAGCGATTATCAGCTGGTGCTCCAGGGGGCCAACCAGAAACAGCTCTACGAGGCCAGCCAGGAGCTGGAGGGGCGGCTGCGGGGGTCCCGCATGCTGCAGGATGTCAATTCCGGCCTTGAGGTCAGCAATCCGGAGATTCAGATCGAGATCGACCGGGACCGCGCCGCCGTTCTCGGAATTTCGCCGCAGCAGGTCGAGGCGGCCCTGTACAACGCTTATGGCGGACGCAGGATCAGCACGCTTTACGGTTCGACCGACCAGTACAACGTGCTTCTGGAGCTCGATCCGAAATTTCAGCGGGACATCAATGCGCTGCGTTCGCTGTTCGTGCAGTCCTCCACGGGGCAGATGGTTCCGATCCAGGCGGTAGCCGACATCAGGATGGGGGTTGGTCCGGTCTCGGTCAGTCACTACGGACAGCTGTTGTCGGTCGTGCTTTCATTCAATCTCGCGCCTGGCCATTCGATTGGCGATGCGGTGACGCACGTCAAGGAGATTGCCAGCGGATCTCTGCCTGCAGGGGTGACGTATTCGGTGGCGGGAAATGCGCAGGCGTTTGAGGAGGCGTTCCGGACATTGCCGGTGTTGCTGCTGATCACGGTGCTGGTCATCTACATGGTATTGGCGGTGCTGTACGAACATTATGGGCATCCGGTCACGATTCTCACGGCCTTGCCATTTGCCGGGTTCGGCGCGTTGCTGATGTTGTTGATTGCGGGCCAGGAGCTGAACGTGTTCAGCTTCGTGGGCATCATTCTGCTGGTCGGACTGGTGAAGAAGAACGGCATCATGATGGTCGATTTTGCGATACAGATGCAGCGGGAGAAGGGCATGTCTGCCGCCGATGCGATCGTCGAGGCCTCGATTGTCCGCTTCCGCCCCATCATGATGACGACGATGGCCGCGATTTTTGCGACATTGCCGCTCGCGTTTGGCACCGGCATCGGTTCTGAAATGCGACAACCGCTGGGCATCGCCGTGGTTGGCGGCCTTGTGTTCTCGCAGATGCTGACCCTTTACGTGACCCCCACGTTCTACGTCAGCATGGACCGTTTCTCGAGTTACTTCCGCAAGGAGCGGAGGACGGTTCCCGCGGTGGGTCGATAAGCTAAAAATATCTGGCAGAAGGTATTGTGTTGTCCGAAAAAGTCCCGGATAATCGCGGGCTTCGCTGATGCATCGCTTCCAAGCCAGCCAGGGCTTGGAAAGTTGGCGGAAGGCCGGAAAAAGTAGTGTTCGGGTGTTGACAGCAGGAAAAATACCCAGCTATAATCCAAGGCTTGATTGATGATTGATCGGGCGCGGGGTGGAGCAGTCTGGCAGCTCGTCGGGCTCATAACCCGAAGGTCATAGGTTCAAATCCTATCCCCGCTACCAACGTTCTTTAAAAAATTACAGCCGATAAGTGTGGGCACTTGGTCTTGAGGGTGCCGCGCAAGGAAACGCGCGCGGTCATCAAGCAATACAGAAGTGCTCGCACGACGGAAATTAATACATACGTCAAGCGAGTTAATACTTTGCAGAGATTAAACTGAAGAGTTTGATCCTGGCTCAGATTGAACGCTGGCGGCATGCCTTACACAT
>CAZHJU010000056.1:0-11137 GCA_964533495.1 uncultured Bordetella sp. | reverse complement strand
TCGCCGGCGGCGACGGCCTTGATCTGGTCGGTGTCGCCGCCCTTGGGCGCGCGCGCAAGGTTGCCGGCCACGCCCTTGGCCCACTGTTCGGCCTTGGCTTCGCCGAGGTGCTCGATCAGCGCGCTCATCAGCGACAGGTTGTACATGTGGCTGCCGGAGCGGGTGCAGACCTTGCCTTTCAGTTTCGGGCTGGCGAGGTCTTCGTAGTTCTGCACTTCGGCCGGTTTGATCGTGCCCTTGTTGTAGATGATCACGCGGGCGCGTGCCGAGAAGCCGAACCACTGGTTGTTCGCGGCGCGCATGTTCGCGGGCAGGCGTTCGGCCAGCACCTTGGACTCGATCGGCTGGAACAGCCCCATCTGCTCGGCGCGCCACAGGCGGCCGGCGTCCACCGTGATCAGCACGTCGGCGGGCGAGGCCGCAGCTTCGTTGCGGATGCGCTCGATCAGCGGATTTTCGCTGGCTTCGATGCGGTTCAGCTTGATGCCGGTGGCCTTCGTGAAGCCGCTGTACAGCGCTTCATCGGTCTGGTAGTGGCGTGAGGAATAGAGGTTGAGTTCCTGGGCGGCGACCGGAGCGCTGAACAGGCTGGCCACAAGCAGTGACAATACGACGGGGCGCATAAAATATCCTTTTAAAACAAGTAGTTATTTAATGGACAGGGGTTCCGCAGCAATACTAACAAGAATTATTCTCAGTATCAACATGAATGAGAATCATTGTTTGTTCGCGGCGGCCCGTCATTGCGGCATGGCTGGAGCTGGAGCAGGGGGATGGCGCTTGCCGGTCCGGCGCGGCGCCGGCAGGAGGACTGCTCAGGGCAGGGAAGCCGCGCTCAGATCGGCAGGCGGCGGGCGCCGTTGTAGCGGTTTTTCCAGTAGCGCTGGCGCATGTCGACGATCTCCACGGCGCCGCCGCGGCTGGGCGCATGGACGAAGCGCGAATCGCCGAGATAGATGCCGACATGCGAAAACGGCCGGCGCAGCGTGTTGAAGAACACCAGATCGCCGGGCTGCAGGTCGGATTGGTCAATGATTTCGCCGACGCGGCTGATTTCCGCGGCGTTGCCGTGCAGCGCCTGGCCGGTGATCTGGGCGTAGAGGAAACGGATCAGGCCGCTGCAGTCGAAGCCGGTGTCGGGTGAGGAGCCGCCCCATTTGTAGGGTACGCCGATGAAACCGAGTGCGCGCAGCGCCAGTTCCTGGGCCTGGGCAAACAGGCCGAATTCCGCGGCGGCCGGCGCGTCCGGCGCTTCCGCGATACGGGTGGATTCGCCGGCGCCGGCGGCAAACGGCAGCAGGGCCAGCGCGACGACGGCGATGCGATTTTTCAGCATGCGCCGAATTTAATCAACAAGCGATTGATTGTAAAGGATAATATGCGCCACCCCAGCGGGCGAGGAAACTCCCGGCGGGGCGTAAACTCGAAATCCCCAACAGCCGTTATTGAAACTTGAAACCATGTTCTTTTCCCGAGCCTTCTTTTCCCGAACCTTGCGCGGCCTGGCGGGCGCGCTGTTTCTGGCGGCCGGCCTGCTCGCGGCGCCGGCCGCGCCGGCGCAGACCACGGTCGAAATCATTCCGCTGGGTTATCGCAGCAGCGAGCAGGTGATCCCGGTGATCCGGCCGCTGCTCGGGCCCGATTCCAGCGTCAGCGGTTTCCAGAACCAGTTGGTGATCCGCGCGACGCCGTCCGAACTGGCGCAGATCCGGCAGGTGCTGGCGGGCATCGACAAGGCGCCGCGGCGGCTGCTGATCACCGTGCGCCAGGACGCCGACCTCGAGCGCGACCGCCGCGAGGCCGGGCTCTCGGGCAGCATCGGCAACGACCATGCGCGCGTGACCATTCCCGGCAGCGGCGCGCGCGGCGGCGGCAACGTCGTGCTGCGCGACGGCGACGACCGCCTGCGCGCGCGCATCACCGATTCGCGGCAGGTCAGCCGCGACAGCACGGCGCAGACCATCCAGGTGCTCGAAGGCTCGACCGCCTTCATCCGCATCGGCGAATCGCGCCCGGTGAGGAGCCGCCAGGTGGTGCGCACGGTGGTCAACGGCCAGATCGTCGACCGCGTGGTCGAAGGCACCGAATACCGCGACGCCGACACCGGCTTCAGCGTGCTGCCGCGCCTGCAGGGCGACATCGTCACCCTCGACATCGATCCGCAGCGCGATGCCTTCGACGACCGGCGCCGCGGCACAGTCAGCGTGCAGCGGGTGACGACCACGGTGTCGGGCCGCCTCGGGGAATGGATCGACCTCGGTGGCGCGGGGGATTCGCGGAGCGACGAGCGTGCCACGCTGCTCGGCCGCAGCAGCGACCGCGTCGAGGCGCGGCGCGGCGTGCAGGTCAGGGTCGAGGAACTGCGCTAGGCCCGGGATTCCCGGCGCATCAGAACGAAGACCCCGGCTGTTTCAGGAACTCATGTTCCTCCGCGGTCGATTCGCGGCCGAGGATGCGGTTGCGGTGCGGAAAGCGGCCGAAGCGGCGCACGATGTCGCGGTGGCGCACCGCATAGTCGGCGAAGCCGGAAAAAGCGGGGCGGTCGGCCTCCGGCACGCCGGCCGCCAGCGCGGCGAACAGCGCGACGCTGCGCGCCTGCATTTGCGCCGATTCCGCATGTTCCAGCGGCAGGTAGAAAAACACCCGCTCGATCGCGCGCAGTCCGCGGTCGGCGCCGGCGGCGATGCCGTCGAGCGCGAGCCGCAGCGCGACGCCGTCGTGGGCGAAGGCCTGCGGGGTGTCACGGTAGATGTTGCGCGGGAACTGGTCGAACAGCAGGATCAGCGCCAGCCGCCCGCGCGGTTCGCGCGCCCATTCGCGGTGCGCGCCGCCAGCGGCGGCGGCGACCAGCGCGCCGTAACGCTCGCGGATATCCGCGTCGACCACGGCATCCTTGGCCCACCACAGTTTTTTCCGTGCTTCCGCGGTCGCGCTGTCGCCGGTTTCGCCGCCGAACCAGAATGCGAGGATGTCTTCGGGATTGGCTGGTGCGCTCATGGCCTGCTCAGCGGTATTTTGCCGCGGTGATGAACTGGCCGAAGGATTCGCACCAGACGATCACCGTATTGTAGACCGCCGGATCGATGTTTTCGGGCACCGGCACGATGAAGTTGTCGAAGGTCTTCACGTCGCCGACGCGGGCCATGCGCGGCTTCAGGCGCAGGAAATCGGCTTCGGTCTCGACGAACTCCGGCGACAGGTAGAGCCTGTAATCCGGCCCCGGCGCGAGGCGGCCGGTCAGCGCGATGCTGCGGCGAGCGACCGCCACCGTACCTTCGCCCCAGTGCAGGAAATCGCTGCCCTTCAGGTCGCGGCGGAACTGGCCGGTGAACTGCGCGGCGCCGGACAGTGCCTGGATCTCGGCGGCGGTGGGCGCGGTCGGCGCGGTGAGGATCGGCAGCAGATAGACGCCCAGCGCGAAACCGGCGGCCAGCGCGATGGCGTGGGTGATGCCGAAGAGCAGCAGTTTTTTCATGGACGGCCTCCTTCCCGGGAGCCAGCATAAACCAGAATGCCGCGGGCTTGACGCGCGTGGCGCATGCGGTGACCATGCGCTGCGTCATTGATGGCCTTTTCAGGCGGAGCGCGGTTCATGCTGATCAAGCGCGGTTTTGATTCGATCGTCGCGACCTGGCTTGCCGGGCTGGTGGTGTTCCTGCCGCTCGCGCTGACGCTGGGCGTGCTCGGCTGGCTGGTCGGCATCCTCAACCACTACCTCGGTCCGGGAAGCCTGGTCGGCCGGTGGTTCTCCGTCGTCGGCTACAAGATCGCCGGTGAATACCCGATGCCCTATCTGCTCGGCACGCTGGTGCTGATGTTCGGCATCTACCTGCTGGGCGTCGCGCTGCGCCTCGGCCTGCGCGGACCGCTGTCGCATTTTCTCAACGTCACGCTGAAACGGGTGCCGCTGGTCGGCCCGCTGTACGACTTCACCCAGCGTTTCGTCGGCCTGCTCGAGCAGAAGCAGGGCGACATCGGCGCGATGAGCGCGGTGTGGTGTTTTTTCGGCGGCGACGGCGTCGCCGTGCTGGCGCTGGCGCCCAGTTCCGACACCGTGGACATCGACGGCCGGTCCTATTTCGCGGTGCTGGTGCCGACCGCGCCGGTGCCGATCGGCGGCGGGCTGCTCTACGTGCCGGTGGAGTGGGTGAAGCCGGCGAACATCGGCATCGACAAGCTCACCGAGATCTATGTGTCGATGGGGCTCACGCCGCCGCCGGCGGGCGCAAAGGCCGCGGACCGCATCGCGGCCGCCCGGCCGGAATCCGGCCCGGCAGGGTGCGGCGGCAATCCGCCATAGCCGGCCGGATTCCGCAGGCTGCCGTCACTGCACCATCGCCCCGTTCGGCAGCTCGTACAGCGCTTCCACCGTCCGCAGGTCGCGCTCCGACAGTTCCGCCATCGTGTTCGGCATGATCTGCGGATACATGATGTCGCGCGTCGAATCGCTGTGCCACATGATGCCCAGCGCGTGCGACATCTCGTGCATGGTCACCGACTTGATGTATTCGTGCAGCGCCTCGTCGACGCCCGCCGCCGCGGCCGGCGGAATGACGACGGCCATGCCGTCGGTTTCCATCCGGATGCGCCTGCCGTCGATTTTCCAGCCGACGCGGGCCTGGCCGGCGGCGTGGTTGCTCATGCCCTGGGTCCAGACGACGCGGATGTCCCAGAAACGCAGCGTGTAGTTGCCGTCGTCGATGACGATGGGGAAGGGCTTGCGGTCCCAGGCCTTGATGCCTTCGACGACGGCCGCGCGGACCTTGCGTTCGGCCTCGCCCTGCAGGAATTCCACCGGCGGCACGCGCACCCGCAGCCTGCCCTTGTCGAGTCCCCAGCGGATGACCTGGAAATTGCGGCCGCGGGCGCAGAGGTAGCCGGAGCCCTGGCAGACCTCGCGCGCGTCGAGCGTCACGCCGATGCCTTCCTCCATTTCCGGCGGCGGGCAGGCGAGGGTGCCTTGGGTACCGCAGCCGTCGCGGAAACCGAACCAGTAGATCGCGAACACGACGGCGGCATAACAGGCGAGGCGGAACATGGCGGCGGATCTTCCCGGGCAGGCGGCGCGTTTGTGCCGCGGCGACACTGTAGAGCATCTCCGGGCATTCCGCTCGCCGCGCGCGATGCGCCGGATGACCGGCGGTGGCCGCCTATTGCAGCAGCAGAACGAGGGCGCTGGTCGCGGAGATCGCGAGGATCGCGAAGCGCATGCGCCTCGCGTCGACGCGCCGGATCAGCAGTGGCGCGGCGAGGATGCCGGCGATCGTGCCCGGCAGCAGCACTGCGGCGAGGCGCAGTTCGGGCAGTCCGAACATGCCGAAGGTGGCGAGCGCGGCGACCGAGACGAGATAGGCCGGCACGAATATCGCGCCCATCATCGCGCGCGCGACCTCGGGCCGCGCGTTCTGGAACACCAGCGCCACCGGCGGCCCGTGGATGCCGGCCATGGTGCCCATGATGCCGGCGATGCCGCTGCCGGCGACCAGCGCCGTTCGTGTCGGCTTCAGGCGGATTCCGCTCAGGCTGATCGCCACCGCGAGCAATACCAGCGCGCCGAAGACCCTGCCGAGGTAGGCCGGGTCCAGCATGCCCAGGGCCATCGCGCCGGCCAGCGTGCCGGCGGCGAGTCCCAGCAGCGCGGGGCCCAGGCCGCGCAGGTCGACAGCATGCCATTCGCGCCAGGCGGCGCTCAGCGGCACCAGCGCCCCGGCGAGCAGCAGCGGGCCGGGCACGAACCGCGGCTCGATCAGCACCAGCAGCGGCACCGCGAGCAGCGCCATGCCGATGCCCACGGCGGCCTGCATCGCGCAGGCCGCGGCCATCACGGCGTTCGCGGCCAGCCAGGCGAGCCAGGGCGCCGGAATCTCGGCGGGAGAGGGCATCGGTTCGGAGTGAATCGCGTGCGGTCCCGGTGCCGGGTTGCACGCGGGGAGTCAGGGCAGCTTCCAGCCCAGCCATTCGCAGATGCCGCGGCCGAGGACCCATTCCTTGTCGGCGTCCTTCAGCCACGGGGCGTCCTTCAGCCACATGTCGACATGCTCGCGGTACGGCACCGGCGAGCGCGACCAGTCGCTGCCCCAGAACAGGCGCCGCGGGCCGAAGGCCTCGTAGGCGCGTTTCGCATAACCCTGCATTTTGGTGAAGGGATAGGGTTCCTTCAGGTAGGAGGGCAGCGCGCTGGCCTTGCAGGCGACGTTGGGGCGTTTCGCGATCGGCAGCAGCTTGTCGAAATCGCGGAAGGTTTCGTCTTCCGGTTTGCCGCTGCTGAGCGCCATGTGGTCCATGACGATTTTCAGATCGGGATGGCGCGCGGCGACGCCGTCGATGACCTGCACCAGGTTCTGCGGCACCAGGATCATCAGCCGGATGCCGAGTTTTTCCGCCTCGCTCCACACCCAGTCGAACTTGCCGCCGATCAGCGGCTCCTGCAGCACGGGAATGTGGAAGGAGAAGCGCATGCCGAGCATGCCGGGCTGCCGCATCCAGGTCTTGATCGCGGTCTTCGCATCCGGCGCTTCCGGATTGAAGCGGCCCATGATCGCGAAGCGGTCGGGGTGCTGCTTCACGGCTTCGATGGCGAGATCGTTGCGGTCGCCTTCCCACGACGGCGGCACGATCACCACGCGGTCGACGCCGGCGGCGTCCATGTCGCGCAGCAGCTCTTCGTGGCCGAGCGGCACGTCGCGCTGCGCATGCGCGCGCGCGGGCCACGGCCGCTGCGGCGTGTTGGCACCCCAGATGTGTACTTGTGAATCGGCGATCAGCATGTGTTTCTCCGGTTTCGGGAAGCCCGATTCAATGATGAACGGGCGGATGCGTCAAGGCGTCCGGAACGTGGAGCGCGGCGTCGTGTTCGCGGTGGTTTTGACGCGGCGCGCCCGTTACACTGCGATGCGTCCGGCGCGCAATGGGGACGCGCGACGCGAGCCGGTGCCGTTCACCGCGACACCGCAGGTGACGAATAATTATAAGTATTTAATTTTAAAGGATATTTTATGAACAGCGCGGAAAGCCTCGTGCGCACGCTGTTGAACGGCGACGTCAACGTCTATTTCGCCAATCCCGGCACGTCGGAAATGCATTTTGTCTCCGCGCTCGATCGCGTCGAAGGCGTGCGCTGCATCCTCGGCCTGTTCGAAGGCGTCGTCACCGGCGCGGCCGACGGTTATTACCGCATGGCGGGCAAGCCCGCGGCGACGCTGCTGCACCTCGGGCCCGGACTCGGCAACGGACTGGCGAACCTGCACAACGCGAAGAAGGCGCGCTCGGGCATGGTCAACATCGTCGGCGAGCACGCGAGTTACCACATCAAGCACGACGCGCCGCTGACCGCCGACATCGAGGGCGTCGCGCGGCCGATGTCGGACTGGGTGCTGACCTCGCGTTCGGCGACGGACGTTGCCGCCGATGGCGCGAAGGCGGTCGAAGCCGCGCGCACCGCGCCGGGAAAGATCGCGACGCTGATCCTGCCCGCGGATACCGCTTGGGGCGAGGCCGGCGGTCCGGCGCAGGTCGCGTCGCCCGCGCCGCGCGCCCGCGTGGACGACGGCGCCATCGATGCCGGCGCGCAAGCCCTTCGTTCCGGCAAATCCGCGGCAATCCTGCTCGGCGGCGCCGCGTTGCGCGGCAAGGCTCTCGAATGGGCGGGGCGCATCGCCGCGGAGACCGGCTGCGAACTCCTCTGCGAATACAACAACGCGCGCATGGAACGCGGCGCGGGACGTGCGGTGGTGAAGCAACTGCCCTTCGCCGTCGATGCCGCGCTGGCGATGCTGCAGGACGTGCAGGCACTGGTGCTGGTCGGCGCAAAGACGCCGGTGTCCTTCTTCGCCTACCCCGGCAAGCCCAGCGTGCTGGTGCCCGAGGGCTGCAATGTCGTCCAGGTGGCTGGCGCGGAAGCCGATCTGGAATACACGCTGGAAGCCTTGGCCGATGCTCTGGGTGCGCGCAGCAGCGCACCGCGCGTCAATGCCGCCAGCCATGACACGACCTTGCCCACCGGCGCGATCACGCTCGACGGCCTCGGCGCGCTGTTCAACGCGCTGCTGCCGGAGGACGCCGTCGTCATCGACGAGGCCGTGACCAGCGGCCGCGCTTTTCCCGGCGCGATGATGGGCGCGCGGCCGCACGACTGGCTGAACATCATGGGCGGCTCGATCGGCTGGGGGCCGGCCGCGGCCGCCGGCGCGGCGGTCGCGGCCCCGGGGCGCAAGGTCGTCGCCTTCGAGGGCGACGGCAGCGCGCAGTACACGCTGCAGGCGCTGTGGACGATGGCGCGGGAGGACCTCGGCGTGACGATGGTGATCTTCGCCAACCGCGCCTACAGGATCCTCGTCGGCGAACTCGCCAACGTCGGCGGCGGCGCGCCGGGCGCGAATGCGCGTTCGATGCTGACGCTGGACCGGCCCGACCTCGACTGGGTCGCGCTGGCGAAGGGTTACGGCGTGGAGGCGGGCAGGGCGGCGACGCTGGAGGAACTGGCCGCGCAGTTCAGGCGGGGGCTGGCGGTGGCGGGGCCGTATCTGGTCGAAGTGGTGCTGTAGCCCGAAAACCCTGAAGCGGATTCCTGCGAAGGGGACGGCCCTGCGTCCGCGGTCAATGCAGGAACTTCCACTTGAGCAGGATGGCGACGGCGGCCGGGATGCCGAACAGGAGCAGCAGGATCGGCAGTTCCTCGGCGACCGAATAACTGGCCCGCGTCACGCCGACCCACAGGTTGAAGAGGGTGACTGCCAGCCAGACGGCGATGAAGATCACCGTGCCCCACAGCGTGGCGGACGCATGGTAGTTCGCGAACTGTTTGGCAATGATCTGGATGCCGGAAAGCAGCAGCAGGCCCGCCAGCAGGAACAGTGCGGTTCTCATGTCGGCATTTCCCCGGTTGATTGGATTGCGACGATTCATGATTCATGATAAATGAGTCCGGCGCGGATGTGGCACTCGTCGCATGGCGGCACTGCGATGCGAACTTGCACCGGCTTCATGGATTCGGTCGGGATGGCATCCGGCGGATCACGCCGTTGCGCGGCTCATCCGCCCTGCGGCCTTGGCGATGCCATGATGCCGCTTTCGTGGGCGGATGGCGCAGGCCGCAGGCATCGCGGTGTTCTCACGTGCAGCGGATGTCGGGCTGGATGCCCGCGCGGCCTTACTGAGTGAAAGTGATTTTCACCGATTCGGCGGATTTCTGCGCCGGTCCATGAAAAACGGCTTCGATGTTGTTGCCGTCGGGGTCGATCACGAAGGCGGCGTAGTACCCCGGATGATAGGGGCGCGCGGCCGGCGCGCCATTGTCCTTGCCGCCTGCGGCCAGTGCGGCCTGGTGGAAGCGGTCCACCGCTTCGCGGCTTTTGGCCTGGAATGCAAAGTGCATGCGGCCCGTCAGCGTCCCCTGGGCCGCCTTGCTGTCCCTGGTGGAGACGAACAGTTCGTCTGCCCAGAAATGGTCTTCCCCTTCGCCGCCCAGAGGGATGTCCAGGCTTGCCAAAGCGGCGGCATAGAAACGTTTGCTGGTTGCCAGATCCTTCACGACCAGTTGAATGTGGTCGATCAGGCGGCCGCGATGCAGTTCGTGGGCTTCCATGTGATTGCTCCTTTCACGTTCGGGTTTGATCCGTGGCGCATCGCCGCGCCGTGGGACGGCCGATTGTCAGGCGCCGCCGCCGTAGGTTTCTCCGGCGAATTCTATAAGGCAAAAACCGTGACCGAACGGATCGGAGAAGCTGATGCAGCTTGATCCCATCCATTCGACGCAGTCGCCTTCCTGCCGTGCGCCGGCGTCGATGGCGCGCCTGGCGGCCTCCCGCACGTCATCCACCACGAAATCGAGATGGACGGGCGTCCAGTGTCTCGCGTACCGGCGCACGCCGGCGGAATCTTTCGCCGGGCTTGAGCCCGCCGTCTTGCGCAGAAGATAGAGAACCGAAGAGGCGCCGGTCAGTTCCGCAACGTCTTCATCGATGATGCGGCCGAGGTTCAGATCCAGCGCCGCCCGATAGAAATCGATCGCAGGCCCGAGTTCCGGGACGTCGATGTTGATCAGGATTTTCATGGCCAGGGTCCGGTATCGATATGCGGAAAGCGGCTGCCGGGCTCAAATGATATTGCAAGCGGATATTGTAGGCGGTGCGGAAATTCTCCGTGCCGCTGGCCGCATCCTGCCGGCGTGGCCTGCCTGCGCAGACTGTGGCGACAGGTGATCCCTCCGCTGTGAATTGCCCGGGATGACCGCCATTACGGCGTGATGGCCACCTTGAGCACGCCGTCGCGCTGGTTCGAGAACAGGTCGTAGGCTTCCTGGATCCGGTCGAGCATGAACCTGTGGGTCACCAGCGGCCGCAGGTCCGCCCGCGTGGACGCCAGCACGCTCATCAGCCGCCGCATCCGTTCCTTCCCTCCGGGGCACAGCGTCGTGACGATGGCGTGATCGCCGAGTCCCGCCGCGAAAGCGTCGAGCGGCAGCGTGAGCTTGCCCGAGTAGACGCCGAGGCTCGAGAGCACGCCGCCGGGCTTCAACACGCGCAGACAGCTTTCAAACGTCGCTTGGGTGCCGAGCGCTTCGATCGCCACGTCCACCCCGCGCCCGCCGGTCGCCTCCAGAATCGCCTGGACCGGATCGCGTTCCTTGTAGTTGATGGTGACGTCCGCTCCCAGGCTGCACGACATGGCGAGCCGTTCGGGCACGCCATCCACTGCAAATATCCGGGTTGCGCCCATGAGTTTCGCGCCCACCGTGGTGCAGAGTCCGATCGGCCCCTGCGCAAACACGGCAACGGTGTCGCCGATCCGGATCCGGCCGCTTTCCGCGCCGCCGAAACCGGTGCTCATGATGTCGGGGTACATCAGGACCTGTTCGTCGGTCAGGTGATCGGGGATCGGCGCCAGGTTGGCGGCGGCTTCCGGAATCAGCACGTACTCGGCCTGGCAGCCGTCGATGGTGTTGCCGAGCCGCCAGCCGCCCATGGGCTTGCCGCCGCACTGGGCCTGATGTCCGTCGAGGCAGGGGTGGCACTGCCCGCAGGGCGTGATCGCGCCGGCGATCACGCGCTGGCCGATCTGGTATCCCGAAACCGCCTCGCCGAGTTCCTAGAGCCTGTTATGCACTTGTGACGATGTGGATGATTTTGTGAAGCATAAG
>CAZHJU010000055.1:0-11735 GCA_964533495.1 uncultured Bordetella sp. | reverse complement strand
GCCAGAACAAGATGACCGGCGCGGCCGAGCAGTACCAGTACATCCTGCGCGACGAATCCATGCACTGCAATTTCGGCATCGACCTGATCAACACGATCAAGATGGAAAACCCGCATCTGTGGACCGGCGAGTTCCGCGAGGAACTGAAGGAACTGTTCCACAAGGGCGTCGAGCTCGAATACAAATACGCCGAGGACACCATGCCGCGCGGCGTGCTCGGCCTCAACGCCGCGATGTTCAAGGAATACCTGCGCTTCATCGCCAACCGCCGCGCCCAGCAGATCGGCCTCGATCCACTGTTCGAGGGGGCGACCAATCCCTTCCCCTGGATGTCGGAAATGATCGACCTGAAGAAGGAGCGCAATTTCTTCGAAACCCGCGTCATCGAGTACCAGACCGGCGGCGCCCTGTCCTGGGACTGAGCGGCGACGTCATGCAAATCCGCGGAGGCAGACACCGACCATGCGAGTAGACACGCGGATTCCGCCGCGAAACGGAATCCTGTGCTGATGCAGCAACCCGGCCGGCGGCGCGCGCTCCTGCGGATCATCCCGCAGGGCGCCGCCGCCGGTTTCTTTCCCGGTTCCGTTGTTCAACTCGATGGAGGGGCGAACCCTTGGCACTCAGTCTGAAGTTCCGGCGTTACCGCAGCCGCAGGCTCAACCTGCACACGGTTACCGAACTGCGTGCAGAGGACAACTGCACGCTCTGGCTGCGTTTCGACGACGGCCTCGAAGGGCACGTCTATCTCGGCGACCTCGTCGGGGGAACCGCGCTGGAGGTTCTCTCCGATGCGGCGCTGTTCCGGCGCGTGGCTTTTGACCCGGTGTCCAACGTGCTGACCTGGAGCGGCGGCATCCGCGTCGATCCCGATCTGCTGTACCGCGATCTGGCGGACAAAGCGGGGGCGGCGCTGCACTAGGCGGCTGCAGGTTTTTGGTGGTGTGGAGGGGCGCGCGCTGGCGGCGCGCCGGTAAGCGCGAGAACTCCGCAAGGAGCCGCGCATATTGGGCAGACATGACGGAGGTTCCCATGGCGAAAGCGAAGAAAAAGGCGGCGAAGAAAAAAGCGACAAAAAAGGCGGCAAAGAAGAAAGTGCTGAAGAAGAAAGTCCTGCGCAAGGCCGCGGCCAAAAAGGGCGCGAGCCGCAAGGCTGCAGCTGCAAAAAAAGGGAAAAGCGCCGCGGCAGGCAAAAAAAAGCCGGCTCGAAAGCCGGCGAAGAAAAAAGCAGTCAAGAAAAAGCCTGCAGTCCAAAAACGCGCGGCGGTTTCGAAACCGGCGGCCCGGAGGACTCCGGAGCCGGCGCCGATGGCGCCGCGTCCGATTGCGATCCCAGGCGCATGGCCGTTCCCGATGGGAAGCAAGCCCTGACACTGGCGCCTTGCGGCGGAACCGGTCTCGGGAGTAGTCCGGTGCCCGTCGCGGGAGGCGGTTCGCAACCGCAGACAGCAGGGCGCTAAAGATACCCAATCCGCCCGGTCGGGGCAAGGCGCGGGGCCGGCTCCGCGCCCGGGTATTGTCAAAAAATATATTTAAAATCAACTAGTTACAACAATAAAAAAATTCTCCGGAGCCCTTCCCGGACCTGCCCCGCCTCGCTGCAGGCAGGGTGAAAAAACCTTACACTGGATGCGGAAATATCTGAATCCGGAAGGGGATCGACGATGCGAATTACCGGGAAATGCACCGGGAAATGGCTCTCTGCCGTTCTGCTGCTTGCGGCCTGCGCCGCGAATGCGGCATCGCCGGGCGTGCAACTGCGCACGGTCAAGGGCACATTCGCCGACGTCCGTGAACGGGCGGTGATGGCGCTGGAAAATCGCGGGCTGGTGATCAACTACAACGCGAAGATCGGCGATATGCTGGAGCGCACCGGTCGCGATCTCGGACGCGAGCGGCGCATCTACGGCAATGCCGAAGTGCTCGAGTTTTGCAGCGCGCGCCTGTCGCGCGACACGATGGAGGCCGATCCGCACAACATCGCATACTGCCCCTATGCGATTGCGGTCTACACGCTGCCGCAGTCGCCGGGCGTGGTGCACCTGTCGTACCGGCTGCCCGATGCCGCGGGCAGCGATGCGTCGAGACGCGCGCTGCAGGCGGTGGGGAAATTGCTGGCCGACATGGTGGAAGAAGCGGTCAGATGACCCGACGGGCTTGAACCCTGCCTGCCCCGGTCACATGGGCGCATTCACGCCCGGCGACCGGAAGTGCGTTTTGGCCTCGTTTTGGCCTTGTAGCACGGGGTGGATTTTCATCCACTCCGGTCTCCGATGGCGTGCGGGCGCCGGGGACGGATAGTCACTTTTGGTTACCATTAATGGCAACTGATAGTAACTTTTCGGAATGCTACGGTTGCCGTCATGGCAAACAGCGATGGCCGCGAGGCATTCAGCAGGCGCTTGCGCGATGCCCTGCACAAGGGCGGAGTGGGGGCGGACAGCCCGACGCAACTGGCCCGCGACTTCAACGGCCGCTATCGGGGAAAACGGGTGACGCAGCAGGCCGTGCGCAAATGGCTCAACGGCGAGGCGATCCCTTCACATGACAAGATTCTCGCCCTCGCGGACTGGCTGGAGGTGGGAGCCGATTGGCTGGAGTACGGCAAAAGCGGCAGCGCGGCGACGGCCATGCAGCAGATGACGCCGGCCTATCGCGACGTGTTGTCCGATGACGAATTGTTGAAGCGTTATCGTCAACTGAATCTCCGCCAGCAACGGGCGGTGGCGGAAATCATCGCGGGACTCGCCGGCCGGGACCGGCGGCGTTAATTCCCGCAAAACCCCGAGGGGCGCGCAGCGGCACGGATTACCGTGCCCGGGGAAGAAGCACCGTCTTCCCCTCGGCTACGGCCTGCGGCTTCCTCCGGGCTACAAATACATATTCCTCTCAGGGATTTCCGGCCTGCCGGATTTCGCGGCATGCGGCAATTGCCGCATCGACCTCGGCGTTGCCGATATGGCGGTGGGTGACGAAACGCAGCGACCGCGGATCGGCCGGGCTCACCGCGATGCCGCGTTGCGCGAAGGCCTCGGCCCACTGCGCGGCGCCGCGGCCGGTGTGACCGACGTTCACCCGCACGATGTTGGTCTCGACACCGGCCGGATCGGCGAGCGACGGATCGATCGCGTGGAAACCCGCCGCCAGCCGTTTCGCGGTCGCGTGGTCGTCCTGCAGCCGCCCGATCATCGTTTCCAGCGCGACGATGCCGGCGGCGGCAATGGAGCCGGCCTGGCGCATGTTGCCGCCGACCATGCGCCGGAAGGCGCGGGCGCGCTCGATGAAATCTCGCGGGCCGCAGAGCACCGAGCCGACCGGCGCCGACAGGCCTTTCGACACGCAGAAACAGACCGAGTCGGTATGACGCGAGATGTCCGCGGCGGACACGCCCAGCGCCACCGCCGCGTTGAAGAGCCGCGCGCCGTCGACGTGCACGGGAATGCCGCGCTCGCGCGCCAGCGCGTGCACCCGCTGCATGTGCGCGAGCGGCAGCACGGTGCCGCCGGCGCCGTTGTGCGTGGTCTCCATGCAGATCAGCGCGGTGCCGAAGTTGTTGCGGGTCATCGGCCGTACCGCCTCGCGCAGCAGGTCCTCGTCCATCGCGCCGCGCGTGCCGGGAATCGCCTTGTAGAACACGCCGGCGACCGCCGACAGGCCACCCAGCTCGGTGTTGAGCATGTGCGCGCCGCGCTCGAGCAGCACCTCGCCGGCGCGCGACGTGTGCGCGAGCACAGCGACGAGGTTGGTCATCGTGCCGCTGGGCATGTAGAGGCCGGCGTCCTTGCCGGTGCGTTCGGCGGCGAGCGCCTCGAGGCGCATCACCGTCGGGTCGCCGTCGCGGGAATCGTCGCCCTGGGTGGCCTGCTGCATGGCGGCCAGCATGGCCGCGGTGGGTTGCGTGACGGTATCGGTGCGCAGATCGATCATGGGCATGGATATGGGGATATGGCGGGGTTTATGGTTGATGGATGAGAATCATCGCATTTCCGGGATGCTCAGTAACACTCTTCCTGTCCCTCCGGCTGCCGCGGCCGCGCGATGAAGCCGAAACGCGCCGGCACATCGGCCACGCGGACCGGATCGACGGGGATGCAGCGGGGGCCGGTATTCAGCCGCAGTCCGGCGCTGCGGCCCGACTGCAGCGCATCGAGCGTCGCTTCCAGCGCGGCTTCGCCGGCAAGTGCACCCGGCGCCGAGAAACGCGGCAGCAGCCGATCGAGGTCGGCGTCGTGCACGAGGCCGATGCCGAGATCGGTGTCGAGCAGCAACTGGCCGGCGTCGTCGATGTACGCGCCGTGGACCGCGGTCACCGGCGTTCCGCTGTGCGCGGTCCAGGCCGCTGACGCGTCCGTGGCCGTATCCAGGCGGTAGATGTACGGCGTGTAATCGAGCGCGACATAGACCCGCTGCGGGCCGTTCTGCAGGAACCAGCGCCCCTGTCCGTCATGGTCGTAATTGCGGCCGAAAAAATCGACGATGCCGGGATTGATGACGCGTTCGCCTTTCAGCAGCCAGTGACCGCGGCGGTCGAGCGACAGCCAGCCGTAGACCGCCGGCACGTTGGGCCACTTGGCCATGCCGCGGAGTACGAGTTCATCCATTCCCGGAAACCTTTGCGATGCCGGCGGTCCGACGCTGCTTCCCGCAGGCGGGCCTGCGGCCCTCCGGTCGTTGCTGAAGTGATGGGCGAGCGCGTTGCGAGCGCAGCGAGTGAGCGCACACGCCTTCGAGTGGGGCCATTTCAGTTTGTTTTACGAGTCCGCAGCGTGCCGGCACGTTGGGCCATTTCGCCATGCCGTGAAGTACCAGTTCATCCATCGCTTCAATCTATCACAGCGCCGCTTGACCCCGAATGCCCCGGCGCCGCGTTTGCAGGAGGGTCGCGGCCCTGCCGCATCACTGCCCGAAGGGAGAACCCATGAAATACATGATCCTTGTCGCTGCCGCCCTGGCCGGCGGCCTGCTGTCGCTGCAGGCCGCGGCCACCGGCCGCCTTGCCGGCGTCGAGATTTACGACCGCGCGCAGAACCGCACGCTTCCCGTGTATCGGCATCAGGGCCGCCATTACGTGGCCGGCAACCCCGGCAACGAGTATGAAATCCGGCTGCGCAACCGCCAGCCCGGCGACGTGCTGGCGGTGGTTTCGGTGGACGGCGTCGACGTCATCACCGGCGAGACGGCCGACTGGCAGCAGAGCGGCTACGTGCTCGGGCCGCGGCAGCAGTTCGGCATCCGGGGCTGGCGCAAGAGCCTCGATCGCGTCGCGGCGTTTTATTTCACCGCGCTGCCGGATTCCTATGCCGCGCGCACCGGGCGTCCGGACAACGTCGGCGTCATCGGCGTCGCGCTGTTCCGCAGGAAGCCGGAGCCGGTGGTGCTGCATGCGCCGCGGCTGTCGCGCGATGCCGAAGCCGCCTCCGCGCCGGCCCCGGCGGTCGCGGAGCGTGGCACGGCGGAATCTGCCGCGGAAGACGCCGGCGGCGCCGCGGGCCTGCGTGCCGAGGTGGCGCGGAAATCGGCGCGGCTCGGCACTGGGCACGGCCGCAGCGAAACCTCGGTGGTGACCTACACCGAATTCGAGCGCGCGAGCGCCGCGCCGGCCGAGCTGATCACCATTTACTACGACAGTTACCGCAACCTGGTCGCGCAGGGCGTGATCCGGACGCCGGTCGCCACGCGCCCCGATCCCTGGCCCGCGCCGTTTCCGGGGCGTTTCGCGCCGGATCCGCGCTGAGCGGGCATGACGGCGGCGGTCGCGGCGGGTTGCCGGTCGGCGGAGGCTTCTGCATACTGGCACCCCGTGATGCCCACGGATGCCGACGCCACGGATGAAGCGCTGATGCTCGGTTATCGCGACGGCGACGCGGCGGCCTTCGACGTACTCTACGGCCGCCACAAGGGCGGCGTCTACCGCTACCTGCTGCGCCAGTGCCGCAACGCGGCGCTGGCCGACGAACTGTTCCAGGATGTCTGGATGAACCTGATCCGCGCCCGCGCCGGCTACACGGTGCAGGCGAAATTCACGACCTGGCTCTACCGCATCGCCCACAACCGGCTGATCGACCATTTCCGCCGCGGCGGTCCGGCCCCTTTGTCCCTCGACGATGACGAATCGGCCACAAACCTCGCCGAACCGGCGGCGCCGCGCGGCGTCGAGCCCGAGGCCGCCGCCGCCGCGCGCGAACAGGCGGCGCAACTGCTGACGCTGCTCGACGCCCTACCCGAAGAGCAGCGCGAGGCCTTCGTGCTGCAGCAGGAAGGCGGCCTCAGCATCGAGGAAATCGCTGCCGCCACCGGCGTGACGCGCGAAACTGCCAAAAGCCGGCTGCGTTACGCGATCGCGAAACTGCGGCAGGGGATGCAGGCATGGCAATGAACCCCGGACCGGACATGGAACACGATCCGCAACTGGCGGCGATCTATCTCGCCGGGGCCGAAGCCGGACCGCCGACGCGGCTCGATGACGCGATCCGCGCCGCCGCGCGGCGGGAAGTGAAGGCCGGCCCGCGCCGCGGCGGCCTGCGCCGCTGGCAGCTGCCGCTGTCGCTGGCGGCCGTCCTCGTGCTGTCGGTGACCGTGGTGACCCAGATGCGCGAGCAGGGCGCCGACCGGCCGGAAACGCTGTTGCTGCCGCCTGTGGAGGTGCAGCCGCAGGCAGCGGAGAAGTCGCGGGCCGATCCGGCGCCGCCACCCGCGCCCGAAGCCCGCCGCCGGGACAGGCCGGCCGTGCCTAGCCGTCCCGCGGCGCCGGTGGAACCGCCGCGGGCCGCGGTGTCCGGGCAGAAGCGGGTGGCTCCCCCGGCCGAATCCCGTGCCGGTCCGGCGGAGACCGACGCCGCGCCGGCATTCGCGGAAGACGCTGCCGGCCTGCGTTCGGAACGGCAGGCGCCGCGGCTGCGTTCCGCGCCGGCACCGCTCGCCGACATGCCGGCCGGCAGTAGTGCCGCCGCGCCGGCCCGGTCGGCGGTCCTGGCGGCGCCCGATCCGGCCGTGTTGTGGCGGGATCTGATCACGGCGCCGGCGGAGCAATGGATCGAGCGCATCGTCGAGCTGCGCCGGGCCGGCAAGATCGCCGATGCCGATGCGCTGGCGGCCGAGTTCGGCCGGCGTTTCCCCGACCGGCGCCTGCCCGCGGAGGCGCACTGAACGACATGCCTTCGAACTTCGATCCCAAACCGGAGAAGCCGCCGGAACCCGAACCCTGGGAATGCTGCGGCAGTGGCTGCGATCCCTGCGTTTACGACCGATATTGGGAAGCGCTCACTAACTATGAAGCCGCCTTGCGGAACTGGGAGGCACGGCAGGGCGTTTCCGGTCCTGATCCCCAGGATGAGCTTTAACTAATTGTTTTATTTGATATTTATCTGATTTTTCGGCGTATCGGATCTTGAGGGAACTCTTTGTGGCGGTGCCGCTCAAAATCGGCGGTTCCGACAGCCCAGGAGTAGCCATAAATCCTGAAAATATAAAATTATTGTTTTAAAACAATAACTTATATTTTCATTGCAATGCGTCAGGCGTTGCCGTTAAACTCCCGCCCCGGTCCAATTGCAGAATCGCCCGAAAATGCGGTTTCGAGGTTGCGGCCCACAGGTCGAACACCTAGAATTAGCCAGTTTTTTTGAGTAGCCCACAACCTATAGTGGTTGGTGGCTAAACGAGTCTTTAAGGAGACACCCGTTACCGTAGCGAGGTAACCCCAGCTGAGGCGCCGGCCACCGTGTGGGCGCTGCTCCCGAAAGGAGGTTTTGCGTGTTTGCAAAATCGATCTCAGAAACATCCCCTGGAGTTTCCGGGGACCGGCCGGCGGCAGCGCCGCACCGGATCCGCAGAATGGCCACCTTGGCGATACTGGTCGCCTGCCTCTCCGCACTGGCTTTCCTGCTCCACCCGCGTGATGGAAACCTGTCGTCGGCGTTTGCCGCCGTCGAAAACGAAGCCAAGGCCGTGACCGACCGCATGCTGGCTTCCCAGCCTGCCGCCCCGGTGGCGAATCCCGATGCGACCCGCCATGCGCTGCTGGCCGAGTTCCTGGCCCGGCGCTACAAGGTGTCCCAGGACCTGATCCTGGAATTCGTCCAGATCGCCCATGCCGAAGCCCGCAAGACCGGCCTCGATCCGCTGCTGATCATGGCGGTCATCGGCATCGAGTCGAGCTACAACCCGATCGCCGAAAGCGTGGCCGGCGCCCGGGGGCTGATGCAGATCATTCCCCGCTTCCATGCCGAAAAACTGGCCGAATTCGGCGGCGACCGGGCGGTCTACGACCCGGAAGCCAACATCCGCGTCGGCACCCGCATCATCCGCGAATATCTGGCCCGCACCGGCAACCTGGGCATCGCCCTGCAGATGTACGCCGGCGCGCTCGGCGACAACAACGACACCTACACCAATAAGGTGTTCGGCGAGAAGCAGCGGCTGCAGCGCGTGATCGCCCCCCTGGCCGAACCGGCGTCACCGGCGACGCCGCGGCTGCGCGTCGCGACCCGCCAGGTCGACCCGCTGTTCGGCGACTGAGCGTTCCCGGCGGCCGGTGGCAGCGATCCGCATCGTCTGGCCGGCCGCATCGGTGGTCGCCGATCTGCGGCCCGGGCCCGCGGCCGACCGGTTGCTGGCCATCCTGCCCTGCGAATCCCGCATCAACACCTGGGGCGAGGAAATCTACTTCACCCTGCCGCTGAATCTTTCCCTGGAGGCGGACGCGCGGCAGGTGGTCGACCCGGGCACGGTCTGTTTCTGGGTCGACGGCAGCGCGCTGGCCCTGCCCTGGGGCCGCACCCCGGCCTCGCGCGGCGACGAATGCCGCCTGGTGTCCCCCTGCAACGTCCTCGGCCGCCTGCGCGGCGATTCCGCGCTGCTGGCGAGCGCCCGCGACGGTGACACGGTGCGCGTCGAAGCGGCCTGAAGCCGCCGCGCCTATAATCATTCCGTTATCAACGGGAGCGATCATGGCCGAGCAGGACGTATCGAAGGATTTTTTCGAATTCATGCAGAAAATGTGGAACCCGATGGGATTCCCGATACCCGGCATGATCGCGCCGACGATGAACATCGAGGACCTCGACAAGAAGATCGCCGAACTGAAGGCGGTCGAGACCTGGCTCACGATGAACACCGGCTTCGTGCAGATGACCATCAAGACGCTGGAAATGCAGCGCGCCGGCCTTGAAAGCCTGCAGGCCGCCGGCAAGGCCGCCGCCGAGGGCGTGAAAAAGACGCCGGAATGAAAAACGCCGCTTGCTGCGGCGTTTTTCCGGGGTGGACGGCGGAACCTACTTCGCCGCGATTTTGTTGCGCAGCAGCCCCAGTCCTTCCACTTCCGTTTCGAGGATGTCGCCCGGCTTCATGAACTCCGGCGGATTGCGCGCGTGCCCCACGCCGGCCGGCGTGCCGGTCAGAAACAGGTCGCCCGGCTCCAGCGTCAGTCCCGCCGACAGCTCCGCGATCAGCCGCGGAATCTTGAAATACATGTAGCTGGTGTTGGAGTCCTGCTTGGTCGCGCCGTTGACGCGGCAGGTGATGCGCAGATTCTGCGGATTCTTCACCTCGTCGGCGGTGGTCAGCCACGGGCCCATCGGGCAGTGGCCGTCGAGGCTCTTGCCCTTGAACCACTGCTGGCCGTGCTGGCGCTGCACTTCGCGCGCCGACACGTCGTTGGCGATCATGTAGCCGTAGATGTGTTTCATCGCGTCGGCTTCCCTGATGTTGCTGCCGCCCTTGCCGATGACCACGGCCATTTCCACTTCCCAGTCGAGCTTTTCGGTGATGCCGGGGTGCGAGGGCACGTCGGCGAAGGGGCCGTTGACGCACAGTGGCTGCTTGCTGAAGAACGCCGGATGCTTGGGCAGTTCCTGCACGTGCGGGCGCGCCTTGGCGCCTTCCTCGAAATGCTCGACGTAATTCCAGCCGACGCAGAACACGTTCTTGCGCGGGCGCGGGATCGGCGCGTGCAGCGTGATTTTGGCGAACCGGTGGTGGCCCGTTTTCAGGCCGGCGACGGCCTTCTTCACCAGCGCGAGGCCGGCCTTGCCGGCGGCGACGAGGCCGATCATGTCGTCGGCGGCGAAAGGCAGTTTCACGCGCGCTTTTTTGGCGGCGGCCGCGAGATCGATGATGCTGCCGTCGTCGGCGATGATGCCGATGGCGACGGAGCCGCGCCGGGTGGCAGAATAGCTGACCAGTTTCACTTCATTCTCCCTTGGTGACGTGCTTGAATTTTTCGCAGGCGCGGACCAGTGCCGCGCAGATGCCGGGCTCCCAGGCCGAGTGGCCGGCGTCGGGCACCACATGGTATTCGGCTTCCGGCCAGGCGCGGCGCAGGTCGTCGGCCGAAACGATCGGGCAGACCGCGTCGTAGCGGCCCTGGACGATGACGCCGGGAATGCCGCGGATGCGGTCGACCCGGTCGAGCAGCGCGTTGTCGGGCAGGAAGATGTTGTGGATGAAATAGTGCGCCTCGATGCGCGCGAGCCCGAGCGCGACCACGTCGCCGGCGAAATAGGCGACCGTCTCCGGGCTCGGCAGCAGCGTCGAGCACGAACCCTCGTAGGTGCTCCAGGCGCGCGCCGCCGGCATGTGCACCGCCGGGTTGGGGTCGGTCAGCCGGCGGTGGTAGGCGGCCAGCAGGTCGTCGCGCTCGGCCTCGGGGATCGGATCGGTGAAGGCGTGCCAGGCTTCCGGAAACAGGTTGCGCAGGCCGTAGAGGAACCAGTCGATCTCGCTCTTGCGGCAGAGGAAGATGCCGCGCAGGATCAGGCCCGTGCAGCGCTGCGGATGCGCCTCGGCATAGGCCAGCGCCAGCGTGCTGCCCCAGGAGCCGCCGAACACCAGCCAGCGTTCGATGCCCAGGTGCTCGCGCAGCTTTTCGATGTCGGCCACCAGCAGCGGCGTCGTGTTGTCGATGATCTCGCCCAGCGGCGTCGAGCGTCCGGCGCCGCGCTGGTCGAACACGACGATGCGGTAATGCGCGGGATCGAAAAAGCGGCGGTGCGCCGCGGCGGCGCCGGCGCCGGGCCCGCCGTGCAGGAACACGACGGGTGCGCCGCGCGGATTGCCGGATTCCTCGAAGTACATCCGGTGGCGCCCGTCGAGCGGGAGCATGCCTCCGTTGTACGGTTCGGTTTCCGGATACAGTTCGGCGCGCAGTGCGGGATGGACGTCGGGCATGTCGGTGCGGTCGTGGCGTTGCGGTGCAACGGTAGCACAAAGGCCGCGCAGCGTGGGCGCGCGGCCGGCCGGCAGGGGGGGCTACGGTATAATCCCCCGCTCCCGCGCAGCCTGGGGCGCGCGGTCGAATCTTCCGAAAGGCGGTTTTCAGAACATGGCCGACGAACAACTGCGCAAGGCGGCGCTGGAATATCACCGGTTGCCCGTGCCGGGAAAAATCGCGGTAACTCCGACCAAGGGACTGGTCACCCAGCGGGACCTCGCGCTGGCCTACACGCCGGGTGTCGCCACGGTCTGCCAGGAAATCGCCGCCAATCCGGCGGAAGCCAGCAACTACACCGCACGCGGCAACCTCGTTGCGGTGATCACCAACGGCACCGCGGTGCTGGGCCTCGGCAACATCGGGCCGCTGGCCTCGAAGCCGGTGATGGAAGGCAAGGCGGTGCTGTTCAAGAAGTTCGCCGGCATCGACGTGTTCGACATCGAGATGGACGCGCCCGACATCGACCGGATGGTCGATACGGTGGCAGCGCTGGAGCCGACCTTCGGCGGCGTCAATCTCGAGGACA
>CAZHJU010000054.1:0-12712 GCA_964533495.1 uncultured Bordetella sp. | reverse complement strand
CCGGCATCGGCTATCCCAAGGAATGGGAAAACCAAGACAAGTGGAACGGCGGCTGGGTGCGCCGCGCCGACGGCTCGATCGAGCCGCGGCAGGGCGGCAAGTGGAAGCTGCTGATGAAGATCTTCGCCAACCCGAACCTGCCGGAGATCGACGACTACTACGAGCCCTTCACCTTCGATTACGCGCATCTGCAGAACGCGCCGGAGATGAAGGCGAGCCCGACCGCGCGCCCGCGCAGCCTGATCACCGGCAAGCAGATGGACAAGATCGTCTGGGGGCCGAACTGGGAGGAGATTCTCGGCGGCGAATTCGAGAAGCGCAGCGCCGACCGCAATTTCGACGACATCCAGAAGAAGATGTACGGCGAATTCGAGAACACCTTCATGATGTACCTGCCGCGGCTGTGCGAGCACTGCCTCAATCCGGCCTGCGTCGCCTCCTGTCCCTCGGGCTCGATCTACAAGCGCGAGGAGGACGGCATCGTGCTGATCGACCAGGACAAGTGCCGCGGCTGGCGGATGTGCGTCAGCGGCTGCCCGTACAAGAAGATTTACTACAACTGGAAGAGCGGCAAGGCCGAGAAGTGCATCTTCTGCTATCCCCGGATCGAGGCCGGCCAGCCGACGGTGTGTTCGGAGACCTGCGTCGGCCGCATCCGCTACCTCGGCGTGCTGCTCTACGACGCCGACCGCATCGCCGAGGCGGCCGCCACCGAGCACGACCGCGATCTCTACCAGGCGCAGCTCGGCATTTTCCTCGACCCCAACGATCCGCAGGTGATCGCCCAGGCGCGCGCCGACGGCATTCCCGACAACTGGCTGGACGCCGCGCGCGCGAGCCCGGTCTACAAGATGGCGGTGGAGTGGAAGGTCGCGCTGCCGCTGCACCCGGAATACCGGACGCTGCCGATGGTCTGGTACGTGCCGCCGCTGTCGCCGATCAGCGCCGCGGCCAATGCCGGACACCTCGGCATCAGCGGCGGCATCCCCGATGTCAGCCAGCTGCGCATCCCCGTGAAGTACCTGGCCAACCTGCTGACCGCCGGCGACACGCGGCCGGTGGTGCGCGCCCTGGAGCGGATGCTGGCGATGCGGGCCTACCAGCGCGACAAGCATGTCGAGGGCAGGAGCAACGAAGCCGTGCTGCAGCAGGCCGGACTTTCGGCCGGAACCGTCGAGGACATGTACCGCATCATGGCCATCGCCAACTACGAGGACCGTTTCGTGATCCCGAGCACGCACCGCGAGTATGCGGAAAACGCGTTCAACGTCCGCGGCAGCTGCGGGTTCTCGTTCGGCAACGGCTGTTCGGAAGGCACCAGCGAAACGAGCCTGTTCGGCAGCGAGAAGAAGCGCACCATACCCGTGAAACTGGAGGTCTGACCATGCCGGTCCTGAACAGGCCACCCCGGGCATCCCGTACCCTGCGCGTGCTGTCGGCGCTGCTGGGCTACCCGGATGCCGCGCTGAGGGCGCAGTTGCCGGAGATGCAGCCGGTGCTGCGCGACGAGGCCGCGGTGTCCGCGCCGCGGCTGGCCGAACTGGGCGGGCTGATCAACTCGCTGATGCGGACCGATCCTCTGGAGGCCGAGGCGGATTACGTGCAGATTTTCGATTGCGGCCGAGCGACCTCGCTGCATCTCTTCGAACACGTGCACGGCGATTCGCGTGACCGCGGGCCGGCGATGATCGACCTCGCGCAGACCTACGAGCAGGCGGGGCTGTGCCTGGCGCCGGGCGAGCTGCCGGACTACCTGCCTGCGGTGCTCGAGTTCGCCTCGACGCAGCCGCCGCGCGAAGCGCGCGGGTTTCTCGGGGAGATGACCCACATCCTCGATGCGCTGCACGCCGCGCTGGCGCAGCGCGGAACGCGCTATGCCGCGGTGGCGGCCGCCCTGCTCGAGATCGCCGGCGAAAGGCCGACCGCGATGGCCCCGGCCGCCGAGCCGCCACTCGACGAGAGCTGGACCGAACCGCCCGCCTTCGACGGCTGCTCCGCGAAGGGGCAGGCGCGGCCGGAGGGAATCCGGCCCATCCACCTGGTACGCCGCAAACCCGACACGGGAGCCGCAGCATGACAACCTTCGAAACCTATCTGCACCTGTTTTTCTTCAGCGCCTATCCGTACATCTGCATGACGGTGTTCCTGATGGGCAGCCTCGCGCGCTACGACCGCGACCAGTACACCTGGAAAAGCGATTCGTCGCAGATGCTGCGCACCGGCACGCTGCGCTGGGGCAGCAACCTGTTCCACGTCGGCATCCTGTTCCTGTTCTTCGGCCATTTCGTCGGACTGCTGACCCCGCACTGGGTCTACGAGCCCTTCATCACGCCGGCGCAGAAGCAGTTGCTGGCGATCGTCGCCGGCGGGATCGCCGGGGCCGCCTGCTTCGTCGGCCTGACGCTGCTGATCCACCGCCGCATTTTCGATCCGCGCATCCGCCTGACCAGCCACCGCACCGATCTCGCGATCCTGATCATCCTGTGGGTGCAACTGGTGCTCGGGCTGATCACGCTGCCCTATTCGCTGTCGCATGCGGACGGCAGCGTGATGCTGGTGCTGTCCGACTGGGCGCAGCGCGTGTTCACCTTCCGCGTCGGCGCGGCCGAGGGCTTGGTCGCGCTCGCCTGGCCGTACAAGGTGCATCTGGTGCTGGGGATGACGATTTTCCTGCTGTTTCCGTTCAGCCGGCTGGTCCATGTGTGGAGCGGTTTCGCCACCGTGTTCTACCTGCTGCGGCCGCACCAGGTGGTGCGCAGCCGCCGCCTCAACCTGCCGGCGGACCACGACCAGCCGCGCCGCATCTGACCGGAGGCCATGACGATGACTGTCGATACACGGACCGGCACGGCGGCCAGCGTCAACGGCCGCGCCCTGCACGCCCCGGAAGAAAACCTTTCCGGCGAAGAGCTGCGCCGGCGCGCCTGTACCGAACTGCTGCGGCAGGCGGCACAGGCGGCCGGCCTGCTTGCCGCAGCCGACGAGGCGCTGCCCGGCGGCGTGATCAGCGAGGACGCGGCGGAGGCGATCCAGAAGCTGCTGGACCGGGAAATCGCGGTGCCCGAGCCGTCGGAGGCCGATTGCCGCCGCCACTATGCGGCGCATGCCGGCAGCTACCGGACCGGCGAGCGCGTGCACGCCCGGCATATCCTGTTCGCGATCACCGCGGGCATGGATGTCGCGGCGCTGCGCCGGCGCGCGGAGATCGCGCTGCTCGACGTGCGCTGCCACGACGGCGGGTCGGCCGGCGTCTTTGCCGCCGCCGCGCGCGAGCTGTCGAACTGCCCCAGTGCCGCCGGGGGCGGCGATCTCGGCTGGCTCGCCGCCGAAGACTGCGCGCCGGAGTTCGCGCGTGAGCTGTTCGGACGCAGTGAAGTGGGGGTGCTGCCGCGGCTGGTGCACAGCCGCTTCGGTTTCCACGTCGTCGAGGTGCTGGCGCGCGAACCGGGCAAGGCGCAGTCTTTCAAGGCGGTGCGCGGCGCCGTGGCCAACAGCCTGCGCCAGCGGACTTTCGTGACGGCTTCGCGCCAGTACCTGTCGCTGCTTGCCGGTTCCGCGGCGATCCGGGGCGTCGATCTTGATGCGGCGGAAACGCCGCTGGTCCAATAATGCCGGAGGAATCGTGAGCATTTCCAGTTTCGGAGACCTGCTGCGGGAGGCCCGCCTGCAGCCGGAACCGCAGCGCCTGCTGTTCGTGTTTGCGGGCGCGGAGCTGCCCGAAAACTGCACGCCGGAACAGCGGGCGCGCTTTCTCGAGGGCGAGGGCGGCGCGCTGGTGCCGCTGATGGCGGTCGACAAGGCGCCGGGCGATCTCGCGGATTTCGCGGCGCTGGCCGAGGAGTCCCGGCAGTTCGGCTGCACCTGGTCGGTGGTGTTTGTCGCCGCCCTGTCCGGTCGGGGCGGCCGGATGCCGACCGGCGCCGATACGGATCGTTCGCTGAAACGGATGATCGAGGCCGTCAAAGCGGGTACCATTGACCCGTTCCTGCCTTTCGACCGTCAGGGGCATCCATTGTTGTTCGGTTGAGGGGGTTGGATGGCACGTTTTGCGTTGTGGAATCTCGGCTTCCGGCCGTTTTACCTGCTGGCCAGCCTGTTCGGAGTGGCCACGATGCTGCTGTGGATCGCGCAACTGTCGGGCCTGCCGGGCACGGCCTACCTGCGGGGACCCCTGTGGCACGGGCACGAGATGCTGTTCGGCTACACGCTGGCCGTGGTCGCCGGTTTTCTGCTGACGGCCGTGCGCGCGTGGACCGGGGAGCCGACGCCCTCGGGCGCGCCGCTGATGGCGCTGGCGGCGCTCTGGGTGGCGGGCCGCGCACTGGTGCTGACGCCTTTCGGCGCGCTGGCTGCCGCCGTCAATGCCGCATTTCCGGCGGCGATCGCCCTTGCGATCGCGGTGCCTCTGTGGCGCGCGCGCAGCGCCCGCAACTACTTTTTTGTCGGCCTGCTGCTGCTGATGTCCGCGCTGATCGCCGTGCTGCATCTCGCGATGCTCGGCGTGGTGTCGCTGCCGCCGCGCGCGGGGCTGGTGCTGGGGCTGGACGTGATGCTGTTCATCATGGCCGTCATCGGCGGGCGGGTGATTCCGATGTTCACCAACAACGGAGTGCCCGGCGCCGGCGCGGCGCGCCGGCTGTGGCTCGAGCGGCTGGCGCTGGCCTCGGTGCTGCTGCTGTTCGTCGCGGACCTGCTGCAGCCCGGCGCGCTGGCCCTCGCCGCCGTCGCCCTGGTTGCGACGCTCGCGCACGGCCTGCGCCTGCTACTGTGGCGGCCCTGGCGGACGCTGTCGACCCCGTTGGTCTGGATCCTGCACGCAGGTTACGCCTGGATCGTCGTGTACCTCGGCCTGCGCACGCTGGCCGCGGCCGGCTGGGTGGCGGAAACCCACGCCATCCACGCGCTGACCGTCGGCGCGATCGGCGGGCTGACGCTCGGCATGATGACGCGCACCGCGCGCGGCCACACGGCGCGGCCGCTGCGCGCGGACGGCTTCGAGCTGTCCTGTTTCGTGCTGATCCAGATCGCGGCGCTGGTGCGCGTGTTCGGCGCCATGGCGTTTCCGGCGGGTTACCTGCCGAGCCTTCAGATATCCGGCCTGCTGTGGGCGGCGGCCTTCGGCATTTATGCCGTTCGTTACTGGCCGATACTCACGCGGCCGCGCCTGGATGGCAAACCGGGCTAGGCAGTCCGTGGAAGGGCTGCAGGATCCGCCGGCGGTCGAGCGTTTTGCCGCCTGGCAATGCATAGGCTGCGGACGCATCGAAGGCGCCCAGCCCTGCATCGGCGTGTGCCAGGACCGCAGGGCGGAGTTCGTGCACTCGGCCGATTACGACCGCCTGCTTGCAGAACTGTCCCGGGCACGGGCCGATCTGGCGGCGATGCGGGCGCTGCTCGGGCAACTGGCCGCCACCACGCCGCGCGACGGGACCTGGGCGCGCAGCTACCGCGCCTTCCAGGCGCGCGCGCTCCAGGTTCTCCGCGCCGCGGCGGAAGAGGGGGGTGATGCACCGGCGTAACCGGCTCTATGTCACGATCGGCCTCGTCTACGGCCTGCTCGGCGGACTGTTGATGCTGTTGCGGCTCATCGATCCGCAACTGGTGCCGGGCAACGTGCTGCGCATCCACGGGCACATGATGCTCCTCGGCTTCGTGCTGATGATCATCTACGGCGTGGGCCTGCACGTGATTCCCCGCTTCGGCGGCTATCCGCTGCGCTCCGAGCGGGTGGCGACGGTCCAGTTCTGGCTCGCCAACAGCGGGCTGCCGCTGATGATCGCCGGCTGGACGGTCCATGACAACCGGCTGGTGATGGCCGGCGGCGCCCTGACCGTGATCGCGATGGCGCTGTTCGGCATCAACATGCTGCTGACGGTGCGCTGGCGCTCGCCGCTGGACCGGAGGTGAGCGATGGCCGTCGTCGAGTACCGCGGTTGCGAACTGCCGGAAGGCCTCTGGTACGACCTCGATTACATCTGGGTCAGGCCGCAGCCGGACGGCCTGTTCCGGATCGGCATCACCGACCCTTCGCAGACCATGGCCGGCCGGATCCAGCATGTCGCCATCCGGCCGCCCGGATCCCGCCGGCCGCGCAAGAAGCCGCTGGCGCGCCTCGAATCGGGAAAGTGGGCCGGCGGCATACCGGCGCCTTTCGACGGCGTGATCGTCGAGCGCAACGAACAGGTGCTCAAGCGGCCGGACCTGATCAACATCGCCCCGTATACCGAGGCCTGGCTGGTGCTGTTCAGGCCGGACGATCCGGAGCATGCCTTGCAGCACCTGGTCACGGGGCCGCAGGCGATCGACGGCCTGAAGGCGTGGATAGACCGCTACGACGTGCAGTGCATGCGCTGCGCGCAGTGAGCCGGGGAAATATGGGTCGGGGAAAGATGAGTCGGGGAAGGGCGTGAAGGTCGAATTGCTGGTATCCGAATGGTGCCCGACCTGTCCGCAGGCGGAACGGGTGTGGACGGCAGTGGCCGCGGAGCGGGATTTCGAGTTCGCGGTCCTCGACCTCAACCAGACCGCCGGCCGCGAACTCGCGCACCGCCTGCGCGTGCGGACGATACCCGCCGTCGTGATCGACGGCGAACTGAGGGCGGTAGGGCTGCAGGGCGCGGCGGAAGCGCGGGAAATGGTGGCCGCAGCGCCGCGGCGCCAGGCTGCGCGCCGTCACGCGGGGATCACGCTGTCCACCGACAATCGCTGGTTCGTGTCGAGCGCGATGCTCTGGTTCCTGGCCGGCGCGCTGTGGCTGGCATGGCATGGCACGCTGCTGGCGGACGGCAGGCTTCGCGGCATCGGCCTGCACCTCTTCACCGCCGGATTCGTGCAGACGCTGATCTACGGCCTGGGCGCGCACATGCTGCCGAGATTCACCGGCAGGCCCATCGCCTCGGGCAGCGCCGCCTGGCTGCAGTTCGGCCTGCACCAGGCGGGACTGCTGATGTTTCTCGGCGGGCTGGCCGCGGGGCTGCAGGCGCTGGCCGTTGCCGGAGGCTTTCTCGGATGGCTGGCGCTGGCGGTCTTTGCGGCGCGCATACTGCCTCTGTTGTGGCCCTCGCGCGGGGCAGGCGATGCCATCGGGCGCGAGGAGGCGCAGGGATGAGCGGGACCGCCAGGCAGCCGCGATCCTTGCCGCGGGGCATCGCATGACCGACGAGATCGTGCGCCGGCTGCGGCGTTTCCAGACGCGCTATTTTCCGCGCCTGCGCAGTCAGTTCCGGCACCTGGTCGAGGCGGGGCAGCATCCCACGGTGCTGTTCATCGGCTGCTCCGATTCGCGGGTCCTGCCCTACCTGATCATGGACAGCGGCCCGGGCGAGCTATTCATCGTCCGCAACGTCGGCAATTTCGTGCCGCCGTACGACGCCTCTCAGGGTTACCACGGCACCGCGGCGGCGGTGGAGTTCGCGGTGCTGAACCTCGACGTCAGCGAAATCGTGGTCTGCGGCCACAGCCACTGCGGCGCGGTGCGCGCCCTGTATGCCGGCGCGCCGGCGGAGGCGCGGCACATGGCGAAGTGGCTGGACCTTGGCCGCGACGCGGTGCTTCCGGTGACGCTGTCGGAAGAGGCGCTGCGGCGCACCGAGCAGCGCTCGGTGGCCCTGCAGCTGGAGCGGCTGATGGATTATCCGATGGTGCGCCGGCGCGTCGAGGCCGGGCGCCTGTTCCTGCGCGGCTGGCATTACCTGATCGAGGAAGGCAAGGTCCTGGTGCTCGACGTCGAGAGCGGGCAGTTCTCGCCCTTCGATGCCGGGCTGCACCGGCCCGGCGACCGGGACGATCCGCTCGCCGGCGTGGATCTGCTGCAGTAGGGGCGCATGGATTACCTCACGCTCAAGGCGGTGCACGTCGGCTGCGTGGCGGCGAGTTACGCGCTGTTCGTGCTGCGCGGCGTCTGGATGCTGGCGCGCCCGGAATGGCTGCGGCAGCGCTGGGTGCGGATCGTGCCGCATGTCGTCGATACCGCGCTGCTCGGCAGCGCGGTTGCCATGGCGCTGATGATCCGCCAGTATCCCTTCGTCGCCGGCTGGCTGACCGCCAAGCTGCTGGCGCTGCTGCTCTACATCGTCCTCGGCTCGATCGCGCTGAAACGCGGCCGCACCCGGAAACAGCGGGCGGCAGCCTGGCTTGCCGCGCAGGCGGTGTTTTTCTACATCGTCGCGGTGGCGCTGACGCGCAACCCGCTGCCGTGGACCGCGGCCTGAGTCATTCCGCCGCCCGTCATCAGGCCGCGCCCGCGGGCATGATGCCGTTGAGCAGGTAATCCAGCAGCTCCGCGACGGGCCGTATCGCCTTGCCGAAGGGCAGGGGCTCCGAGCCGCGGAAGAACAGCCCCTTTTTCACGTCGCCCTGCAGCGCGAGGGCGAGGCGGGTGTCGATGCAGAACTGTCCCGCGCCGGGGATGCCGTCGCGCAGGCCGCAGACCGTCAGGCAGTTCAGGCCCTGCACGCAGCGGCGCGGGTCCGCCTTCGCGTGCGATTGCAGCGCCTTTTCGCGGCGCAGGTAATTTCTGAGCCAGGGCGTCAGCACGGCGCGCGCCGGCAGGCCGGCGACGCTCATGAAGGTGACGATGTCCTCGGGGCCGGCCTCCGCCAGCACGCGCTTGAAGCCCGGGTGCGCGTCGCCCTCGGCGGTGACCGCGAACGCGGTGCCGACCTGCACCGCGGCGGCGCCCCTGTCCAGCAGCGCGCGCACCTGGTCGTGGCGGTGGACACCGCCGGCGGCGATCAGCGGAATTTTTTCGGATTCGAGCCCGAGTTCACGGAGCAGCGCCGGAATCTCTTCCAGCGCGCGCGCGAAATCGAAACGCGGATCGCCGATTTCCCCGGCGCGCGTGGCGCCGAGGTGGCCGCCGGCAAAACGCGGATGCTCGATGACGATGGCGTCCGGGATGCGCCGGCGGCGCATCCATTTCTTGACGACGATGCCGACGCCGCGGGCATCGGACAGGATCGGAATCAGCGCCACTTCGGGGAAGTCGCGGGCCAGATCGGGCAGGTCCAGCGGCAGGCCGGCGCCCATGACGATCGCGTGCGCGCCGCTGGCACAGGCCTGGCGCACGTAGTCGGCATGCGCGGCGACGGCCTTCATCACGTTGACCGCGATCGCGCCGCGGCCTCCGGCCAGCGCCAGGGCCCGGCCGATCTCGCGGTCGAGCGCGACCAGGTTGGCGCGGTCCAGCCGCGCCGCGTCCCGGCAGCCGTCCGTCTGCGCCAGCAGGTCGGGATGGTGGTGGCGCAGGTCGACGCTGGATATCGTGCCGAGCGCCCCCAGCGCGGCGACGCTGCCGGCGAGGCGGTGCGCGGAAACGCCGACGCCCATGCCGCCCTGGACCACGGGCAGCAGGGCGCGCCCGCGCAGGGTCCATTGCGGTAACGGGAGGCTGTTCATTGCAGGCATGGGAAATCCGGAAAAGGCCGATGTTGCAGCGTCGCGGGCCGCGGTGCCTTGATCTGCATCATCCGGCGCCGGGATGCGTCAGCCCGGATGCCTGCGCAGGGCATCGGGATCGGGGATGCGGATGTCGGGGCCGTTCAGGCGGATGACGCCCGCGGCCGCGAGGCCGTGCAGGATGCGCGAGAAATGTTCGTGCGTCAGGTTGAGCCGGGAGGCGATGACGTTCTTCAGCGCCGGCAGGTGGATGACGGTTTCCGCCGCGGCCGCCGGATCGGCCAGGCTCAGCAGGTAGCCGACCACGCGCCGGGTGCCGGACATCAGGGACTGCGCCTCGATCTCGCCCACCAGGCGATGCAGCCGCATGCTGAGACTGGCGATGATGCGATGGGCCAGCCGCGGGTCCCGTTCCAGTTCGGAAAATACGGGCGCTGCGGAAACATGCAGCAGGCGGCTGTCGGCGACCGCCTCCGCGGACACGCGGTACGGGATGCGCAGGAACATCGCCGCCTCGCCGAAGGTCTGGCCGGGGCCCGGCAGTTCGACGACGCGCTCCGCGCCCTGCGCGCTGTGCAGCGAGAGCTTGATCCGGCCTTCGACGACCAGGTGGAAGCCCGCGCAGGCGTCGCCCGCGCGGAACAGCGGGTTGCCGCGCGCGACCCGGATCATCGCGGTGCCGGCGGTGATGCGGGCGAGCGTTTCGGGGTCGAGGCCGCCAAACAGCGCGGTGCGGCTGAGCAGGCCGGCGGTATCCGGCGCGGCCGCCTGGCGCGCGGCGCGCGGCCGGCCGGCGGCATTCGCTCCGGAGATTCCGGGTCGGGACGGTTCCCGGTTCATCGGCATTGCGGCTTTCATGCAGGAAAGACTGCCTGCCATTGAAACCGCGATCGGCGGCCTCCGGTTTGATCTGCATCAACAATCCCGGGGTCGCGCGCCGGGCGGAATCAGCCGTAGGCGATGCAATGCTCGCAGACCGTGCCGCGGACGTCCTTTTTCAGGTGGGCGGCCCGCAGCCGCGTGAAGTTTTCCGAGTTCCAGGCGGCCATGAACGGGACTTTGTTCAGGTCGCCCATGGTCCAGTTGGCCGTGGCGTCGAAGCAGCAGGCCGACAGCCTGCCTTCGGCGGTGACATGGCCTTCGGTGAAGGCCGACCAGCAGGGCAGGGGTTCGCGCAGGGCGTCGATGCGCCCCTGGTTCCCGGCGGTGGGGCGGTAGCCGAGCTGCTCCTCGCGCTGCGTCGCGAATGCGCCCATCGAGTAGAGCGGCAGCCAGTAGTGGCTGTCGACCCAGGGCAGGACCCGCTCGCGCAGCAGGGTTTCCATGCGCAGCTGCTGTTCGCCGTCGTAGCGGATCGACGAGGCGTAGAGCCCGGTCTTGCGGCCGCCTGCGGCGCGCACCGCATGGGCGGCGCGGACGTTGTCCAGCGCGCAATGGAACAGCTTGCCCGAAACTCCCATGATCCGCTCGAACTGCGCCTCGTCGGCGGCATTGATCGACCATTTCAGCGAGTCGAGCCCGGCCTGCATGCAGGCCTCGACCGCCTCCGGGAAGGCCATCGAGGCGTTCGAGGTCAGGAAAACGTAGGGGAAGCGCAGTTCCTGCTTGGTCCAGGCGATGCAGTCGACCAGCAGCCGCGGATTCATGAACGATTCGCCGAGGTAGAAGACGCCGATTTCCTCGACGCCGGCCTCGCGCATCTCCCGGGTGATGCGCTGGAACAGGCGGAAGTCCATGTCCCATTTGGGCTGCACCTCGCGCGTGCGCAGGGCGCAGAATCCGCAGCGGTAGTTGCAGCGCGGGGAGATCTCGATCTTGACGCTTTTCGGCGCCGGCGGCTTTGCGTGGCGGTACGCGGGCGGGATGCGGGTGATGTTGTCGATGCGTTCGGTGATGGTCATCGCGGCTGGCGGGAGGATGGCGATGCCTGCATTATTGCCGCCGCCCGCGGGATGTCCTTGATGCGCATCAACCCGGCGGGCCGCCGTGCCTGCCGCGCAAAAAAAGGCCGGGCGCAACGCCCGGCCTTTTCCGGAGACCGGCCGCGCTCAGCGCAGCACCAGGACCGGAATCTTGATGCCCCCGAGCACTTTCTGGGTTTCACTGCCGATCAGCAGCTTCGACAGCCCGCTGCGGCCGTGCGACGCCATCGCGACGAGGTCGCATTTGTATTTTTTTGCGGCCTTGATGATGGCATCCGCCGCAAAGTCGCTGCACACGGAGTAGGTGGTGCAGCTCACGCCGGCTGCCGCGCATTCCTTTTTCACCACTTCGAGGTGCCTGGCGGCGATTTTCTTCGCATTGGCCTCGAATTCCTTGGGCAGGATGAAATCGGGCGGAATGTAGTCGGCATAGACGTTGAACTTGTACGCGGGCGCGACGTGGAAGCCCGTCACCTTCGCGCCGGTGGCCTTGGCCAGGGCGGCGGCTTTTTTGACCGCCCTGCGCGACAGGGCGGATCCGTCGGTCGGAACCAGGATGTTGCGGAACATGGTTTTCTCCTTGTTGATGGGGTGGTTATGCCCGGAAAGTCGTGACCGGGAACATAATTCGGGTTCAGTGTCAACTTAGCCCCTGGCTGGTTTCTGCGGGTTGATTTAGATCAAAATGCGAAGAGGGCGCGGAATTTATGCTGCCGCGCATGATCATTTGGCCGGGGAGCCTTTAATGCAGTCGCAATCGACCTACAACTACACCGTCGTGCGGCAGTTCGCGATCATGACGGTGGTCTGGGGCATCGTGGGCATGCTGGTGGGGCTGATCATCGCCGCGCAGCTGATCTGGCCGGAACTCAACCTTGCGTCTTGGTTCTCCTACGGCCGGCTGCGCCCGCTGCATACCAACGCGGTGATTTTCGCATTCGGCGGCTCGGCGCTGATCGCGACCTCGTATTACGTGGTGCAGCGCACCTGCCATGTCCGCCTGTTCGCGGAGAAACTGGCGGCCTTCACCTTCTGGGGCTGGCAGGCGGTCATCGTGCTGGCCGCGGTGACGCTGCCGCTCGGCTACACCAGTTCCAAGGAATACGCGGAGCTGGAGTGGCCGATCGACGTGCTGATCACGCTGGTCTGGGTGTCCTATGCCGTGGTGTTTTTCGGGACCATTGCCCGGCGCAGGACGCCGCACATCTACGTCGCCAACTGGTTTTTCGGCGCGTTCATCCTGACGATCGCGGTGCTGCACCTGGTCAACAGCGCGGCGATCCCGGTGACGCTGACCAAGTCCTACTCGGCCTATGCCGGCGTGCAGGACGCGATGGTGCAGTGGTGGTACGGCCACAACGCGGTCGGCTTCTTCCTGACCGCCGGCTTCCTGG
>CAZHJU010000053.1:0-13165 GCA_964533495.1 uncultured Bordetella sp. | reverse complement strand
TCCCCACTGTGTGCCAGATTACGACTCACAGTACAAGTCCATAACACGCTCTAGCGGTGGTGTTCGCCGGCGCGTTCCGGCTGATAGGTGATCGCGCTCACGCGCACCGTGGCGTTTGGGCCGTCCGGCAGCGGCCAGTCCAGCGCGCTGCCCACCGACAGGCCGAGCAGGGCGCTGCCGACCGGGGCCAGCACCGAAATGCGCCCTTCACCGCCGGCATCCCTGGGGTAGACCAGCGTCAACTCGAACTCCCGGTCGGAGTCCGCGACCGAGAAACGCACCGTGGAATTCATCGTGACGACGTCGGGCGGCATCTCATTGGGCTCGAGCACGGTGGCGCGGCCGAGCTCGTCGAGCAGCGCGGCCTTGCCCGGGAAGATCGCGTCGGGCGTGGATTCGATCAGGGCTTCAAGCCGCTCCAGATCCAGTGAGGAGACGGTGATGGGCGGTTTTTTGGACATGGCAATTCTCTTCAGGAAGCTTGAAAAATCCGGCGGCAGCGGCTGCCAGAAAAAAACCGCGGCCCTTGCGGACCGCGGTAATGATGCCCCCTTATACCCTGATTGGCGCCCGAAGCCAAGGGCGCCGGTATTTTCGGCGCAGGTTGTTGCGGCCGGAACTCTTTAACTATTTGTTTTTATTGAATTTTATTTGAAATTGGTGAATTGCGTGACCTTTCCGGCGGCGAAGGCTGCCGCGTTGGCGAAGGCCTCGCCGAAGTACGCCTCGTAGGTGCCTTGCTCCAGCCAGGCGCTGTGGTTGCTGCACAGCGCATTGTCGAGTTTCAGCAGCGGATGATCGCCGTGCTGCACGGGCTCGTTTTCATAGACATCCGTCGCCGCCATGCCCGGCCGTCCGGCCTTCAGCGCCGCGACGAGCGCGCCCGGCTCGATCAGTTCGGCGCGCGCCGTGTTGACCAGCAGGGCGGCGGGTTTCATCCGAGCGAGATGCGCCGCCTTCACCAGGCCGCGCGTGTCTTTCGACAGCCTGGCCATGATCACCAGCACGTCCGCCTGCGAGAACAGGTCGTTCTGGCTCGCGGCCGTTTCGTAACCCGCGGCTTTCGCCGCGGCGAGCGAGCCTTCCCGGCCCCAGACCAGCACGCGCATGCCGAAGCTGGCACCGGTCTGCGCGATCAGCCTGCCGATGGTGCCCAGGCCGAGGATCGCCAGCGTTTTGCCGCGCAGGCCGATGTTGAAGCGCGAGCGCCAGATGCCCTTGCGCATGCCGTCGCATTCGCGCGCGACGTCGCGCCAGCTCGCCATGATCAGCGCCCAGGTGTGTTCCGCCACCGTGTAGGGGGAGGGGTGGCCTCCCGACAGGATCGCGATGCCGCGGTCGTTGCAGGCCTCGACGTCGATGTGGTGGAAGCTGCGGCCGGTCTGGCTGAACAGCCTCAGCTTCGGCAACTGCCCGATGATGCCGCGGGTGAAGCGCGTGCGCTCGCGGATCGGCACGACGATGTCGGCCTCGCGCAGGTTCGCGATCAACGTGGCTTCGGGCGGCGCGACATCGTTGAAGATGCGCACCTCGTGGCCTTCGAGGATTTTCAGGCAGTCCAGCGTGCGGACCAGATTGTGGTAGTCGTCGGGGATGGCGATGATCATGGGCGGCGAGTCTACCGCGGCCTGGCCACGCGGGCCAGACGTCGTCCGCCGCGGCGCGGATGTGTCACAATCGCGCCTCCCGTGAAACCGCTGCAGCGAGACAGGAAAGGATTCGCATCATGGAACTCGGATTGAAAGGCAAAGTCGCCGCCGTCACTGGCGGCACCGAAGGCATCGGCGAGGCCGTCGTGCGGCGCCTGGTTGCAGAAGGCGCCAGGGTTGCGTTCTGCGCGCGCCGCAAGGAGCTGATCGACGCGTTTGCCGCCGAACTGAAAAAGCAGGGTGGCGATGTGCTGGGCATCGTCGCCGATGCCTCCAAGGAAGGCGACATGGAGCGTTTCATCGGGGAAACCGCGAAACACTTCGGTCGCCTCGACATCGTCGTCAACAACGCCGGTGGCTCGGGCCAGATCGCTTTCGACAAGGTCGAGGACAGCTTCTGGGACCTCGACATGGAAATCAAGGTCATGGCGCAGGTGCGCACCGCGCGCGCGGCGATCCCGCACATGAAAAAAGCCGGCGGCGGCCGCATCATCAGCCTGAACATGGTCGGCGCCAAGCAGCCGGGCGCGGCGATGTTCCCGACCACCGTCAGCCGTGCCGCCGGCCTCGCGCTGTCCAAGGGCCTGTCCAAGGAACTGGCTGCCGACAACATCCTGGTCAACGTGGTTGCGGTCGGCAAGATCAAGTCGAAGCAGCAGGAACGCGGGGCCGCGCGCAACAACAAGACGGTCGAGCAGCATTACGCCGATACCGGCAAGACCGTGCCGATGAAGCGCATGGGCGAATCGGCCGAAGTCGCCAACGTGATCGCCTTCCTCGCCTCGGATGCCGCGAGCTACGTCACCGGCTGCTGCATCAACGTCGACGGCGGATTGTCCGGCGTGTTGTGATGCCCGGGGGTGGTCATTGCCGGTCACCCCGATTTTTTCTGTCCCGTCATTCCGGCGTACGCCGGAATCCAGGAATCTGAAGTGCTTGTGTCCTGGATTCCGGATCGCTGCGCGTCCGGAATGACGACTTATTGGGCCGCCTGTAGTTGAACCCCCTCGCCGCAAGCCGCGACACCCTCGCAGCCTGGCTCTATTTCACCGTCGTCGTGCTGGTGGTCGCCGCGGTCTGGCTGCCGGCTTATCCCGCCTGGATCACCGGCGTCATCGCCTGGGCGGCCTGCCTGCTGCTGTTGCCGAAGCTGCCGCGGCACCAGCTGCGCATGGTGCTGGTCCTCGCCGGACTCGGCGCGCTGGGCATCGGCTGGAGCATGGCGCACGGCGGCAGCGGCCTGATCGGGATGGCGCTGACCCAGAACGTGCCGCTCGCCGGCATGCTGATCGCGGTGTCCTTCCTGCAACTGATCGCCGTCGGCCGCGAGAAGGCGAACGAGCCGCTGGAGCAGGGACGCGGCGCGCTGTTCCGCACCATGCTCGGCGTGCACCTGTTCGGCGCGGTGATCAATTTTTCCGCGGTCGCGATCTTCGCCGACCGCCTCAGCGCGCGCACGAAGCTCAGCATGGAGCAGGCGATGGCGCTGTCACAGGCCTTCATCGTCGGCGCGACCTGGTCGCCGTTCTACGGCGCGATGGCGGCGGCGCTGACCGCCGCGCCCGGCGCGAGCCTGACTCATTTGATCGCCTGGGGCCTGCCGGCCGCCGCCGCCGGCATGCTCGTCACCGGCCTGACGCTGACTTCGGCGAAATACAACCGCGCCCGCGACTTCACCGGCTACCCGCTGCACCTCGAGGCGCTGTGGGTGCCGGCGGTGCTGGCGATCAGCGTGCTGGCGATCCACGAATGGAAGCCGCAGTGGCCGGTGCTGGCGGTGATCGCCGCGATGTCCTTCCTCGTCACGGTGGCGACGCTGCTGGTGCTCAGCGGCCGGCGCACCGTCGGCATCCTGCTGCGCCACGGCCGCGCGCGGCTGCCGGCGATGAACGGCGAGCTGACGCTGTTCCTCGCCGCCGGCATCCTGTCCGCCGGCATGAACGGCGCCATCGACGTGCTCGACCTCGGCCTGCCGTTTTCCAGATTCGGCGCCTTCGAGGCGAGCCTGGTGCTGGTCGTCATGAACGTCGCCGCCTGGCTGGGCCTGCACCCGATCATCCTGGTGTCGGTGCTGGGGCCGTGGCTGATGCCGCTGCAGCCCGACCAGACGCTGCTGGCGATGGTGTTCCTGATGAGCTGGGGTGTCGGACTCACCGCCTGCCCGATGTCGAACACCATGCTGGCGATGGCGGGGCGTTACGGGCTGCCGTTCGGGGAACTGCTGAGGCTGAACCGGGTGTTCAGCGTGAAGGTGACGGCGGTGTGCATTGCCATTATCTACGCGTACGTGATAGTCGCATTGGGCCGGTGAGGTTGCTATTCGGTTTGCCGGTGGAAAAGGTGTTGTTTGAGCCGCAACCTGTCTTGTCCGGCGGAGGTACACAGATTTGTCAAAAGCAGCGCATTCGCATGATTTGAATGAATTGCCAGTTTTTCCGGCAAATAGCGGTAATCAGGATCCCGCTTTTTTTAAGCAGGCCGTAAAGATGTCGAGTGCCTCGGAACGGGGAGAATGGTTTTCTCTGGTGATGATGGAAAGCGGCAAAATGGGAGTATTGGGCACAACTGGCAGGATCTTGAGCAGACCCTGCATTTCTTGGTGTAGCGCAGCCTCGGAACGCAGCACGCCCAGTATGGTCGGGTCAAGCTGGCATAATGCTTGAACGGTGATGGAGGATTGGCATTCTATTTCTCCCGTGGGCGGAGTCAGCCCCTCCATGGTGAATGCTGTGATGAACGCTTGCCTCAACAGTCCCTCTCTCGGGGGCAGGGCCCATTTTTGATCGTGCAGGTCGCGCCATCTCAATTTTCTTTTTCCTGCCAATGGATGTTGTCGGGATGCGACTACGTGGATGGAATCCTCATACAAACGTTGCAGCCGGAGCTGGGACAGGTCATGGGAGCCTAATGCCTCTCCCACAAAGCAGTCTAGCGGGCTTTTGATGAATGACCGCACCTGGTGGATGTCGCTGGAGAACGGCCCTAATCAGGTTTTGCCGTATCGACGGGCGAATATCGGGCATGCCCCTACCATAGTAGCCGACAGAGGGACGCCGACGGTGGTGCTTGGAAGCCCGGGGGGATTTGGCGTTGTGCAGTATGTCGTGCAGGTCCTGGTCAACATGCTCGATTACCAGATGGATATCCAGAGCGCGATCGAGTCACCTCGTTTCAGGATCGAGAATCTGCGCGGCGAGGTGAGCATGGAAAACCGATTCCACGAGAAAATGCGTCTGGAACTCTCTGGCATGGGGCATGACATCTTCGAGTTGCCGGCATGGACCGATCGGGTCGGGGGGGTTGAGGGTGTGGCCATAAAGCCCAATACAACTCATATGCTGGGTGGATACGACCCTCGGCGCAATTCAATGGCCGTCGGTTTCAACTAAGCTTGGCAGTTTCAATATCGACAGTCCGAGTCCGGTTGAGAATGATCCGATCGTCCCGATCTCGGCGCCCAGATCGTGCTGCTGCAGCCGGACCAGACGTTGTTGGCAATGGTGTAGTGCTACAGATTGCCATTCCAAGCGGCCGATCAGAGCTATCGAAGACGGGTTTTCAATAAGTAATTGTTTTTATTTATATTTTCAATCAGAGCCGACTGAGTATCTCCGCCCCCTTCGCCAGCGTCGCCTCCGACTTGGCAAAGCAGAAGCGCAGCACGCGATGCGCCGGCGGCTGGCGGTAGAACACCGATACCGGAATCGACGCGATGCCTTTTTCCTTCGTCAGCCGCACTGCGAGGTCAGTGTCTTTCTCGTCGCTGATCGCGTCGTAGGCGAGGTTCTGAAAAAAGGTGCCGCGCGAGGGCAGGGGTTTGAAGCGCGAGCCTTTCAAGCCTTCCAGGAAAAAATCCCGTTTCTTCTGGTAGAAGGCCGCGAGTTCGAGGTAGGCATCCCTGTTCTTCATGTAATCGGCGAAGGCGTACTGCATCGGGCCGTTGGCGACGAAGGCGTTGAACTGGTGGACTTTGCGGAATTCGGCCATCAGTGCCTTCGGCGCGGCGACGTAGCCGGTTTTCCAGCCGGTGACGTGGTAGGTCTTGCCGAAGGACGACACGACGAAGCTGCGTTCGGCGAGGCCCGGGAAGCGCGCGACGCTTTGATGTTGATGGCCGTCGAAGACGATGTGTTCGTAGACCTCGTCGCTGATGATGGCGATGTCCGTGTTGCGCAGGAGGCCTTCGAGCAGGCGCAGGTCCTCGGCCGACAGTACGGTGGCGGTGGGGTTATTGGGGGTGTTGATGATCAGCAGCTTCGTTTTCGGCGTGATCGCCGCCTGCACGGCCTGCCAGTCGATGCTGTAGTCGGGGTAGCGCAGTTGCACGTAGACCGGCACGCCGCCGTGGACCTCGACCGCGGGGGCGTAGCTGTCGTAGGCCGGCTCGAACAAGATCACTTCGTCGCCGGGGCGGATCAGCGCGGCGCAGGCGGTGTAGATGCCGTAGGTGGCACCGGGGACGACGGTGATTTCATGCTCGACGTCATACTGTGTGCCGTAGAGCGTCGCGATTTTCTCGGCAATGGCCTCGCGCAGCGCCGGGATGCCGGCCATCGGCGGGTACTGGTTGACGCCGGCATTGATGTGCTTTGTCAGCAGCGCCCGCAGTTCCGGCGCGCAGTCGAAATCGGGAAAGCCCTGCGACAGGTTGATTGCCTTGTGCTCGGCGGCGAGCCGCGACATCACGGTGAAGATCGTGGTGCCGACGCGGGGGAGCTTGGAGTCGAGGTGTCCGGTGTAGTTGGGCATGGCGGCGCCTGCGGATTCAGCAGGCGGCGATTTTAGCGCAGTCACTTTTCTCGTTTTTCGCCACCGCCTGTCCCTCGCCGGCCAGCGCGATGAAATCCTCGCTGTAGTTCTGCAGCCGCCGCAGCAGGTGGGCGCGCTGCGCGGGCGTCAGCATCGCATCGACCGCGGCATGGAACCCGGCGCGCTTGCGCCAGGAGTCCTCGAAGGCGTGGGCCAGCGCCGGCGGGCGGTCCCGTTCCCAGTTCACCAGCCAGTCGCGCAGCCGCGCGGCGAAGACCTTGCGGTCGCCGCCGCGGATTTCGAGCAGCGCGAGGAATTCCCGCTGGCGGCGCAGCCGGTCCTCGTGGCGCAGGCGGTCGGTCAGTGGCACGTCGCGCAGCAGTTCCGTGATGCGCCGTTCCTGCTCGGCGGACAGCGTGCCGACCCAGTCGCGCAACTGGCTTAGCGCGCGCCGGTTCTGCGCCAGGCGGCGGTTTTCCGCCGACTCGTTGCTGCGGTTCTCGCGCAGGAATTTGCGGTTGGCCTGGTCCAGCTCCCTGCGCAGGTGGTCGACCTGCGCCGGTGTCAGCCCGGCCAGCAGTTCCGCGGCGTCGGGCGCCGCGCGCGCCGCGATGGCGCCGTAGCGCGCCTTGACGCCGTCGACCAGCCACAGGATGTCCTCCGCCTGCAGGCCGCGCCCGGCGCGGGCGCGGGTCTCGGCGAGGAAGCGCGCATAGTCCGGCAACTGTTCGCTGCGGTGCCAGGCGTGCAGGCGCGCGAAGCGCTGGTTGAAGCTGTCGCGCTGCGCGGGGTCGAGGTCGAAATAGTCCTGCACCCGCCAGCCGGCGAGCGTGTCGAGCTGGCCGTAGCCGAGGCGCACCATGCTGCAGCCGGCTGCGACGGACAGCAGCAGGGCGCAGAACAGCAGGCGGAGGACGGCGCGCATCTCAGAGCGCCGCGAAGTGGGCGGCCATCTTCCTGCGCATCGCCGCGTCCGGCAGCCGGCCGCGGCAGGCCGCCATGTTGTCCTCGATGTGGCGCACCGTCCGCGTGCCGGGAATTGCCGCGGTCACGGCGGGGTGGCCGACGATCCATTTCAGGAAAAACTGCGCCCAGCTCGTGCAGTCGATGTCGGCGCACCAGGGCGGCAGCGGCTTGCCGCGCACGCGGCCGAACATACCCGCCTGGGAGAAGGGTTTGTTGACCAGCACCGCGGTGCCGGAGTCGGCGCAGGCCGGCAGCAGCCGCGCGTCGGCCTCGGGCTCGTCGAGCGAGTAGTTGAACTGCAGGAAATCGAAGTCGCCGGTTTTGACCAGTCGCTCCAGCTCGGCGTGCGAGCCCCGGGTGTGGTGGGTGATGCCGAGGTAGCGGATGCGCCCGGATTTTTTCCAGTCGCGCAGCGCCGGCAGGTGGGTCTTCAGGTCGAGCAGGTTGTGCACCTGCATCAGGTCGATGGTGTCGCCGGCCTGCATCAGCCTGGCCGAAGTTTCCATCTGCCGGATGCCCGCCTCGCGGCCGCTGGTCCAGACCTTGGTGGCGAGGAACAGCGCGGCGCGGTTTTTCTGCGCGGCCGACAGCGCGCCGACGGTGGCCTCGGCGTTGCCGTACATCGGCGAGGAGTCGACGACCCTGCCGCCGAGTTCGGTAAAGCGTTTCATCACGGCCGGCAGCTCGGTTTCGGCCAACCGTGCGGGCGGCACGTCGAAGACCTGCCAGGTGCCGAGTCCGACGGCGGGCAGGCGCTCGCCGCTGCGCGGGATCGCGCGGGTGACGAGATCCGCCGGTGCGGCGACGCCCTCAGGCATGGCGGCAAGCAGCGCGGCGGCGCCGGCGGTTTTCAGCAGCGCGCGGCGCTGCGGGTTGTCCGGAGTCGGGCGTTTCATGGTGTGGCCTCACCTTCGTTTCCGTGTGCTTCACTCGGTGAATTTCAGTTTGCTTTCGCGGCACTCTCGCGCAACGTGTAACCCCGTTCCCGCATGCAGGCGCGCAGCAGGTCCTGTTCGGCCAGGAAACGCTGGCTGTCCTGGCGCGGCGGCTGGACCGCGATCACGCGGCCCTGCGCGTCGACGGTTACCTGCGGCGGCGGCAACCGGTCGAAACGCCAGGCTTCGGCCTGCGCCTTCGCGGTACAGGTGGCGAGGTCGCGGTCGCGGGTTTCGGCCGCGGCGCCGTCCTTGTGCCATTCCAGCGCCGCGCAGCCCGGGAGCAGCAGGGCCGCGGCCGCGATCCAAGTGAGGGAATGCTTCATATTGCTGTTAGAGTAGCACCCCGCCGGCCGGGTTCAGCGCGGGTCCGCATCGCGGCCGCGCATTGCAGTCACATTTTGGTCGAAGGCGACCTGCGAAAAACAACAGAGGATCAGGGCAGACCATGAGGATACTGGTATACGGCGCCGGCGCGATCGGCGGTTTTCTGGGCGCGCGGCTGACGCATGCCGGCGAGGACGTGACGCTGGTGGCGCGCGGCGCGCAGTACGAGGCGCTGGCGAACCGCGGCGTGATCCTGGAGGGGCCGCGCAGCGGGCTGCCCGACCCGGTCAGGGTGCGCGTCTGCAAACCCGGCGAGGAAAAGGGCCCCTATGACGTGGTGTTCGTGACGCTGAAGTCGCAGCAGCTCGCGGCGGCGGCGCAGCATCTGCGCGGGCTGGCGGCGAAGGACGGCGCGTTCGTATTCCCGCAGAACGGCCTGCCTTGGTGGTATTTCCAGGGCATCGAGTCGAAGTTCAAGGGCGCGCAACTGAAGTCGGTGGACCCGGATGGCACGCTGTCGCGCACCTTCTCGCCGGAGATGATCATCGGCGGCGTGTCGATCAAGCCGGCGGACCTGGTGGAGCCGGGCCGCATCCGCCTTCCCGACGCCGAGACCGACGCGCTGGTGATCGGCGAGATCGACAACCGCAGGAGCGCGCGCGTGCAGGCGATCGCCGACATGGCGACCCGCGCCGGCTGGACGGGCAGGGTCACCGAAGACGTGCGCAAGACCAAGTGGAACAAGCTGCTGTCGAACGTGGTGTGGAATTCGCTGGGCGCGATCACCCAGTCGACGGCGCGCGAGACCGCGGAATTTCCCGGCACCCGGCCGCTGGCGGTGGCGCTGACGCGCGAGGCCATCGCGGTGGCCGCCGCGGTGGGCACGACACTGGATGTGGATGCCGAGACGCAGGTCGACAGCGCCGCCAAACGCGTGTCGCTGCCGACCTCGACGCTGCAGGACGTGCGCGCCGGGCGCCCGCTGGAGATGGACGCCATCGTCAACGCGGTGCTCGAGCTCGGGCGGATGACCGGCGTCGCCACGCCGTCGCTGGCCGTGGTCGCGGCCTGCGTCAACCTGCTCAACAAGCGGATCAGTGATGACCGCGTGGCGATCCGGCCGGTGAGGTTGCAGTGATGAGCGATGAATGATGAGTGATGAGCGGGGTGGTGGAGTGTTGCGGTGCCGGCGTTCCCGCTCATCACTGTTTTTTACGGCAGCGGTCTATGAATTCGTCATTCCGGACGCGCGCAGCGCGATCCGGAATCCAGTGATTTGCCGGGAGCGGTTGCCTGGATTCCGGCGTGCGCCGGAATGACGGTTAATTGCAGTGACGAACGAAACGGCGGAGCGCCGCAGTGCTAGCGCTCCGCACTCATCACTCATCGTTCATCGTTGCTCTTACAGTAGCGGGTCGATGAACGCCGTCATCCGCTTGCGCATCGCCGCATCCGGCAGCCGGCCGCGTCCCGCGTTCAGGTTGTCGGTCATGTACTCGACCTTGTCGGTGCCGGGGATCACGGCGTTGACGGCGGGGTTGGACAGCAGGTACTTCAGGAAGAACTGGCCCCAGGTGGCGGCCTCGAATTCGGCGGCCCAGTCCGGCACCGGCCGGCCCTTGACCGCGCGGAACAATTGGTTGCGGCCGAAGGGCAGGTTGCACAGCACCGCGGTGCCGGTGTCGGCGGCGGCGGCGAGCAGGTTCTGTTCGACGCTGCGCTCGGCCATCGAGTAGTTGACCTGGATGAAGTCGAGCTTGTCCTGCTGCATCATTTCGATCAGCCGCGCATTGGCGTCCGCCTGCCGCTGCGAGTGGGTCACGCCGATGTGGCGGAAGTGGCCCTGCTGCTTCCACTCGCGCACGATGGCGAGCTGCGAGGCGACCATGCCGCGGTCGAGGAAGCCGACGTTGTGCATCTGCATCAGGTCGATTTTCGGGGAATGCAGCTTCTGCTGCGATTCTTTCATCTGCGCGGTGAAGGCCGCGTTGTCGTTGGCGCGCACCTTGGTCGCGAGGAAAACCCGGTCGCGCAGCTTCGCCGCGGCGAGCAGGTCGCCGACCACCGCTTCCGCGGTGCCGTAGGACGGCGCGGTATCGATCAGCTTCGAGCCGCCGTCGAGCAGCGTGCGGATGACCTGGGTGCGTTCGGCGCGTTTTTCGGCATCGTTGCCGATGTCGAAAATGATCGCGGTGCCCAGCCCGATCACCGGCAGCAGTTCGCCGCTTTTCGGAATCTTGCGGCTGAGCAGGGGTTTCGCCGCCTGTGCCAGCGACAGGCCCGGCAGCAATGCGCCCGCAGCCACGCCGGCGCCCATTGCGAGGACATCACGGCGAGTATATAAGTTATTAATTTTATTCATAAATTTATTTCTCCGCAGAAGAGATGGATGAGGGTGGGGAATCCTTGGAGGAGCGCCGTTCGTGTTCGCGGCCGAGCAGCAGCGCGAGCGCGAGCCAGCCCGCGGCCACCGGCACTGTGGCCAGTGAAATCGACGAAGGTTCCATGCCGCTGCCGCGCAGCGCGTGGTAGAGCCAGCCGCTCGCGGCATCGCCGCCGCGGAACACGACGTTGTCGATGACGTACTTGGCCTTGTATTTTTCCTCGCGCCCGAGCACCGTGAACAGCACCTCGCGTGCCGGATTGGAGATTGCGAAATTCGCCGCGCGCTGCAGCGCCTGGAAGGCGATCACCACCCACAGCACCGGCGTCAGCGCCAGCGCGAGGAAGCCGGCGGCGAAGACCAGCGGCAGGAAGGCCGCGGCGGGGCCGGCGCCGAAGCGCCGGATCAGCTTGCCGGTGGCGAAGAACTGCACGAGGATGGTGAGCAGGCTCACCGCGAGGTCGATGCGCGCGAAGATCGCGGTGCGGCGGTTGGGGTCGTCGCTGAGCGCGGCGACGATGCCCAGTTGCTGGAAATAGAGGAAGGTCCCGGCCAGCGACAGTAGCGCCACCCACAGCGCGATGCCGGCGAGATAGGGCGAGCGCAGCACCATCATCAGGCCGGCGATCCAGCCGCCGCCGATCCCGGCTTCCGGCGGTGCGCCCGCGGCCTGCGGTGCCTGGCCTTCCTCTCCTGCCTTCAGCGCCGGCGCCGCCGCTTCCAGGCGCATCGCGCAGAACACCGCGACTTCCAGCAGCAGCGCGGCGATCAGCAGCAGGTTGGCGCGTCCCAGGGATTCGGCGAATCCGACCGCGATCAGCGGGCCGAGCAGCGCGCCGGCCGAACCGCCGGCGGCGATGAAGCCGAACAGGCGCTTGCCCTGTTCCGAGCGGTAGAGGTCCGCCATGAACGACCAGAATACCGACACCGCGAACAGGTTGAAGACGCTGATCCAGACGAAGAACACGCGCGCGGTGTCGGCCAGCGCGATCTTGAAGGTCAGCAGCAGCCAGAACGCGACGATGTTGGCGGCGAAGAAATGGTAGACCAGCGGGATGAAGCGGCGCCGCGGCACGCGGGCGACGACGGCGCCGAACAGCGGCACCGCGGCCAGCATCACGAAAAAGGTCGCGGTGAACAGCCAGGGCAGGTTCCTGATGCCGCCGGCCAGTCCCATCTCGTCGCGCACCGGCCGCAGCACGTAATAGGCGGCGAGCAGGAAAAAGAAATAGGCGAAGGACCACAGCAGCGCCCGGGTCTCGCCGGGTTTCACCGCGGCCATGCGCGCGAGCCAGCGTTCCGTCAGCGTGGAGGAGGCGTTCATCGGGTGGGCGCGGCAATCCGGTGATGGCGGGATGGCGCGAGTATAAACGCAGCCCGCAGTTGCGGGTCCGGCGTCTTCCGGGCGCTTTCTCCGCGCGTTCTTCGCGCTTTTCCCGGCGAGTCGCTGGGTTACAATATGTGGAAAATACATGTAAAAAATGATGGTGTTCGCTGGCCCCGTCCGCAGCGAGTGCCGTGCGGAGCCGTTTCATCCAGTCCGGGAGGTTCCATGCGTATCGCCGGTGTGGCGGGGCGATCGCATCCCGCGCTGCGGTGCAGGCGGAATTTTTTCGATGTCGTCCCTATAACGAGGAGCTTTTGAATGCGTCTGGTGACTTTTTCCGATGCCAAGGGCGCGCGCGTCGGCGTGCATGACCCGGAGACCAACACGATCGTCGACCTGTCGGCATCGACCCGCCTGCCGAAGGACATGAACGCCTTCGTCGCGCTGGGCAAAAACGGGCTTTCCCGCGCGCGCAAGGCGGTCAAGAGCGGCGAGGGCCGGCTGCCGCTGTCGGCGGTGAAGCTGCTGGCGCCGTTTCCGCGCCCGGCGAAGAACATCCTCTGCGTCGGCAAGAACTACCACGAGCACGCCAAGGAATTCCACAACAGCGGCTTCGACGCCAGCGCCGGCGCGAACGCCATTCCCGACGTGCCGATCATGTTCACCAAGTGGCCGAACTCGGTGATCGGGCCCGGCGACGCGATTCCCAGCGCCAACGACTACACCAACTCGGTGGACTACGAGGGCGAGCTGACCGTGGTGATGGGCGAGGGCGGCCGCAACATTTCGCAGAAGGACGCCTACAGGCACGTCTACGGCTACACCATCA
>CAZHJU010000052.1:0-14928 GCA_964533495.1 uncultured Bordetella sp. | reverse complement strand
GCGCCGGCGTGCTGATCCGGAACGCCGAAGCCCTCGAGCGGGCCGGCCACATCGACACACTGGTCGTCGACAAGACCGGCACGCTGACCCGCGGCCGGCCGGCGGTCACCGACATCGTCACCGCCGCCGGCACGGACGAGGAAGAGTTGCTGCGCGTCGCGGCGGCGCTGGAAACCGGCTCCGAACATCCGCTGGCGCGCGCCGTTCTGGAACACGCGCGTTCGCTGCGGATCGAAGCGGCATCCGTGCAGGACTTCGAAGCCGTCGCCGGGAAAGGCGTGCGCGCCTCGGTCGACGGACAACCCGCCCTGCTCGGCTCGCCGAAATTCCTGACCGCGAACGGTTTCGCGCCCGACGAACAGGCCGTCGCGCGCCTGCAGGACCAGGGCAAGACCGTGATCGGTGTGGCACGCGGCGGCCGCCTGCTCGGGCTGATCGCCATCGCCGACCCGCTGCGGCCGACCTCACCCGCGGCGGTCGCCGCGCTGCAGGCGCTGGGCATCGAAGTCATCATGCTCACCGGCGACAACCGGCGCACGGCCGCGCACATTGCCCGCGAGGCCGGAATCGCGGCCTTCGAGGCGGAGCTGCTGCCGCAGGACAAGGCGCGGCGCGTCAACGAACTGGCGCAGCAGGGACGCCGGGTCGGCATGATCGGCGACGGCGTCAACGACGCGCCGGCACTGGCCGCGGCCCAGGTCAGCTTCGCCATCGGCGCCGGATCGGATGTCGCCATCCACGCCGCCGACGTGACGCTGATGCGCAGCGACCTGCTGAGCGCCGTGGACGCGGTCAGCCTGTCGCGCACGACCTTCCGCAAGATCCGGCAAAACCTGTTTTTCGCCTTCGTCTACAACGTGCTCGGCATTCCGCTGGCCGCCGCCGGACTGCTCAACCCCGTCATCGCCGGCGCGGCCATGGCGATGAGCTCGGTGTCGGTGGTCGGCAATTCGCTGCTGCTCAAGCGGTGGAAGCCGGTGAAGCCGTGAATCGCAGGCAGCCATCGGCGGGAAGCAAACCCGCCGGCATTTCCACCCACCGTTCACCGCTCGCCAATCACCCGAAAAGGAATCGACCATGGAAACCATCACCCTCCCCGTCAAAGGCATGACCTGCATGGGCTGCGTCTCGGGCGTCAAGCGCGTGCTCGGCGCCGTACCGGGCGTCGCCGGCGCCGAAGTGTCGCTGGAGAAGGCGCAGGCGGAGATCCGCTACGATCCGGAGCGGACGGGACCCGATGCGCTGAAGGCCGCGATCACGGATGCCGGTTATGACGTCGCCTGAGCCGGAACGCCGCGCGGTATCCGCCGACTGCCATGCCCCCCACGCAGTCGTGCAGCTGCACAAACAGGCGCTGCTGAAGCGCCTCAACCGCGTCGAAGGGCAGGTGCGCGGCATCGCGCAGATGGTGCAGGACGACCGCTATTGCGTGGACGTGCTGACCCAGGTCGCCGCCATCCAGTCGGCGCTGGACGCCGTCGCGCTGCGGCTGCTGGAGGACCACACCAGGGGCTGCGTGGCCGATGCGGTCAGGGCCGACCGCGGGGATCAGGCCATCGCCGAACTGATGACGGCGGTGAAACGGTTCGCGCGCTGAAACCGGATCACCAGTTCCAGATCTGCCACCAGGGCGCGTCCCTCCCCGGGCCGCCCCGCAGATACACGCTGTCGGGGAAGTTTTTCTGCAGCACGCGCTCGGCGTCGTCACGCAGCTGGGTCATGCCCATCGCATCGTAGGCCTTGACCATGATCACCAGCCCTTCCTCGTTGGCCGGCGCGCCGGGATAGGTCTTCAGCGCGTACTGCGCGCGGTTCGCCGCCGCCACGTAGGCCTTGCGCTTCATGTAGTAGCGCGCGACGTGCACTTCGCTGGAGGCCAGCGCATTGACCAGGTAGTTCATGCGCTGGATGGCATCGGGGGTGTACTTGCTGTCCGGAAAACGCGTCGCCAGCTCCTTGAACGCCGAGAAGGCTTCCGCCGCCGCCTTCGGATCGCGTTCCGACAGGTCCTGCCCGGTGAAAAACCCCATGATGCCGAGATCGTCGTTGAAATTGATCAGCCCGCGCAGGTAATACATGTAGTCGGCGCTGGGGTGATTGGGGTTCTGCTTGACGAAACGCTCGATGGTCGACAGCGCGGACGCCGGGTCCTCGTTGCGCCAGTGCGCATAGGCCACCTCGATCTGCGCCTGCTGCGCGAAGCGGCCGAAGGGATAACGCGATTCGATGCGCTCGTAATGCTTGATCGCGTTTTCCCAGTTGCGATCCGACAGCTCGGCACGCGCCTCGGCGTAGAGTTTCTGCACCGACCAGCCGCGGGTCTCGTCGACCTCCGCGCCGCCGAACAGGCCGCAGCCGCCGAGAATGCCGCCCAGGGACAGGACGATGAATACCGTTAGAATGTTTCGCATGCGTTCCCGGATGAACAGGCACTGATTTGCCAGCCGAAGATTATACCCAGAACACGCAGCCCCCGGCCCCGCATCGGCTGACGGTGCCGGAGTCCTGCGCCGGCCTGCGGCTGGACCAGGCCCTGGCGCAGTTGCTGCCCCAATATTCCCGGGCGCGCCTCAGCACCTGGGTCAGGGAGGACCGGGTCCGCGTCGACGGCCGGACACTGGCGCCGCGCGACAAACTGCACGGCGGCGAACGGATCGAGGTGCGGCCGGCGCTGTCGCCGGAGGAAACCGCCTTCCGCCCGGAAACCATTCCGCTCGACATCGTTTACGAGGACGATACCCTGATCGTCATCGACAAGCCGCCGGGCCTGGTCGTGCATCCGGGCAGCGGCAACTGGCAGGGCACGCTGCTCAACGCCCTGCTGGCCCACGCCCCGCAGCTGGCGGCGATTCCGCGCGCCGGCATCGTGCACCGCCTCGACAAGGACACCAGCGGCCTGCTGGTCATCGCAAAGACGCTGACCGCGCAGACCGACCTGGTGCGCCAGTTGCAGGCGCGCACAGTCAGCCGCGAATACCGCGCGGTCGTGCAGGGCCGGGTGGCCCGCGGCGGCACGCTGGAAGGCGCCATTGGCCGCGACCCGCGCAGCCGCATCCGCATGGCGGTCGTGCCCTCCGGCAAACCCGCGGTGACGCACTACGCCGTGGCCGAAAAACTGCCGCGCGCGACGGTGCTGGCCTGCCGCCTCGAAACCGGCCGCACCCACCAGATCCGGGTGCACCTGCAGAAACTCGGCCACCCGATCTGGGGCGATCCGGTCTACGGCCCGCGCACTCCCGCCTTGCCGCGTTTCCCGCGCCAGGCGCTGCATGCGGAAAAACTGGCGCTGACCCATCCGGAAACGGGCAAAACCATGCAGTGGCAGGCACCGCTGCCCGCCGACATGCGGCAACTGATCGAAACGCTGCGCGCGGCATGACGGCATTCCTGCACCCGGAATGGATCGTGCCCGACTGGCCGGTGCCGGCCCGCGTGCGCGCCTGCATGACGACCCGCGCCGGCGGCGTCAGCCAGGGCTCCTGGGCCGGACTCAACCTCGGCCTGCGCTGCGACGACGATCCCGCCGCGGTCGCCGAAAACCGCGCGCGGCTCCAGAATTGCCTGCCGCAGCCGCCGAAATGGCTGGCCCAGGTGCACGGCAGCACCGTGGTCGACGCCGACACGCTCGACGGCCTGCCGCAGGCCGACGCCAGCGTCGCGCGGCAGCCGGGCACCGTGTGCGCGATCCAGGTCGCCGACTGCCTGCCGGTGCTGTTCACCGACCGCGCCGGCAACCACATCGCCGCCGCCCATGCCGGCTGGCGCGGCCTCGCCGGCGGCGTGCTCGCCAACACCGTGGCGCGCATGGACGCGGCACCGGAAGACCTGCTCGCCTGGATCGGTCCCGGCATCGGCCCCGCGGCCTTCGAAGTCGGCGACGATGTGCTGCAGGCCTTCTGCGCGGACCACCCGGAAAACCGCGCCGCCTTCCGCCCCTTGCGCGAGGGCAAATGGCTGTGCAACCTGCCCGCGCTCGCCCGCAACGCGCTGCAGCGCTGCGGCGTCACCCGGATCCACGGCGGCCACTGGTGCACGCATTCCGATCCGCAGCGCTTCTATTCCTACCGCCGCGACCGCGTCACCGGCCGCATGGCCGCGCTGATCTGGAAGGCAGCGCGGAACGATGAATGATGAGCGATGAACGCAACCCGGAAGTCCATGATTTACCCGTTGCTCATCACTCATCGTTCATCACTCATCGCTAAGCTATAATCCGCCCCTTTCCGGACCCCTCCCTCCCCCTTGAACACCCTCACCTGGATCATCGTGGCGACCCTGGCCGGCGGCGTACTGTCGGCGGTCGTGGCCGGGCTGTTCGCGATCAGGGCCAAGGCCTCGCAGATCCCGATGCTGGTCAGTTACGCCGTCGGCGCGCTGCTCGGCGCGGCCTTCATCGAGGTGCTGCCCCACGCCATCTACCAGAGCGACAGCATCGAGGCGACGGCGGCCACCGTGCTGTTCGGCATCCTCGGCTTCTTCGTGCTCGAAAAACTGGTGCTGTGGCGCCACTGCCACGTCGAGGAGTGCGAGGCGCACGATCCGCACGTGCCGCCGCCGGATCGCGGCCACAACGGGCACGGGCACGACGACCACGGCCGCAGCGGCCTGATGATCCTCGTCGGCGACACCTTCCACAATTTCGTCGACGGCGTGCTGATTGCCGCCGCCTTCATGGCCGACACCCAGCTCGGCATCGTCACCGCCATCGCCATCATCGCCCACGAAGTGCCGCAGGAAGTCGGCGACTTCCTGATCCTGCTGCATTCCGGCTACGGCAAGGGCCGGGCGATGCTGCTGAACATGCTGGCCAGCACGGCGATGGTCGTCGGCGGCATCCTCGCCTATTTCACGCTGCAGTTCGCCGAAGCGCTGGTGACGCCGCTGCTGGCGCTGGCCGCCGCCAGCATGCTCTACGTCGCCGTCGCCGACCTGATCCCGGGCCTGCATCGCCGGCCCGAGCTGGCGGCCACCGCGCAGCAGGTGCTGCTGATCGGCCTCGGCATCGCCACCATCTGGCTGGTCAGCGGCTGGGCGCACGGCCACTGAGCCGGCCCGCGTCCGGCGGGTTCCGCTTCAAAACCCTGTGTTATCGTTGCCGGCGGCGCCGTTGCCACCGGCGCGTCATCTTTCCGGCGCATGCTGCCGACCGACCATGACCGACACCCGCCAGAACTTCGCCGCCGCCTTTGCCGAACTGAACCGCATGCTGCTCCGCGACGCCGCCGGGAAACTGGGCGCCGGTGCGCTGCCCGACCCCGCCGAAATGATGAAACGGCTTTCCGCCGGCATCGCCGCCGACGGCGAACGCTGGCTGGAACTGAACAACCGCTATTACCGCGAACATCTTGAACTGTGGCAGTCCTGCATGAATCCGCAGGACGGGCAATCGGCGCCGCCACCGCCACCGGACCGCCGCTTCCGCGCGCCGGAATGGCAGGAACCCTACTACAGCTACCTCGCCCATTCCTATCTGCTGTCGGCGCGCTGGCTGGGGGAACTGGCCGCGGCGGCGCGCTCGAAGCTCGACGAACACCCGGGCCGCAAGCTCGACTTCTACACCCGGCAGGTGATCGACTCGATGTCGCCGGCCAATTTTCCCTGGACCAATCCGGAAGCCATCAGGCTCGCCGCCGCGACCGAGGGCGAGAGCATCAGCCGCGGCCTGAAGAACCTGGCCGCCGACATCGACCGTGGCCTGGTGTCGATGACCGACGAGACGGCTTTCGAGGTCGGCCGCAACCTGGCGGTCACCCCCGGCGCCGTGGTTTTCGAAAACGACTTCATGCAGTTGCTGCAGTACGCACCGCAGACCCCCGTGGTCCATGCCCGGCCGCTGGTGATGATTCCGCCCTGCATCAACAAGTACTACATCCTCGACCTGCAGCCCGAAAACTCCTTCGTCCGCCATGCCATCGATGCCGGCCACACCGTGTTCATGGTGTCCTGGCGCAACATGCCAGCGGAAATGGGGCACGCCAGCTGGGACGATTACCTCGAGCAGGGCGTCATGCGCGCACTGGCGGTGGCGCGGGAGATCACCGGCGCGGAACAGGTCAACGCGCTGGGCTTCTGCGTCGGCGGCACGCTGCTGGCCAGCGCGCTGGCGGTGCTGCGCGCCCGCGGCGAGAACCCGGCGGCCAGCCTGACGCTGCTGACCACCATGCTCGATTTCAGCGACACCGGCGAACTGAGCGTGTTCATCGACGAGCCGTACGTCGCCGCGCGCGAAGCCGAGTTCGCGCAGGGCGGCGTGCTGCGCGGCCGCGAACTGGCGCTGACCTTCGCCAGCCTGCGCGCCAACGACCTGATCTGGCCGTACGTCGTCAACAACTATCTGAAGGGCCGCACGCCCGAAGCCTTCGACCTGCTCTACTGGAACGGCGACAGCAGCAACCTGCCGGGCACGATGTACCGCTACTACCTGCGCAACACCTATCTCGAGAACAGGCTGCGCATCCCCGGCGGACTGACCATGTGCGGCGTGCCGGTCGACCTCGGCCGGGTCGACATGCCGGCCTACCTGCTCGCCGCACGCGAAGACCACATCGTCCCCTGGCGCACCGCCTACGCCAGCACCGCGCTGCTCGGCGGGCCGCTGCAGTTCGTGCTCGCCGCCAGCGGCCACATCGCCGGCGTAATCAACCCGGCGGCCCGCAACAAGCGCAATTTCTGGACACGCGACACGCTGGATCCGCAGGCCGACGCCTGGCTGGAGAACGCCGCCGCCACCCCCGGCAGCTGGTGGACGCACTGGACAGACTGGCTGGAAAACCACGGCGGCGAACAGGTTGCCGCCCCCGCGACGCCCGGCAGCGCGGCGCACCCGCCGCTCGAAGCCGCCCCCGGCCGCTACGTCAGGGACAAAAGCGCCTGAATTGACCTGGGTCAGCATGCGACATCGCGATTTGCTGTTAAATTAACCATCAGTCAAAACAAGGAGGAGGTGGTCATGTCACGCATCGCGGTAGTCACCGGCGGAATGGGCGGCTTGGGAGAGGCCATCTGCATCAAGCTCTCGAAAATGGGCTACCGGGTGGTCGCCACCTATTCGCCCGGCAACACCAAGCACGCCGCCTGGCTCGCCGAAATGAAGCAGCAGGGCCATGATTTCCGCGCCGTGCCGGTGGACGTCACCGACTTCGATTCCTGCCAGAAGGCCATCGCGCAGATCGCCAAGGACGTCGGCCCGGTCGACGTGCTGGTCAACAATGCCGGCATCACCCGCGACACCACCTTCCGCAAGATGGAGAAGGAAGGCTGGGACGCGGTGATGAAAACCAACCTCGACAGCGTGTTCAACATGACCAAGCCGGTGATCGACGGCATGGCCGAGCGCGGCTGGGGCCGGGTCATCAACGTGTCCTCGGTCAACGGCCAGAAAGGCGCCTTTGGCCAGACCAACTACTCCGCCGCCAAGGCCGGCATGCACGGCTTCACCAAGGCCGCCGCGCTGGAATACGCGAAAAAGGGCGTCACCGTGAACACCATCTCGCCTGGCTACATCGGCACCAAGATGGTGATGGCCATTCCCAGGGAAGTGCTGGACACCAAGATCATTCCGCAGATTCCCGTCGGCCGCCTCGGCAAGCCCGAAGAAGTCGCGGGACTGGTCGCCTACCTCTGCTCGGAAGAAGCCGCCTTCGTCACCGGCGCCAACATCGCGATCAACGGCGGTCAGCACATGCAGTAATCGGCCGCGGCCCGGAAAAAAACGCCCGCGGAAACCGCGGGCGTTCTCATCCTCTCTCGCTCTGTTTCCTGGACCGGCGCGACGTCAGGCACGCGGCTTGCCGCCCTTGCCGGTTTTGACGGCCGTCTCCGCCGCCGCCCTGATCGCCGATTCGGCGGAATGCGCAAACTGCTGCGCCGTCTTCGACATGGTCTCGGCCAGCGCGCCCGCCGCCGACAGCGTCTGCTTCATGGCCGCAAACGCCGGCTCCGACCCGGACGGCGCGGTCTTCGCCATCTCGTCGACCATGTCCCGGGTCTGCGCGTTCATCGCCTTCAGCCGGTCCTCGAAAGCGCCGCCGATTTCCTTCTGCGTCCTGTCCACCACCTCGTGGATGCTGCGCGAGTACGCGGTCAGGCGGTCGAGCATGTCCTGCGCGTTCTGCTGCTGCAATGCGCCCCACTGCTGCGGATCGCGGGCTTCCGTCAGCGCGCGGGCGGTTTTCATGCCGTCCTCGAGCATGCCGCTGACGGCATCGAACTGCAGCTTGAGCAGGCGTTCGCCCTGCTCGATCGAAAGCCGGGTCAGGTTCATCGCGGCCTCGACCGCCTTCTGATTGATTTCGCCGACGGGATCGGATGATTTGGACATGGGTACCTCCGCCAAAAAAGGTTTGCTCCAATAATTGACTATCCCCCATGCCGGCAACGGCGCGTTTGATCACGATCAATATTGCGCCATCTTTTTCGCAGCATTGCCTGAATTACTATGTATTTGATTTTATTGATATTTTTTTATATCTGAGGTTGCATTGCAGCATTTGCTATGCGATAATTTTCACTGACTTCCATTCAGGGTTCCCCCATGAGCGCAGAGGCCAGAATCATCAAGAAATACCCCAACCGGCGGCTCTACGACACCGAGACCAGCAGTTACATCACGCTGGCCGACGTCAAGAAGCTGGTGCTCGAAAACGTCGAGTTCAAGGTGGAAGACGCCAAGACCAAGGATGACCTGACGCGCAGCATCCTGCTGCAGATCATCCTGGAGGAGGAATCCGCCGGCGAGCCGATGTTCTCCAGCGATTCGCTGTCCCAGATCATCCGCTTCTACGGCAACGCCATGCAGGGCATGATGGGCAGCTACCTCGAAAAGAACATCCAGACCTTCATGCAGATCCAGCAGAAGCTGCAGGATCAGTCGCGCCAGGTCTACGGCCAGAATCCGATGCTCAACTCCGACACCTGGAACGAATTCGTCAAGATGCAGGGGCCGGCGATGCAGGGCCTGATGAGCCGCTACCTCGAACAGAGCGCGCGCACCTTCCTCGACATGCAGAACCAGCTCTCGGCGCAGACCCGCAACCTCTGGGGCAACTTCCCCTTCCCGGGATTTCCCGGCGCCCCCGGCGGCGAGCCCAAAAAAGACGACGGCGACGAACCGAAGTCGTAACACCGTTCCGCCCGCTTCCCCCGCTTCCGTTTCCCTGACCCGCACCCGCTTCCCGTCGTGCCCACTCCCCCGCGCAAGGTCGGCTTCGTCTCGCTCGGCTGTCCCAAGGCCACCGTCGACTCCGAGCACATCCTGACGCAGCTGCGCGCCGAGGGTTACCTCGTCGCGCCGTCGTACCGGGACGCCGACCTCGTCGTCGTTAACACTTGCGGCTTCATCGATGCCGCGGTCGAGGAATCGCTGGACGCCATCGGCGAGGCGCTCGCCGAAAACGGCCGCGTCATCGTCACCGGCTGCCTCGGCGCCAAGGGCGACATCGTGCGCGAGCACCACCCGAAGGTGCTCGCCGTCACCGGCCCGCACGCGACCGAAGCGGTGATGACGGCAGTGCACACCCACCTGCCGAAGCCGCACGATCCCTACACCGACCTCGTGCCGCCGCAGGGCATCCGGCTCACGCCGCGGCACTACGCCTATCTCAAGATTTCCGAAGGCTGCAACCACCGCTGCACCTTCTGCATCATTCCCTCGATGCGCGGCGATCTCGTCAGCCGGCCGATCGGCGACGTGATGACCGAGGCCGGGAACCTGGTGAAAGCCGGGGTGAAGGAACTGCTGGTGATCTCGCAGGACACCAGCGCCTACGGCGTCGACGTCAAGTACCGCACCGGCTTCTGGAACGGCCGGCCGCTGAAAACGCGCATGACCGAGCTCGTGCGGGCGCTGGCCAGCCTCGGCGCCTGGGTGCGGCTGCACTACGTCTACCCCTATCCGCACGTCGACGAAGTCATTCCATTGATGGCCGAAGGCGGCCTGCTGCCCTACCTCGACGTGCCCTTCCAGCACGCGAGCCCGCGCATCCTGAAGCTGATGAAACGGCCGGCGAATGCCGAAGGCACGCTGAAACGCATCCAGGCCTGGCGCGCGGCCTGTCCCGAACTGACGATCCGCAGCACCTTCGTCGTCGGCTTTCCCGGCGAAACCGAAGACGAGTTCGAGGACCTGCTCGGCTTCCTCGAAGAAGCGCAGCTCGACCGCGTCGGCTGCTTCGCCTACTCGCCGGTCGAAGGCGCCGCCGCCAACGCCCTGCCCGACCCGGTGCCGGAAGAACTCAAGGAAGAGCGCCGCGCGCGCTTCATGGCCGTGCAGGAAAAGATCAGCGCGGCGCGGCTGAAACGCAAGGTCGGCCGCACCATGACCGTGCTGGTCGACGAGGCCGGCCCGGACGGCGCGGTCGCGCGCTCGCCGGCCGACGCCCCTGAAATCGACGGCCGCGTGATCATCCGCCAAGGCGGGAAGCTCAGGCCCGGCGAATTCGCGCAGGTCAGGATCACCAAATCCGACGCCCACGACCTGTGGGCCGTGCCAGTCGGGCTGCGCGCCGCCAAATAAAGCCATGCTGCAAACCCTGAAGCGCTGGGCGAAGCTGCTGAAAGGGGACATCGTCGCGCTGTGGTTCGCCTGCCGCCACCCGCAGACACCGTGGTACGCCAAGGCATTCGCCGTGCTGGTGGTGGCCTACGCCTTCAGCCCGATAGACCTCATCCCGGACTTCATCCCGGTGCTGGGTTTCGTCGACGACGCCATCCTGCTGCCGCTCGGCATCTGGATCGTGCTGAAGCTGATCCCGGCGCCGGTGATGGCGAAATCCCGCGCACAGGCGCAGGCCTGGCTGGACGCGCGCAAACCGAAACCCCAGAATGTCGTCGCCGCCGTGGTCGTCGTGCTGCTCTGGATCGTGCTCGCATGGCTGCTGTGGCGCTGGCTCACCGACTGACGAACATACCGACATGAACGAAACCGGCAAAAAGAAAAACCTGCTCCAGCGGCTGCGCAGGCCCGGCGGCACCATCGCCTACCGCGAACTGTCGATCGTCACCCTCATCGCCGCGCTGATCATCGGTGGCGCCTTTCTGATCACCTACCGTTTCGTGCGGCCCGCGCCGCCGGGCAGCTTCGTCATCTCCACCGGCAACAAGGCCGGGGCCTACCACATGTACGGCGAGCGTTACCGCGAGTTGCTGGCGAAGGAACGCATCCGCGTCGAGGTGCGGCCGTCGGCGGGCTCGATCGAAAACCTGCAGCGCCTCGCCGACCCCGAGTCCGGCGTCGAGGTCGCGCTGGTGCAGGGCGGCGTCGCCACGCCGGAGCAGGCGCAGGGCCTGGTCTCGCTGGCCGCGCTGTATTACGAGCCGCTGTGGATTTTCTACCGCGACGACAACCCGCGGACGCTGCTCGCCCAGCTTTCCGGCAAACGCATCGCCGTCGGTCCCGAAGGCAGCGGCACCCGCGTGCTGGTCACCCACGTGCTCGAGGCCGGCAACGCGCTGAAACCCGGCATGGTGCTGTCGCCGCTGACCGGCCGGGACGCGGCGGACGCCCTGATCGCCGGCCGCCTCGACGCCGTGCTGTTCGTCGCCGCGCCCGACGCGCCGGTGGTGCAGCGGCTGCTGAAAACGCCGGGCATCCGCCTGATGAGCCTGTCGCACTCGGAAGCACTGGCGCGGAAATTCCACTATCTCTCGGCGATCACGCTGCCGCGCGGCATGATCGACCTCGGCGCCGACATCCCGTCGTCGAACGTGCGCATGGTCGCCTCGACCACCCATCTCGTCGCCCGCGAGGATTTCCACCCGGCGCTGGTTTCGGTGCTGCTGCAGGCGGCGACCAAGGTGCACGGCGGTCCGGGCGTGTTCCGCCACGGCGGCGAATTCCCCGCGGCACGCGAAGGCGACTTCCCGATCAGCGAGGACACGCAGCGCTACTTCAAGTCCGGGCCGCCCTTCCTGCAGCGCTACATGCCGTTCTGGGTCGCCAACCTGTTCGAACGCCTGCTGGTGCTGCTGGTGCCGCTGATCGCGGTGCTGATCCCGGTGCTGCGCCTGATGCCGGTGGTCTACGACTGGAAAATCAAGCGCAAGGTGTTCCGCTGGTACCGCGAGCTGAAGGCGGTCGAGCTCGAGGCGCGGCGCAATCCGGACACGACCGACACCGCCGACCTGCTCGCCCGGCTCGAGGAAATCGAGGACGGCGTCGACGACACCAGCGTGCCGCTGACCTACTGGAACCATGTCTACGTGCTGCGTAGCCACATCGACATGGTGCGTTCGCACCTGCGCCGCGAACCTGCAAGGCCGCGGTCGGCGCTGCCACCGCCCCGGTAACCCTCCCGGATGCCGGCATCCGCCGGCATGACGGACTCAGGCGACGAGCGGCATCTCCCGCCCGAAAAACGCCGCGACGTCGGCGGGATCGCGCGAACGTTTCATCGGCGGCAGGCTGCGCCAGATGCGCTTGCCGTACGACTTCGAAATCAGCCGCGGATCGCAGATCATCAGTACGCCGCGGTCGGCCTCGTCGCGGATCAGCCGCCCGGCGCCCTGCTTCAGCGAAATCACCGCCCGCGGCAGTTGGTATTCCATGAAGGCGTTGCGGCCCTCGGCGTTGATCTTCTCGATGCGCGCCGCCAGCACCGGATCGTCGGGCGGCGCGAACGGCAGCTTGTCGATCATCACCAGCGACAGCGCCTCGCCGCGCACGTCGACGCCCTCCCAGAACGACTGGCTGCCGACCAGCACCGCGTTGCCCAGCGCGCGGAAACGCTCCAGCAGCTCGCTGCGCGAGCCGTCGCCCTGCGCCAGCAACGGGTAATCCCAGCCGCGTTTCCTGAAGGCCTCCGCCAGCAGCTCGCGCGCCTCGCGCATCGCGCGCAGGCTGGTGAACAGCAGGAAGGCCCGGCCGCCGCTCGCCTCGACCGCCGGCAGCGCGGCCTCGACCACCGCCGCGGTGTAATCCGGCGTGTTCGGCTCGGGCAACCCCTGCGGCACGTAGAGCAGGCCCTGCCGCTCGAAGTCGAAGGGGCTCGGCCAGCTCGCGGTCTGCGCGGCCTCGATGCCTAGCTCGCCGACGTAATGCGAGAAATCGCCGTTCACCGACAGCGTCGCCGAGGTGAACACCCAGGCCCGCGCCTGCGCCTCGACCTGCTTCCTGAAAATCTCCGCGATCGACAGCGGCGTCGCGTTGAACTGCACCGACTGGTGGAACACCTCCACCCAGCGCACCAGCGCGGCGTCCTTGTCCTCGCGCCAACCCGCGAGCTGGGCGCGCAACCCGTCGGCGCGCTCGAAGCATTTCTGCAGTCCCTCGCTGCGCGCGGCCTGGCCGTGCAGCGCTTCGGCCAGCTCGGTCAGGCGCTCAGTGGCCGTTGCCAGCGCCTCGGTCACGTCCTTGCGCTTGCGCAGCAGCGCTGCCGGCATGCGCGCGCCGCCATCCTCGAACGCCAGCCGCAGGTCGCGCGCCGCCTTCTCCAGCAGGTTGGCGGCCGCCGGCAGCGCTGCGAAATCCCTGGCGCCGGTCGCGCCCTCGATGCGCGCGTCGCGCGCGAGATCCAGCAGCTGGGTCGTCGACACCGACTGCCCGAAGAACAGGCTCGCCGTTTCCGGCAGCTGGTGCGCCTCGTCGAAAATCACCGTGTTGCAGGCCGGCAGCAGCTCGGCGACGCTTTCCTCGCGCAGCATCACGTCGGCGAAGAACAGGTAGTGATTGACCACCACCACGTCCGCCTCCAGCGCCTGCTTGCGCGCCTTCATGACGAAGCACCGGTCGTAATGCTCGCACTGCGAACCGAGGCAGTTGTCGCGGGTGGAAGTCACCAGCGGCCACACGCCGGCGTTTTCCGGCACCTCGGCGCAGTCGGCGCGGTCGCCGGTGGTCGAGATGCGCGCGAAACTCTCGATGCGCGCCAGATGCATCACGTCGTCGCGCGTCGGCAGCCGGCCGTCGTTCTTCGCGCGCTCGAGGTGATGGTGACAGACGTAGTTCGCGCGCCCCTTCAGCAACGCCACCGTCACCGGCACGCGCAGCGCGTCGCGCACCGTGGGAATGTCGCGGCCGAAGAGCTGGTCCTGCAGCGTCTTGGTGCCGGTGGAGATGATGACCTTGCCGCCGGAGAGCAGCGCCGGCACCAGGTAGGCAAAGGTCTTGCCCGTGCCGGTCCCCGCCTCTGCAACAATAACTTGTTGATTATAAATAGTTTTTTCTATCGCCTTGGCCATCTCCAACTGCCCTGCGCGGGCGCGGAAACCGGGCACGACCTGCGCAAGCGCGCCGGTGGCGGAGAAGACGGAAGCGAGATCGGACACGCGCGGAGTTTAACAGGCACAGCGCGCGCGCAGGCAGGCGCGGGCCTGCCACGGTCGTCAATGCACCGCCGATCGAGGCATGTTTCGCCGGCCTCGAATGCCGTGTCGTCGACACGAACATGGTCGCACAGCATTCCTCGCAGCATTCCTTCTTCGTCCCACAGGTCCCGAAGGCCCGGGCGGATTTCCTGCCGAAACTTCCGCGGACCATCCATCGTCCCGCGCACGGCAGTTTTGCGGTCGTGGAAAAATCATCGAGCTGCGCTCGAAGATGAAACAAAAGCGGTTCAGAATTGTCGGTCCATCCGGCAATCGCTTGCGCTTCGGTGAAAATCATTCATAAACTGATGCCCGGGCAACGACAGGAGACAAGCCATGACACACCCCGCTCCCACGCCGGCACGGAAACGCGGCAGCACGATGAAAGCCGCTGTTTTTGCAGGACCCGGCCGCATTGTCCTGGAAGAGAAAGCCGTTCCCAAAGTGGGTCCGCGCGACGCGTTGCTGCGGGTTACGACCACTACCATCTGCGGAACCGACGTGCACATCCTCAAGGGCGAGTACCCGGTCGCGCGCGGGCTGACGATAGGCCACGAACCGGTGGGCGTCATCTAGAGCGTGTTATGGACTTGTACTGTGAGTCGTAATCTGGCACACAGTGGGGAT
>CAZHJU010000051.1:0-14982 GCA_964533495.1 uncultured Bordetella sp. | reverse complement strand
GGTCAGGTTGCCCTTGATCAGCCCGATGGCCGCCATGTACTGGATGCAGTGGTCGCGGTCGGCCGGGTTGTTCAGCGGTCCTTTCTTGTCGATGATGCGGATCGCCGATTCGTGGGTCGTGATGACGACCTTCTTAATGTCGTTCAGGCGGTTCCTGACCTGCGGATGGAGCTGGATCGCGCATTCCACCGCGGTCTGGGCGTGGAACTCCGCCGGGAAGGAGATCTTGAACAGCACGTTCTCCATCACGTAGGAGCCGTATTGGCGGGTGAACCGGAAGGGTTTGCCCTTGAACAGCACGTCGTAGAAACCCCAGCCCTTCGCCGACAGCACCGACGGGTAGCCCATCTCGCCCTTGGCCGCCATCAGCGCGAGGCGCACCGCGCGGCTGGTGGCGTCGCCGGCGGCCCAGGACTTGCGCGAGCCGGTGTTGGGGGCGTGGCGGTAGGTGCGCAGCGACTGGCCATCGACCCAGGCGTTGGACACGGCGTTGATGATCTCGTCGCGGGAGAGTCCCAGCATCGCCGACACCACCGCGGTGGAGGCCACCTTGACCAGCAGCACATGGTCGAGGCCGACGCGGTTGAAGCTGTTTTCCAGCGCGATGACGCCCTGGATTTCATGCGCCTTGATCATGCCGGTCAGCACGTCGCGCATGACCAGCGGCTTTTTGCCCGCGGCAACGGCCTGGCGCGACAGGTAATCGGCCATCGCGAGGATGCCGCCGAGATTGTCCGAAGGGTGTCCCCATTCGGCGGCGAGCCAGGTGTCGTTGAAGTCGAGCCAGCGGATCATGCAGCCGATGTTGAAGGCGGCCATCACCGGGTCGAGCTGGAAGGACGTGCCGGGCACTTTTGCGCCGCCGGCCATCGTCGCGCCCGGCACCACCGGCCCCATCAGCTTGGTGCAGGCGGGGTAGGACAGCGCCTCGAAGCCGCAGCCGAGCGTGTCCATCAGGCACAGGCGCGCGGTGTTGTAGGCCTCGGCGCTGCCGATTTTCGCCTTCGCGGCGTAGTCGGCGATGTCGGTGATGACCTGGTCGGGTTTGGGGCGGACGTTGGAGATGTGGGCGGACATGGTGGAATCCTGATGTAAAGGCTTAAAGGCGGTTGGCCGCAGAGGTTTTGATCCGTTTTTTCAGCGTTTCGACAACGGCACAAAGCTGCGGTTTTCGGGACCGGTGTAGACCGCCGTCGGGCGGATGATCTTGTTGTCGATGCGCTGCTCGATGACGTGGGCCGACCAGCCGCTGGTGCGCGCGATGATGAACAGCGGCGTGAACATCGGCGTCGGCACGCCCAGGCGGTGGTAGGACACCGCCGAGTACCAGTCGAGGTTCGCGAACATCTTTTTCTCGCGCATCATCACCGTCTCGATGCGCTCGGCGACGTCGAACATCCGCAGGTCGCCGGCTTCCTTCGACAGTTTGCGCGCGACTTCCTTGATGATCTTGTTGCGCGGGTCGGCGATGGTGTAGACCGGGTGGCCGAAGCCGATCACGACTTCCTTGTTGGCGATGCGGGTGACGATGTCGTTTTCGGCGGCCTCCGGCGTCTCGTAGCGGTTCATGACCTCGAAGCCGACCTCGTTGGCGCCGCCGTGCTTGGGGCCGCGCAGCGCGCCGATGCCGCCGGTGATCGCGGAATGGATGTCGGCGCCGGTGCCGGCGATGACGCGGCAGGTGAAGGTCGAGGCGTTGTATTCGTGCTCGGCGTAGAGGTTCAGCGAGGTGTGCATCGCGCGCACCCAGGATTCGGAGGCGGGCCTGCCGTGCAGCAGGTGCAGGAAATGGCCGCCGATCGAGTCGTCGTCGGTCTCGACCTCGATGCGGCGGCCGTTCTGGCTGTAGTGGTGCCAGTAGAGCAGCATCGAGCCGAAGCAGGCCATCAGGCGGTCGGCGATGTCGCGCGCGCCGGGCGGATTGTGGTCTTCGCGCTCGGGCAGCGCCGCGCCCAGCGCCGAGCAGCCGGTGCGCATGACGTCCATCGGATGCGCCGCCGGCGGCAGTTGCTCGAGCACATTGCGCACGACGGCAGGCAGGCCGCGCAGCGATTTCAGCTTGGCCTTGTAGGCGCGCAGTTCCGCCGCGCTGGGCAGCTTGCCGTGCACGAGCAGGTGGGCGATTTCCTCGAATTCGCAGGTCTCCGCGATGTCGAGAATGTCGTAGCCGCGGTAGTGCAGGTCGTTGCCGCTGCGGCCGACCGTGCACAGCGCCGTGCTGCCGGCGGGCACGCCCGACAGGGCCACGGATTTTTTCGGCTTGAAGCCGGCGGGTGCGGTGTTGTCACTCATCTGGAATTCCTTCCCTTCAACGATGGCCGAAAAAAAACGGACGCTGCATCGGGCAGGGTCCGTTTTTTCCGCTTGCGGCGCGCTCCGTTCAGCCGAGCAGTCCGCGGATGGAGTCGCGTTCTTCCTGCAGTTCCTGCAGCGTGGCCTGCATGCGGGCCTGGCTGAAACTGCTCTGCTTGAGGCCCTGCACGATGCCGTACTTGCCGTCCTTGCAGGTGACCGGGAAGCCGTAAATCATGCCCTGCGGGATGTCGTAGCTGCCGTCCGAGGGAATGCCCATGCTGACCCAGTTGCCGGCGCGGGTGCCGTGCACCCAGTCGCGGACATGGTCGATCGCGGCATTGGCCGCGCTGGCCGCCGAGGACAGGCCGCGGGCGTCGATGATCGCCGCGCCGCGTTTCTGGATGGTCGGGATGAAGTCGTTCTCCAGCCAGGCCTTGTCGCGGATCATCGGCCACACTTTCTTGCCGCCGCAGGTGGCGTGGAAAACGTCCGGATACTGGGTGGCCGAGTGGTTGCCCCAGACCACCATCTTCCTGATGTCGGTGACCTGCTTGCCGATCTTCTGGGCGACCTGGGTCAGCGCGCGGTTGTGGTCGAGGCGCATCATCGCCGAGAAGTTCTCGGGCTTCAGGTTCGGCGCGTTGTTCATCGCGATCAGGCAGTTGGTGTTCGCGGGGTTGCCGACCACCAGCACCTTGACGTTGCGCTTGGCCACTTCGGACAGCGCCTTGCCCTGCGGCGCGAAGATCTTGCCATTGGCTTCGAGCAGGTCCTTGCGTTCCATGCCGGGGCCGCGGGGGCGCGCGCCGACCAGCAGCGCGACGTCGGCGTCGCCGAAGGCGACCATCGGATCGGAGGCCGGCACCATGCCCTGCAGCAGCGGGAAGGCGCAGTCGTCGAGTTCCATCATCACGCCCTTCAGCGCCTTCTGTGCGCGTTCATCCGGAATCTCCAGCAACTGAAGGATGACCGGTTGATCCTTGCCGAGCATTTCGCCGCTGGCAATGCGGAACAGCAGGCTGTAGCCGATCTGGCCGGCAGCGCCCGTGACCGCCACGCGCATGGGTTGTTTCATCTGGAAGCTCCTGAATTTCCTTGGTTTTTGGAGAAGGGCGGCAGTGCCGGGGAGGAACCGTCACATCGCATTGCCGACACCGGAATAGCCCGTCGATGATAGCCAACCGCGGGAAATGCGGTCAACACGGAGTCCACGACGTCGGGAATCCACCAGGAATTCGCGTCTTGCCCCGGGCGATGCGCCGTTGACGCGGAAGAAGAAAGGAAAGAAAGGAAGAAATGGCCGCGTCTCCGGCGCGGCATCGCATGACGGCATGTGGAATGCCTGCCCGGCCTGCTTTACGCACGCGTCAATGCGGCACCGTCACATGAACGGTTTTTACTGATACAGGACCTTGCCCGGCGTTCCGTCAATGGATGAAAGCTGGTAGTATTTCATGCGTTTAATTGCAGCTTGAGTCCGGCTAAAACCCGGGCTCACTGGTGCTAAAAACTCTCAACTGATGGTCTGCGCGTGCAGCGCAGCATCACGGCCGTTGTGGCGGGTCCGGAAACAGCAGCTTGCACCAGCTGTTTCCGCGCATCGGCCAGGCAGCCGGCATGTTGAACAAACCGCAATCAAGGAGAGCGCGTGTCGTCGACAGTTGCCAAACCCCGCCCCAAGCATCTGAACCTGATGCAGATCCGGCAGCCCCTGCCGGCCATCATATCCATCATGCACCGGATCAGCGGTGCCGTATTGTTCCTCGCGATTCCGCTACTGCTGTGGCTGTTCCAGTCGACGCTGGAATCGCCGGCCTCTTTCGCCGGATTCCAGTCGGTGATGGCGAATCCGCTGGTGAAAATCGTGCTGCTCGGCCTGCTGTGGGGCTATCTGCACCACCTGCTGGCCGGCTTCCGCCACCTGTTTCTCGACCTGCACGTCGGCGTCGAGCTGGAAACCGCGCGCCTGACCAGCATGATCGTGCTGGCCGTGGGCATCGCGCTGACGCTGGCGGTGGGGGTGGCCTTATGGTGAACCGCCAGGTGGTAGGGGCGCATTACGGCCTGCGCGACTGGCTCGCGCAGCGCGTGACCGCGGTGGTGATGATCGCCTACACGCTGCTGGTGCTGATGGCGCTGGTGATGCTGCCGGCATTCGACTACTGGCACTGGAAGGCGCTGTGGCAGATGGATCTCATGCGCCACGCGACGGTGCTGTTCCTCGTCGCGCTGCTGTTCCATGCCTGGGTCGGCGTGCGCAACATTTTCATGGACTACATCAAGGACGCCGGCCTGCGGCTGACCCTGTATGTGGTGGTGATCCTCGCCCTCATCGCCTACGGCGCATGGGCGTTACAGATTCTGTGGGGCAAATAGGCAATGGCAATCACAACAAGACAATTTGACGCGGTGGTCGTCGGCGCGGGCGGTTCGGGCCTGCGCGCGGCGCTGCAGCTGGCGGAGGCCAACCTGCGGGTGGCCGTGCTGTCCAAGGTGTTCCCGACGCGCTCGCACACCGTGGCGGCACAGGGCGGGGTTTCCGCCTCGCTTGGCAACGAGGAGCCGGACAACTGGCACTGGCACATGTACGACACCGTCAAGGGCTCCGACTACCTCGGCGACCAGGACGCGATCGAATTCATGTGCCGCAAGGCCAACGAGGCGGTGATCGAACTCGAGCACTACGGCATGCCCTTCGACCGTCTCGACAACGGCAAGATCTACCAGCGCCCCTTCGGCGGCCATACCAGCAACTACGGCGAGCGCGCGGTCAAACGTGCCTGTGCCGCGGCCGACCGCACCGGCCACGCGATGCTGCACACGCTCTACCAGCGCAACGTGCGCGAGAAGACCCAGTTCTTCGTCGAGTGGATGGCGCTCGACCTGGTCCGCAACCAGGCCGGCGACGTGCTCGGCGTGGTGGCGATGGAAATGGAGACCGGCGAAGTCTGCATCCTGCACGCGAAGGCGACGCTGCTCGCCACCGGCGGCGCGGGGCGCATCTACGCGGCCAGCACCAACGCCTTCATCAACACCGGTGACGGCCTCGGCATGGCGGCGCGCGCCGGCATCCCGCTGGAGGACATGGAGTTCTGGCAGTTCCACCCGACGGGCGTCGCCGGCGCCGGCGTGCTGATCACCGAGGGCGTGCGCGGCGAGGGCGGCTTCCTGCTGAACAAGAACGGCGAGCGCTTCATGGAGCGTTACGCGCCGACGGTGAAGGACCTGGCGAGCCGCGACGTGGTCGCGCGCGCGATGGCCACCGAGATCAAGGAAGGCCGCGGCGCCGGCAAAGACGCGGACCACATCCTGCTCAAGCTCGACCACCTCGGCGCCGACGTCATCGACAAGCGGCTGCCTGGCATCCGCGAGATTGCCAAGAAGTTCGCCAACGTCGATCCGGCGAAGGACCCGATCCCGGTGGTGCCGACCTGCCATTACCAGATGGGCGGCGTACCCACCAACATGCACGGCCAGGCGCTCGCGGGCCACAGCAGCGGCGCCGTCGTGAAGGGCCTGTACGCGGCCGGCGAATGCGCCTGCGTGTCGGTGCACGGCGCCAACCGCCTCGGCACCAACTCGCTGCTCGACCTGCTGGTGTTCGGCAAGGCCGCCGGCGAACAGGTGGTCAAGGACCTCAGGGCCGATGCCATCGCCCACCAGGAACTGCCGAAGGACGCCGCGGACCGCGCGCTGGCCAGGCTGGCGCGGCTGGATTCGGCGAAATCGGGCGAGAGCGTGCACGAAGTCGGCGCCGAGCTGCGGCGCACGATGCAGCTGCACTGCGGCGTGTTCCGCTTCCCGGACAGCCTGGCGGAGGGCGTGCGCAGGATCACCGAGGTCGCGCAGCGCGCCCAGAACCTGTATTTCAAGGACAAGAGCAAGGTGTTCAACACCGCGCGCGTCGAGGCGCTGGAGCTGGAAAACCTGGTCGAGGTCGCGGTGTCGACGATGGTGTCGGCGCATGCCCGCCAGGAATCGCGCGGCGCCCACGACCGCAGCGATTTCCCGAACCGCGACGACGTCAACTGGATGAAGCACACCTTCTGGTACAAGGAGGGCAACCGCCTCGAGTACCGTTCGGTGAACCTGAAGCCGCTGACCGTCGAATCCTTCGAGCCGAAGGCTCGGGTCTACTGATAACCAGGAAACAGAGATGCGCCTTTCCATCTACCGCTACAACCCCGACGTCGATGCCAAGCCGTACATGCAGGATTACGACATCGCGCTGGAGCCCACCGACCGCATGCTGCTCGACGCGCTGGTGCGCCTGAAGTCCGTCGACGACACCTTCTCCTTCCGCCGCTCCTGCCGCGAGGGCGTCTGCGGCTCCGACGCGATGAACATCAACGGCAAGAACGGCCTGGCCTGCATCACCAAGATCGCCGACCTGAAGGAGCCGGTGGTGATCCGCCCGCTGCCCGGCCTGCCGGTGATCCGCGACCTGATCGTCGACATGTCGCAGTTCTTCAAGCAGTACCACTCGGTGACGCCGTACGTGATCAACGACACGCCGCGTCCCGAAACCGAGCGCCTGCAGTCGCCCGAGGACCGCGAGGAGCTCAACGGCCTCTACGAGTGCATCCTCTGCGCCTGCTGCTCGACGTCCTGCCCCTCGTTCTGGTGGAACCCGGACAAGTTCGTCGGCCCGGCCGGCCTGCTGCAGGCCTACCGTTTCCTCGCCGACACCCGCGACCTGGCGACCGGCAAGCGGCTGGACAACCTCGAGGATCCGTACCGGCTGTTCCGCTGCCATTCGATCATGAACTGCGTCGACGTCTGCCCGAAGGGGCTGAATCCGACGAAGGCGATCGGCAAGATCAAGGATCTGCTGGTCAAGCGTACTGTCTGACGGGAAGGCGGATATGGGAGACCTGGACCGTATCCGCTGGCAGTGCCGGCGCGGCCTGCTCGAACTGGACCTGGTGCTGAACCGGTTCATCGAGGCCGAGCTGGAAAGTTTGTCCCCCGGGCAACTGGGTGTCTTCAAGGCGTTTCTGGGCGAGGCTGACACCCGCTTGCTGGCTTGGGTCATGGGGCAGGAGGAGCCGCCTGTGCGCTACGCGGTCTTGGTCCGGCAGTTGCAGCAGCGGTGAACGCGGTGGCAGGGAAGCGGATGTCCTGATCGATATCTTACCTGCGACAAATAGCATAAGTAACTGATTATACGGAGATAGTTATGAAGGAAAAGCTGGCAACCCTGTCTTTCAGCGATGGCACCCCTTCGGTGGATTTCCCGATTTTCGGCGGCACCATAGGCCCCGACGTGATCGATGTCCGCAGCCTCTACAACAAGACCGGCAAATTCACCTATGACCCGGGGTTCATGTCGACGGCGAGCTGCCGCTCGAACATCACCTTCATCGACGGCGACGAGGGCGTGCTGCTCTACCGCGGCTATCCGATCGAACAGCTCGCCGAGAAGTGCGACTTCCTCGAGGTCGCCTACCTGATCCTGAACGGCGAGCTGCCGAACAAGCAGCAGAAGACCGGGTTCGACGACATCGTCACCAGGCACACGATGGTGCACGACCAGCTGACCTATTTCTTCCGCGGTTTCCGCCGCGACGCGCACCCGATGGCGGTGCTCTGCGGCGTGGTCGGCGCGCTGTCGGCGTTCTACCACGACTCCATCGACATCTACGACGCGCGCAGCCGCGAGATTTCGGCCTTCCGCCTGATCGCCAAGCTGCCGACGATCACCGCGATGGCCTACAAGTACAACTCGGGCCAGCCGTTCATGTACCCGAAGAACAATCTCTCGTACACCGAGAATTTCCTGCACATGATGTTCGGCAGCCCCTGCGAGGAATACAAGCCGAATCCGGTGATCTCGCGCGCGATGGACCGCATCCTGATCCTGCACGCCGACCACGAGCAGAACGCCTCGACCTCGACCGTGCGCCTGGCGGGCTCCACCGGCGCCAATCCCTTCGCCTGCATTTCCGCCGGCATCGCCAGCCTCTGGGGTCCGGCGCACGGCGGCGCCAACGAGGCCGTGCTGAAGATGCTCGACGAAATCGGCGACGTGAAGAACATCCCGGCCTTCATCAAGCGCGTCAAGGACAAGGACGGGCACGCGATGCTGATGGGCTTCGGCCACCGCGTCTACAAGAACTACGATCCCCGCGCGAAGATCATCCAGCGCACCTGCCACGAAGTGCTGGAGGAACTCGACATGAAGGACAACAAGCTGATCAAGCTGGCGATGGCGCTGGAGAAGATCGCGCTGGAAGACGACTACTTCATCAAGCGCAAGCTCTATCCGAACGTCGACTTCTACTCGGGCATCGTCTACAAGGCGCTGGGGATTCCTGTCAGCATGTACACCGCGATCTTCGCGCTGGCGCGCACCGTGGGCTGGATCGCACAGTGGAACGAGCTGATCGGCGATTCCGAGCAGAAAATCGGCCGGCCGCGCCAGCTGTTCACCGGCGCGAAGAAGCGCGATTTCGTGGCGATGGGCAAACGCAAGTAGGAAACGGCCCGCGCCCCGCATGCCGCGGGGCGCTTTTTTATCGGGTGCAGACATGATCAAGGAATCCCGCGGTACTTCGCTGCTGTTCGGCGCCAACGCGCCGTTCGTCGAGGGCCTTTATGAACAGTACCTGAAGGATCCGCAGTCGGTGGAGCCGCGCTGGCGCGGCTATTTCGACGAGCTGCAGAAGCTCGACGACGGCCCGGCCGACGTCGCGCATTCCGAAGTGCAGCAGCGTTTCGTCGATCTCGCGCGCAGCCGGCGCCCGGCCGGCGGCGGCAGCGAGGCCGCGCAGCGCAACCTGCAGAAGCAGTTCTCGGTGATGCAGCTGATTTCGGCCTACCGCTTCCAGGGCAACCGCATCGCCGAGATCGATCCGCTGCAGCGGATCGAGAAGCCGGCCATCGCCGAGCTGGACCCGGCGCACTACGGCCTGACCGAAAGCGACATGGACACGGTGTTCGACACCGGCACGCTGCACGGCCCGGCGAAGGCGCCGCTGCGCGAGATCCTGCAGGCGCTGCGCGACACCTACTGCCGCACCATCGGCGTCGAATACATGTACATGTCCGACATTCCGCAGAAGCGCTGGATGTCGGAGAAGCTGGAGCCGACCCGCGGCCGGCCGGCCTACGACGCGGCCTACAAGAAACACCTGCTCGACCGCCTGGCCGCCGCCGAGACGCTGGAGAAGTACCTCAACGCCAAGTACGTCGGCCAGACGCGGTTCTCGCTCGAGGGCGGCGACGGCCTGATCCCGATGCTCGACCATCTGCTGCAGCGCGCGGGCACCGCCGGCGTGCAGGAACTCGTCATCGGCATGGCGCACCGCGGGCGCCTGAACGTGCTGGTCAACATCCTGGGCAAGATGCCCAAGGACCTGTTCTCCTCGTTCGAGGGCAAGCAGCAGCCCGACGTGCTCGCCGGCGACGTCAAGTACCACGACGGCTTCTCGTCGAACGTGATGACATCGGGCGGCCCGATGCACGTGACGGTCGCTTTCAATCCGTCCCACCTCGAGATCGTCAACCCGGTGGTCGAGGGGTCGGTGCGCGCGCGCCAGCACCGCCGCCGGGACCACGACGGCTCCCAGGTGTTGCCGGTGCTGATCCACGGCGACGCCGCGTTCTCGGGGCAGGGCGTGATCCAGGAAGTGCTGAACTTCGCCGAGACCCGCGGCTACGGCACCGGCGGCACGGTGCACATCATCATCAACAACCAGATCGGCTTCACCACCTCCGATCCGCGCGACGCGCGCTCCTCGCTGTACTGCTCCGACGTCGTGAAGATGCTGGAAGTGCCGATTTTCCACGTCAACGGCGACGATCCCGAGGCGGTCTGCTTCGTCACCGAGATCGCGCTCGAGTACCGCATGAAGTTCAAGAAGGACGTGGTGATCGACCTGATCTGCTACCGCCGGCTCGGCCACAACGAGCAGGACGAGCCGATGGTCACCCAGCCGCTGATGTACCGGCGCATCCACGGCCATCCGACGCCGCGCAAGGTCTATGCCGACCGGCTGATCGGGGAGGGCGTCATCACCGAGGCCGAGGCCGATCAAATGGTCGCCGAATTCCGTGACGCGCTGGACCACGGCTACCACACCAACAAGACCATCCTGTCGAACTACAGGCCGCCGTTCGAGACCGACTGGAGCACCTACAAGGGCACCCGCTGGAACGAGAACGACGACACCCGGCTGCCGCTGGAGAAGCTGCAGGCGCTGGCGCGCAAGGTCTGCGAAGTGCCGGCGAATTTCAAGCTGCACCCGCGCGTCGAGAAAATCATGCAGGACCGCCGCCTGATGGCGGAGGGCAAGCTGCCGCTCGACTGGGGCATGGCGGAAACGCTGGCCTATGCCTCGCTGCTGACCGAGGGGTACTCGGTGCGGCTGTCGGGCCAGGATTCCGGCCGCGGCACCTTTTTCCACCGCCACGCGGTGCTGCACGACCAGAGCCGCGAGCGCTGGGACCAGGGCACCTGGGTGCCGCTGCAGCACCTCGCCGCCGACCAGGGCGATTTCGTGGTCATCGACTCGGTGCTGTCGGAGGAGGGCGTGCTCGGCTTCGAATACGGCTATGCCACCTCGGGCCCGAGGGAACTGGTGATCTGGGAGGCCCAGTACGGCGACTTCGTCAACGGCGCGCAGGTCGTGATCGACCAGTTCATCGCCTCCGGCGAGGTGAAATGGGGCCGCATGTGCGGCCTGACCATGATGCTGCCGCACGGCTACGAAGGCGCCGGGCCGGAGCATTCCTCGGGCCGCATCGAGCGCTTCCTGCAGCTGTGCGCGGACTACAACATGCAGATCTGCGTGCCGGCGACGCCGGTGCAGATGTACTACCTGCTGCGCCGCCAGATGATCCGGCCGCACCGCAAGCCGCTGATCATCTTTTCGCCGAAGAGCCTGCTGCGCCACAAGGAATCGGTGTCGCCGCTGGAGGAATTCGCCAACGACAAATTCAATCCGGTCAACGAGGACTGGGATTCGCGCGAAATCGACCCGGAAAAAGTCGAGCGTGTGATCTTCTGCAGCGGCAAGGTCTACTACGATCTGCGCGCCGAGCGGCGCAACCGCGCCATCGAGAACCTGCCGCTGGTGCGCATCGCCCAGCTCTATCCCTTCGCCCACGAGGAATTCCGCGCGCAGATCGTGCGTTACAAGAACGCGAAGGAAATCGTCTGGTGCCAGGAGGAGCCGCGCAACCAGGGCGCCTGGCGGCACATCCAGCACTACCTGATGCGCCACCTGCTGCCGCACCAGAAGCTGTACTACGCCGGGCGCGATTCCTCGGCCTCGCCGGCGGCCGGCTACAAGTCGCTGCACGAGAAGCAGCAGAAGGAACTGGTCGACCAGGCGCTGACGCTGTCCGGCGGCAGCCGGCCGCGCGCGTTCAAGCCGAGGCCGCTCGCCGAGGGTGAGGAATATTAAAATTTATCAATTAAATCAATAGGTTATGGAGTAATTATGCTCGTCGAAGTGAAGGTGCCGCAACTCTCGGAATCGGTGGCCGAGGCGACACTGGTGTCGTGGCACAAGAAAACCGGCGAATACGTCAAACGCGACGAAAACCTGGTCGATATCGAGACCGACAAGGTCGTGCTCGAGACCCCGGCGCCGCAGGCCGGCGTGCTGGTGAAAATCGTTAAGGCCGACGGCGGCACGGTGACCAGCAACGAAGTCATCGCGACCATCGACACCGACGCCAAGCCCGACGTCGGGAAGGCGGAGGCGGCTCCGGCTGCAGCCCCGGCTGCCGCGCCCGCGGCGCCGGCGAAGGCCGCGGCCGCCGTGCCGGCGATGCCTTCGGCGCAGAAACTCGCCGCCGAGAAAAACATCGACACCGCCTCGATCAGCGGCAGCGGCCGCGGCGGCCGCGTGACCAAGGGCGACGTGCTGCAGGCGACGGCAGGGGGCGGCAAGGCCGCCGTTCCTGCGGCGCCAGCGACTGTGGCGGCGCGCCCGGCGCCGGTCGTCGACCTTGGCGATCTCGGGGAGCGCCCCGAGCAGCGCGTGCCGATGTCGCGCCTGCGCGCGCGCATCGCCGAGCGCCTGGTGCAATCGCAGTCCACCGCGGCGATCCTGACCACGTTCAACGAGGTCAACATGCAGCCGGTGATGGAACTGCGCAACAAGTACAAGGACCGTTTCGAGAAGGAGCACGGCGTCAAGCTCGGCTTCATGTCCTTCTTCGTCAAGGCGGCGGTGCACGCACTGAAGAAATACCCGGTGGTCAACGCCTCGATCGACGGCAACGACATCGTCTACCACGGTTACTACGACATCGGCATCGCGGTCGGCAGCCCGCGCGGCCTGGTGGTGCCGATCCTGCGCAACTGCGACCAGATGACGCTGGCCGACATCGAGAAGCAGATCGCCGAATTCGGCAAGCGCGCCCAGGACGGCAAGCTGACCATCGAGGAACTGACCGGCGGCACGTTCTCGATTTCCAACGGCGGCGTGTTCGGCTCGATGCTGTCGACGCCGATCATCAACCCGCCGCAGAGCGCGATCCTCGGCGTGCACGCCACCAAGGAGCGCCCGGTGGTCGAGAACGGCCAGATCGTGATCCGGCCGATGAACTACCTCGCCCTGTCCTACGACCACCGCATCATCGACGGCCGCGAGGCCGTGCTGTCGCTGGTGGCGATGAAGGACGCGCTGGAGGATCCGGCGCGCCTGCTGCTCGATATCTGAGGCACCGCATGGCGGCGGCGGCGCGCGGCGGCGCGTCCGCCGCCGTTCTTTCAACTCACACCACATGGTTTTTCGGTCATGGCCAAATCATTTGATGTCGTAGTCATCGGCGCCGGCCCCGGCGGCTACATCGCCGCGATCCGCGCCGCCCAGCTCGGCCTGCAGGTCGCCTGCATCGACGAGTGGAGCACGCCGGAAGGCAAGCCCGCCCCCGGCGGCACCTGCACCAACGTCGGCTGCATTCCGTCCAAGGCGCTGCTGCAGTCCTCCGAGAATTACGACCACGCCGGCCATGCCTTCGCCGAGCACGGCATCCAGGTCAAGGGACTGGCCATCGACGTCGCGCAGATGTTGAAGCGCAAGGACAAGGTGGTGAAGCAGAACAACGAGGGCATCCTGTATCTCTTCAAGAAGAACAAGGTGACCTTTTTCCACGGCCGCGGCGCCTTCGCCGGCGGCTCGGCCGGCGCCTGGCAGATCCAGGTCTCGGGCAAGACCGCCGACGTGCTGACTGCGAAGCACGTGGTCATCGCCACCGGCTCGAACCCGCGCGCGCTGCCCGACGTGCCCTTCGACAACAAGCTGATCCTCGACAACGCCGGCGCGCTGGCGATCGGCGAGACGCCGAAGAGGCTGGGCGTCATCGGCGCCGGCGTCATCGGCCTCGAGATGGGCAGCGTGTGGCGCCGGCTCGGCGCGGAAGTCACCGTGCTCGAAGCGCTGCCGGCCTTCCTCGGCGCGGTCGACGAACAGGTGGCCAAGGAGGCGCTGAAGGTGTTCACCAGGCAGGGCCTCGCGATCCACACCGGCGTCAAGGTCGGCAAGATCGCCGCGAAGAAAAACGTCACCGTCGAATACACCGACAGCGCCGGCGCGGTGCAGACGCTGACCGTGGACAAGCTGATCGTGTCGATCGGCCGCGTGCCCAACACCAACGGCCTCAACGGCAATGCGGTGGGCCTCAAAATCGACGAGCGCGGTTTTGTCGCCGTCGACGGCGACTGCAAGACCAATCTCGGCAATGTCTGGGCCGTCGGCGACGTCGTGCGCGGGCCGATGCTGGCGCACAAGGCCGAGGAAGAGGGCGTCGCGGTGGCCGAACGCATTGCCGGCAAACACGGCCACGTCGACTTCAACACCGTGCCCTGGGTGATCTACACCTCGCCCGAAATCGCCTGGGTCGGCAGGACCGAGCAGCAGCTGAAGCAGGAAGGCGTCCAGTACCGCGCCGGCAGCTTCCCGTTCATGGCCAACGGCCGCGCGCGGGCGCTGGGCGACACCACCGGCTTCGTCAAATTCCTCGCCGACGGGAAGACCGACCGCATCCTCGGCGTGCACGTCATCGGACCGATGGCCTCCGAACTGATCGCCGAGGCCGTGGTGGCGATGGAGTTCGGCGCGGCGTCGGAAGACATCGCGATGATCTGCCATGCCCATCCTTCGCTGTCGGAGGCGATGAAGGAGGCGGCGCTGGCGGTCGACAACCGGACGCTCAACCTGTAACCGGCGGCGCGGCCTCCCGCGCCGCGCGCCGTTCCCGCCGGAGTTTTTTCCCCTTTCCCCTTGGCCGCCGATTTCGTCCAGTTCCTGCGCGCCCGCGCCGCGGAACACGGCTTCACGCCCGACGCGGCGCAGCTCGCCGCCGCGCGCGAACTGCAGCGCGTCCACGACGACTTCGACCGGCGCCAGCAGCGGCGCGGCCTGCTCAGCTTCCTGAACCGCGGCCGCAGCGTGCGCGGCGTCTACCTGTGGGGGGGTGTCGGCCGCGGCAAAAGCTTCCTGATGGACGGCTTCTTCGCCTTCGTGCCCGACGTCACCAAGAAGCGCGTGCATTTCCACCGTTTCATGCAGGAAATCCACAAGTCGCTGTTCGCGCACCAGGGCAGGGAGTCGCCGATGGCGCTGGTCGCGCGCGACATCGCCGCCGAAGCGCAGATCCTCTGCCTCGACGAGTTTCACGTCACCGACATCACCGACGCGATGCTGATGCGGCGCCTGCTGGAAGGGCTGA
>CAZHJU010000050.1:0-15323 GCA_964533495.1 uncultured Bordetella sp. | reverse complement strand
CCACCGTGGTGCGGGGCTTCTCGAAATACACCCGCATCACCACCACCAGGTCGGCGGCCAGTTTTTTCTTGGCCTCCAGCAGCCGGCCGGCATATTCCTTGGCCGCCTTGACGTCGTGCACCGAGCACGGCCCCATGATCACCAGCAGCCGGTCGTCGGCGCCATGGAGGATGCGATGGATGTCCTGGCGCGCCTCGAAGGTCACGGCCGCCGCCTTTTCGCTGAGCGGAAACTCCCGCAGCAGGTGCGTCGGGGGGGTCAGCTCCTTGATTTCCTTGATTCGCAGATCGTCAGTCTGATGCCGCATTGCAGTTCCAACTTTCCATTAAATTCAATGCATTATAAACGAATACCGGTCCCGGCCTAAACCGTGCCGCCGACCGTCAGGCCGTCGATGCGCAGCGTCGGCTGGCCGACGCCCACCGGCACGCTCTGCCCTTCCTTGCCACAGGTGCCGACGCCGGTGTCGAGCCGCATATCGTTGCCGATCATCGACACCCGGGTCAGGGCATCCGGGCCATTGCCGATCAGCGTCGCCCCCCTGACCGGATGCGTCAGCTTGCCGCCCTCGATCATCCAGGCCTCGGAGGCCGAGAACACGAACTTGCCGCTGGTGATGTCGACCTGCCCGCCGCCGAAATTGACCGCATACAGGCCGCGGTCCACCGAGGCGATGATCTCCGCGGGATCCCTGTCGCCGTTGAGCATGTAGGTGTTGGTCATCCGCGGCATCGGCACGTGGGCATACGATTCGCGGCGGCCGTTGCCAGTCGGTGCCACGCCCATCAGCCGCGCGTTCATCGCGTCCTGCAGGTAGCCGCGCAGCACGCCGTCCTCGATCAGCACGTTGTGCTGGGTCGGATTGCCCTCGTCGTCGACGTTCAGCGAGCCGCGGCGCTGCGCCAGCGTGCCGTCGTCGACCACCGTGACGCCCGGCGCCGCGACGCGCTCGCCGACGCGGCCGCTGAAGGCCGAGGTGCCCTTGCGGTTGAAATCGCCCTCGAGGCCGTGGCCGACCGCCTCGTGCAGCAGCACGCCGGGCCAGCCCGGCCCCAGCACCACGGTCATCGTGCCGGCCGGGGCGGGGCGCGCATCGAGGTTGACCAGCGCCTGCTGCACGGCCCTCTGCGCATAATCGCGAAGCATTTCCTCGGTGAAATAGCCGTAGTCGAAGCGGCCGCCGCCGCCGGCGCTGCCCTGCTCGCGCCGCCCGCCGGACTCGACGATGACCTGCAGCGACAGCCGCACCAGCGGCCGCACGTCGGCGGCCTGCACGCCGTCGCTGCGCGCCACCATCACGACTTCGTACTCGCCGGCGAGCGAGGCCATCACCTGCGTCACCCGCGGATCGAGCCCGCGCGCGATGCGTTCGAGCCGTTCCAGCAGCGCCACCTTCTCCGGCGCGCCGAGGCTCGCCAGCGGATCCTGCGGCGCATACAGGGCACGCAGTTCTCCCCGGCGGGAGATCGCGGTGCTGCCGACCCCGCCCTGCCGCGCGATCGCGCGCGTCGCCTGCGCCGCCGACTGCAGCGCATCGAAGCTGATGTCGTCGGAATAGGCGAAGGCGGTCTTGTCCCCGCTGACCGCGCGCACGCCGACGCCTTGGTCGATGTTGAAGCTGCCCGACTTGACGATGCCTTCTTCCAGGCTCCAGGACTCGCTGCGCGAGTACTGGAAATAGAGGTCCGCGTAATCGACGCGGTGCGCCAGCATCTGGCCGAAGACCGCCTGCAGCCGTCCTTCATCCAGCGCATGGGGCGCCAGCAACGTGGCGCTGGCAGTCTCGAAAATGTTGGCGGCTTGCATGGCGAATCACATTCCTAAAAATATCAATAAAATCAAATACTTATAAATTACCGCCCCAGCGTGCGGTGCTGCAGCGCCGGCAGGCTCTGGCGCAGACGCTGTATATGGGTGCGGTTCATGCCGGCGACAACCACGCCGGAGCCGCGCGGCAGGCGGTCGAGAACGACACCCCAGGGATCGACGATCATCGAGTCGCCGTGGGTCTCGCGGCCGTTGACATGATAACCGCCCTGCGCCGGCGCCAGCACGTAGGCCAGGTTTTCGATGGCGCGGGCGCGGATCAGCGTCTCCCAGTGCGCCTTGCCGGTGGTCTCGGTGAAGGCCGAGGGCACCAGGATCAGGTCGACCTCGCCCATCGCGCGGTAGAGCTCGGGAAAACGCAGGTCGTAGCAGATCGACAGGCCGATGCGGCCGAAGGGCGAATCGAAGGCGACCACCTTTTTGCCATGCTCGATCGTGCGCTCCTCGGAATACTTTTCCCTGCCCATCTCGAAACCGAAGAGGTGGATCTTGTCGTAACGGGCCACGCATTCGCCCCGGTCGTCGTAGACCAGGCTGGTGTTGAGCACCTTGTCCTTCGACGAGGCGACCAGCGGCACCGAACCGCCGACGATCCAGATGCCGTGGTCACGCGCCGTCTGCGCCAGGAATTCCTGGATCGGCCCGCTGCCGTATTCCTCGCGCACCGCGACCTTGTCGGTGTCCTTCATGCCCATGATGCCGAAATACTCGGGCAGCGCGACCAGGCGCGCGCCCTGCCCGGCGGCGATTTCGATCAGGCGCGCGGCCTCCCGCAGGTTCGCCGCCACGCGCGGTCCCGAGGCCATCTGCACCGCGGCGATCCGCACCGCGCCGGCTTCCGCGCGATCCGCCTCGCGTGCCGCGCCCCTGTTCTGCCCCCCGGTCGATCTCAGTCTCGTGCCCATTTTCTCGTGCCCATTTCCGTCCGCTCATTCGCTGATTTCAATCCGCAATTCCGCCGCCGCAGGATCGGCCCGCAGCGAAAGCCGCGCGCCGTCCACCGCCAGCGCCACCAGCCAGGCCCGCAGTTCCTCGGCCTGGAGCTGCGCCTCCTGCCTCGCGCCGTGGACGATGACCATGCGCGAGCCCGCGCGCGCATGGTGGGCGGCAACCGCCTGCCGGACCGCATCCTGCGCCATCACCGCGGCCGCTGAACGCGGGCGGTCCCACAGCTCGGGCGAAACCTGCGCCGCCGCAGCGGCCGCGCAGGACAGCAGCAGCGCGCCGCCGACCGGGCAGAAAAAGGAATTCACGGCGTTTCCTGCGGCACCACCGGCTGCAGGCGCTCGACCCTGGCCACCAGCGGGTCGGACCAGGTGCCGGTGACGTCATATTCGTAGGCGGCGATCTGGTCCAGCGGATCGCGCAGCAGCTTCTGCGCGACAAAGGCGGCAAGCCCCGCGATCGGACCGCCGATCAGCGCGCCGGCCACCGACACCGTATCCGACAGCTGCGGGTTGATTTTCACGCGCAGCACCTGCGTTTCCTTCGCCAGGTCCACCCTGCCCGACATGTTGATGCGCGCCGCGGGACCGGTGATGCGCAGGTTGTCGGTGCTGGCAATACCGTTGGTGACCTTGATCGCGCCGACGATCTCGTCGAACGCCAGCCCCTCGCTGAATATGTCGCGGAAATCGAGCGAGATGCGCCGCGGCAGCGACTGCAGGCTGAGGATGCCCAGCAGCTTGCCGACACCCGGCTCGAGCTTGAGGAACTGGCCCTTGCCGGCGTCGAGAACGAAATTGCCGTTGAGCGTCGGGTAATCCAGCTTCTGCGGACTGCCCGACCAGGAGAGATTGCCTTCGAGCTTGGCGATGCCGCGGCGCACGCCCTCCGGATAACCGAAACGGCCCAGCAGCCGGCCGATGTCGCTGACGTCGAGCCGGACGTTGGCCTGCACCCGCGACTGCGTCAGCCAAGTCTGCCACAGCCCGTCGATGTTCAGCTGGCCTTCCGGCGTGGCCAGCAGCAGGCGCTCGATGCGCCAGTCGCGCTGCTGCGGCACGGCATGCAGCTCGAGCCTGCCCAGCGACCTGTCCGCGATCAGCAGCTCGTCGACCAGCACATCGAGCCCCGGCAGATCGGGAGCCTTCGCTTCCGCCGCCGGAGAAGCCTGAGCGGGAACGGCCGGCATGGCCGGTTCGGCCGCAGGCAGATTGAGCCGGCGCAGCCGCGCGGTGAGCCGCCCCTTGCCCCCCTTGTCTTGCCCCCGCCAGCCCAGCGCGCCCTCAATGTCGCGGCCGCGGATATTCGCCTGCAGCCCCCCGGACTGCTGGGCCGCCTTGATGCCGATGTCCGCGAAACGGCGCTCGAAAACCCGCACCTCGTCGATGCGCAGATCGATCGAGGAAAGCGCGGGCCCGCCATCCCGGAACTCCGCATCGCCGGTCAACGCCAGCCATTCGTTGAAATCCAGCGTCCTGATCGCGCCGGACACCGCAATGCCCGGCCGCTGCGGCTCGCCGGCGGCACCCTCGCCGAAACGCAGCGCGCCACGCTCGATCCGCGCATCCCGGCCCTCGCCGCGCCGGTGCAGCACCACGCTGGCGATATTGCCCGCGGAGGCCGCGATGCGCTCCTCGCGTGGCCCCGTGTAGCGCCGTTCGATGCGCAGTGGCACGGACTCCACCGCGGTTTTGGTGAACGGCGCGGGCAGGTTCACCGCGAGCCCCTGCAGGCTGGATTCGACCAGCAGGTCGACCTGCTTGTTGCGCATGCTCAGCGAACCCCGCCAGTCCGTGGCGCCGCGGATGTGGCGCAGCCACTCGATGCCGCCCGCACGGCGCGCGGCATCGGCGTCGATGCGTCCCTGGAACCGGATGCCGACCGCCGCGTCCCGCTGGCTGCCCGCGGTCACGCTCAACGGCCCGCCGAGGAAGGTGGCGGTGGCCGCGGGCACGCGCACGCTGTCCTGCGTGAACTCGATGCGCCCGTTGACCTGCTCCAGCGGCGGGAATCCCGGCTCCGGCACCAACTGGTTGTTGATGAGCTGGTAGCTGCCGCTGACCCTGGTCTTGTCCAGCGTCTGCAGGGGCATCTGCAACTTCAGGCCGAGCCGGCCCTGGCCCTGGGCCTGCATGCCCTCGGTGAATCCGTTGATCATCCCGTTGACCGGGCTTTCCGCGATGAACGCCAGAAAATCGGCGGTCGCGCCTTCCGCCTCACCGCTGATGTTCAACTGCTCCTCGTGGTGCAGCAGATCCGGTATCTGCGCCCGCACCCTGGAGAGCCTCACCCTGCCGATGTTCGCCTCGCGCGCGTTCACTTCGAGACGGGCGCCGCGGAACAGGAAATCGCCTTCTATGCCGGTGATCCGCGGCCAGCCTTCGCCATAAAACAGGGCGCCGCCATTGACCTTCGCCGCGACCTCGAACACGCCGTTGCGCTCGTCGGCGAACGGAAAATGCTTCAGGTCGCCCTTGAGTCGGAAACGCACGTCGTTGGAGCTGCCCGCCGTGAATGCGCGATCGAGCCAGCCGCGCGAGCTTTTCGCCACCGTCAGCGGCAGGTACGCGGTCACCCGCTGCGCCACGCCGCGGCTGAGGTGGCCGGTCAGGTCGGCGGTGCCCGGGCCATCCGGCGCCGTCCGGTAAATGCCGAACAGGGTGCCCGCGAGATCGGCGTTCGCGTAGGCGAAATTGCTGAAGCGCAGTTCGGTGCCGCCGCCCGACTGCGACCAGGCGAGTTGTCCGGACAGCGTGTCCAGATGCAGCCGGTCGCGGAACAGCTGCGGCATCTCCAGCGCCGCCTTCTGCGTCGCCACGTGCAGCGTGCCGCCCTTTTCGGTGCCGTCGATGTTGCCGCTGAATCCGGAAAAGCCGGGCAGGCCGTCATGGCGGCGGAGCGACAGCTCGTGAAAACGGCCGCGCAAGGCATAGGCAGCCGGCTTCGGCCAGGCGCCGTTCCAGCGCAGCGAAACGTCGTACAGGGCGCCGGCTGGCGAATAGGCCGTCAGCGATTTGCGCAGCTCCGCATCCAGCGGCAGGCGGTCGGCCAGCTGCACCAGCGGCGCCAGCTCCAGCGCATTGGCCTGCAGTTCACCGCGCGCATGGCCCGCCTCGCCCGCGCCGCCCAGGCGCAGCGAAAAATCCACCGCCGGCAGCGACAGTCCGTCGCCGGTGACGAACGCCAGTTTTCTGGTGGCGACCTCCATGCCGTCGCCGCTGCGTTTCCAGGAGAAGCGTCCGCCCAGTTCGCGCATGTCGAGCTCGGGCAGGCTGCTGGCCAGCCGGGTCCGGACCTCGCGCAGCTGGGTGTCGGCGATCACGCCCTGGAGTTCGTTGCTGCCAAAGGTCAGCCAGGCCCGCAGTGCGCCGCGGCCCTGCGGAACATGCACCGGAAAATCGATCCACTGCCGCCATGCCGCGATGTCGACGTGATCGACCTGCACGAACAGCTGGCCGTTGGACGACAGCGACCGGAGATCACCACCTCTCAGATCGGCGCGCAGGTCCAGCGGTGATGCCAGCGCGGCCGGAGGCACCGCGCGCAGCCCGATGCGATGGCGCCTGCCGCTGTTGACGATGCGGAACTGCAGGCGGTCCAGTTCCAGCACCGGCGCCGCGCGCATCCCGTCATCCCAGATCAGCCGCGCGTCATGGATCTCGATATCGCGCTGCGACAGCAGCCAGTCCGAAAAACCGCTGCCCGCGCCGGTCTCGAGGTTCATGGCGATGCCCGCCACCGCAATGCCGCCCTTGCTGTCCCGGCGCACCGTCAAGGACGGCCGATGGATGTCCAGCGAATGGAAATTGATCTGCAGCCGCGCCGCCGAACGCCAGGACAGCGTGGCATCCACGCGCGGCAATTCGAGGGCCGGACGGCCCGCCGCGTCATGCACCACCACCTGCGTCAGCGCGAGCTGGGGACGCAGCCCGTCCCAGTTGGCGGAGATGCCGCCGATGCCGATCTGCTGCTGCGTCGCGTCGCTCAGCACGCGGGCAATCGTTTCGCGATAGCTGGAAATGTCGGGCAGTATCCAGTAGCGCAGGACCAGCACCGTCGCGCCGAACAAGAGCCCGGCCGCAAGCACCGCCCAGGTCAGCACCCGGTATATCAGCAGCGAACTGCCGAGGATCCATCTGGGGATTGCGGCGAGAGCCATGTCAGGCCTGAAAAAATATAAAATGCGAATGTGAAACAAAGGCTTAGCCATTCTAACGCGAAACCCGCGGGAACCGCCGATGGAATCCGGTGACAGCAACCGGCTGCGGGATGCCGGCGACGCGATCGCCTTCGCCGCGCGCTACAGCCGTTACCTGCAGCGCCTGCTGGCGGCGGATCCCGGCGTGCTTTCGACGCCGGAACTGGATCAACCGTTCACCGCCGGGGCCATGCAGGCCGAACTGGACGGCGCCCCGATCAGCGACGACCGCAGCCTCGGCCGCGCACTGCGGCGCCTGCGCCAGCGGACGCTGGCGCGGCTGATCGCGCGCGACCTCGGCGGCCGTGCCGCGCTGGACGAGGTCGTGGCCACGGTGACCCGCCTGGCCGAAATCGCCATCCGCAGGGCAACGGCGCAGTTGCACCGCGACCTCGCGGCCGTGCACGGGGAACCGCGCGGCGAGACCGACGGCGCGCTCCAGCAACTGCACGTGGTCGGCATGGGCAAGCTCGGCGGCGCCGAACTCAATGCCTCTTCGGACATCGACCTGGTGCTGGTCTACCCCGAAGACGGCGAAACCGACGGCGGACGGCCCCTGAGCAACCACGAATTCTTCACGCGGCTCGCGCGCCGCCTGATCGGGACGCTCAGCGAGTGGACCGAAGACGGTTTCGTGTTCCGGGTGGACACGCGGCTGCGGCCGTACGGCGACAGCGGACCGCTGGTGGTCAGTTTCGACATGCTGGAAAACTACCTGATCACCCAGGGCCGCGCCTGGGAACGTTATGCCTGGATCAAGGGCCGGCCGCTGACCGGCGACCAGCAGGACGCGCTGCTCGCGCTGGTGCGCCCCTTCGTGTTCCGCCGCCATCTCGACTACGGCGCCCTCGCCTCGATGCGCAGCCTGCACAGCCAGGTGCGGCACGAGGTCAACCGCCGCGACCGGCAGGACAACATCAAGCTGGGGCCGGGCGGCATCCGCGAGATCGAGTTCATCGCCCAGGTGTTCCAGCTGATCCGCGGCGGACACGAGCGCGCGCTGCAGCAGCAGTCGACGCTGCCGGTGCTGGCCGCGCTGGGCGAGCGCGGCTTCGTCGCGCCCGAGGCAGTCGCCGAGCTGCGCGCGGCCTACGTTTTCCTGCGCAACCTCGAGCACCGGCTGCAGTACCGCGACGACCAGCAGACCCAGGACCTGCCGCGGCAGGACGACGAGCGCGCGCTGCTCGCCGAAAGCATGGGCTTCCCCGATGCCAGCGCCTTCCTCGCCGAACTCGCGCGGCACCGCGCGGCGGTGTCGCTGCACTTCGACGCCATTTTTGCCGAGGCCGGCGGCGGCGAGCATCCGCTGGCCGGCTTGTGGCAGGAACAGCCGGAGGGCGAGCCGGCCGAGGCCGCCACGGAACAGCTCGCCGGCCTGGGTTTCGCGCGCAGCGCGGAACTGTCCCGGCAACTCGCGCAATTCCGCAACGGCAGCCGCTACCGCCAGATGCCGGCGGCCAGCCAGCGCCGGCTCGACCGGCTGGTGCCCGCGGCGATCGCCACCGCGGCGTCGCGCCGCAATCCGGACGACACCGCGGAACGGCTGCTGTCCCTGTTCGAGAGCATCAGCCGGCGCGAAGCCTATCTCGCGCTGCTGCACGAATATCCACACGCGCTCGAGCGCGTCGCCGACCTGATGAGCGCCAGCCCCTGGGTCGCGCAGTACATCACCCGCCATCCGATACTGCTCGACGAACTGCTCGACGCGCGCACCCTGCTCGCCGCGCCCGACTGGGAAACGCTGCGCGCGGCACTGCGCGAGGAGCTGGACTCGGCCGCAGGCGACACCGAACGGCAGATGGACCTGCTGCGGCACTTCAAGAACACCCAGACGCTGCACTTCATCGCCCAGGACCTCGCCGGCACGCTGCCGCTGGAAACGTTGAGCGACCATCTGTCCGATCTCGCCGGCACGATTCTCGATGCGGTGCTGCGGCTGTCCTGGCTGGGCCTGCGCCAGCGCCACCGGGAAACGCCGCTGTTCGCCATCGTCGGCTACGGCAAGCTGGGCGGCAAGGAACTGGGCTACGCCTCGGATCTCGACATCGTCTTCGTCTACGACGATCCCGCGCCGGAAGCGGCGGAAAATTACGCGCGCCTCGCCCAGCGCATCAACCACTGGCTGACCAGCACCACCGCCGCCGGCCTGCTCTACGAAACCGACCTGCGGCTGCGCCCGGACGGCGCCAGTGGCCTGCTGGTCACGCCGCTGGAAAGCCTGCGCCGCTACCAGCTCGGGCAGGCCTGGCTGTGGGAGCACCAGGCCCTGACCCGGGCACGCAGCGTCGCCGGCGATGCCGCCATCAGCCTCAACTTCGAGGAACTGCGGACCGGCGTGCTGCGCAAAAAGCGGGAAGACGCCGAACTGCGCGCGGGCATCGTCGAAATGCGCCGGAAAATGCTGGCCGCCCACCCCAACGCCAGCGGCCTGTTCGACCTGAAGCACGATCCCGGCGGCATCATCGACGTCGAATTCATGGTGCAGTACCTGGTGCTGGGCCATGCCCACGACCATCCGGAGCTCGCCGCCAATGCCGGCAATCTGGCGCTGCTGAAATCGGCGGGGGCGCTGGGCCTGATCGGCGAAGCCGAGGCGGAAGCGGCGCGCGCCGCCTACCGCCGTTTCCGCAAGCTGCAGCACCAGCTGCGGCTCGCCGGGGAGCGTTACGCGCGGGTGCAACCGGAGACGGTGGCCGATGCCGCGACCGCGGTCAGGACGCTGTGGGAGAAGCTGTTCGGCGGCGCCGGAAACCCGGCCGGCTAGACGGTCACGTCGCGCAGGTGCGGCGCCACGTCGAGCAGGCTGTAAACCTCGATGACGCCCTTGCCCTTGCCGGTGATCTGGATCGGCCCCTCGTATTCGAACTGGGTGCGCGAGCGCCGGTAGGTCATCGCGTCGACGTAGATGATTCCGGTCCTGGCCTCGCCGGTGACGCGGCTCGCGGTGTTGACGGTGTCGCCCCACAGGTCGTAGATGAACTTGCGGGTGCCGATCACGCCGGCCACCACCGGGCCGGAACAGATGCCGATGTGGATGCCGAGGGTCATGCCCTTTTTCTCGGACAGCAACTGCATGTACTGGCGCATCTCCAGCGCCAGCCGGAGCATTGCCGAGGTGTAATCGCGGGCATCGACCGCGAAATCGACGCCGTCGTGCTCGATCAGGCCGCCAGCCACCATGTAGGCGTCGCCGATGGTCTTGATTTTCTCCAGCCGGTGCGAATCCGCCATGGCGTCGAACCTGGAGAACACCTCGTTCAGCAATTCGACCATCGCCTTCGGCGGCACCTCCTCGGCCAGTCGCGTGAAATCGATGATGTCGGCGAACATCACGGTGACGTCGGCGAAGCCGTCGGCGATGATGCCCTGCTGCTCCTTCAGCCGCCGGGCGATCGGCGCCGGCAGGATGTTCAGCAGCAGCGATTCCGATTTTTCCTGCTCGACGAGCAGCAGCTGGTTCTGCTCGTTGACGTCCGCCGCCAGCTTGTCGCGCTGGCGCACGAAAAAGCTGATCAGCAGGTACATGATGGTCGACATCGCCGCGAAGTTGAGCGTGAAGAACACGGCGATGCTCTGCATGGTCACGCCGGACTCGACGCCGAAGGTCAGCCAGTAGTCGAAAAACCCCGAAACCGCGGTCAGCACGATGTAGGCGGCGAACCAGGGCAGCGACTGCCGGGCGCCCTGGAAAATCATCACGCCGACAGGCGCCAGCAGCGCCCACAGCGCCACGCCGGACGAACTGACGTAGCTGCCGATGCTCCATTGCATGATGAAGGGCATGAACAGGAACAGGCTGACCTGCAGCGTCCGGAACACCGCGAAATTGAGCGTGTAGACGTAATACGCCAGGGAGGCCGCCGAAATGGCGAGGTAGGACAACGGCACCGTCGACGAGAACTTGATGCCCATCGCCCAGTACAGCGCAAGCCAGAGCACGGAGCCGAAGCCCATCAGGCCGCAGGCGAAGATCAGCAGCGTCTTGTTGAGCTTTTCCTGCTCGCTGTCCTGCTCGTTGATGACGCGCTCGCTCAGGCCGTTGAGCCAGGCACGCAACCTTGTCAGCATCCCGTCTCCCGATGATCCTGCCGGACTCCGGCGGGATTCACCCCGTTTTTCTCGTCAATTTCGTATTGTACCGGTAACCGGGCATCCCCACACGTCCGAAAGCGGTTTCCGCGCCGTCGTGCCGGCATCGGCAGCGCGGGGCAAATCGGCTAGAATGGCCGCCCGGCCGGAGAAAGAAACCGGGCGTCATTCGACTCTCATTGAACCCTGCAGGCACCTGCGGCATCACTGAACCCACCATTCGGAGAAAAACGGCATGTCCATGGCTGATCGCGACGGGCAAATCTGGTACGACGGGAAGCTGGTTCCCTGGCGCGATGCGACGACCCACGTCCTGACCCATTCCCTGCACTACGGCCTCGCAGTTTTCGAAGGCGTCCGCGCCTACAACACCGACATCGGCACGGCAATTTTCCGCCTGAAGGAACACACCGAACGGCTGTTCAACTCGGCGCACATCTACCTGATGAAAATCCCGTACTCGCGGGAAGTGCTGATGGAGGCGCAGAAGGAAGTCGTCCGCGCCAACAAGCTGGAATCCTGCTATATCCGGCCGATCGCCTTTTACGGCTCGGAAAAAATGGGCGTGTCACCCAAGGGCAACAGCGTGCACGTCGCCATCGCCGCCTGGCCCTGGGGCGCGTACCTCGGCGCCGAGGCCCTGGAAAAGGGCATCCGCGTGAAGACCTCGTCCCATGCCCGCCACCATGTCAACGTGTCGATGTGCCGGGCGAAATACTCCGGCACCTACGCCAATTCGATCCTCGCCAACCTCGAGGCCACCGAACACGGCTACGACGAGGGCCTGCTGCTCGACGTCGACGGATTCGTCGCCGAAGGCTCCGGCGAAAACCTGTTCATCGTCAAGAACGGAAAACTCTACGAGCCGGAACTGACCAGCGCGCTGATCGGCATCACCCGCGAGTCGATCATCACGCTCGCCCGCGAGATGGGCTACGAGGTCTCGGCGCGGCGCATCACCCGCGACGACCTCTACATCGCCGACGAGGCCTTCTTCACCGGCACCGCCGCCGAGGTGACGCCGATCCGCGAGGTCGACGGCCGCACGATCGGCGAAGGCCGGCGCGGACCGGTCACCACCCGCCTGCAGAAGAAATTCTTCGAATGCGTGAACGCCAAGGCGCCGGAACACCGCGACTGGCTGTCACCCGTGGCCCCCTGAGCAGGCCATGAACCAGCCCGCAGAAAACAAATCGCGCCTGATCGAAATCACCGCGGCCGACCTGCCGCTGCACTGCCCGACGCCGGCGATGATGCTGTGGAACGCGCACCCGCGGGTGTTCCTGCCGGTCGAAGAAACCGGCGAGGCGCTCTGCCCCTACTGCGGCACCCGCTACATGCTGAAGGGCGGCGCGGCGGCCGGCCATCACTGAGGGGCGGCGGGTTGCGTCCGCTGCCCCGCCATTGCCGGTGAACATCCTCGTCGTCGGTCCGTCCTGGGTCGGCGATACCGTGCTTTCGCAGCCGCTGCTGCGCCTGCTCCTGCGCGAAAATCCCGGCGCGCAAATCGACTACCTCGCGCCGCCGTGGACGCTGCCGCTGCTCGCGCGCATGCCCGAAGTGCGGCGGGGCATCGCCAACCCCTTCGGCCACGGCGCGCTGCGACTCGCCGAGCGCCGCCGCCTCGGACTCTCGCTGCGCGCCGGGAACTACGATCTCGCCGTGGTGCTGCCCAATTCCTGGAAATCGGCGCTGCCCCCCTGGTTCGCCGGCATTCCGCGACGCCGCGGATTCCGCGGCGAGATGCGCTGGGGCCTGCTCAACGACCTGCGCCGGCTCGACGGCAAGGCGCTGCCGCAGATGGCGCAGCGCTTCGCCGCGCTGGGGCTGCCGGCGGACGCCGCGCCGCCCGATCCGCTGCCGAACCCCGCGCTGGAATCGTCCGCCGCCGGCCGGCGGCAGCTGCTCGCGCGCCTCGGCCTCGACCCGCAGCGGCCCGCGGTCGCCTTCTGCCCCGGCGCCGAATACGGCCCCGCCAAGCGCTGGCCCGAGGCACACTACGCCGCCCTCGCCCGGATGCTCGCCGGCCGCGGCCATGCCGTCTGGCTGGTCGGCTCCCCGAAGGACCATGCCGTCGCGGAAACCATCGCGCAGGATGCCGCCGGCGGCTGCATCAACCTCTGCGGCCGCACCGACATTGCCGAAGCCGCCGACCTGCTTGGCGCGGCAAAACTGGTCGTCACCAATGATTCGGGACTGATGCACGTTGCGGCCGCCGTCGGCCGGCCGGTCATCGCGCTCTACGGTTCCAGTTCACCGGGGTTCACGCCCCCGCTGGGCACGGACACGCGCATCCTGTCCCTCGGACTGGACTGCAGCCCCTGCTTCGAGCGCGAGTGCCCGCTGGGACACCTGCGCTGCCTGAACGACCTGTCGCCGCAGCGCGTCTTTGACGCGATCGATTTTGCTAGAATCGCCGCCTGATTCGCGCGGGAGCACTGCCGTGAAAAAAACGCTGTTCGCGACACCGCAGGATGCCGAAGCCGCCTTCTACGAGGCCTTCGTCGGGCGCAACCTCGAGGCGATGATGGAGGTGTGGTCCGACGACGACGACAGCTACTGCGTGCATCCCGGCGGCGCGCGCATCGCCGGGCTCGACAACATCCGCGAATCGTGGCGCCGGATTTTCGCCGGCGGGCAGGAGCTGCGCTTCAGCCTGCGCGACGCCCGCCACATCCACACGATGATGCTCGCGGTGCACAGCGTCTACGAGCACATTTCCGTCGCCGGCCAGTCGCGCGCGCAGCAGCCGGTGATCGCCACCAACATCTACCAGCGCACCGAGCGCGGCTGGCGCATGATCGCCCACCATGCGGCTCCCGCGCCCGCTTCGCTGCAGACCGAACGCAAACCGGAACCGGCCGCCAAGACGCTGCACTAGATCGTCCCGCCTGCCGCCGGCGATTTCTGACCGCATCGCGGACTTCTGCCTGATCACGCGGCAGGCATCAGCTATAATCCACATGTCCGTTTAGTGGACTTTGATGGGCATGGAGCACCGCATCGATCGCCGGACACCCGGCGGGGAACCATAACCGCGACACCCGCGACCGCGCCGCGGCCGCCAACCCGGCAAACAAGACATGACCGAAGGGAAGACCGTGAAGGAACTCGCATTGCCGCAACGCAGCCCGAAACCGCGCCGCCGCGGCATCACCTCGATGATCGACTTCGGCCCCGACACCTTCGGCTGGTCCGGCGGCGAACGCGGCATCGCCGACCTGCTCGATGTCGCGGCCGGCTACATCGACTACGCCAAGATCTACGCCATGAACGCCCTGCTGATTCCCGGCGAGGTGGTCAAGCGCACGACGAAGCTCTATCTCGACGCCGGCGTGATGCCCTTCGCCGGCGGCATCCTGTTCGAATACGCCTGGCACCGCAACGAACTCGACGGCCTGGTCGCGCTGCTGAAGCGCCTCGCGATCCCCGGCCTGGAAATTTCCGAGAACTACGTGACACTCAGCGAAGACGAACGCGCGCGGATGATCGACCGCTTCCAGAAGGAAGGCATCAAGATCGTCTACGAGTTCGGCCGCAAGAATCCCGAAGATCCGCTGAGCCTCGACTACCTCGAGGGCATCGTGCGGTCGGTCGCGGCCCAGGGCATCCATCACGTCACCGTCGAACAGTGCGAGATGGACCTGCTCGCCAAGGATGCGCCGCAGAGTCTGAAAACGCTATGCGCGCAGGACTGGTTCGACCACGTGGTCATCGAAGCGGACCCCTACCGCTTCCCGCAGCAGCACGTGCAGATGCTGCGCGATTTTGGCCGCGACGTGAACCTCGCCAACATCGCGCCGGGGCAGGTGCTGCGCCTCGAGGGATTCCGCCAGGGCGTCGGCCGCGCGGTGAACTATTCGCTGCTGTCGGGTGATGATTCGCGTCCTGCGGGCATCGACCGGTAATTATAAGCATTTGATTTTATTGATATTTTTTAGAAAGCATCCACGATGAGCAAAGAGCTGTTCGGCAATCCTGATGTGGTGGTGGTCGGCGCCGGCAACGCGGCGGCCTGCGCGGCGCTGGCGGCGCGGGAAAGCGGCGGCAAGGTGATCATGCTGGAAGCGGCGCCGCTCGACGAATGCGGCGGCAACAGCCGCTACACGGCGGGCGCGATGCGCGTGCTGTTCAACGGCCCCGAAGATCTCAAGCAGATCGTTCCGGACCTGACGCAGGCGGAAATCGACAGCGCCGATTTCGGCACCTACACCGCCGACCAGTTCTACGACGACATGGGCCGCATCACCCAGTACCGCACCGA
>CAZHJU010000049.1:0-15918 GCA_964533495.1 uncultured Bordetella sp. | reverse complement strand
ACCACGCTGTCGGGCGGCGAGGCGCAGCGCGTGAAGCTCGCGCTGGAGCTGTCCAAGCGCGACACCGGGCGCACGCTGTACATCCTCGACGAACCGACGACGGGGCTGCATTTCCACGACATCGACCTGCTGCTGCGCGTGCTGCACCGGCTGCGCGACCACGGCAACACCATCGTCGTCATTGAGCACAATCTCGACGTGATCAAAACCGCGGACTGGGTCATCGACCTCGGCCCGGAGGGCGGCGACGGCGGCGGGCGCATCATCGCGGAGGGGCCACCGGAAGCCATCGCGGCCTGCGCCGACAGCCACACCGGCGCCCATCTCGAACCGGTGCTGCCATGAATCCCGCGCAGGCACGCCGGATGCTCGAAGAGAGTTACGCGGCCGCGCTGGCGGCAGCCGACCCGCTGCGCATCGTGCCGACCCATCTGCCCGCGCCGCCGAAAGGCCGGACGCTGGTCGTCGGCGCCGGCAAGGCGGCCGCGGCGATGGCGCTGGCCGTCGAACGGCACTGGCCCGCCGCGGCGCCGCTGGAAGGACTAGTCATCACGCGTTACCGGCACGGCCTGCAGACCAGCCGCATCGCAGTGATCGAAGCCGGGCATCCGGTGCCGGACGCGGCCGGCGAGCAGGCGGCGGCGGATATCCTGAACAGGGCGAAAACGCTCACCGCGCAGGATCTCCTGCTGGTGCTGGTCTCCGGCGGCGGCTCCAGCCTGCTGTCGCTGCCGGCCGAAGGCATTGCGATGGCGGATCTGAAGGCAGTCACCCGCCAGCTTCTGCGCTCCGGCGCGCCGATCCAGTCCATGAACACGGTGCGCAAGCACCTGTCGGCGATCCAGGGCGGACGCCTGGCCGCGGCATCGCGCGCACCGGTCCATGCGCTGGTGATTTCCGACGTCACCGGGGACGATCCGACGCACATCGCCTCCGGCCCCTGCGCGCCAGATCCGACGACGTTCGCGGATGTCCTCGCGGTGCTCGAACGTTACGGCGTCGAAGCGCCGGCAGCCGTTGCCGCGCATCTCGCGGACGGCGCGCGCGGCGTAATCGCGGAGACTCCGAAGCCCGGCGACCGCGTATTCGCGAACACCGAAAACCGGGTGATCGCCACGGCCGGCCGGTCGCTGCAGGCCGCGGCGGACTATTTCCGCGGCCAGGGCATCACGCCCGCCGTTCTCGGCGATTCGGTGACCGGGGAGGCACGGGAGGTCGCCAAGGTCTACGCCGCGCTGGCGCGGCAGGTCCGGCAGCACGGCTCGCCATGGGCTGCGCCGGTCGCGCTGATTTCCGGCGGTGAATGCACGGTCACGGTCCGCGGCCAGGGGCGCGGCGGCCGCTGCGCCGAGTTCCTGCTGTCGCTAGCCGTGGAGCTTGACGGGATGCCCGGCATCCACGCGCTGGCCTGCGATACCGACGGCATCGACGGCTCCGAAGACAATGCCGGCGCCATGCTGGACCCGGAAATACTGCAGCGTGCCCGGCGCCGGCAGCTCGACCCGGCATCATTGCTGCAACAGAACGATGCCTACTGCTTTTTCGAGGCCACCGGCGACCTCGTCGTGACCGGTCCCACGCGCACCAACGTCAACGACTACCGCGTCATTCTGGTAGCCTGAGTCGGGGAAAATTAATAAATTATTGATTTTAAACAACTTTTTATATTTTTGCGGCACTTGTCGTTGCAGCAACAAAAAAGCCGGGCATCGCCCGGCTTTTTCATTCACTGGCCGAAACGGCTCAGCCCGCGGCTTCCGGCTTGGTCTCCGCCGCTTCCGGACGGTCGAGCAGTTCGACATAGGCCATCGGCGCATTGTCGCCCTTGCGGAATCCGAACTTCAGGATGCGCAGGTAGCCGCCGTTGCGCTTGGCGTAGCGCGGGCCCAGCAGTTCGAACAGCTTGACCACGTTTTCGCGGTCGCGCAGGCGGTCGAACGCCAGACGGCGGTTGGCCAGCGTGGGCTTCTTGCCCAGCGTGATGATCGGTTCAACGACGCGCCGCAGCTCCTTGGCCTTGGGCAGCGTGGTTTTGATCGCCTCATGGCGCAGCAGCGAATTCGCCATGTTGCGCAGCATCGCCAGGCGATGGCTGCTGGTGCGATTGAGTTTCCTTAACCCGTGACGATGACGCATGATGCCCTCTTAAACCTTTTCGAGGCCGGCAGGCGGCCAGTTTTCCAGCTTCATCCCCAGCGTGAGTCCGCGGGAGGCCAGCACTTCCTTGATCTCGTTCAGCGACTTGCGGCCCAGATTCGGGGTCTTCAGCAGTTCCGTTTCGGTGCGCTGGATCAGGTCGCCGATGTAGTAGATGTTCTCCGCCTTCAGGCAGTTGGCCGAACGGACCGTGAGTTCCAGATCGTCCACCGGGCGCAGCAGGACCGGATCGATCTGCGTCGCCTTTTTCTCTTCGATCAGCGCCGGCGTGCCCTTCAGGTCGGCGAAGACCGACAACTGCTCGACCAGCACGCGGGCGGCGTAGCGCACCGCCTCTTCCGGATCGATGGCGCCGTTGGTTTCGATGTCGATCACCAGCTTGTCGAGGTCGGTGCGCTGCTCGACGCGCGCCGACTCCACCGCGTAGCTGACGCGGCGCACCGGGCCGTAGGAGGCATCCAGCATCAGGCCACCGACGCTGCGGGTGTCTTCCGCGCCGCGGCGGGTCACTGCCGCCACGTAGCCGCGGCCCTTTTCGACCTTGATCTGCACGTCGAGCTTGCCGCCGGCGGTGAGGTGCGCAATGACGTGATCGGGATTGACGATCTCGACATCGTGCATCGGCTCGATGTCGGCCGCGGTCACGACGCCCTCGCCCGCCTTCTTCAGCGTCAGGATCGCCTCGTCGCGGTTGTGCAGGCGGAACACGATGCCCTTCAGGTTGAGCAGGATGTCGACCACGTCCTCCTGGACGCCGTCGATCGTGGAGTATTCGTGCAGGACACCGGCAATCTTGACCTCGGTCGCGGCGTAGCCGGGCATCGAGGACAGCAGCGTGCGGCGCAGGGCGTTGCCGAGCGTGTGGCCATAGCCCCGCTCGAACGGCTCCATCGTGACCTTGGCATGGAACGGCGACACGGCCTGCACATCGATGATCCGAGGCTTGAGAAAAGCGCTGCTGGACATGACTGGTCTACCTCTCGCAGATTATTTCGAGTACAGCTCGACGATGAGCGACTCGTTGATGGTTGAGGGCATTTCCGAGCGCTGCGGGCGCGCCTTGAAAGTGCCTTTCAGCGCCTTCGCATCCGCCTCGATCCACTCCGGGTAGCCGCGCGATTCCGCGGCTTCGGCCGCCCCCTTGATGCGCAGCTGCGCTTTCGCGGCCTGCGTCACCTCGACGACGTCGCCCGGCCGGCACTGGTACGACGGGATGTTCACCCGCCTGCCGTTGACGAGGATGCCGTTGTGGCGCACCACCTGCCGCGCTTCCGTGCGCGAAGCGCCGAAGCCCATGCGGTAGGCCACGCTGTCCAGCCTGCTTTCGAGGTTCTGCAGCAGCGCCTCGCCGGTCACGCCCTTGCTGCTGGCCGCGTCCTTGTAGCTCCTGCGGAACTGCCCCTCGAGAATGCCGTAGATGCGGCGCACCTTCTGCTTCTCGCGGAGCTGCACGCCGTAACCCGAAAGACGGGTGTTTTTCTGGCCGTGCTGGCCCGGCGGATAGTTGCGGCGCTCGATCGCGCATTTATCCGTGAAACATTTCTCTCCCTTGAGGAAGAGTTTCTCGCCTTCGCGACGGCATTGCCGGCACTTTGCATCGAGATTCCTGGCCACTGTGGGATCTCCTTAAATTCGGCGCTTCTTCGGCGGACGGCAGCCGTTGTGCGGCACGGGCGTCACGTCGGAGATGCTGGTGATCTTGAAACCTACGGCATTCAGGGCACGCACCGCGGACTCACGTCCCGGACCCGGACCCTTGATCAGAACCTCGAGGTTCTTGACGCCGCATTCCTGGGCGAGGCGCCCCGCCTTCTCGGCGGCGATCTGCGCGGCGAACGGGGTCGATTTGCGCGAGCCCTTGAAGCCGTTGCTGCCCGAAGTCGCCCACGCCAGCGCGTTGCCCTGGCGGTCGGTGATGGTGACGATGGTGTTGTTGAACGACGCGTGCACGTGGGCCACGCCCTCGGCGACGTTCTTCTTGACCTTCTTGCGAACCCTGGTGCTTGCCTTAGCCATATATGGTCACTCTCGATTACGCGGCAGGCCGCTGGATTTTGACCGCAGCCTTGCGCGGACCCTTGCGCGTGCGCGCATTGGTGCGCGTGCGCTGGCCGCGCATCGGCAGTCCGGCGCGGTGGCGCTTGCCGCGCCAGGTGCCGAGATCCATCAACCGCTTGATGTTCATGGATATTTCACGCCGCAGATCGCCCTCGGTCGTGAACTTGGCCACCTGCTCGCGCAGCCTGTCCATGTCCGAATCGGACAGATCCTTGATCTTGGTCGCGGTGTTGATGCCTGCTGCAGCGCAGATCGTGCGCGCGCGGCTGCGGCCGATGCCGTAAATCGCCGTCAGCGCGACTTCGGCGTGCTGATGATTTGCTATGTTGACGCCACCTATGCGGGCCATCTGTCACCCCACCAATGAAAAACCCGAAATTATAACTTCTGACACGTTCATGTTCAACGAACGATCAACCCTGGCGCTGCTTGTGGCGCGGATCCTTGCAGATCACGCGAACCACGCCGTTACGCTTCACAACCTTGCAGTTGCGGCACATGCGCTTTACCGATGCCTGTACTTTCATGTCACACCTCTTTCGCTTGCAGCCTATTTCGCCCGGAAAACAATCCGACCCTTGGTCAAATCGTAGGGCGTCAATTCAACCGTCACCTTGTCCCCGGGAAGAATGCGGATGTAATGCATGCGCATTTTTCCCGAGATATGGCCGAGCACCACATGGCCATTCTCCAACTTCACCCTGAACGTCGCGTTCGGCAGGGTTTCAACAATCTCGCCCTGCATCTGTATCGTGTCTTCTTTCGCCATTTACCGCGTCGGAAACACACCGCCTTTGAAGTTTGCCTTCTTCAACAGGCTTTCATACTGATGCGACATCACGTAAGCCTGCACTTGCGCCATGAAATCCAGGGTTACCACGACAATGATCAGCAACGACGTTCCGCCGAAATAAAACGGCACGTTTTTCCAGACAATCAGCAGCTCGGGCACCAGGCAGACCAGGGTGACATAAATGGCGCCGACAAGCGTCAGGCGCATCGTCACCTTCTCCACGTACCGGGCAGTCTGCTCCCCGGGCCGTATGCCCGGCACGAACGCGCCGCTCTTCTTCAGGTTCTCCGCCGTCTCTTTCGGGTTGAACACCAGCGCCGTGTAGAAAAAGCAGAAAAATATGATCGCGGCGGCGTAAAACAGCGTGTAAATCGGCTGCCCCGGATGCAGCACCGCGGCGACATTCTTCAGCCAAAGCATGCCCTCGTTTTCGCCCAGCCAGCCGGCCACCGTGCCCGGAAACAGGATGATGCTCGACGCGAAAATCGGCGGGATCACGCCCGACATGTTCAGTTTCAGCGGCAGGTGCGACGACTGCCCGCCGTAGACCTTGCGGCCGACCTGGCGCTTGGCATAGTTGACCAGGATCTTGCGCTGGCCCTTCTCGACAAAACAGACGAAGGCGGTGACCGCGACCACCAGCACGAAAATGAACAGCACGAACGGGATCGAAAACGCGCCGGTGCGCGCAAGCTCCAGCGTGCCGCCGACGGCCTGCGGGAAGCCCGAGGCAATGCCGGCAAAGATGATCAGCGAAATGCCGTTGCCGATGCCGCGCTCGGTGATCTGCTCGCCCAGCCACATCAGGAACATGGTGCCGCTGACCAGCGTGATCATCGCCGTCATCCGGAACATCAGGCCGGGGTCCACCGCGACCTTCTGCTGCTCGAAGGCGATCGCGATCGCCAGTCCCTGGACGATCGCCAGCGCGGCCGTGCCGTAGCGCGTGTACTGCGTGATCTTGCGGCGCCCGGATTCGCCCTCCTTTTTCAGCGCCTCCAGGGTCGGCGACACCACGGTCATCAGCTGCATGATAATCGAGGCCGAGATGTAGGGCATGATGCCCAGCGTGAAAATCGAGAAGCGCGACAGCGCGCCGCCCGAGAACATGTTGAACATGTCGAGGATGCCGCCGCGCTGCGAGCGGAACAGCTCCGCCAGCTGTGCCTGGTCGATCCCCGGCACGGGAATGTACGACCCGATGCGGAACACGATCAGCGCGCCCAGCAGGAAAAGCAGGCGACGCTTCAGGTCACCGAATTTCCCTGCTCCCGACAGTGCGGAACCGACGGCCAAAACTCAGCTCCCGGCCTTTTCTGCGGGCTGCTCGACGCTGCCGCCGGCCTTTTCGATGGCGGCGCGCGCGCCCTTGGTGGCCAGCAGCCCCTTCAGAGCGACCTTGCGCTGGATTTCTCCGGCCAGAATGACCTTGGCGCGCGACGCCAGGCGCGGCACCGCGCCCGCTTTTTTCAGGGTCTCGAGATCGATGGTGTCCGCCGCGATCTTCTGCAGCGTGTCCAGACGCACTTCCGCGGTATCTCCGGCGGCCAGCGACCGGAAGCCGCGCTTCGGCAGACGGCGATGCAGCGGCATCTGGCCGCCCTCGAAACCGACCTTGTGAAAGCCGCCGGCACGGGCCTTCTGGCCCTTGTGGCCGCGGCCCGCGGTTTTGCCCAGTCCGCAGCCGATGCCGCGGCCGACGCGCTTCTTGCTGTGCTTGGCGCCGGCGGCCGGCTTGATCTTGTTCAGTTTCATTTATCCCTCGCAATGAACGAGATAGGTGACCTTGTTGATCATGCCGCGCACCGCGGGCGTATCAACGAGTTCGACCGAGTGATTCAGGCGGCGCAGACCCAAGCCGCGTATCGAAGCGCGATGCTCGGGCCGGGTGCCGATCAGGCTGCGCACCAGCGTCACCTTGATGGTCTTGCCCGTGGCTTTGTTGGTTTGTGTCTTGGCCATGATCAACCCAGCAGTTCTTCCACCGACTTGCCGCGCTTGGCGGCGATCTCGGCAGGCGTGTTCATCTCGGTCAGCCCGTTGATCGTCGCGCGGACGATGTTGTAGGGATTGGTCGAGCCGATGCATTTCGCCAGGATGTTGGCGACGCCCATCACTTCCAGCACCGCGCGAACCGGACCACCGGCGATGATGCCCGTGCCCTCGGAGGCGGGCTGCATGTACACCTTCGATGCGCCATGGCGGCCCATGACGGCATGCTGCAGCGTCCCGTCCTTCAGCTGGACCTTGACCATCTTGCGGCGCGCTTCTTCCATGGCCTTCTGCACGGCGACCGGCACTTCGCGCGCCTTGCCCTTGCCCATGCCGATGCCGCCGTCGCCGTCGCCGACCACCGTCAGCGCCGCAAAACCCAGCACCCGGCCGCCCTTGACGACCTTGGTGACCCGGTTGATCGCGACCATCTTCTCGCGCAGCCCGTCGCCGCGTTCTTCGCCGGTCTGCATTTTTCCCGCTTGCATTTTCGCCATGCGCTGCTCCGTCAGAACTTGAGGCCGGCTTCGCGCGCGGCTTCCGCCAGCGCCTTCACACGACCGTGATATTTGTAGCCGGAGCGGTCAAACGCGACTTTCTCCACGCCGGCCTGTTTGGCCCTCTCGGCAATGCGCTTGCCGATCACCGCGGCTGCTGCCGAACTTCCGCCTTTCGGATTCGCGGCCCGCATTTCCTTCTCCGCGGTCGAAGCGCTCGCGAGCACCTTCGATCCGCTGGCATCGATGACCTGGGCGTAAATATGGCCATTGGAGCGATAAACGGTAAGCCGCACCGCTTTGAGTTCCGCAATCTTGGCCCGGGTGCTGCGCGCGCGCCGGAGACGCTCTGTTTTCTTTTCAAACATGATCTGTCCGCCTACTTCTTCTTCGTTTCCTTGAGCACAATGCGCTCATCGGCATAACGCACACCCTTGCCCTTGTAGGGCTCCGGCGGCCGGTAATTCCGGACATCAGCCGCCACCTGGCCGACAAGCTGCCTGTCCGCGCCCTTGATGATGATCTCGGTCTGCGTCGGGGTTTCGGCCTTGACACCCTTCGGCAGCTGATGCACGACGGGGTGCGAAAAACCCAGCGTCAGGTTGAGTTTGTCGCCCTGCGCCTGCGCGCGGTATCCGACGCCGACAAGATTCAGTTTTTTCTCGAACCCCTTGCTCACGCCGTGCACCATGTTGGCCACGAGGGCCCGCAGCGTACCGCTGATCGCATTGGCCTGGCTGGAATCCTCGTTCAGCCTGATCTCGAGGCGCTTCTCGATTTTCTCGATGCGCACGTTGGGCGAAATCTGCTGCTCCAGAGTGCCGAGCGGCCCCTTGACCGAAATACGGTCGGCGCCAATCGTCACTTCCACCTTTTCCGGCAACTCGACCGGGCTTTTTCCGACTCTGGACATGGCTGCTCTCCGTTACGCCACGATGCAGAGAACTTCGCCGCCGATGCCCATGCCCCGGGCCTTGCGATCGGTCATCACCCCCTTGGAGGTGGAAACGATGGCAACGCCGAGGCCGTTCATCACGCGGGGAATGTCACGGCTGGGTTTGTAGATGCGCAGGCCGGGGCGGCTGACGCGTTCGATTTTCTCGATCACCGGGGAGCCGGCGTAGTACTTGAGGCTGACCTCAAGCTCCGGCTTGGACGATTCGCCGCGCACGGCGAAATCCTCGATATAGCCCTCGTCCTTAAGCACCTTGGCAATCGCCACCTTGAGCTTGCTCGAAGGCATCGACACGGACTCCTTTTCCGCCTGCTGTGCATTGCGGATGCGGGTCAGCATGTCGGAAACTGGATCATTCATGCTCATGCAAAATTCTCCTGCGGCCTGTCTTACCAGCTAGCCTTGATTACGCCCGGGATTTCTCCGCGCATGGCAATCTCGCGCAGCTTTCCCCGGGCCAGCCCAAACTTGCGATATACGCCACGCGGGCGGCCGGTCAACGCACAGCGGTTGCGCAACCGGACGGGACTCGCGTTCCGCGGCAGTTTCTGCAGCTTCAGGCGGGCCTCGTAGCGATCTTCTGGAGCCAGTTTCTGATCGTCGACGAGCACCTGCAGCTCCGCACGCTTGGCCGCGAATTTCTTCACGGTCTTGCGGCGCTTCTGCTCACGATTGATCAATGCAAGCTTGGACATACGGTTTTCCTCAGTTCCGGAAAGGAAATTTGAACGCCGACAGCAAGGCCCGTGCTTCATCATCGGTCTTTGCGGTCGTTGAAATCGTAATGTTCAGACCGCGCAGCGCGTCGATCTTGTCATACTCGATCTCGGGAAAAATGATCTGTTCCTTGACGCCCATGTTGTAGTTGCCGCGACCGTCGAAGCTGCGTCCGGAAATGCCGCGGAAATCGCGGACCCGGGGAAGCGCGATGTTGACCAGACGGTCAAGGAACTCGTACATGCGCGCGCCGCGCAGCGTCACCTTGCAGCCGACCGGATAGCCTTCACGGATCTTGAAGTTCGCGATCGCCTTGCGCGATTTGGTGACCAGCGGTTTCTGGCCGGCAATCTTGGTCATGTCGCCAACGGCATTGTCCATGATCTTCTTGTCGGCCACGGCCTCGCCCACCCCCATGTTGAGGACGATCTTCTCGATCCGCGGGACCTGCATCGGGCTCGTATAGCCGAATTTCTTGGTCAACTCGGCGGCAACCGTTTCCTTGTAGAAGATGCCCAGACGCGCCGGAGCAGCAGGACGGGCGGGTTTGCCCTGCTTGGGCGCCGCCGCGCCCGCAACTGCGGCGGACTTGGGCTCTTTCGCAGCCTTCTTGGCCGGAGCGGCCGCCTTTGCCTCTTTGGCCGGCTTCGCTTTTTTGCTGTCTTTATCGGTGCTCATACATCAACCACTTCGCCGTTGGACTTGAAAAACCGGACACGACGCCCGTCTTCCAGCTGCCGGATGCCGATCCGGTCAGCCTTCTTGGTGACCGGATTGAACAGGGCCACATTCGACACGTGGATCGGCATCTCCCTGTCGATGATCCCGCCCGTGGTGCCCTTGGCGGGATTCGGACGCTGGTGCTTTTTCACGCGGTTGATGCCTTCGACGAGCAGATGCTCGTCATCGACGATCCGCAGAACGGTGCCGCGCTTGCTGCGGTCACGGCCGGTAAGGACGACCACGTCGTCGCCTTTTCTGATTTTGCGCATATGCGTATACGTCCTCTACAACACTTCCGGAGCCAGGGAAACGATCTTCATGAATCGCTCGGTGCGCAGTTCCCGGGTCACGGGCCCGAAAATCCGGGTGCCGATCGGCTCCAGTTTCTGATTGAGCAGCACGGCGGCATTGCCGTCGAACTTGAGCAGCGAGCCGTCGTTGCGGCGCACGCCCTTGGCAGTACGCACCACCACGGCGTTGTAAACCTCGCCTTTCTTCACGCGCCCGCGCGGCGCGGCATCCTTGATGCTGACCTTGATGACGTCGCCGATGCCCGCGTAACGGCGCTTGGAACCGCCGAGAACCTTGATACACATGACGGCACGCGCACCGGTGTTGTCCGCAACATCCAGTATGGATTGCATCTGAATCATGATTTTTCCTGCTTATCTTTCCCCAACTTGGCCCCCACCTGCGGAAGGCCAGTCTTGGAGCCCGTTCGGGCATGGTTTCGCCAACCGGAGGCGGCGAAAAATACAGCCGGGCAGTATATTACCTGCCCACCAAAAACACAAGCTCTTTCAAACGCCCCGCGACTTTTCGACGAGCTTGATCACCCGCCAGGCCTTGGTTTTGGCCAGCGGACGGCATTCCTCGATCAGCACGGTGTCACCTTCCCGGTATTCGTCGTTGGCGTCATGCGCATGGTACTTCTTGGAACGGGTGATGATTTTGCCGAGCAGGGGATGCTTCACGCGCCGCTCGACCAAAACCGTCACCGTCTTGTCCATCTTGTCGCTGACCACGCGTCCCGTCAGCGTCCGTTTGTTAGCTTCAGTCATGTTGATCCCTGCCCGTTATGCCTTGGTTCCCAGCACCGTGCGGACGCGCGCAATGTCGCGGCGCACCTTGCGGAGCTGGCTGGTGTTCGACAACTGCTGCGTCGCCTTCTGCATGCGCAGGGAAAACTGCGCCTTGAGCAGGGATTCCAGTTCCTTGCGCAGATCTTCGGGGGATTTGCCCCGCAGCTCACTAGCTTTCATGGATCAACCTCCCACCAGGCGGTGGACAAACGTCGTCGCGATGGGCAGCTTGGCCGCGGCAAGGCGGAAGGCCTCCTTGGCAATGACCTCGTTCACACCATCCATTTCGTACAGAACCTTTCCGGGCTGGATTTCGGCGACCCAGTACTCGGGATTTCCCTTGCCGTTGCCCATGCGGACCTCGGCGGGCTTACGCGAAATCGGCTTGTCCGGGAAAATGCGGATCCAGATCCGGCCGCCACGCTTGATGTGCCGGGTCATGGCCCGACGCGCGGCTTCGATCTGGCGGGCGGTCAGCCGGCCCCGGCCGATGGCCTTCAGGCCATACTCGCCAAAGCTCACCTTGTTGCCGCGGGTCGCAACGCCGGTATTCCGGCCTTTTTGCTCCTTGCGGTATTTACGCCTGGCTGGCTGTAGCACGTTTTGCTCCTGTTTTTGCAGTTGTACGGCGCGGCTTGCGTGCCGGCGCGGGCGCGGGTTCCTCCGCCGGCACGGCCGGGGCAATCCCCGGATGCTCGTGCTTGCCGATGACTTCACCCTTGAACACCCAGACCTTGACGCCGATGACGCCATAGCTGGTCTTGGCCTCGGAAAATCCGTAGTCGATATCGGCACGCAGCGTGTGCAGCGGCACACGGCCTTCGCGATACCACTCGGTGCGGGCGATCTCGATGCCGTTGAGGCGTCCCGCGCTCATGATCTTGATGCCCTGCGCGCCAAGGCGCATGGCATTGGTGATCGCGCGCTTCATCGCGCGACGGAACATGATGCGCTTCTGCAGCTGCTGGACGATGGAATCGGCGATCAGCTGGGCATCCAGCTCGGGCTTGCGCACCTCTTCGATGTTGACGTGCACCGGCACGCCCAGCATCTTCTGCAAATCGCCCTTCAGGCGCTCGATATCCTCACCCTTCTTGCCGATCACCATGCCGGGACGGGCGCTGAAAACGGTGATGCGGGCGTTTTTCGCGGGACGCTCGATGACTACGCGCGACACCGCAGCCTGCGCCAGCCGCTCCTTCAGGTAATCGCGGACCTTGATGTCCTCGAGCAGCATGCCGGCAAAGTTCTTGTTGTTGGCGTACCAGCGCGAAGCCCAGTTACGGCTGAAGGCGAGGCGAAAACCAATCGGATGAATTTTCTGACCCATGCTTACTTCCTTCCGTCGCCGACAGTGACGTAAACGTGGCACGTCGGCTTCAAGATACTTACGCCCCGGCCCTTGGCTCGCGCCGAGAAGCGCTTCATGACGGGTCCCTTTTCCACATAAATGCTCGTGACCTTGAGTTCGTCGATGTCCGCACCGTCGTTGTGCTCCGCGTTGGCGATCGCGGACTCGAGCACCTTGCGGATGATCACCGCGCCCTTCTTGGGCGAGAAACTCAGTATGTTCAGCGCGCTCTCGACGGTCTTGCCGCGGATGAGATCCGCGACAAGCCGCCCTTTCTGGGGCGAGAGCCTGACGCCTTGCAGTTTGGCTGTCGTATTCATGTCGATTTACCTTACTTGGCCGCCGGGGTCGGGGAGGCCTTCCTGTCGCCGGATGCGCCCCCGGCCTTGGAATGCCCCTTGAACATCCGGGTATGGGCAAATTCGCCCAGCTTGTGCCCGACCATGTTTTCCGTCACATAAACGGGGACATGCTGCTTGCCGTTATGCACGGCAATCGTCAACCCGACAAAATCCGGCAGTATCGTGGAACGGCGCGACCAGGTCTTGATGGGACGCTTGTCTGAACCGGCGCGCGCAGTCTCCACCTTCTGCATCAGGTGATGGTCTACAAACGGGCCTTTTTTGATGGAACGTGACATCTCTACCCCTTACGCCGTGGCTTTCGCATTGCGGCGACGAATAATCATCCCGCTGGTGCGCTTGTTTTTCCGCGTCTTGTAGCCTTTGCACATGACGCCCCAGGGACTGACCGGTGCCTGAGCAGCGGCGGTCCGGCCTTCGCCACCACCGTGCGGGTGGTCGATCGGGTTCATCGCGACACCGCGCACCGTCGGACGAATGCCGCGCCAGCGGACGCGCCCGGCCTTGCCGATCGATTCCAGCGAATGCTCTTCATTGCCGACTTCGCCGACGGTGGCGCGGCAGTTCACATGCACCTTGCGGATTTCGCCGGAGCGAAGCCGCAGCTGGGCATACTCCCCTTCGCGCGCCAGGAGCTGCACCGAGGTGCCGGCCGCACGCGCAATCTGCGCGCCCTTGCCAGGCAGCATCTCCACACAGCAGATGGTGGTGCCGACGGGAATGTTCCGCAGCGGCAGGGCATTGCCCGGCTTGATCGGGGCCTCGGGGCCCGAAACAACCTGCATGCCGGCCGCCATTCCGCGCGTCGCAATCACGTAACGGCGCTCGCCGTCGGCGTAACACAGCAGCGCAAGATGGGCACTGCGGTTCGGATCGTATTCGATACGCTCCACCTTCGCCGGGATGACATCCTTCGCGCGCTTGAAATCCACGGTGCGGTAATGCTGCTTGTGCCCGCCGCCCTTGTGCCTCATGGTGATGCGGCCGTGTGCATTGCGCCCGGCCTTTTTGGACTGGCGCTCCACGAGATTCGCAACCGGCTTGCCCTTGTGCAGGCCCGGGGTGACGACCTTGACCAGGCCGCGACGGCCCGGAGAAGTCGGTTTGACTTTGATCAGCATTACTTCACCTCCCCTTCAGCAAAGGTGATTTCCTGTCCCGGCTTGACGGAGACATAGGCTTTTTTCCAAGAGCTGCGACGGCCGGTAAACTTGCCGAAGCGCTTTTCCTTTCCGCGGATATTGACGATGCGGACGCTCAGGATGTCGAGCTTTTCGTCCTTCTTGCCGAACATCTCCTGCACCGCGGCCTTGATTTCAGGCTTGGTCGCATCGCGCGCCACCCGGAAGACCACCTGGTTGTTTTTCTCGCCAACGTGGGTGCTCTTCTCCGAAATCACCGGGGCGAGCAGAACCTGGGCCAGCCGTTCAGTACTGAATGCGCTCATGCCAGCAGCTCCTCTATCTTGCCAACGGCAGCCTTGGTCATCAGCACCTTGCCGTGACGAATGAGGCTGACCGGATCGGCATGGCCGGCTTCCACCACCATGACGTTCGGCAGGTTCCGCGACGACAGCCGGAGGTTGTCATCGAGGTTGTCGGTGATGATCAGCACGCTGTCCATGCCCATGCTCTGCAGCTTTTGCGCAAGCAGCTTGGTCTTGGGCGCATCGACGGTAAATGTCTCGACGACGGCAATGCGCTCCTCGCGGGCAAGCTGCGACAGGATCGCGAGCATGCCGGCGCGGTACATCTTGCGGTTCAGCTTGTGCGAATAGTTCTCGTCGGGCGAATTCGGGAAAATGCGCCCGCCGCCGCGCCACAGCGGGCTGGAAGTCATGCCGGCGCGGGCACGCCCGGTGCCCTTCTGCCGCCACGGCTTCTTGGTCGAGTGCTTGACGGTGCCGCGATCCTTCTGCGCCCGATTGGCCAGCCGCGCATTGGCGAGATAGGCCGTGACCACCTGGTGCACCAGCGCCTCGTTGTATTCGCGGCCGAATGCCGCATCCGAAGCCGCCAGCTTGGCGGTCGGCTTGCCCTGCTCATTGATTACGTTGAGTTCCATGCTCATCGCCCTTACTTCGCCGCGGCGGCCTTGCCGCCCTGTTTGACCGCTGCGGCACGGCGGGCACGAATGGCGGGCCGCACCATGACGTCACCGCCGCGGGAGCCGGGAACCGCGCCGCGAATCAGCAGCAGATTGCGCTCCGCATCGATGCGCACGATCTCCAGCGATTGCTCGGTACGCCTCACCGCACCCATGTGGCCGGCCATTTTCTTGCCCGGAAACACGCGGCCCGGATCCTGCGCCATGCCGATCGAACCCGGCTTGTTGTGCGATACCGAGTTGCCGTGGCTGGCGCGGTTCGAGGAGAAATTGTGGCGTTTGATGACGCCGGCGAAACCCTTGCCCTGCGACACGCCCGTGACATCGACGTATTGCCCGACTTCGAACAGGGTCGCCGCCAGTGTGGCACCAATCTTCATCTCGGCCAGTTTTTCCGGAGCCACGGGAAACTCCCGCAACACCTGCCCGGCTTCGACACCGGCCTTGGCAAAATGACCTGCGGCCGGCTTGCGCACGCGCGATGCCCGGCGTTTGCCGAAAGCGATCTGCACGGCGGCGTAACCGTCCGTTTCGGGAGTTTTGATTTGCGAGACGCGGTTGTTCGACACGTCGACGACCGTCACCGGAATGGTGTCACCGTCGTCGGTGAATATCCGCGTCATGCCGACTTTGCGGCCGACTAAACCTAAGTTCATGTTTTAATTACCTTTTAAAAAAAGGCGCCGACTGCAATTGGCCGGCACTTCCATTTGTAAAACCAGGCGCCCAAGGCGTCCGTTTACTGCATTACAGCTTGATTTCCACGTCCACACCGGCAGGCAGATCGAGCTTCATCAGCGCATCGACCGTCTTGTCGGTCGGATCAATGATGTCCATCAGTCGCAGGTGACTGCGAATTTCCAGCTGTTCGCGCGACGTCTTGTTGACGTGCGGCGAACGCAACAGATCGAAGCGCTGTTTGCGCGTCGGCAACGGAATGGGACCCTTGACCACGGCGCCGGTGCGCTTGGCGGTATCCACGATTTCGAGCGCCGACTGATCGATCAGCCGGTAATCGAAAGCCTTGAGCCTGATGCGAATTTTCTGGTTTTTCAGGGCGGCCATGTTCATTACTCGATGATCTTGGCGACGACGCCGGCGCCGACGGTCCTGCCACCCTCGCGA
>CAZHJU010000048.1:0-17132 GCA_964533495.1 uncultured Bordetella sp. | reverse complement strand
ACGTTGTCGGCGATCACCGCCGGGTTGCGCGGATCGTCCTCGGGGATGCCGGCTTCGACTTTGCCCACCAGGTCGGCGCCGACGTCGGCGCCCTTGGTGAAGATGCCGCCGCCGAGGCGCGCGAAGATCGAGATCAGCGAGGAGCCGAAGGCGAGGCCGATCAGCGGCTTGATCACGTCGCTCATCTTGGCGCCGTAGCCGGCGGTGCCGGTCAGGTACCAGAAGAACAGCACGGTGCCGAGCAGGCCGAGGCCGACCACCAGCATGCCGGTGATGGCGCCGCCACGGAAGGCGATGTCCAGCGCGGGATTGATGCCGTTGCGCGCGGCTTCGGCGGTGCGCACGTTGGCGCGCACCGACACGTTCATGCCGATGTAGCCCGCGGCGCCGGAAAGCACGGCGCCGACCGCGAATGCGGCCGCGGTGGCGCCGCCGAGTGCGATCCAGATCAGCACGAACAGCACGGCACCGACGATACCGATGGTCGTGTACTGGCGGTTCAAGTAGGCCTGCGCGCCGGCCTGGATGGCCGCCGCGATTTCGCGCATGCGGTCATTGCCGTCCGGCTGGGCGACGATCCAGCGGATCGACGCGACGCCATAGGCGAGCGCGGCGATGGCGCAGACCAGCGCAAAAATCAAACCATTCGTCATGACTACTCCTAAGCTATTGTTTTAATTGAGAAATTTATGTCGACACGGGGCCGGGGCCTTCGACGGGTCGAAGAGCCGCTGATTTGCGGACGGCGCATTATAAAACCGGATGCCCCCGGCCTCCACCGAAATGCGTGCTTCTGGCTGATTTGACGCTGTTTTTTGGCTCAGGAAGGCATCCGCCACCCGGACTGCAGGCGGCGGGCGACCGGTTTCAGCCGGAGGCTGGCGTGGAGCGGCAGGCCGTCCCTGTAGGGCTGCGGGGCCTCTCCCAGGATCAGCGGCGCGAAGTAGCGGCGTGCCCTGGCGGTGAGCCGGTAGCCGTCGGTAGTCAGGAAATCGCGCGGCAGGCGTTTCTCGCGGTTCATCAGTCCCGCGAGCGGTGCCGGCACGATGCGCCAGCGATAGGGACGGTCATCGATGCGCCGGATGACCGGCATCACGCCGGTCCGGCCCTGCAGCGCGTAGGTCAGCGCGGCGCGGCCCACCGCGTAAGCCTGCTCGAGATCCGTCTTCGAGGCCAGGTGGCGCGCCGCGCGCTGCACGTAATCGAGCACGCTCCAGTGCACCTTGAGCCCCAGCGCCCGGCGCACCATCGCCGCGATCAGCGGGGCCACGCCGCCGAGCTGTTCATGGCCGGGGATGCCGTCGCCGCCGGCCTGGGTCAGGCGGCGGCCGTCGGGCAGGCGGATGCCCTCCGCGACCGCGACCGCGCACCAGCCGTGTTTCTCCACGCGCGCCCCGACCGCGGCAACGAATTGCCGGCGGCTGAAGCGCACCTCGGGTGCCAGCAGCAGCAGGGGGCCGTCGCCGCCCGCCGGCAATGCCATGCCGCAGGCGGCCGCGATCCATCCGGTGTAGCGGCCCATGACTTCCATCACGAATACCTTGGTCGAGCTGTGCGACATCGAGGCGAGGTCGGCCATCGCCTCGCGCAGGCTGGTGGCGGCGTACTTGGCGACCGAGCCGAAGCCGGGGCTGCAGTCGGAACCGACGATGTCGTTGTCGATGGTCTTCGGCACCGCGACCGAAATCACCGGCTGCCCGAGTTGCGGCAGGATGGTCGCGACCTGGTGCGCGGTTTCCGCGGAACCGTTGCCGCCGTTGTAGAAGAAGTAACCGATGTCGTGCGCGCGGAACACCGCGGCCAGTCGCTCGAAATGCGCCCTGCCCCGCGGCAGCGGCGGCAGATCGTGGCGGCAGGAGCCGAAGGCGCCGCCGGGAGTGTGCATCAGCGCGCGAATCGCCGCAGCCGGTTCGGCCGAGGTATCGACGAGATCCTCGTCGAGCGCGCCGAGGATGCCGTTGCGCGCCGCGTAGACGCGGCCGATGCGCGCGCGGTTGCGACGCGCGGCCTCGATCAGGCCGCAGGCGCTGGCGTTGATGGTGGCGGTGACGCCGCCGGACTGGGCGTAGAGGGCGTTTTTCGCGGGCACGGCGCGGACGGCGGCTGCCGTTCTTATTTTCCGCTTCCCTGGGTGCGCGCGGTATGGGACTCGATGGCCGCGGATATCTTGTCGCGGATGTGCTCGACCGAGCCCCGTCCGTAGATGTTGACGTAATGCGGCGCGCGCGGGTCGCCGCTGGCGGCCCAGCTGAGGTAGTAGTTGATCAGCGGCTTGGTCTGGTCGTGGTAGGTCTGGATGCGGCGCTTGACCGTTTCCTCGTTGTCGTCGCTGCGCTGGACCAGCGGTTCTCCGGTGACGTCGTCTTTTCCCGGCACGAGGGGCGGCTTGAACTCGACATGGTAGGAGCGGCCCGAAGGCGGGTGCACGCGGCGGCCGCTCATGCGCCTGAGGATTTCGCCGTCGCCCACTTCGATCTCGATGACGAAATTGATGTCGATGCCGGCCTGGCGCAGGGCTTCCGCCTGCGGCAGCGTGCGCGGAAAGCCGTCCATGATGAAGCCGGTGGTGCAGTCCGGCGCCTGGATGCGTTCCTTGACCAGCTTGATGACCACCTGGTCGGGGACCAGCGCGCCGCGGTCCATGTAACTGCGGACTTCGTTGCCGAGCGGGGAGTTGGCCTTCATCGCCGCGCGCAGCATGTCGCCGGTCGATATCTGGGGGATCTTGTAACGCTCGATCAGGAATTGGGCCTGGGTGCCTTTGCCGGCACCGGGCAGGCCGAGCAGGAGTATGCGCATCGGGGTGCCGGGTTCAAGTAGGGCCGGGAAGTATAGCCGCGTCGCCGCGGGGCGCAAAATCGGCCGCCGTTCGGCGGCTCAGCGACGCAGCAGCAGGCGACGCAGCCGCCGCAGGTCGGCGGGGGTGTCGACGCCGGGGTGCGGCGCCGCGGCGGTGATCGCGACGCTGATGCGGTAACCGTGGGCCAGCGCGCGCAGCTGTTCCAGCGCCTCGGCGCGCTCGATCGCCGCCGGCTTCAGCCGGCTGTAGGCGCGCAGGAAGCCGCAGCGGTAGGCGTAGATGCCGAGGTGGCGCAGCACGGGCAGTCCCGCGGGCAGCCCGCGGATGCCGCCGGCGAAGGCGTCGCGCGCGTACGGGATCGGCGCCCGGCTGAAGTACAGCGCGTAGCCGGCGTCGTCGAGCACGACCTTCACCACGTTGGGGTTGGCCATGTCGCGGCTTTCGCGGATGCGGCAGGCCGCGGTGGCGATGGCCGCGGCGCGATGCGCGGCGAGGTTCTCGGCGACGCGGCGGATCAGCGCCGGCGCGATCAGCGGTTCGTCGCCCTGCACATTGACCACGATGGCGCCGGCCGGCAGGCGCAGCTTCGCGGCCACCTCGGCCAGGCGGTCGGTGCCGGTGGCGTGGCCGGCGCGGGTCATCAGCGCCTCGTGGCCGTGTCCGTTCACGACCTCGGCGATTCTCGAGTCGTCGGTGGCCACGATCACGCGCTGCGCGCCGCTGCGGGCCGCGCGCTCCGCGACGCGCACCACCATCGGCTTGCCGCCGATGTCGGCCAGCGGTTTACCGGGGAAGCGCGACGAGGCGTAGCGGGCGGGAATGACGACAGTGAACTGCATGGCGATGAATGATGAGCGATGAGCGTGTGCAGGGGTTGCTCAACCCTCGATCCGCAATCCTAGACTTCCTCCTCGGGGGGCAGCTTGCGCGCGTCTTCTTCGAGCATCACCGGGATGCCGTCCTGGATGGGGTATCCGAGGCGGCAGGGTTTGCAGATGAATTCGCCGGCCGCCTTGCGGTAGAGCAGGGGCCCCTTGCAGACCGGGCACACCAGTATGTCGAGCAGTTTTTCATCCATGTCGGGCAGCCTGAGAGAGACGGGCGGTGACGAGGTCGCCGAGTCGTGCGTCGACTTCGGCATCGACGATGAGCGCCCAGTAATCGTCGGTCGCGAATGTCGCGCATTTTACCGCATCCTTCTCGGTCATCACGACCGGCGCATCGTCGCCGAAGGCGAGATCCGCGGCACGGTAGGCGTGATGGTCGGGAAAGGCATGTGCGCTGCATTCCAGCCCGAGCCCGCGCAGGTGGTCGAAAAACCGCTGCGGATTGCCGATGCCGGCTACGGCATGGACAGACATGCCGCGGAAATGCGCGGCCGTCACCACCTGTTGCGGCAGGCGCAGATTGCGGAAACGGTCGCCCTGCAGACGCATCGGCAGCGCCCGCGGAAATGCCCCCGTCGCGTCGTCTCCGTTGATCACCACGGCGTCGACCTCGGCCAGGCGCGATGGCGACTCGCGCAGCGGACCGGCCGGCAGCGGCCAGCCGTTGCCGAGCCCGCGCGCGCCGTCGATCACCGCGATCTCGAAGTCGCGCGCCAGCCGGTAATGCTGCAGGCCGTCGTCGCTGAGGATGACGTCGACGCCGGGGTGCGCCCTGCGCATCGCTGCCGCGGTGGCGGCGCGGTCCGCGCCGACCCAGACCGGGCAGCCCGCGCGCCGCGCCATCAGGCAGGGCTCGTCGCCGTAATCCGCCGCGCTGCCGTCCGCCGGCACCGGGCGCGGATCGCTGTGCGCGGCGCCATAACCGCGGCTGATGATGGCCGGGCACCTGCCGCTGTCCTGCAGGAAACACGCAAGCCACAGCACCAGCGGCGTCTTGCCGGTGCCGCCGGCGGTGATGTTGCCGACGACGATGACCGGCACGCCCGGATGCCGGCTGCGCAGCAGGCCTGTTTTCCAGGCCAGGCGCCGCGCTGCCGCGACGGCGGCGAACAGGGCGGCCAGCGGCAGCAGCAGCCGGCTTTTCAGGTTGCGGTGTTGCCAGTGTTCGGGGGCGGACATGACGGGCGAAGGGTAGCCCGTTTGCGGAAAGCCGTCGACGGCCGCGCGGAAAAGCGGTCCCGGAAGCGCCGGGTTATTTCGGCGCCTGGGTGGTGAAGGTGATCCTGGCGTAGCCGGCGCGCTGCGCGGCCTCCATCACCCGCACCACCGCCTGGTGCGCGGCGTTGGCATCGGCATTGATGACGACGACCGGATCCTTCATCTCGCCGGCGGCGGTTTTCAGCGCGGCGCCGAGCGCGGCGGCATTGCCGCCCGCGACCGCGGTCTTGTTGATCGTGTAGTTGCCCTTGGCGTCGACGCCGACATCGATCTGCTCGGGCCGTTCCGGCGGCTTGCCGGCCTCGGCGGTGGGCAGGTTGATCTGCAGTTCGGCGAAACGCGAGTAAGTGGTGGTGATCATCAGGAAAATCAGGATCACCAGCAGCACGTCGATCAACGGGATGAAGTTGATCTCCGGCTCTTCGCGGAAAGCGCGGGTGCGGAACCTCATGCGCGGACTCCCCGGCGCCGCCCCTCAGGCATCGCGCTCGCCGTGGACGAGTTCCACCAGCTTCACGGCCTGGATCTGCATCTCGACCAGCAGCGCGTCGACGCGGGTGCGGAAGTAACGGTAGAACACCATGCTCGGCACCGCGACGACCAGGCCGAAGGCGGTGTTGTAGAGCGCGATCGAGATGCCGTGCGCCAGCGCCAGCGGGTTGCTGCCCTGCGGTCCCTGGGAACCGAAGATCTCGATCATGCCGATCACCGTGCCGAACAGGCCGAGCAGCGGGGCGATCGCGGCAATGGTGCCGAGGCTGGTCAGGAAACGCTCGAGGTCGATGGCGACGACATGGCCCGCCTCCTCGATGGCCTCTTTCATCACCGCCGGCGCGCGTTTCTCATTGCGCAGCCCCGCGGCCAGGATCTGGCCCAGCGGCGAACTCGCGGCGATCTGCGACAGCAACTGCGGCGTGACGCCGTTCTGGCGGTAGGCCTGCACGGCATGGGCGAGGGTGTTTTTCGGCAGCACCACGTTCTGGCGCAGCGACCACAGGCGTTCGCCGATGATGGCGAGCGCAATGACGGAGCACAGGATCAGGGGCCAGATCGGCCAGCCGGCAGCTTCGATGATGGATAACACGCGGTATTTTCCGGTGACGTTGCGGGAGGTGCTGCTGAAAAATTCGCGTAACTGTAGCCGCCGCGCGTGCAATGGGCAAGCGCGGCCGCTTGCCGGCGCGCGCAAAACGCCTGGAGGGCAAGGGCTCGTTCCGTTTTCCACATTTGTTGTGGATAAGCCTGTGCGCAGCATGTCGATGGCTCGCCTAAGTGGCGCGCCGGTCTGGATTTTTGCCGGATTGCCTGTTTGTTGAACGATAAAATTTTATCAATAAAAACAATTAGTTATGAATTTTCGCCAGAGGTGACAAGGAATCCGGCGGATATCGCCCGCGGCGCAGCCTGCCGTGGATGGCGACCGGAGGGGAAAAAATGATTTGCGTCCGGGGCTTGCGCGGGAGGCGGGCAAGGCGGCAAGGGCCGGTCGTTATACTCGGCCCATGGCTTTACTGACGATAGACGGCGCCGAACTCGCTTTCGGCCTGCATCCGCTGCTCGACCGTGCCAGCCTGACCGTCCATGACGGCGAACGCATCGGCTTCATCGGCCGCAACGGCAGCGGCAAATCCTCCCTGCTCGCCATCATCGCCGGTCATGGCGCGCTCGACGACGGCGAGATCCGCCGCCAGGACGGCCTGCGCGTGGTGACGGTGGAGCAGGAGCCGCTGCTGCCCGGTGCCGGCAGCCTGCATGCCAGCCTGACCGTCCGCGGCGGGCTGGAGGACATGCACGACGAGCGCGAACGCTGGCGCGCCGACGCGCGGCTGTTCGAATACCTGCACCGTTTCGACCTCGACGAATCGCGCCCGCCGCAGACCGCTTCCGGCGGCGAGCGCAAACGCGCGGCGCTGGCCCTGGCGCTGGCGATGCAGCCCGACCTGCTGCTGCTCGACGAGCCGACCAACCATCTCGACATCGCCGGCATCACGCTGCTCGAGGATCTGCTGCTCAAAAGCCCGATCAAATCGGCCATCATCATCACCCATGATCGCGCCTTCCTCGACCGCGTGGCGACGCGCATCGTCGAGCTCGACCGCGGCCTGCTGCGTTCGTACCCGGGCAATTTCGCCGCCTACGAAGCGCGCAAGGCCGACCAGCTCGCCGAGGAGGAAAAGGCCAGCCGGCGTTTCGACAAGTTCTGGGCGCAGGAGGAAGCGTGGATCCGCCAGGGCATCAAGGCGCGCCGCACCCGCAACGAAGGCCGGGTGCGGCGGCTGGAAGCGCTGCGTGTCGAGCGCGCGGCGCGGCGCGAGCGCATCGGCAACATCAAGCTGGCGCTGGACGCCGGCGAACGCTCCGGCAAGCTGGTCGCCGAACTGACCGGCGTCGGCAAAAGTTTCGACGGCAAGCCGCTGATCCGGAACCTCGACTTGCGCATCCTGCGCGGCGACCGCATCGGCCTGATCGGCGGCAACGGCGCCGGCAAATCGACGCTGATCAGGATCATTCTCGGCCAGCTCGCGCCCGATGCCGGCGAAGTGCGGCTGGGCACGAAACAGGAGATCGCCTATTTCGACCAGTTGCGCGAGCAGCTCGATCCGGAGAAGACGCTGGTCGAAACCATCAGCCCCGGTTCGGAATGGGTGGACACCGCGGACGGGCGCAAACACGTGATGAGCTACCTGTCGGATTTCCTGTTCCCGCCGCAGCGCGCCCAGGCCAGGGTCGGCATGCTGTCCGGCGGCGAACGCAACCGGTTGCTGCTGGCGCGCCTGTTCGCGCGGCCGGCCAACGTGCTGGTGCTCGACGAGCCGACCAATGACCTCGACATCGAATCGCTGGAACTGCTGGAAGACACCCTGCAGGGCTACGGGGGCACCCTGCTGCTGGTCAGCCACGACCGCGCCTTCCTCGACAACGTGGTGACCCAGACGCTGGTGGCCGAAGGCGAAGGGCGCTGGAAGGAATATGTCGGCGGCTACAGCGACTGGCTGGCGCAGCGGCCCCCGTCCGGCGCGGCCGGGGGAAAAACCGCCGTGCCGGCAAAAACGGCGGTGGGTGCCGCGACAGCGGCGCGTGCTGTGGCGCCGGCGAAGATCAAGCTCAGTTTCAAGGAACAGCGCGAGCTCGACCGGTTGCCGGAAGAGCTGGAGGCGCTGGAAAGGGAGCAGGCGGATCTGGCGCTGCGCATGAGCGGCGCGGATTACCACAGGCAGGGGCAGGCGCAACTGAAGGCCGACCGCGAACGCGCGGCGGTCATCGAAACGCTGCTGGCGGAAAAATTCGAGCGCTGGGCCGAACTGGACCGGCGTGCGGTACAGGCCGCCGGTTGATGGCGTCCGGCTCTCAGTTCAGGAAATAATCGACGGTCACCACCACCCGGATCCGCTTGTCCGGGCTGGAAGCCCCGGCCTGGCCGCCGTTTCCTTCGCCTCCCGCCGACTGATCGCGGTCGGCGATCGTGAACAGGCCCTGACTGGCGCGGCGGATGCTGCCGACCGCGCTGCCGCTGTCCGCCGCGAACTGCCGCGCAGCTTCTCGCGCCGCCTTGGTGGCGTCGGCCATCATCGCGGGCTTGACCGAGTTGAGTTGCGTGAACAGGAACTGCGGGTTGTTGCCGTCCCAGCCGCCCTGCGACGACAGCACGATGCCGGCGGCGACCAGCTGGTCGGTCATCTGGCTGGCCTTCCGCACGGTTTCCACGTCCTTGCTGCGGATCAGGATGGTGTATTCGACGATGTAGCGCAGCGCATTGCTGTTCTGGGTATAATCGTTGGCCTGCCGGTCCTGGACGCGGACGTTCTGGCTGGCCACCGCGTCCGCGGGGATGCCGTTCTTTTCCAGGAACTCCAGCACCTTGCCGCGCGCTTCGTCCGCGGCGCGGTTCACTTCGTTCAGGTTGTTGCCTGCGGAACGGACCTTGATCGGCCAGATCGCCAGGTCGGCGGTGACGTCCTTTTCGGCGAGTCCGCGCACGGTCACGTAGCGGTCGCCGCTTTTCGCGTTTTCGACGGCGCGGGCCAGCAGGGCGCTGCCGGCGATCAGGCCGATGCCGATGCCGGCGGCGAGGATGAGGGCGGACAGTCTGTCGCTGGTCACGGGGAACTCCTTGTGGCGGGTGTGCCGGGTTTCCGGACATCATAACGGAGCGATGGCTGCCGTGTCGCGGCTGCGCGTACAATGCGGTCATGCCCGACCTGCTGGATCAAGCTGCCCGCCAGACCGTGATTTCCGTCGCCGAACTGAACCGGCTCGCGCGCACCGCCATCGAACGCGGCGTGCCGCTGGCCTGGGTGGCCGGCGAAATCTCCAATTTCAAGCGTTACGACAGCGGCCACTGCTATTTCACGCTGAAGGACGAAGCGGCGCAGGTCGACGCGGTGATGTTCCGCCACAAGGCGCAGTACCTGGACTGGCAGCCCGAAAACGGCATGCAGGTCGAGGTGCGGGCGGTGGCGACGGTCTACGAGGCGCGCGGCAAGTTCCAGCTGGTCGTCGACGCGATGCGCCGCGCCGGACTGGGCGCGCTGTATGCGGCCTTCGAAAAACTCAAGGCGAAACTCGAAAAGGAAGGGCTGTTCGACGCGGCCTTGAAGCGCGAGCTGCCGCCGTTTCCGCGCGCGGTCGGCGTGGTGACCTCGCCGCAGGCCGCGGCCCTGCGCGACGTGATCACCGCGCTGCAGCGGCGGATGCCGGGCATCGGCGTGATCGTCTATCCAACGCCGGTGCAGGGCGAGGGTGCCGGCGCGAAAATCGCCGAGGCGATCACGCTGGCCGGCGCCCGCGCCGAATGCGACGTGCTGATCGTCTGTCGCGGCGGCGGCAGCATCGAGGACCTGTGGGCGTTCAACGACGAAGCCGTGGCGCGGGCGATCTGCGCCTGTCCGCTGCCGGTGGTGTCCGGCGTCGGCCATGAGACCGATTTCACCATCGCCGATTTTGCCGCCGACCTGCGCGCGCCGACGCCGACCGCGGCGGCGGAACTGGTCAGCCCGGACGGCATGAAACTGCGCCGCGATGTCGCCTTGCTCGGCCAGCAGTTCGCGCGGGTGTTCGCGCGCGGTATCGAGGATCGCATGCAGCGCCTCGATTACCTGTCGCGGCGGCTGACCCACCCCGGAGAGCGCATCCGCAACCAGGCGATGCATCTGCAGCACCTCGCCAGCCGCCTGCGCGGAGAGTGGCGCCGCGGCGCCGAGGAGCGATCCTGGGTCTTGCGCGATGCGGCGCAACGGCTGCGTGCCGCCGCGCCGGATATCGGATCGCTGCTGCCGCAGCAACAGGAACTGGCGCGAAGGCTGCGCGGCGCCATGCGCGAACGCATGGCCATCGCCGCCGAGCGGATGGCCGGGGCCCGCGCGCACCTGCTGCATCTCAATCCGCAGCGCGTGCTCGAGCGCGGCTACAGCATTGCCGAGACGGCCGGCGGCGATATCGTGCGCGACGGCGCGCAGCTTGCGGAAGGGCAGGAACTGAAGCTGACGCTGGCGAAGGGTTGGGCCGGCGTGCAGGTGAAGCGCAGCGGCTGATCCGTTTCGGCGTCCGGCCGGCCGCGCCGGCGGAACCGCCGGATGCCGGCTTGACGAAGGCGCTGCAGATGCCTATAAGAAATGTCCGCGGCACGCGGTCCGCCCCGGCTGGGCGGGGAGCGGACCGGCGCCGTCCCGATTGCCACGACACGAATGGATTGCCATGAGTGATCTCGATTTCACCCGTCCCGCGCAGAGCGATGTGTACAACGCCAACGTCGCGCGCCTGTTTTTCCACAACAACGGCAAGCCGCTGGCGATCGCCGCCGGCGGCGCGCTGTTCGCCGAAAACGCCGCTGGCAAGGCCATGTATTTCCTCGCCTCCGGCGAAATCGCGCTGACCCGCAACGGCAAGCCGCTGGATGTCATCAAGGCCGGCGAAGTGCTGGGCGAGATGTCGGTGCTGACCGGCGAGCCGCGCAGCGCGACGGCGACCGCGCGCGGCGCCTGCGAGGCGATCGAGCTGGACGGCGGGGCCTTCCTCGGCGCGATCCAGAAAACCCCGGACTTCGCGCTGATGCTGCTGGCGATCCTGATCAAGCGCCTGCGCCTGGCGCTGGCGATGCAGATGCTCGGCAAGAACCAGAATCTCGCGCCCGAGACGGTGCCGGTGTCGGGCGAGGTGTTCGACAAGGCGCTGCTCGCCGAGCTGACCAGCAATTTTCCGGGGCGCCCGCCGGCCTACCAGCCGAAAAACGGCGTCATCATGCGCGAGGGCGAGGCCGGCATTTTCATGTACGTGGTGATGGACGGCGCGGTGCGCATCACCGTCAAGGACAATGTCGTCGAGGTGGTGCGGCCCGGCGGCGTGTTCGGCGAGATGGCGCTGGTCGACCAGTCGAAGCGCGCGGCCACCGCGTCGGCGGCCACGGACTGCAACCTGCTGTCGATCAACCGCAACGATTTTCTCGCGCTGATCAAGTCCAATCCGGCGTTCGGCGTGTCGCTGCTGCGCGCGCTGGCCAACCGCTTGCGCAATACCGGGCGGCGCTGAGCGCCCGCCGGTCGGTCGCGTCGAAACTCAGGCCTCTCCGGCCATGATCTGCGCCTCGAGTTCCCGGCGCACGTATTCCAGCACCAGGTCGCCGACGTTGGCGGCCATGCAGTCGAACCCGGTGTAATCGTCCATCCCGCGCAGCCAGGTCAGCTGGCGCTTGGCGAGTTGCCGCGTCGCGGCGATGCCCTGTTCGCGCAGTTCGGCGCGACCGATGCGGTTGTCGAGGAAATCCCAGGCCTGGCGGTAACCGACGCAGCGCATCGACGGCAGTTCCGCTTCCAGGCCGTAGATTTCGCGCAGCGTCCGCAATTCGTCGACCAGCCCGGCCTCGAGCATGGCGTCGAAGCGCTGCGCGATGCGCTCGTGCAGCGCGGCGCGGTCCTCCGGCAGCAGCGCGATGCGGATCGGCGTGTAGGGGAAGTAGACGTACTTCGGTTTTTTCAGCAGGTCGGTCATCGATCGGCCGGCGAGGTAGTAGATCTCCAGCGCGCGCTGGATGCGCTGCGAATCGTTGGGTTCCAGCCTTGCGGCGGTTTCCGGATCGACCTTGCGCAGTTTTTCGTGCACCGCCGGCCAGCCTTCCTCCTCGGCCATCGTTTCGATGATCAGGCGGATCGCCGGGTCGGCTTCCGGCAGGTCGTTGAGTCCCTCGACCAGCGCTTTGAAGTACAGCATGGTGCCGCCGACCAGCAGCGGGATGTTGCCGCGCTCGGTGATCTCGCGCATCAGCGCCAGCGCGTCGTCGCGAAAACGCGCGGCCGAGTAACTTTCGTGTGGCTCGATGACGTCGATCAGGTGGTGAGGCGCGCGTCGCAGTGTGTCCGCGTCCGGCTTGGCGGTGCCGATGTCCATGCCCTTGTAGACCAGCGCGGAATCGACGCTGATGATTTCGCAGGGCAGCGTCGTCGCCAGTTGCACCGCCACCGCGGTTTTGCCGCTGGCGGTGGGCCCCATCAGCAGGATCGCAGGCGGATGCGCGGGCAAATTCATAAAAATATCAATAAAAACAAATACTTATAATTATTCGCCACGGCGGAACAGGCGGTCGAGCTCGGCGATGCCGAGGGCATGCCAGGTCGGCCGGCCGTGATTGCACTGGCCGGAGCGCTCGGTGGCCTCCATGTCGCGCAGCAGCGCGTTCATTTCCGGCACTGTGAGTTTGCGGTTGGCGCGCACCGCGGCGTGGCAGGCCATCGTGCCCAGCAGCTCGTTGCGGCGCTCGGTGGCGATGCGGCTGGCGCCGTATTCGCGGACTTCGTGCAGCACGTCCAGCGTCAGCGCCTGCGCGTCGGCGTCGGCCAGCAGCGCCGGCACGCCGCGCACGACCAGCGCGCCGGGGCCCGCCGGCGCGAGATCGAAGCCGAGACCCTGCAGCGCCTCGCGCTCGTCCTCGACGGTGGCGACGTCGAGCGCCTCGGCGGCGAAGTGCACGGGTACCAGCAGCGGCTGCATCGGGATCGCGCGGCCGTCGAGCGCGGCTTTCAGCTTTTCGTACATGATCCGTTCGTGCGCGGCGTGCATGTCGACGATGATCAGGCCGTTGCGGTTTTCGGCGAGGATGTAGATGCCGGCGAGCTGGGCCAGCGCGAAGCCCAGCGGGTGATCGTCGCCGGAGGGCGGCAGCGCCGGCGCGGGCGCCGCCTGCGGTGGAATCGCCGTTTCCGCATCCCCGCCCGCGGGGCGCGGCGCAAACAGCGTGGCGTAGGCGCCGGCAGGCTGGGCAATGCCCAGCGCCAGCGACATCGCACTCTGGCCGCGGTAAAACGGCGCGGCGGATGCCGGTGACGGCGGGGGCGCGGTCGCTGCCGCCGGCATGGCATCACCGGCCGAACGCGACAGGGTCTTGTGCAGCGCGTGGAATATGAACTGGTGCGCGGCGCGCGAATCGCGGAAGCGCACCTCGGCCTTGGCCGGATGCACGTTGACGTCGACCAGTTGCGGATCGATGTCGAGGAACAGCACGAAGGCCGGGTGGCGGTCGTGGTGCAGCACGTCGGCGTAGGCCTGGCGGATCGCGTGCGCGACCAGCTTGTCGCGGATGCAGCGGCCGTTGACGAAGAAATACTGCGCGTCGCGCGTGCCCTTCGCATGCGCCGGGGCACTGATCGCGCCGCGCAGCGCGATCTGCCCGCCCGATTCCTCGACCGGCAGCGCGCCCGCTGCGAAATCCTCGCCCAGCACCGCGGCGATGCGCGCGGCCAGCGGCTGCGGCTTCAGCTGGAAACGCTGGCGGCCGTTGTGGGACAGCGAAAAGGCGACATTCGGCCGCGACAGCGCGATGCGGCGGAAGGCTTCCTCGCAGTGGGCGTATTCAGTCTGCTCGGACTTCAGGAACTTGCGTCGCGCCGGGGTGTTGTAATACAGCTCGCGCACGTCGATGCGCGTGCCGCGGGCCAGCGTCGCCGGCTCCGGGTTGCCCAGCGTCGGCCCCTCGGCGGTGACGCGGTGGGCGTGGCGGTCCTCGCTGCGCCGGCTGGTGAGTTCCATCCGCGACACCGAGGCGATGCTCGCCAGCGCCTCGCCGCGGAAGCCGAGGCTCGCCACGTGCTCGAGGTCGTCGAGCGAGGCGATCTTGCTGGTGGCGTGGCGGGCCAGCGCGAGTTTAAGCTCGTCGCGCGCGATGCCGGCGCCGTCGTCGGTGACGCTGATGTGCTTGATGCCGCCGGCGGCGAGTTCGACGCTGACCGCCTGCGCGCCGGCGTCGAGGCTGTTCTCGAGCATTTCCTTCAGCGCCGAAGCCGGGCGTTCGATGACTTCGCCCGCGGCGATCTGGTTGATCAGCAGTTCGGGCAATACCTGGATGGTGGAGGACATTTTCCGATTATAAGCGCGGCCAATCGGCTTATAAGGCCGCGTGGCGCTGCATCTTTTCCGTCATCTAGCCGTATAATCGCCGCGATTCTTTTGAAAAATCCGCGGTGTCCGCGAGACGATGTCTCCGGATTGCCGGTATCGCGGCGCCATGCCGGTTCCAGGTCAGGGGAAAGTGATGCCACAAATCATTGGTGTGCCGAAGGAAACGGCGGCCGGCGAGAAACGCGTTGCGACAGTGCCGGAGGTCGTGGAGAAGCTGGTCAAGCTGGGCTTTTCCGTTAGGCTGCAGTCGGGCGCTGGCGATGGCGCGAACTGCAGCGACGACAGCTACCGCGCGGCCGGCGCCGAAGTGGTCGCCACCGCGGCCGAGCTGTGGTCCGGATCCGACATCGTGTTCAAGGTCGGCGTTCCGACCGCGGAGGAGGTCGGTTTGCTGCGTGAAGGCGGCACCCTGATCGGCTTCATCTGGCCGGCGCAGAACCCGGAACTGATGCAGCAACTGGCCGCCAGAAAGGCCACCGTGCTGGCGATTGACTCGCTGCCGCGCACGCTGTCCCGCGCGCAGAAGATGGATGCGCTGACCTCCCAGGCCGGCGTCGCCGGCTATCGCGCCGTGATCGAGGCCGCCAACGCCTTCGGCCGTTTCTTCAACGGCCAGATCACCGCCGCGGGCAAGGTGCCGCCGGCGAAGGTTTTCATCGCCGGCGCCGGCGTCGCGGGCCTGGCCGCGATCGGCACGGCAGCCGGCCTCGGCGCCATCGTGCGCGCCAACGACACCCGCGCCGAAGTGGCCGACCAGGTCGTTTCGCTGGGCGGCGAATTCGTCAAGGTCGATTACGAGGAGGAAGGCTCGGGCGGCGGCGGTTACGCCAAGGTCATGAGCGAGGGTTTTCAGCAGGCCCAGCGCGAGATGTACGCGCAGCAGGCGCGCGAAGTCGACATCATCATCACCACAGCGCTGATCCCCGGCAAGCCCGCGCCGCGGCTGATCACCGCCGGGATGGTGCAGAGCATGAAACCGGGCAGTGTCATCGTCGACATGGCGGCGGAGCGCGGCGGCAACTGCGAACTGACCGAGCCCGGCAAGGCGGTGGTGAAGCACGGCGTGACCCTCATCGGCTACACCGACCTGAACTCGCGCCTGGCGAGGCAGTCGTCGACGCTGTACGCCACCAATCTGTTCCGTCTGACCGAGGAACTGTGCAAGACCAAAGACGGCGTCATCCACGTCAACATGGAGGACGACGCGATCCGCGGCCTGACGGTCGTCAAGGACGGCGGCATCACCTGGCCGCCGCCCCCGGTCAAGCAAGCCGCGGCACCGCCCAGGCCGGCCGCCGCGGCGGTCAAGCCGGCCGAGAAGAAGGGGCATGGCCACGGCGGCGGCGAACCGATGTCCGCCGGCGCGCTCGCGGCGCTGTTCGGCGTCGGCGCGCTCGTCTTCTGGTTCATCGGCGCCTACGCGCCGGCGGCCTTCCTCGGCCATTTCACGGTGTTCGTGCTGGCCTGCTTCGTCGGCTATATGGTGGTGTGGAACGTGACGCCGGCGCTGCACACGCCGCTGATGAGCGTGACCAACGCGATCAGCAGCATCATCTGCATCGGCGCGCTGGTGCAGATCGCGCCGCCGATCGCCGGCGCCGCAGAGCGCCCGGGCGCATGGATACTCGGGCTCGCGGTGGCGGGCATCGTGCTGACCACGATCAACATGTTCGGCGGCTTCGCGGTGACGCGGCGCATGCTCGACATGTTCCGCAAATAAGGAGGCCGGAACCATGTCTTTCAGCCTCGTCGCGGTCGCCTACATCGGCGCCATCATCCTCTTCATCCTGAGCCTCGGCGGCCTGTCGCATCCGGAAACCTCGCGCCGCGGCAATCTCTACGGCATCGTCGGCATGACCATCGCGGTGCTGGCCACGGTGTTCGGGCCGCAGGTCACCGCCCAGGGCTACGCCTGGATCGTCGGTGCGATGGTCACCGGCGGCGCGATCGGCCTCTACGCCGCGCGCACCGTCAAGATGACCCAGATGCCGGAACTGGTCGCGCTGATGCACAGTCTGGTCGGCCTCGCCGCCGCGCTGGTCGGTTTCGCGACCTACATCGATCCGGCCGCGACCGGCAACCTGCAGGGCGCGGAGAAGGTCATCCACGAAGTCGAGATCTACCTCGGCATCCTGATCGGCCTCATCACCTTCTCCGGCTCGGTGATCGCCTTCGGCAAGCTGTCCGGAAAGATCGGCGGCAAGCCGCTGCTGCTGCCGGCGCGCCACTGGCTGAACCTCGCCGGCCTGCTGATCGTCATTTATTTCGGCGCGCAATTCATCCATGCCGATTCAGTGGACGCCGGCATGACGCCGCTGATCGTGATGTCGGTCGTCGCGCTGCTGTTCGGCATCCACATGGTCATGGCCATCGGCGGCGCCGACATGCCGGTGGTGGTGTCGATGCTGAACAGCTACTCGGGCTGGGCGGCGGCGGCGACCGGCTTCATGCTGTCGAACGACCTGCTGATCGTCACCGGCGCACTGGTCGGCTCCAGCGGCGCGATCCTGTCCTACATCATGTGCCGCGCGATGAACCGCAATTTCATCAGCGTCATCGCCGGCGGCTTCGGCACCGGCGGCGGCGCGCCCGCGGCTTCCGGCGGCGCGGCGCAGCCCGCGGGCGAAGCAGCTCCGGTCAGCGCCGTCGAAACCGCCGAACTGCTGCGCGATGCGAAGAACGTCATCATCGTGCCGGGCTACGGCATGGCGGTGGCGCAGGCCCAGCACACCGTCTATGAAATCACCAAACTGCTGCGCGAGAAGGGCGTCAACGTGCGGTTCGGCATCCACCCGGTGGCCGGGCGCATGCCGGGCCACATGAACGTGCTGCTGGCCGAGGCC
>CAZHJU010000047.1:0-17474 GCA_964533495.1 uncultured Bordetella sp. | reverse complement strand
GTCACCTTCGACATCGACGCCAACGGCATCCTGCACGTGTCGGCCAAGGACAAGGCCACCGGCAAGGAGAACAAGATCAAGATCCAGGCCAGCTCCGGGCTCTCCGAGGAGGAGATCCAGCGCATGGTCAAGGATGCCGAGGCCAACGCCGAGGAAGACAAGAAGCTACGCGAGCTGGTCGACGTGCGCAACCAGGCCGACGCGATGATCCACAGCGTGAAGAAATCGCTGGCGGAGCACGGCGACAAGGTCGGTGCCGACGAGAAGTCGAAGATCGAGGCCGCACTGAAGGACGCCGAAGAGGCGATGAAAGGCGACGACAAGGACGCGATCGAGGGCAAGACCCAGGCGCTGGCGCAGGCCGCGCACAAGCTGGCCGAGCAGGTCTACAAGGATCAGCAGGCGCAGGCCGGCGGCGCGCAGGCGCCGGGCGGCGACGCGGCGGGCGATGCCGGCAAGAAGGACGACGGCAACGTGGTCGATGCCGAGTTCGAGGAAGTGAAAGACGGCAAGAAATAACCTGTTTCACGTCCGCAGCCGGGGCGCAGAGGTGCCGGGGACCGTTCCTCTGCGCCCTGCGCCTTTGGCGTATCCGGGGTAACGGAAGAAATGGCAAAAAAAGACTATTACGAAGTGCTGGGCGTCAACCGCGACGCCTCCGAGGACGACCTGAAGAAGGCGTACCGCAAGCTCGCCATGAAATGGCATCCGGACCGCAATCCGGACAATCCCAAGGCCGAGGAACACTTCAAGGAGGCGAAGGAAGCCTACGAAGTCCTGACCGACGCGCAGAAACGCGCGGCCTATGACCAGTTCGGCCATGCCGGCGTCGATCCCTCGGCCGGCGCAAGCGCCGGTGCGGGCGCCGGTTTCGGCGGCTTCGCCGACGCCTTCGGCGACATCTTCGGCGACATCTTCGGCGGCGCCGGCGGCGGACGCGGCCGCTCGACCGTCTACCGCGGCGCCGACCTGCGCTACAACCTCGAGATCACGCTGGAAGACGCCGCGCGCGGCACCGAGACGCGCATCCGCATCCCGGCGATGGAGGAATGCGAAACCTGCCATGGCAGCGGCGCAAAACCCGGCACGCAGCCCACCACCTGCACCACCTGCGGCGGCCACGGCCAGGTGCGCATGCAGCAGGGATTCTTCTCGATCCAGCAGACCTGCCCGAAATGCCACGGCACCGGCAAGATGGTGGCCAGCCCCTGCGGCACCTGCTCCGGCAGCGGCCGCGTCAGGAAACACAAGACGCTGGCGGTGAAGATTCCGGCGGGCGTCGACGAAGGCGACCGCATCCGCCTATCGGGCGAAGGCGAGGCCGGCGTCAACGGCGGGCCGTCGGGCGACCTCTACGTGGTGATCCAGATCAAGCCGCACGGCGTGTTCACCCGCGACCACAACGACCTGCACTGCGAAATGCCGGTGAGCTTCACCACCGCGGCGCTCGGCGGCGAAATCGAAATCCCGACGCTCGACGGCTACGCCAAGATCAGGATCCCGGCGGAAACCCAGAGCGGAAAAATCTTCCGCCTGCGCGGCAAGGGCATCAAGGGCGTGCGCTCCTCCAGCCACGGCGACCTGATGTGCCACGTCGTCGTCGAAACGCCGGTCAACCTCACGGCGCGCCAGAAGGAGCTGCTGCGCGAGTTCGAGACGATCAGCAGCCAGGACGCCGCGCGCCACAATCCGCGCGCGAAATCGTGGATGGACCGGGTCAAGGAATTCTTCGCGGAGTGATCCGCCCCGCCACGGCCGAAAAGCGGTGATAAGCTAGGGCGCATGTCCACCGGCAACCCTACCCGGACAGGCATGCCCGATAACGCCCCCGACAGCGAAAACATCGACTGGAGCCTGACCACCTGGGAAGGAGCCCGCCGCGAACAGCTCCGGCACTGGTCGCTGCTGTCGCTGGAGGAAATGATCCGCGCCCAGGAAGACATGGCCGAGATCGCCGGGCGTTTCGCGCAGATGCGCACGGACGAGCCCGTGGAAAAACGCGATCCCTCGCAGTCGTAACCGGCTACCGGATCGACACGACCGTTGTCCGCCCGCATGGACAAGGGAATATCCGCTCGGCATCAATACCTATAATCAGACCCGGTATTTCTCGATCGCCTTCCAGTCGATCTCGAAACCGAAGCCCGGCAGATCGTTCATGTGCACCCGGCCATCCTTGACCTGCGCGCGCTCAGTGAACATCTCGAACCACAGCGGATCACGGTCGGCGTTGCCGTGCGACTCGACGCCAAAGCCCAGCCGCGGGAAGGCCGACACCAGGTGGGCATGCACCTCCGGCACCAGATGCGGCGCGATGCGCACGCCGTGCTGCTCGGCGAGGTGGCTGACGCGCAGCGACTCGGTGAATCCGGCGAAGCGCGTCGAATCGAACTGCATGAAGCCGAGGGCGCCGCTGGTGATGAAATCGCGCGCGGTGAAGCGCGTCATCTCGCGTTCGCCGTGGGCCAGCGGGATCGGGGTGTTCTTCGCCAGCACGGCAAAGTCCGCAGGCTGCAGGTACCAGTGCAGCGGCTCCTCCAGCCAGTAGATGTCGTAGGGCTCGACGGCGTGCGCATAACGGATGCAGTCCTCGAGGTCGTAGGCCGCGTTCATGTCGAGCATCAGCTTCACGTCCCGACCGATCGCCTCGCGCGTCAGACGGATGCGCTCGACTTCCTTCTCGATCGACAGGCCCGCGGTTTTCAGCTTCACCGCCTGGTAGCCGCGCTTGACGAAACCGGCCAGTTCCTCGGCGCAGACATGCAGCGGCGCGTCGAGCTCGTAATAGCCGCCGGTGGCGTAGGTGAACAGCGGCTTGCCCTCGCCGCCCAGCAGCTTCCATACCGGCACGTTGAAGGCCTTGCCCTTGATGTCCCACAGCGCGAGATCGATGCCGCCGATCGCCGCCATGATCTGCGGCCGGTCGCCGCGCGGCATCGGCTGCGGCAGGCCGTCGCGCCCGCCCATGCCGGTCGGCCGCGGCGAGGTCAGCGACAGCAGCTTTTCCCAGACCGCCACCTGCTCCGTGACATTCATGCCCTTGATGACTTCGCCGAAGATTTCCACGTACTTGCAGATGTCCTTCATCGGCGAACCGTGGATCTGGCCGATGCCGGTCAGGCCGTCGTCGGTCTTGATCTCCACCAGGATCACGCTGGAGCTGTGCAGTTCCTCGTGCGCGGTCCACAGCGTGTGTTTGAGTTTGGCGGAAATGGCATGGGCTTTGACGGAAGCAATGCGAGTCACGGACGATTCCTTTGTTGTGCGGATGGAACAAAAAAGGGAAACCGGGGGTTCACCCGGTTGCCCGTTGCGGATTGAAACATCACGACCGGCGCCAGGTCGTGCCGGACGCGCCGTCCTCGAGCACGACGCCCGCGCCCTTCAGTTCGTCGCGGATGCGGTCGGCTTCGGCAAACCGTTTCGATTTCTTGGCTGCAGCACGTGTCGCAATCGCGGCCTCGATGCGCTCCGGCGTCCAGTCGCCCTGCGCCGTTCCGGCCTGCAGGAAGGCCACCGGGTCGCGCTGCAGCAGGCCGAGCTGCGCGGCCAGCGACTTCAGCAGTGAGGCATCGGTCACCGAACCGCTGCGGTTGACCTCGTTGGCCAGGTCGAACAGCACGGCCACGGCTTCCGGCGTGTTGAAATCGTCGTCCATCGCGGCCTTGAAGCGCGCGGCCTGCGCGTTGCCCCAGTCGACCGTTCCGGTTTCCGCGGCAACGCCCCTGAGCGCCGTGTACAGCCGGGTCAGACCCTGCTTCGCGTCGTCCAGATGCGCGTCCGAATAATTCAGCGGGCTGCGGTACTGCGCACGGATGATGAAAAAGCGCACGACCTCGGCATCGTATTTCGCGAGAATCTCGCGCACCGTGAAAAAATTGCCCAGCGACTTCGACATCTTCTCGTTGTCGACGCGGACAAAGCCGTTGTGCATCCAGTAATTGACGAAGGTGCAGCCGTGCGCGCCTTCGGACTGCGCGATCTCGTTCTCGTGGTGCGGGAACTGCAGATCCTGCCCGCCGCCGTGGATGTCGAACTGCCTGCCGAGCAGCGCGCCCGACATCACCGAGCATTCGATGTGCCAGCCCGGCCGTCCGGCGCCCCAGGGGGATTCCCAGGCCGGCTCGTCCGGCTTGGCGCGTTTCCACAGCACGAAATCCAGCGGGTCCTGCTTGGCGGCATCGACCGCGACGCGCTCGCCGGCACGCAGATCTTCCAGCGACTTGCCCGACAGCTTGCCGTAGCCCTCGAACTTGCGCACCGCGTAGTTCACGTCGCCGTCGGCGGCCTGGTAGGCGTAGCCGCGATCCTGCAGCGTGGTGATCATCTCGAGCATGCCCTGCACGTACTGCGTGGCGCGGGGTTCGTGGTCGGGCCGCTGCACGCCCAGCGCGGCCGAATCCTCGTCCATCGCGCGGATGAAACGCTCGGTCAGCGCCGCCATCGGCTCGCCGTTTTCCTGGGCGCGCCGGATGATCTTGTCGTCGATGTCGGTGATGTTGCGCACGTAGGTCACGTCATAACCGGAAGCGCGCAGCCAGCGCTGCACGACATCGAAAATCACCATCACCCGGGCATGCCCGAGGTGGCAGAAATCGTAGACGGTCATGCCGCAGACGTACATGCGGACCCTGCCGGGTTCGATGGGCCGGAATTCCTGCTTGTCCCGGGCCAGGGTATTGTAGATTTTGAGCATTTGAACGGTCGGGGGAAACCTGCCGCCGGTGCCGGAGCACCCCGCTGCCGGATCCGGGTCGCGGGGTCGGCGGTTCCCCGCAAAAGAGAAATTTGAATTGGCGTTTGTTCTTGGTAAAATCCCTAAAATTCAAGGACTAATGCCGTCGCTTCATGCCGTCGCTTCAGCTCCCGATCCAACATGGCGCCGTCCCCGCAACGACCTCTGGAATCATAGCACGATGACTTTCAAATCGGCCGCAGCCCGACTTGCCGCAATCGCGATCTGCATGGGCCTTGCCACCTCCGTTCCCGCGCAGGGCGACGAGCTCCAGGAAGCCCAGCAGCTGCTCAAGCAGGGCCAGACCGATCGCGCGATGGAACGCGTCGAGCAGTACCTGAAAAACCGCCCCAAGGACGCGCGCGGCCGTTTCCTGCGCGGCATTCTGCTCACCGAGCAGAACAAGCCCGCCGAGGCCATCCGGGTATTCACCGAACTGACCCAGGAATATCCGGAACTGCCCGAGCCCTACAACAACCTTGCCGTGCTCTACGCCTCCCAGGGCCAGTACGACAAGGCGCGTTCTTCGCTGGAAATGGCGATCCGCACCCACCCCAGCTACGCCACCGCCCACGAGAACCTCGGTGACATCTACGCCAAGATGGCGAGCCAGGCCTACGACAAGGCCCTGCAGCTCGACAAGAACAACCGGGCGGCGCAGACCAAGCTCAACCTGATCAAGGACCTGTTCACCGGCGTACCGCCCCCGTCGAAAGTGGCGGTCGCCAGGACCGAAACCGCAAAACCGCCGGCGGCAGCGGCAAAACCCGCGGCGGCACCGCCTCCGCAGGCAACGCCCGCCGCGCCTGCAGCGGCGCCGAAACCCGCGGTCGCCGCGAAGGAACCGGTCAAAGCGCCGGCGAAAGAGCCCGCCAGGGCCGCGCCGGCCGGCAACGACGGCGATGCCGTGCTGAAAACCGTGGAAGCCTGGGCCGCCGCCTGGACCGCCAACGACGTCGACGGCTACCTCGCGCGCTACGCCCCGGGTTTCAAGACGCCGGACGGCGAGCCGCGCGCCGCCTGGGAAAACGAACGCAGGGCGCGCATTGCCAAGCCGCGCAAAATCGAAGTCCGGATTGAAGGCGCAAAAGTCGCCTTCAGCGACGCCGGTCGCGCCACGGTGACTTTCCGCCAGCACTACCATTCGAACACGTTCAAGGCCACGGCCAACAAGACGCTGGTGATGATCCGCTCGGGCAAGCAATGGCTGATCCAGGAAGAAAACGTCGGCGGATGACGCACCCGCTGGTTGCCTGCACGCTCGTCGCGACGATCGCCGCCGCCGCGCTGACGCCGTCCTCCACCACGCTCGCGCTGGGCAACCGCCCGCTGTCATCGACCACCGGCGGCCTGCTCGGCTCGCCGGGCGGGTCATCGGCGCTGAACGCGCCGGAAGCCCTGCTCGCGCAGACGCTGATCGCGATCGCCGGCGCGCAGTTCGACATCGCGCTCGCCGAAATCGACAAGGTGCTGAATCAGCATCCCAATTTCCGCCTGGCGCACCTGGTCAAGGGCGACCTGCTGATGGCCCGGGCAAGGCCGATCAGCGGCATCGGCGCCGCCCCCGGCGCGCCGGCAGACCGCATCGCCGACCTGCGCGAAGAGGCCCGCGCGCGCCTGATCCGCCACCAGCAGGAACGCCCGGTCGACCGGGTGCCGAGCAACCTGCTGCAGCTGACGCCGGACCAGAGGCACGTGTTCGTCGTCGACGCCTCGAAATACACGCTGTACGTGTTCGAGAACGACAACGGCACCCCGCGCTACGTCGCCGACTATTACACGACCATCGGCCGCAACGGCTTCGAAAAGCTGCGCGAGGGCGACAAGAAGACGCCGCTGGGGATCTACCACGTCACCGGCAATCTGCCGCGCGAGCAGCTCAGCAGGACCTACGGCACGCTGAGCGCGCTCTACGGCGACGGCGCATTCCCGATCAATTACCCGAACGAATGGGACCGCCGGCGCGGCCGCACCGGCCACGGCATCTGGCTGCACGGCGTGCCCTTCGACACCTACAGCCGGCCGCCGCAGGCCAGCGACGGCTGCGTCGCGCTGACCAACGAGGATCTGCTGGCGATTTCCAAGCAGGTGCAGGTCGGCGTGACCCCGGTGATCATCGCCCGCGGCATCGACTGGGTCGATGCCGGCGCCGCGAAAGCCACCCGCGAGTCCCTGCAGCGCTCGCTCGACGCATGGCGCCGCGACTGGGAGAGCCGCGACACCGAACGCTATCTGCGCCATTACTCGCGCGAGTTCTCCTCCGGAAAACAGGATCTCGCGGCGTGGGCGCAGCAGAAACGCAGCGTCAACGCCGGCAAGTCCTGGATCAAGGTCGGCGTCGACGGCGTGAGCATGTTCCTCTACCCCGGCAACGACAACCTGGCCGTGGTCACCTTCAACCAGGACTACGCCAGCAGCAACATCAGCAACAAGATGCGCAAGCGCCAGTACTGGCAGCGCGAAAACGGCCACTGGCGCATCGTCCACGAGGGCGCGGCCTGAAGATTGTCGTCTCGCCGCATTCCGCCATAATATAACTATTTGTTTTTATTGATAAAATTATGATCCGCCTGCTCACACTCCTGATCGCGCTGGCCTTTGCGCCTGCGGCGCTTGCCGCCTCCCCCAAGGTCGAACTGAAAACCACGCTGGGCACCGTCGTCATCGACCTGTATCCGGAAAATGCGCCGAAAACCGTCGAGAATTTCCTGCAGTACGTGAAGGACGGCTTTTACAACGGCACCGTGTTCCATCGCGTGATTCCCGGCTTCATGGCGCAGGGCGGCGGCTTCACCCGCAACCTGCAGCAGAAACCGGCACGCCCGGCCATCCGCAACGAGGCCGGCAACGGCCTGCGCAACGCCATCGGCACCGTCGCCATGGCCCGCACCAAGGATCCGCACTCGGCCACCGCGCAGTTCTTCATCAACGTCGCCGACAACGACTTCCTCGACTTCAAGTCGCCCGACGAGGACGGCTACGGCTACACCGTGTTCGGCCGCATCTCGGCGGGCATGGACGTCGTGCAGAAAATGCTCCAGGTGCCGACTGCGACGGTGGGCCCGCACCAGAACGTGCCGCGCATGCCGATCGTCATCGAAGGCGCGCGCGTGCTCGACTCCGCTCCGGCCAAGGCGAAACCCGCGGCCAAATAAACCCTCAAGGATCTCTCCATGATCAAGCTCCACACCAGCCACGGCGTCATCAGCCTCGAACTCGATGCCGCGAAGGCGCCCGACACCGTCGCCAACTTCATCCGCTACGTCGAGGACGGCCATTACGACAACACCGTTTTCCACCGCGTCATCGACGGCTTCATGATCCAGGGCGGCGGCTTCGAGCCGGGCATGAAACAGAAACCGACCCGCGAGCCGGTGCAGAACGAGGCCAACAACGGCCTGAAGAACGACAAGTACACCATCGCGATGGCGCGCACTTCGGACCCGCATTCGGCCGGCGCCCAGTTCTTCATCAACGTCGCCGACAACGATTTCCTGAACCACAGCGCGCCGACGCCGCAGGGCTGGGGTTATTGCGTGTTCGGCAGGGTCGTCGACGGCAGCGACGTGGTCGACAGGATCGGCAAGGTCAGGACCGGCAGCAAGAGCATGCACCAGGACGTGCCGCTGGAAGACGTGGTGATCGAAAAAGCCGAAGTCGTCTGAATCCGCGGGGCGGCGACGCCCCGCCGCCCATGCACACGCTGCTCATCTCCGACCTGCACCTCGCGCCCGAAAGGCCGCAGATCACGGAGCAGTTTCTCCGCTTCACCCGCGACATCGCCCCCGGCGCGGAAGCGCTGTACGTCCTCGGCGACCTCTTCGAATACTGGGCGGGAGACGATGACGACGACGCGCTGGGCCTGCAGGCCGCGGCAGCCTTCGCCGCGCTGGCCGCGGGCGGCACCCGCGTATTCCTGATGCACGGCAACCGCGACGTGCTGATGGGCCGCGCCCTGGCGGAACGCTGCGGAGCCGCGCTGATCGGCGATCCGTTTCCGGTCGACCTGCACGGCACGCCGACGCTGCTGACCCACGGCGACGCGCTGTGCACCGGCGACGCCGACTACCAGCGTTTCCGCGCCTACGCCCGCGACCCCGCGAACCAGGCCCAATTCCTCGCGCAGCCGCTGGCCGCGCGGCGCGAACAGATGCGCGGCATGCGCGCGCAGAGCGAGGCCAGCAAGCAGCGGAAGGCCGAAACCATCATGGACGTGGAACCGGCGGCCGTGGAAGACCTGCTGCGCAGCCACGGCTACCCCCGGCTGATCCACGGCCACACCCACCGCCCGGCCCGCCACCTGCACGTCGTGGACGGCCGCACCTGCGAGCGCTGGGTGCTGGCCGACTGGTACGAGCGCGGCAGCTACCTGCGCTGCGACGCCTCGGGCTGCCGCCCGGTGCCGCTCTGAACGCGCTCAGGCCAGCGCCTGGGTGAAATCGCCGAGCAGGTCCTCGTAGTCCTCGATGCCGATCGACAGGCGGATCAGCGAATCGGCGATGCCCATCTCGGCCCTGCGCGCCGGCCCCATTTCCCAGTAGATCGTCTGCGCCACCGGAATCGCCAGCGTCCGGTTGTCGCCCAGGTGGCTGGATGAAATCACCAGCTGCAGGCGGTTCAGGAAATCGAGGCAGTCGAGGCCGTCGGCCAGCTCGATGCTCATCAGCGCACCGTAGTTCCGGAACAGCTCGCCGGCCAGCCGGTGCTGCGGATGGTCTTCGAGCCCGGGGTAATACACCTTCGTGACCTTCGGGTGCCCGGCCAGGAAACGCGCCAGTTGCAGCGCGTTGCCCGCCGCGCGCTCCATGCGCAGCGCCAGCGTCTCCGCGCCCATCGCCAGCCGGTGGGCGGCCTCGGCCGCCAGCGTCGCGCCCACGTCGCGCAGGCCCTTCTTGCGGATCTGCAGGATGCCCCAGTTCTCCGGCTTCGCGTTCTTGTAGTTGTCGTAGATGTTCGGGTACGACGTCCAGTCGTAGAGGCCGGTGTCGGTCACCGCGCCGCCCAGCGCGTTGCCGTGGCCGCCGATGTACTTGGTCAGCGCATTGACCACCAGGCTGGCCTGGACCTGCTTCGGCCGGAACAGGTACGGCGAGGTCATGGTGTTGTCGACCACGTAGACCAGGCCGCGCTGCCGGCACAGCTCGCCGATGCGCGCGAGGTCGGCCACCTGGGTGCGCGGATTGGCGATGGTCTCGACGAACACCATCCGGGTGTCGGGCCGCAGCGCCTTTTCCACGTTCTCGACGCGCGTGGCGTCGACATAGCTGATGCCGCAGCCGAGCTGCCCGAGCGTGCCGAACAGGCTGTTGGTGTTGCCGAACAGGAAGGCGCTCGACACCACGTGATCGCCGCCGCGCAGCAGCGCGATGAAGGCCGACGCGATCGCCGCCATGCCGGTCGAAAAGCAGGCGGTCGCGACGCCGTCCTCCATCTTGCTGATTTTCGATTCCAGCGCCGCGGTCGTGGGATTGCCCTGCCGGCCGTAGGCATAACCGGCCTGCTCGCCCTTGAACACCTTCACCAGGTCGCGCGCGTCCGGATAGCCGAAGGCCACCGCGGTATGCATCGGCTTCAGCACGGCATGGTGCTCGATCGGCGACTCCAGGTCGGAGTGAAGAATGCTTGTCGTGAATCCGTTTTTCATGGTCCTGTCCCGTCAAATAAAAAAACCCGGCCTGCCAGCGCGGACCGGGTTCTTCCGTCGCTTTAGCGGCATTTGTAACGCGCCCGCAAGCTGCTCTTCAAATCGGCGCAGGGAGAGACTACCGCAGGCCCTCCGCATGCGTCAAACCGGGCGCTTTCCGGAAACGAGCGCCGCCATCGCCCGGCTCCGCGGATCGTCCGCCTGCGCGAGCGCCGCGGCAACGCCCGCGCGGTCGGCTTCGGACCGGTTCTGGCTGACCTTCCACTTGCCTTCGATGCGGGCGACCGGTATTTCGATGCCGACGATGGCCCCGAGCATGCGCTCGATGTAATCCGCCGGAGCGTCGCCGACCGCCCAGGGCTGCGGCATCGGCGATTCCTGCCCGGCGGTCAGGCGCGACACCAGGTCGAGCAGCCAGTCACGGTCGTCGCGGATCACCAGCGGGCCGCGGACATGAACCACGGCATAGTTCCAGGTCGGCACGACCCTGCCATGTTCGCGTTTGGACGGATACCACGACGGCGTGACATAAAGCTGCGGCCCCTGGAATACCGCCAGCGCTTCCCCATCCGGGGGCTGCCGCCACAGCGGATTGGCGCGCGCGACGTGGCCGCGCAGGGTTCCGTTGGGCGCGGGATCGGGATCGATCAGCAACGGCAGATGGTTGGCTTCGGCGACGCCGCCGGAGACGGTGACGAGGGTCGCCAGCGGATGCGCCCGGATCAGGGCATGCATCACTTCGATCCGCGACTCCCGGAATGCCGCGACTTCGTACATGCGGCGGATGCGATGTCAGTCGACGGTTTCCAGCCCGAGGTCGAGCTGTGTCGCCGCGGTGGCCTCGGCCTTCGCGCTGTCGCGCCGCTGCGCCTCGACGCCGTCGAGGTAGGCCTGGGTGACGTCGCCGGTGATGTACTGGCCGCTGAAGCAGGACGTCTCGAAATTGCTCACCGCGGGATTGACGCTGCGCACGTCGTCGATCAGCGCATCGAGGTCCTGGTAGATCAGCGCGTCGCAGCCGATCTCGCGCGCGATTTCCTCGTCGCTGCGGCCGCTGGCGATCAGTTCATCGCGGGAAGGCATGTCGATGCCGTAGACGTTGGCATAACGCACCGGCGGCGCCGCCGACGCGAAATAGACCCTGCGCGCGCCGGACTCGCGCGCCATCTGCACGATCTCGCGGCTGGTGGTGCCACGGACGATGGAATCGTCGACCAGCAGCACGTTCTTGCCGCGGAATTCCACGCCGATCGCGTTGAGCTTCTGGCGCACCGACTTCTTGCGGATCGCCTGGCCGGGCATGATGAAGGTGCGGCCGATGTAGCGGTTCTTGATGAAGCCTTCGCGGTACGGCAGGTTCAGCTGGTTCGACAGCTGCATTGCCGCCGGCCGGCTGGAATCGGGAATCGGGATCACCACGTCAATGTCGAGGTCCGCGAATTCCCTCTGTATCTTGCGCGCGAGGCTCTCGCCCATGCGCAGCCGTGTCTCATACACCGAGATGCCGTCGATCACAGAATCCGGACGCGCCAGGTAGACGAATTCGAACAGGCAGGGATTCAGAGAGGGATTCGCCGCGCACTGCTGGCTGTGGAAATTGCCGTCGAGGTCGATGAAAATCGCCTCGCCCGGCGCGATGTCGCGCACCAGCCTGAAACCGAGCCCGTCGAGCGCGACGCTTTCCGAGGCCACCAGGTACTCGCGGCCCTGCGGGGTTTCAGCCTTGCCGAAGACCAGCGGCCGGATGCCGTAGGGGTCGCGGAAGGCCAGCAGGCCGTAACCGGCGATCATCGCCACCACGGCATAGGCGCCGCGGCAGCGCCGGTGCACGCCGGACACGGCGGCGAAGATCGTCGCCGGATCGAGCTTGTAGTTGGTCGCGTTCGCCGCCAGCTCGTGCGCCAGCACGTTCAGCAGCACTTCCGAATCGGATTCGGTATTGACGTGGCGCAGGTCGAGGCGGAACAGGTCGTTTTTCAACTGCTCGGCATTGGTCAGGTTGCCGTTGTGGCCGAGCACGATGCCGAAGGGCGAGTTGACGTAGAAGGGCTGCGACTCGGCAGCCGACCAGGCCGAACCGGCGGTCGGGTAACGGGTATGCCCGATGCCGGCATGGCCGGCCAGGCCGCGCATGTTGCGCGTGCGGAACACGTCGCGCACCATGCCGCCGCCCTTGTGCATGTGGAAACTCGCGCCGTCGGCGGTGACGATGCCCGCCGCGTCCTGCCCGCGGTGCTGCAGCACCAGCAGCCCGTCGTAGAGCAGCTGGTTGACCGGATTACGGGCGACGACTCCGACTATTCCGCACATGGCGCTTCCTCAGCCGTACTTGATGTGTTGCCCGATCGCCGGCGGCAACCAGTCCCTGACCCCCAGCGCCGCCCGCTCCAGCAGGGGACGCAGCGTGGCTTCGCGCCAGACCGGCTCGGCGGGCAGCGAAGTCGCCCCCGCGGCCAGCACCAGTGCCATCACCACCAGCAGGCCGCGCGCGAGGCCGAACACGGCGCCGAACATGCGATCCTCGACGCTCAGTCCCGCGCTCTTCACCAGCTGCGAGGCGGCGACCGCCACCAGGCTCATCGCCAGCAGCACCAGGAAAAACACCGTGGCGAAACCGGCCAGCAGGCGCAGCTCCATGGTCGGTATTTCATCCGGCATCAGCGCAGCCAGTTCGCCGCCGAAGAGCCAGGCCACGACAAAAGCGATGGCCCATGCGGCGAGCGCGAGGACTTCGCGCACCAGCCCGCGGATGATGCTGAGCAGAACCGAAAAACCGACGATGGCGAACACCGCATAATCGAGCAGGGTCATCGGCTATCGCGGCACGACCTTGCCGTCGAGCTGCAGCTTCTGCAACTGGGTGCGCGCCTTCTCCGCCGCCTCGCGGCTGGCATAGGGGCCGACGCGCACCCGGGTCACCGGACCTTTCGCCGTCTGCACCACTTCGGTATAGGCCTTCATCCCGCCGGCGGCGATTTTCGCCTGCAGTTCCTTCGCCCGCGCGGCGTCGGACAGGGCTGCAACCTGGATCACGAAGCTGCCGTTTTTCGCGGGCTCCCTGGCCTTCGCCTTCGGAGTGTCCTTGGTTTTTGCCGGAGACCCGGCCTTGGCTTCGGACGCGGCGGCCGGCGCGGGACTGGCTTCAGCCGCGGCTTCCGGCTTCGGCCCGGTTTTTTTTGTTTCGGCCTTTGCTTCGACCTTCGCTTCAGCTTTTATTTCCGCCTTCGGCGTTTCGGCAACGGCAGGCGCGTCCGCCGGTTTCAGCGGCGCGGGTTTTGACGACAGCACGCCGGCATCCGGCGAAGGAATCTGGATGTCGATGCTCTGGCTGGAAGGTCTGTGCTCCGAATCCAGCACCATCGGCAACACCACCGCCACCACGGTGACGAGCACGATGGCGCCCACCAGGCGGCGGCGTGCGCGTTTTTTCAGCTGGAGTTCTTCGTCACTGACGGTTCTCGCCATGTTTCTGCACCAGACCTACATTAACTTATTGATTTTAAACGTTTATTTCAAAAACGCTTGCGGGCTGCGAGCATTGCGGACGCGACGACGAGAAACGATCCGAAGGCCAAAATTCTATCACCATCTCCCGCCGCCTGATATGCGCAGTCCATGGCTTCGGCGATATTCGCGCAGACCGCGATGTCCGCGACGACACCGGCTGCGCGCAGCCGTCGCGCCAGTTCGTCGGCCGGAGTGGCGCGCCCGCCCTCCACCGGCGCGACGAACCAGCGGTCCACATGGCCACGCAGCGCCCGGGCGACGCCATTCACATCCTTGTCGTTGAGCATCGAAAACACCGCCAGCGTGCTGCGATACCCCGTCATCCGCACCAGGTTGTCCGCCAGTGCCGCCGCCGCCTGCGGATTGTGCGCGACGTCGAGGATCACCGCGGGGCGCCCCGGCAGCACCTGGAAGCGGCCCGGGTTCTCGACGCGCACGAGGCCGTTGCGGATGTCGCCGGCGGCAACCGGCAACCGTTCACGCAAGGCATCGAGCGCGGCAATGCAGGCGCTGGCATTCGCGATCTGGCAGTTGCCGCGCAGGGCCGGCAGCGGCAGGCCGTGGCGGTCGCCGCCGGGACCGCGGTAACTCCACTGCAGGGCCTGCGGCGAAAAATCGAAATCGCGGCCCAGCAGCAGGAAATCCGCGCCGATGCGCGCGGCATGGCCGGTGACCGTCTCCGGCGGCGCGCGATCCGCGCACACCGCCGCCTTTCCGGCGCGGAACACATGGGCCTTCTCCGCGCCAATCGCCTCCCGGGTGTCGCCGAGATAATCCATGTGATCGAGGCCGACGCTCATCAGCATCGCCACATCGGCGTCGAACGCATTGACCGCATCGAGACGGCCGCCGAGCCCCACCTCCAGGATCGCCGCATCGACGGCCTCCCGGCAGAACAGCCAGACCGCCGCCAGCGTGCCGAATTCGAAATAGGTCAGCGGCACGCCGGCCGCGGCCCGCGCCCGCTCCACGGCGGCAAAGGCCTCGACCAGCGCGCCGTCCCCCGCCTCCGCGCCGTCGACATGCACGCGCTCGTTGTAACGCAGCAGATGCGGCGAGGTGTAAGTTCCCGTCCGGTAACCCGCGCAGCCGAGCACCGCTTCGAGCATCCTGCAGGCCGAGCCCTTGCCGTTGGTGCCGGCAACGGTGATCAGCGGAAAACCCGGTTTCAGCGCCAGCACGTCCCGCACCGCGTTGACGCGGTCGAGCCCCATCGCAATCGATTGCGGATGCTGGCGTTCGATGTACTCGAGCCAGCCGGCCAGCGTGGAAGGCGGGGTCATGACGGGCAAACGGCGGCCGGATCGTCGGGCCGGACCGGAATCGCGGCCGCGCTCATGCGGTGTTCAGGCGGGGGGAGGCTGTTTCAGCAGCAGCGCCAGCAGCCGTGCCAGCGTGTCGCGCATCTCGCGGCGGTCGACGATCATGTCGAGCGCGCCCTTCTGCAGCAGGAACTCCGCGCGCTGGAAGCCTTCGGGCAGCGTTTCGCGCACGGTCTGCTCGATGACCCGCGGCCCGGCGAAACCGATCAGCGCATTGGGCTCGGCGACGACCACGTCGCCGATCATCGCGAAGCTGGCGGACACGCCGCCCATGGTCGGGTCGGTCAGCACCGAAATGAAGGGCAGCCGCGCCTCGCCCAGCCGCGTCAGCGCGGCGCAGGTTTTCGCCATCTGCATCAGCGAGAACAGCCCCTCCTGCATGCGCGCGCCGCCGGTGGCGGTGAAACAGAGGAACGGCAGGCGCTGCTCGACGCAGACCTGCACGCCGCGCACGAAGCGCTCGCCGACCACCGATCCCATCGAACCGCCAAGAAAGCCGAACTCGAAGGCGGCCGCGACGACCTGGATGTCACGGATCGCCCCCTGCATCACCACCAGCGCATCCTCCTCGCCGGTTTCGCCGCGCGCCTCGGCAAGGCGATCGGTGTAACGCTTGCTGTCGCGGAACTTGAGGCTGTCGACCGGCATCACTTCGACGCCGACCTCGTAACGCCCCTCCTGGTCGAGCAGCCAGTCGAGCCGCTCGCGCGCGGAGATGCGGTTGTGGTGATTGCATTTCGGGCAGACGAACAGGTTCTTTTCGAGATCGGTGCGGTAGAGCACCGCCTCGCAGGAATCGCACTTGCTCCAGAGTCCTTCCGGAACCGCTTTTTTCGGCGCGCCCGCATCACGCTTGATGCGCGGCGGCAGCAGCTTCTGCAGCCAGCTCATGCCGCGGCGGTCCCGGCGTCCATCGCCGCGCGGATGTCCGACATGAAGGCGCGGGCGCGCGCCGCGGCCTCGGCCGGCGCCGCCTCGATCTCCTGCACCAGCCGGCTGCCGATCACGACGGCATCGGCGACCTGCGCGATGCTGCGCGCGGTTGCGCCGTCGCGGATGCCGAAGCCGACGCCGACCGGCACCCTGGTGCAGCTCCGGATGCGCGCGAGGTGCCGCGCCACGTCGGCAACGTCGATGTTCGCCGCGCCGGTCACGCCCTTCAGCGACACGTAATACAGATAACCGCGCCCCAGCGCCGCCACCTGCCTCAGGCGCTCGTCGGACGTCGTCGGCGACAGCAGGAATATGGTGTCCAGCGCCGCCGCATCGAGTTTGGCCACCAGCGGCTCCGCCTCCTCCGGCGGGCAATCCACGACCACGACGCCGTCAGCGCCGGCGGCCTTCGCCGCCGCGACGAAATTGTCCTCGCCCATGGATTCGATCGGATTCGCGTATCCCATCAACACCACCGGCGTATCGCCGTTGGTTTTGCGGAATTCGGCCACCCAGCCGATCACATCGCGCAGCGACACGCCGTGCTTCAGCGCGCGCTCGCTGGCGCGCTGGTTCACCGGCCCGTCGGCCATCGGATCGGAAAATGGCACGCCGAGCTCGATGATGTCGGCGCCGCCCGCCACCAGCGCATGCATCAGCGGCACGCAGCCGGCCGGATCGGGATCTCCGGCGACGATGAACGGAATCAGGGCCTTGCGGCCCTGCTTGTCGAGACGGGCAAAAGTGGCGGCGATACGTGACATCGGCAGGTCGTCGTGAGGCTTCAGAATTTGATGCCGGACTTCTCGGCGACGGTGTGCATGTCCTTGTCGCCGCGGCCGGAGAGGTTGACCAGCAGGATCTGGTCCCTGCGCATGCGCGGCGCGATCTTCGCCGCATAGGCCAGCGCATGGCTGGACTCCAGCGCCGGGATGATGCCTTCGAGCCGGCACAGCTTGTGGAAGGCCTCCAGCGCCTCCTCGTCGGTCACCGCGACATATTCGGCGCGGCCGCTGTCCTTCAGCCAGGCGTGCTCGGGGCCGACGCCGGGATAGTCGAGACCCGCCGAAATCGAGTGGGTTTCGGCGATCTGGCCGTTGTCGTCCTGCAGCAGATAGGTGCGGTTGCCGTGCAGCACGCCCGCGCGCCCCGCGCACAGCGTCGCCGAGTGCTTGCCGGTTTCCAGGCCGTGGCCGGCCGCCTCGACGCCGATCAGCCGCACCGATTCGTCGGGGATGTACGCATGGAAGATGCCGATGGCGTTGGAGCCGCCGCCGACGCAGGCCAGCACCGCGTCCGGCTGGCGCCCCGCCATCTCCGGCAGCTGCTCGCG
>CAZHJU010000046.1:0-18012 GCA_964533495.1 uncultured Bordetella sp. | reverse complement strand
GCCGATGCCAAATGCGGAGTGAGTGGCGCGCAGTGGGGCAGCGCAGATCATGATGTGATGGCAAGAAGATCCCGATCAGGGATTCTCCACCCGCTGGACTTGGAAATGCAAACGCGGGATGTTGGCGCTACTGCCGCACGAACGATGCGTGCATGCCATTCCATTCGATATCCGGGTTTCAATCACCGTCCACTGCTCGGCGACCGATCGCAGGATCATCGGTGAAGAATCCATCAATTCCGGTTTGCAGATAGACGCGTATCTCGGCCACCGAGCCTGCTTCGTTGCGGGTCCGTGGATCCTCGCCGGACCAGAGAGTGCGTGGCAGGAAGTAGTTTTCCGGACGGAAGGTGTAGGCGATGACCCGAAGTCCTGCGGCATGGGCATCGTTCACCAGCGATGTTGGCGTGCCCAATGCACCGGTATCGTCCAGCGGGATGATCATCCGCGTATGTGGGCCGACATGGGACGCATAGCCCGCAATGTCCTGCAGCCCTTCCAGCGTCATCATCTGTGCATAGCTTGGCCCCTGGCCGGTGGCCAATACGTCTGCCGGTTGTTGCGCCGGATCGCCGAGCAATTGCAGCAGTTGAATATGGGATCCGGATGCGCGGATGCGTTCGCCCAGGTACTTCAGGTTGGTGATCTCGAATGACTGGATCACTACCGGTGCGGTGCGGGTGTAGGCATGTGAATGCAGCACATCCAGCAAGCGGTCTTCCATCGGCAGATCAATGCTCCGGAAGTGGGTGGGATGCTTGAGTTCCGGGATCAGTCCGATGACGCGGCCACGCGCTTTCGCTTCCTCGGTGACAAGCTGGATGATTTCTTCCAGGGTGGGAATGGAGAACTGGCCGTCCAGGGCCTGGCTGCGGAGTTGCGGCAGTCGTTCGCGCACGCGCAGGGTGCGCAATTCCGCTAGCGAAAAGTCCTCGGTGAACCAGCCTTCCACCGGCTGTCCGTCAATCACCTTGTTGCGGCGGCGGTCGGCGAATTCAGCATGCAGTGCCACGTTGGTGGTGCTGCCTATTTCGTTCTCATGGCGCGCTACCAGCACGCCATCGCGGGTGGATACCAAGTCGGGTTCTATCCAGTCGGCGCCATCCTCGATGGCTTTCAGATAGGACGCGAGTGTGTGCTCCGGGACCAATGCGCTCGCGCCGCGGTGACCGATGACCAATACGGTTTCCGGTGACGGTTGCGCTGCGACAGGGGTGTCCGATGCAGTTGCGGTCGTCATGGAAAGTGCGAACAGGATGCAAAAGGAGAAGAGCGTTCTGGACATGGTGTTGCCCTGTGCATTGCGCTGCGGGGAGCAAAAAATGCGAAGCCCGACGTAGGCCGGGCTTCGCATGCAGCGTGGGAGGAGAGAGAAACCGCGTTGCGAGGAGCATTGTCCATGCGGGGTGTTACGGTTTCGGGAATCGCGTGAGGGTACGAAGACCCGGCACGCAATGGATATCTCGGGTTTCTCTCAACCCTTTCGGTGATGTCTTTGCAGGGGCGACCGTCCAGGCGCGTTTTAGAGCACCTCCGACGCGAAGTCGGCCAGTCTTGAACGTTCACCGCGGCGCAGGGTGATGTGTGCGCTGTGGGCCCAGTTCTTGAAACGATCCACGGCGTAGGTCAGGCCGGAGGTGGTTTCGGTCAGGTACGGCGTATCGATCTGTTCCACGTTGCCCAGGCAGACGATCTTGGTGCCGGGGCCGGCGCGGGTGATCAGCGTCTTCATCTGCTTCGGCGTCAGGTTCTGCGCCTCGTCGATGATCAGGAACTTGTTGAGGAAGGTGCGGCCGCGCATGAAGTTCAGCGACTTGACCTTGATCCGCGAGCGGATCAGGTCGCGGGTCGCCGCGCGGCCCCATTCGCCGGCCTCGTCGTCGGTCTTGTTGAGTACGTCGAGGTTGTCCTCCAGCGCGCCCATCCACGGATTCATCTTTTCCTCCTCGGTGCCGGGCAGGAAGCCGATGTCCTCGCCCACCGGCACGGTGACCCGGGTGACGATGATCTCGGAAAACAGCTTGTCGTCCAGCGTCTGCGCGAGGCCCGCGGCCAGCGTCATCAGCGTCTTGCCGCTGCCGGCCTGGCCGAGCAGGGTGATGAAATCGATGTCGGGATTCATCAGCGCGTTCAGCGCGAAATTCTGCTCGCGGTTGCGCGCGGTGATGCCCCAGACGCTGTTGCGGGCATGGCCGTGGTCCTTCAGCGTCTGCAGGATCGCGGTCTTGCCGCTGACCTCGCGCACCTGGGCCTGGAAGGGCTGGTCGCCCTCGAGGTAGACGAACTGGTTGACCAGCAGGTTGCGGCACAGCGGCCCGTTGACCCGGTAATAGGTGTGGCCGGCCTGCTGCCAGGATTCCATGTTCTTGCCGTGGGTGTCCCAGAAATCGGCCGGCAGCGCGCAGATGCCGGTGTAGAGCAGGTCGGTGTCTTCGAGAACCTTGTCGTTGAAATAATCCTCGGCGGCGAGTCCCAGCGCGCGCGCCTTGATGCGCATGTTGATGTCCTTCGACACCAGGATCACCTGCCGCCTGGGATGGACATCCTGCAGGTGCTTCACCACGCCGATGATCTGGTTGTCCGCCTTGCCGCTGGGCAGGCTGGAGGGCAACTGGCCGTTGATCGCCTCGGTCTGCAGGAAGACGCGCCCCGAGACCGCCTTGTCGCCGCGCAGCTCCAGCGGAATGCCGCCGGTGATGTCGCCTTCCAGCGCACCGACCAGCTCGTCGAGGTAACGGCTCGCCTGGCGCGCGTTGCGCGAGACCTCCGACATGCCCTTCTTGTTGTTGTCCAGCTCCTCGAGCGTGGCCATCGGAATGAAGATGTCGTGTTCCTCGAAACGGAACAGGCTGGTGGGGTCGTGCATCAGGACGTTGGTGTCCAGCACGAACAGCTTGGTGGCGGCGGTGGCGAGACGGGCGACGACGGCGGAAGAGGGTGCTGCCTTGCGCTGGATCATGGGCCTCCTGGCGGACGGGGTGGTGAAAGTGCAGGGGGTCCCGGGGGGAAGACCCCTGCGGAAACGGGCGCCCGGGAGGTCAGGCCAGGGTTCTTGCGAATTCCAGCACCTCCTGCGCATGCCCGGGAACCTTCACGCCGCGCCACTCGCGGCGGACGATGCCTTTGCCGTCGATGACGAAGGTGCTGCGCTCGATGCCGCGCACCTTCTTGCCGTACATGTTTTTCATCTTGATCACGCCGAAAGCCTTGCACGCCTCTTCCTCGGCATCGCTGAGCAGGTCGAACGGAAGGCCCAGCTTGGCCTTGAAGTTTTCGTGCGATTTGAGGCTGTCGCGCGAGATGCCGTAGACCGCGCAGCCGGCCTTGGCGAACTGCGGGTGCAGGTCGCGGAACTGCTGGCCTTCGGTGGTGCAACCGGGCGTGTTGTCCTTCGGGTAGAAGTAGATCACGAGGATCTGGCCAGGCTGAGGGCCCAGCCTGAAGGCCTTGCCCCCGGTGGAGGGAATTTCAAGTTCCGGTGCGGGTTGGTCCAGCACGCTGATGGATTGCCGTGTTCGGTGTGGAGTTGCGGCTATCTTGGACGAATTCGCCGTGACATGCAACAGGCGGCACAAATTGCCGCGAAAGGTTCATCAGAAAGAAGCCTTCCCGTAAACTGCGGAAGCGAACATGGCGCAGTCTTGGTGGATAGCGGGAGTTGTCATGAACATTGCAGTGATCGGATGCGGCTACGTCGGGCTGGTGACCGGGGCCTGTTTTGCGGAACAAGGCAACAGGGTGACCTGCATCGACAGCGACACGCACAGGATTGCGCAGCTGCGGACGGGGCTGCTGCCGTTCTTCGAGCCTGAGTTGGGAACCCTGGTGCAGGACAATTCGCGACGGCAGCGCCTGCTGTTCGCGGCCGAGGCCGGACCGGCGATCGCGGAGGCGGAGGTGGTATTCATCGCCGTCGGCACGCCGCCACTGACGCACGGCGGTGCCGACACCCGCCAGGTGTTCGAGGCCGCGGCAATCATCGGCCGTTACATGAAGGCCGGCTGCATCGTGGTCAACAAGTCGACGGCACCGGTGGGCACCGCGGAGCAGATCCGCGCGGTTCTGGACAGGGCGGCCAGGCAGCGTGGCCTTGCCTGCGGCCATGAGATAGTGGCCAATCCGGAATTCCTGCGTGAAGGCAGCGCGGTGCGGGATTTCATGCATCCCGACCGCGTCGTGGTCGGAGTGCAGGGCGTGCTGCCGGAACAGGTGATGCGCCGCCTTTATGCGCCGTTTCTTCACGGCCATGAAAGGCTGCTGGTGATGGGGCTGCGCGACGCCGAACTCACCAAGTACGCCGCCAACGCGATGCTGGCCACGCGCATCTCATTCATGAACGAGATGGCCCGGCTCTGTGACGCGCTCGGCGTCGACGTCGAAAACCTGCGGCGCGGCATCGGTTCCGATTCACGTATCGGCCGCGCCTATCTCCATGCCGGTTGCGGCTACGGCGGCTCCTGTTTTCCGAAGGACGTGCACGCGCTGATCGACATGGCGCGGCAGGCGCGCAGCGACCTCGACATCCTCGCCGCGGTCGCGCACGTCAACGACGTGCAGAAGCAGTGGGCGTCCGGCGTCATCGCCTCGCGTTTCGGACACCGCCTGCAGGGCCGCCGCTTCGCGGTGTGGGGGCTGTCGTTCAAGCCCGGAACCGACGATCTGCGCGAAGCGCCGTCGCTGGCGATCGTCTCCGACCTGCTCGCCGCCGGCGCGCGGGTCTGCGCGCACGATCCGGTGGCGATGCCGCGCGCGCGGCGCGAATGGCCGCGGCAGTGGTTCGATTCGGGGGCGCTGCAACTGGCCGACAGTCCGCTCGCCGCGGTCGACGGCGCGGACGCGCTGGTGTTGGTGACGGAGTGGAAACCCTTCCGTTCGCCGGATTTCGCCGAGGTCCGCAGGCGCATGCGCGGCCGCCTGGTCGTCGACGGCCGCAACCAGTACGATCCGTCGCAATTGCGGGTGCTCGGTTTCGAATACGCCGGCGTCGGGCGCGGCCACGTGCCGCCGGCGCCGCATCCGCAGGCACTCGCGGACGCGACGCTGGCCGCCTGAGTTCAGGCGGCCGGCTGCAGCGCGGCTTCGCCGGCGACGGCGCGGGCCAGCGCCCGCATCGCGGCGTCGCCGTGGTCCGGCAGCGTCAGGCGGAGCGCCTGCGGCAGGCGCGGGTAATGCGCCACGATGGCCCGCATGTAGGCCGGGTCGTAATGCCGGACCAGCAGATCTTCGGTCAGCTCATCCCAGGCGCCGCCGCGCGCCAGCGCCTGCCAGCGGTCGATGACGGCGTTGCCGTGCAACGGCCGCAGGCAGTCGAGCCGGGTGTTGAGGGCCGCGGTGTCGGCCAGAAAATGCGCATATTCATCCTTCAGCAGCGCGACGCGCACGCCGACCGGCGCCTCGATGACCACGCAGCGGCTGGCCCACATCGCGCCGATCAGCGATTCGGGCACCCGCAGCGCGCCGATCTTTCTGCTTTCCGACTCGACGAACACCGGCCGCTCCGGCGACAGCGCCTTCAGCCGCGACCAGAGGCGGCTCTCGAACATTTTCTGCGAAGGCTGCGGCCGGTCGGGCAGGTTGCCGAGCACCGAGCCGCGATGGGCCGCCAGCGCCTCGAGGTCGAGCACCTGTGCGCCCTGTTCCTGCAGCGCGCGCAGCAGCCGGCTCTTGCCGGTGCCGGTCATGCCGCAGACCACGCGCCAGTCGAAGCGCGCGGGCAGGATTTCGAGTTCCGCGATCACGGCGCGGCGATAGGCCTTGTAGCCGCCCTGCACGCGGCCGACCTGCCAGCCGATGCGGCCGAGGATGTGCGCCATCGCGCCGCTGCGCTCGCCACCGCGCCAGCAGTAGACCAGCGGCCGCCAGCCGCGCGGCTTGTCGAGGAAATGCGCCTGCAGGTGGCGGCTGATGTTGGCGGCGACCAGCGCCGCGCCGAGTTTTTTGGCATCGAACACGGAAACCTGCTTGTACATGGTGCCGACCCTGGCGCGCTCTTCGTTGTCGAGCACGGGACAGTTGATCGCGCCCGGAATGTGGTCTTCCGCGAACTCGCCTTCCGAACGGACATCGATGATTTCATCGAATTCGGACAACCGTTCCATGGTGACGGTATCGGCCGGGCGTGATCTGGCGGGATGGAGGGACATGGTTCAGGGGCCGGTGCAAGAGAGGGGGAGGGCAGGGTTCTTTGCGTGCGATCGTGCAGGCACAGTTTACCCGTTATGCGGTAAAATCCGCGCGCCGGGGCGTTAGCTCAGTTGGTAGAGCAGCGGACTCTTAATCCGTAGGTCGTAGGTTCGAACCCTACACGCCCCACCAGATTCACGACCGGCGCGTCAGGCGCCGGTGTTGTCGCGCAGTGCACCGCCCGCGGTGTGTTCAGACGGATTCTTTCCGCCGCAGCTGCTTCATCGCGCCGCGCGCGGGATCGATCACGTCCAGCAGGTTTTTTTCCAGTGGCGGCGGCTCATCTTCGAGCAGGCACGCGATCAGTTCTCCGCCGAGCGCCGCCCAGTTCAGTCCACGCGAGGCATAACCGAAGGCGCCGTACAGTCCGGGCAGCCGCGGCAGGTCTTTCAGGCGGGCGCCGCGCAGTTCTTTCCGGCGCGCGCGCAGGGTTTCCAGGTCGGGCATCGCGCCGATCAGCGGCATGCGGTCAACCGCAATGGCGCGGAAACCCACGCTGCCGTCGAGGAGGCCGGGTTCGGCGGGCACGGATATCCCGGGCAGCAGTTTTTCCAGGGCGGCGAGATTGTGCCGGTGTCCGGCGGGCGTCGGCTCGGTTTCGCGGCCCGTTTCGGAGTCCTCCAGGTCATAGGTGCTGCCGACGACCGGAATTCCGGCGACCGGCGGCAGCACATAACCCTTTCCGGCGACCACGCAGCGCAGTTCCGGGAGCATGCCGGGCGGCAGGCAGGTCAGTTGCCCCCGCACACGCCGCAGGGAATGTCCGACCGGGCTCAGCCGTGCCGCGTCGGCGCTGTTGGCGATGACGGCCACCGGTGCCGCGGCGATCGTGGCGCCGTCGGCGGCAAGGGCGTGCCAGCACTGGCCGCGGCGCACCAGCCGGTCGACCCGCCGGCCGAAATGCATCTCGGCACGGGATTGCGCCAGTTGCGCGCGGATCAGCGACAGCGGCTGTATCCAGCCGCCCTGCGGAAACCAGCAACCGCCGTGCGCCAGCGGGTGGCCGCATTGCCGTCCCAGGGCGTCCCGGTCGAGGTACTGCGCGTAGCCTGGCGGATACTGCAACTGCTCCAGCGCGAGGCGCATTTTCTGCGCCATGGCTTCGTGTTCCGCAGGCCGTGCAACGCCGCACAGCCGCCATGACAGGGCATGCCCTGCCTGTTCCAGCATCCGCCAGGCGGACAGGCTGTAGAGGAAGCCGTTGCGGCTGAAGCGGGACAGCACGCAGTCATCGCTGGAGACATGCGGGTGCAGGGCGCCGGCGTGCAAGCCGGAGGCGCCGCCGGCCGGCCCCGGGGCCTGATCGATCAGCGTGATGCGCCAGCCGCGCGCGGCCAGCCGTTCACAGACCGCCGCGCCGGCGACGCCGGCGCCGATGACCAGGGCGTGGCGCGCGGGATTTCCACCCGTACCGGCCGTGGCCGGCGCTTTGGCCCATGCCGGCATGCGGCGCTGCGCGGCGAGCATGTGGTGCTTGCGGCCATAGCCGGGCTGCCTGCGCACGGAAAATCCGGCCGCTTCCAGCGCGTCGCGTACCGGGCGGGCGGTGGAGTAGGTGGCCAGCGTGGCATCCTCCGCGGCGAGCCGCGCGCAATGTTTCATGATTTCCGGCGTCCACATGCCGGCATTGCGGTCCGGCGCGAAGCCATCGAGGAAAAAGGCGTCGGCGCTGCAGTGCAGTTGCGCCAGGGCGGTGGCGGCCTCGGCGAAGGCCAGCGTCAGGGTGACTTGGCCGGATTCGAAATGCAGGCGGTGCATGCCCGGCACCAGCGCCGGCCACGCGGCCTGCAGTTGGGCGGCCAGGGCACGCAGTTCCGGGTGATCCCCGTGCAGCGCCGCGAGGTCGGCCTGCGCCAGGGGATGTTTTTCCAGCGACACGAAATGCAGGCGTTCGCAGCGGGCGGGATCGTCGCGCCAGGCCTGCCACGTCGTGAGGAAGTTCAGGCCGAGCCCGAATCCGGTTTCGACGATGGTGAACACCCTGCGTCCGCTCCAGCGGGCGGGCAGCGCATTGCCGCCGAGGAAGACGTGGCGGCATTGCGCGATGCCTCCCGCGGTGCTGTGATAGACGTCGTTGTAGAGCGGAGAGAATGGCGTGCCGTCGGCGTTGCGGGCGATGATGGCGGCGGTGATCGGCATGGAGGGCGGTTCAGTCCGGCGGATGCGTCTGCGGGGTCCGGTCAGGGTCTCGTCAGGGCCCGGCGCCCTGTGATACGTTTGGCGCTGCCTGCCCGGATTGGCCGGCTGCGGTTTTCCGGATGCGCATGGCGCGCCGGACACCGGCGGGGCTGCGGGGAATCACATATGGATCGCTTGATGCAAAGACCCTTTGCAAAGGCATTGACGGAAAATCACATGAACAAACCACTGGAATCAGGCATCATCCGGCTGACGGAACTGTCGCACGGCGGAGGCTGCGGATGCAAGCTGGCGCCCGCGGTGCTGAGCGACATCCTCGCCGGCTCCCCGGCCGGGAAAATGTTCACCGATCTGCTGGTGGGCACGGAGTCGAGCGACGACGCGGCGGTGTACCGCATCAGCGACACGCAGGCGGTCATCGCGACCACCGATTTCTTCATGCCCATCGTCGACGATCCCCATGATTTCGGCCGCATCGCGGCAACCAATGCGATTTCGGACGTGTACGCGATGGGCGGCAGGCCGTTTCTCGCGCTGGCGCTGCTGGGCATGCCGGTGGGCAAGCTGCCGGTCGAGACGATCCGGCGCATCGTCGCCGGCGGCCAGTCGGTCTGCGATGCGGCGGGCATCCCGATCGCCGGCGGCCATTCGATCGATTCGCAGGAGCCGATCTACGGCCTGGTCGCGCTGGGGCTGATCCATCCGGACAAGGTCAAGCGCAACGACCGCGCGCAGGCCGGCGACCTGCTGATCCTCGGCAAGGGGCTGGGCGTGGGCATCATGAGCGCCGCGCTGAAGAAGGGCGAACTGTCGGACGAGGGCTACCGCCAGATGATCGATTCGACGACGCGGCTCAACACGCCGGGCATCGCGCTCGCCGACATGGCCGGCGTGCACGCGCTGACCGACGTCACCGGCTTCGGCCTGCTCGGCCACCTGCTGGAAATCTGCCGCGGCTCGAAACTGGCCGCGGAACTGGAATGGTCGAAGGTGCCGGTGCTCGGCGCGGCGCGTCCGCTGGTGGAGCAGGGTTTCGTCACCGGCGCTTCCGACCGCAACTGGAACAGCTATGGTTCGCAGGTCGTGCTGCCGGCCGGTGACACGATCCTGCAGCGCGAGCTGCTGACCGATCCGCAGACCGCCGGCGGCCTGCTGGTGGCCTGCACGCCGGACACCGCGCCGGCGGTGCTCGAACTGTTCAGGGCCGAAGGCTTCGCCGATGCCGCGGTCATCGGCCGGCTGGCGTCCGGCGCGGCGCAGGTCAATGTAGTATAAATTATAACTATTTGATTTTATTGATATTTTTTAATTCCGGCTCGAGCGCCTTCCAGACCGTGTCGAGGATCAGCGGCTGCGCCGCCGCGGTCGGATGCAGGTTGTCCGGCAGGAAATGGTCACGCTTCTCGGCGAAGCCTTCGAGCAGGAAGGGCACCAGCGGCAGTTTCCGCTTCTTCGCGATGTCGCTGAAGGTCGACTGGAACTTTTCCGTGTACTGCGGGCCGTAGTTGGGCGGTATGCGCATGCCGGCCACGATCACCCGCGACTTCGCTTTCTGTGCGGCGTCGATGATGCGTTCGAGGTTGCGGCGCATCGTGTCGAGGTCCGAGCCGCGCAGGCCGTCGTTGGCGCCCAGCGCGAGAATCGTAATGACGGGACGATGGTTTTTTAATGCCTGCTCGATGCGATTCGCGCCGCCGAGCGTGGTCTCGCCGCTGATGCTGGCGTTGACGACCGTATAATCGAGCTTCTTTTCACGCAGCCGCCGGGCGAGCAGCTGGGCCCAGTCCTCGCCGCGCGCAAGCCCGTAACCGGCGGACAGGCTGTCGCCGTAGACCAGGATGGTCGCCGCGCCGGCGAAGGATGGCGCCAGCAGCGTCAACAACAGGAACAAGCGGATCAGCATGAGCGAAGAACTCCGGGAAACGAAAAACAATGAAATGGTCCGCGTGGCAGGCCTGACGAAGCAGGTTACCACCGGCGATTCCGGATTGACCATCCTGCGCGACGTGAGTTTCGACATCGCCGCCGGCGAAGCCGTGGCGGTCGTCGGCGCCTCGGGTTCGGGCAAGTCGACGCTGCTCGGCCTGCTGGCCGGCCTCGACACGCCGACCGCGGGCTCGGTGCGGATCGACGGCGCCGACCTGTTCGCGCTCGACGAGGACGGCCGCGCCGCGCTGCGCGCGCGGCTGCTCGGCTTCGTGTTCCAGTCCTTCAACCTGCTGCCGGCGATGACCGCGCTCGAGAACGTGATGCTGCCGCTGGAGCTCGCCGGCGCGGCGGATGCCGCGGGCGAGGCGCGCGCGCTGCTCGAGCGCGTCGGCCTCGGCCAGCGCCTGACGCATTATCCGAAGCAGCTCTCCGGCGGCGAACAGCAGCGCGTCGCCATCGCGCGCGCCTTCGTCACCAGGCCGCGGCTGCTGCTGGCCGACGAGCCCACCGGCAATCTCGACGCCGACACCGGCGCCGGCATCATCCAGTTGATGTTCGACCTCAACCGCGAGCGCGGCACGACGCTGGTGCTGGTGACGCATGACGTGGACCTGTCGCGGCGATGCGGACGTTCGCTGCGGCTGGCCGGCGGGGTGCTGCAGTAATGCGTTTCTTCAGTGAATCCGGCCTCGCGCTGCGCCTGCTGGCGCGCGACTGGCGCGCCGGCGAGCTGACGCTGGTCGCGGTCGCGGTGGTGGTCGCGGTGGCCAGCGTGACCACGGTCGGATTCTTCGCCGACCGCGTGCACCAGGCGCTGAACCGCCAGGCGAATCAGCTGCTCGGCGCCGACCTCGTGGTCTCCGGCGACCGGCCGCTGGATCCGCAGTTCAGCGCCGAGGCGCGGCGCCTTGGCCTGCAGGTCACGGAGATGCTGCGTTTCCCGAGCATGGCCGCGGCCAACGGCGAAAACGTGCTCGCCGAAATCAAGGCCGTCACCGACGGTTATCCGCAGCGCGGCGAGCTGCGCGTCAGTGACGCGCTGTATGCGCCGGACCGCCGCGCGACTTCGATTCCGGCGCCCGGCACCGTCTGGGTCGACGAGAAGCTCTTCACCCGCCTGCAGCTGAAGGCCGGCGACACCGTCGAAGTGGGGCGGAGCCGCCTGCCGGTCGGCGCGATCATCACGCAGGAACCGGACAGCGCGGTCGGCTTCATCAACGCCGGGCCGCGGGTGATGCTGAACATGGCGGACCTGCCGGCTACCGGCCTGGTGCAGGTCGGCAGCCGCATCCGCTACCGCGTGCAGGTGGCGGGTGGCGCCGCCGCGGTCGACCGTTACCGCGCCTGGGTCGACGGCCGGCTCGCGCCCGGCCAGCGCGTCGAGACCATCCAGGACGCGCGGCCCGAAATCCGCTCGGCGCTGGAACGCGCTGAAAAATTCCTGAGCCTGACTGCCTTGTTGAGCGTGATCCTCGCCGCGGTGGCGATCGCGCTGGCCGCGCGGCGCTACCTGCAGCGCCACCTCGACGCCTGCGCGATGATGCGCTGCTTCGGCGTGTCGCGCGGCAGGGTGGTGCGGCTGCACGTGCTGCAGTTCGTCGCGCTCGGTGCGGCGGCGAGCATCGCCGGCTGCCTGACCGGCCTGTTCGCCCAGCAGGCGCTCGCGCTGTGGCTGGGCAGCTTGGTCACCGTCGAACTGCCGGGCGCGGGGCCGCGGCCGGCCGTGCACGGCTTCGTCACCGGCCTCGCGCTGCTGCTGGGGTTCGCGGTGCCGCCGCTGGTCGCCCTCGGCCGCGTGTCGCCGCTGCGCGTGCTGCGCCGCGACCTCGGCCTGCCCGGCGGCAGCGGCTGGCTGGGTTACGCGCTGGGCACCGCGGTCATCGCGGCGCTGATCGTCTGGAAGGCGGGCGAACTGCGCACCGGCGGGCTGGTGTTCGCCGGCTTCGCCGCGGCGATGGCCGTGGCCGGCTTCGCCGCCTGGGGCGTGATCGCGCTGGTGTCGCGGCTGCGCGGTTCCGGCGTGTCCTGGCGCTTCGGCATCGCCAACCTGCGCCGCCGCCGGCTGGCGAGCATCCTGCAGGTGGTCGCGCTGGGCATCGGCATCATGGCGCTGCTGACGCTGACCATCATCCGCGGCGAGCTGCTGCAGCTGTGGCAGGCGAGCCTGCCGGCGGACGCGCCGAACCGCTTCATCGTCAACATCCAGAAGGACCAGGTGCCGGCGCTGAACACCTTCTTCGCCGGGCACGGCATCGCTGCGCCGGAGCTGTATCCGATGGTGCGGGCGCGCCTGACCGGCATCAACGACCGCGCGGTGTCCTCCGCCGACTACAGCGACGACCGCGCGCGGCGCCTGGTCGACCGCGAGTTCAATCTGTCGTGGGCGACGAAGATGCAGTCCGACAACCTGCTGGTGGCCGGCCGCTGGTGGGGGGGGGCGACGGGAAAAAGCGCGCCGCGCAGCGACCAGTTCTCGATGGAGGACGGCATCGCGCGTTCGCTGGGCGTGAAGATCGGCGACCGCCTGACCTTCGACGCGGCGGGTAGCGTGTTCACCGCCGAGGTCACCAGCCTGCGCAAGGTCGATTGGGATTCCTTCAACGTCAACTTCTTCCTCGTCGCGCCGCCGGGCCTGCTCGAGGACAAGCCGTTGAGCTACGTCACCAGTTTTTACCTGCCGCCGGGCAACGTCGGGCTGCTCAACGCGCTGGTGAAGCAGTTTCCCAATTTCCTGCTGATCGACGTCGCCCAGGTGCTGACGCAGGTGCAGACGATGATCGCGCAGGTGTCGCGCGCGGTGCAGTTCGTGTTCCTGTTCACGCTGATGGCGGGGCTGGTGGTGCTGTACGCGGCGATCGCCAGCACCCAGGACGAGAGGCTTTACCAGTCGACGATCATGCGCACGCTGGGCGCGAGCCGTTCGCAGCTCGCGCGCGCCAATCTCGCCGAGTTCGCGATGATCGGCGCGCTGGCCGGCCTCATCGCCGCGGCCGGCGCCAACGCGCTCGGCTACGCGCTGGCCGACCGCATCATCAACGTCGGCTACAGCTTCAGCCCGGCGGTGTGGGCGGCGGGGCTGGTTTGCAGCATCGCCGGAGTCGCCGCTGCGGGTTACCTCGGCACGCGCCGCGTATTGCGCGTCGCGCCGCTGCGCGTGCTGCGCGAACTGTCCTGAAGCCTGTTCGCGGCGCGACCGCGGAGGCTATACTTCGGCGGAACGCGGCGAGTGCCCATGAGCGATTTTCCGGTATTTTATATCTTATTGATTTTATTGACTTTTTTTGCGGGCTTCGGCATGGTGCTGATGCTGCAGAAAAGGGCTGCGGCGCGGATGGCGCTGGAACTGCAGCAGGTGCTGGAGGAAAAGCACCGCGCGATGCTCGGCGACCTGCACGACGGCCTGACGAAGCAGGGCGACCGCATCGGCGGCCAGGTCAGCGAGGCCGGCGAGCGCCAGCGCGTCTCCACTGCCGAGGAGCTGAAACAGACCCGCGAGGTGCTGCACGCGCTGCAGTTGCGCATGGCCCAGGAACTCGGCGGACAGCGCGAAGCGCTGCTGGAACGGCTGGCCGCGACCACCGAATCGCTGAACACGAAAATCGACGCCCGGCTCGGTGAAATCGCCGGGAAGGTGAACGAACGCCTCGACGAGGGCTTCAAAAAAACCAACGAAACCTTCGTCAGCGTGATGACGCGGCTGGCGACCATCGACGAGGCGCAGAAGAAGATCGAAAGCCTGACCGGCAGCGTCGTCGGCCTGCAGGATCTGCTCGGCGACAAGCGCGCCCGCGGCGCCTTCGGCGAGGTGCAGCTGGAAGGCCTGGTGCGCAACGTGCTGCCGCCGAACGCGTACGAGATGCAGGCGACGCTGTCCAACGGCACCCGCGCCGACTGCGTGCTGCGCCTGCCGCCGCCGACCGGGCTGGTCGCGGTGGATTCCAAGTTTCCGCTGGAGAACTATCACCGCATGTTCGGGCCCGGCGTCAACGACGTCGACCATGCGCTGGCGCAGAAGCAGTTCCGCGCCGACATCCGCAAACACGTCGACGACATCTCGAAGAAATACATCATCCCCGGCGAGACCTCCGACGGTGCGGTGATGTTCGTGCCGGCGGAAGCCGTGTTCGCCGAGATCCACGCCCACCATGCCGAGACCGTCGAGTACGCCGGCGCGAAGCGGGTGTGGATCGTGTCGCCGACGACGCTGATGGCCGTGCTCAACACCGCGCGCGCGGTGCTGAAGGACGTCGAGACGCGCCGGCAGATCCACGTCATCAAGGATTCGCTGTCGCGGCTGTCGGTGGAATTCGGCCGCTTCGACGACCGCATGAAGGATCTCGCCCGGCACATCCGCCAGGCCTGGGACGACGTGGAAAAGGTGCAGGTCACCAGCGGCAAGATTTCGCAGCGCTTCGCGCAGATCGAGGGCGTCGAGCTCGACGACGAGGCGCCGGAGAGCGCGAAGGCGCTGAAGCCCGGCGACGGCCGGGACGGCGCCTGAGGCGATGGGTCTCGGCCATTGGTTCGGCCGCTGGCGCCGCGCGCGCGCCGTCGAGCGGCAGCCGATCGACGACGCGCAGTGGCTGCGCATGATGTCGCGCTTTTCCTTTTTCCGGCTGCTGCCGGCCGCTGAGCAGCGCCGGCTGCGCGAGCTGACCGCGCTGTTCCTCGACCGCAAGCCGGTCAGCGGCGCCGGCGGCCTGGAAATGACGCAGGAGATGCGGCTGGTCATCGCCGCCCAGGCCTGCCTGCTGGTGCTGAACCTCGACCTCGATCTCTACGACGACTGGGTAGAGGTCATCGTCTATCCCGACGAATTCGTCGTCGAGCACGACTACATGGACGAGGACGGCGTGATGCACAAGGTGCGCGCGCCGCTGTCGGGCGAGGCCTGGGAGCACGGCCCGGTGATCCTGTCCTGGCGTGACGCGCAGGAGGCCGACGGCGGCGACGGCTACAACGTCGTGCTGCACGAATTCGCGCACAAGATCGACATGCGCAACGGCGCGCCCAACGGCTTCCCGCCGCTGCACGCGGACATGGACCGCGGGGCCTGGAGCGAGGCCTTCGGCACCGCCTACGCCGATTTCGGGCGGCGCCTGGACGCGCGCGAGGAACTTCCCCTCGACGAATACGCCGCCGAGGACCCTGCGGAATTCTTCGCGGTCACCAGCGAGCTTTTCTTCGAGCGGCCCGAGGCGCTGCACGGCCTGTATCCGGCGGTCTACGACCAGCTCGCGCAGTTTTACCGGCAGAATCCATTGGCACGCATGCACCCGGCCGGCACCGCGTTAACGGCATGATTATTTACTTCTCTCGCGGCCAAACTCCCTCTCCCCGAAGCTTTTCGGGGAGAGGGCTGGGGTCAAGGGCACACTTGGAGCGAAGCAGAGGGGCAACTACCAGCACGTAAAAAAACCAAACAATGATCACCACCCCACGCTTCATCCTCGCCGCCGACATCGGCGGCACCCACGCCAGCTTCGCCATCGCCGAACGGAAAAACAGCGGCGGCAGCCGCGTGCTCTTCGAGAAATCCTTCGAAAGCCGCCAGTTCGCCGACTTCGACGCCCTGATGGCGGCCTTCCTCGCGCTGCCCGAAGCCGCCGCCGCGCGGCCGCACCTGGCCGCGGTGACCTTCGCCGTCGCTGGCCCGGTGGCCGACGGCGAATCGACGCTGAGCAACCTCGGCTGGAAGCTCGGCGCCGCCGCGGTCGCGGCGCGTCACGGGCTGCCGCCGGTGCGGATCGTCAACGATTTCCACGCGGCGGGGCTCGGCGTGCTGGAGCTGCCGCCCGCGAGTTTCGCCACGCTGCAATCGGCCGAGGCGCCGGAACACGGCACCGCCGCGATCATCGGCGCCGGCACCGGTCTCGGCGTCGGCCTGATCCACTGGAACGGCGCGGGCTGGGAAGTGCTGCCGTCGGAAGCCGGCAACGCGGACTTCGCGCCGATCGACGAGCTGCAGGACCGGCTGCTGATGCACCTGCGCCGCACCTACGGCCGCGTGTCCTGGGAGCGGGTGATCTCCGGGCCGGGCCTGATGCGCGTGTTCAGCTTCCTGCAGGAGACCGGCCTCGGCGTGCCGTCGAAACAACTGCTCGACGCGACCAAGCGCGCCGGTGCCGATCCCAGCGCGGTGATCGCCAAATACGGCCTCAACAAGCTCGACCCGCTGGCGGTGCGCGCGCTCGACCTCTTCATTTCGGCCTACGGTTCCTTCGCCGGCAACATCGCGCTGAGCACGCTCGCGCGTGGCGGCGTCTACATCGGCGGCGGCATCGCGCCGAAGATCGTCAACCGTCTGAAGGACGGCAGTTTCATGCGCGCCTTCACCGGTAAGGGCGCGTTCACGCCGCTGCTGTCGGGGATTCCGGTGCGGGTGGTGATGGATGCGCAGGTGGGGTTGCGGGGGGCGTTACGGGTGGCAGACGAATCGCCCCCAATTAAAATATAATAAAAACAAATACTTACAATGATTTATGATTAAGCTTAATGTCTAAAAAACCTCTATTGAGCGTGTTGCTCTAAGTTTTTTCTAACTTTGTGAATCGTGTTCGAGGGAGCGCCAGTGACACTGCACGCTAGGCTTGTGCATAGTCGATCTCGGATTGATCGAGCAGGTCGTGAACTGGTTTTGGCTGCAGATTCGCCGGAGGCAACAGAGGGCGCACTGGCAGTCGTTAATGACTGGCGATCTTTTCATGCCTTTCCCTTGAATTCTATAACTGTAGTACTAAAACAGAAAACCCGCCGTATTCAGCATGATGCGCTCGTTGTGCAGCGGCTGAAACGTTCAAGGTCAATCTTGGCAAAACTGGTGCGTGAGCCAAGTATGCGGTTGACGCAAATGCAGGATATAGGTGGTTGCCGTGCAGTGTTAAACACGGTGGAGTCTGTTTATTTGTTGAAAGAATCTTACCTTGATAAAAAAGGGCAGTACGAAGTAGTTCAGATTGACGACTACATTAGAGCTCCTAAAAAGTCAGGTTACCGTAGCCTTCACCTTGTACTTCGATACAAAAGCATCAAATATCCTGAATACAACAATCTTCTTATTGAGGTCCAAGCTAGAACTTTGACACAGCATGCTTGGGCAACAGCTGTTGAAACTGTAGGGGCTGTGATTGGTCAGGCGCTGAAATCGAGTGAGGGGGAGGAAAATTGGCTGTCTTATTTTCGGAATGCCTCTTTGGCGCTTGAATACACGGAGCGCCCGATGTTTACGACTATAGTGACCCAATCTCTTGGTGAAATTGCAAGAAAGCTATCAGAACTCAACAAAAAACTGCAGGTCTCAAAAAAGCTTAATTCGTATCGAGCTGCACTTAAAGCTACAGAGAATACAAATTTAAGAAAAGACGGATATTTTTTGTTGGTTTTATTGCCCGCGGAGCCAGAATTGCAGATTTTTTATTTTTCAAAACGAAATGCGGATGCAGCCTATCGAGAGTACGAGCGATTTGAGCGCATGTTGCCTCTTCGTGCGCATGGACCTCAAATCCCGCTTTTTCCTGATCTTGTCGATTACTCTGGTGCGCAAGCCGTGTTAGTCGGTGCGGAATCCTTTAAGTCGCTTCGTGAATCTTATCCAAATTATTATTTGGATACAGAGCACTTTCTGGAGAGCATTGATAAGTTCATAAAGAGGTACCGGCGTGCTCCTCGATAGTTAAGTCGTTTTCGAATGAGGCAAGGTGCTTGAGTGAGTTGTCCCGGGTTGTACGGACACACTAATCAAGCGACACCATTGCGTTGCTC
>CAZHJU010000045.1:0-19762 GCA_964533495.1 uncultured Bordetella sp. | reverse complement strand
CTGTTCCAGCGCCTGCGCGGCGGCGGCCTGGTGGTGGCCGCGGTGGAACCCGGCAGCCGCGCGCTGCAGGCCGGTTTCCGGCCGGGCGACATCATCTATGCGGTCAACCGCCGCCGCGTGCAGAGCGTCGCCGAATTCCAGGGGCTGCTGCGGGGCTCCGACCGCGGCTACGCGGTCAGCCTGCTGCGCGGGGACTTCGGCCTGACCATCATCCTGCGCTAGGAAAAGCGCCGGGCGGCCGCTTCAGCCGCGGCCGCGGCGCACCAGCCAGCCGCCGACGCCGAGCAGCGCCGAGTTGGCCAGCCACACCGGCGCATAGCCGAAGGCGGTGCCGAGGCTGCCGAACAGCAGCGGAATCACCAGATGCGTGACGTTGTTGACCGTCACCCGCATGCCCGCCGCCTCCGAAGCCCGCCCCTTCGGCGCCAGCGCGTAGATCAGCGACATCGACGTCGGCTGGCCGCAGCCGACGCCGAGCCCGAGCAGGAAGGCGACCGCGCACAGCGCCGCCGGGCTGTCGAACAGCGGAAACAGCATGAAGGCGCCGGCGGCGACAAAAATCGCGTAGAGCAGGATCTGCGTCTCGCCGGTCCGGCGCAGCAGCAGCGGCAGCGCCGCGCGGATGACGAAGGTCGCCAGCGCGAAGACGCCGAGGATGATGCCGATCGCCGAGGCCGACAGGCCGATGCCGTGGCCGTACACCGGCATGTAGAAATTGAACAGGTCCCAGCCGGCGGAAATGAAACCGCTGGCGATGAAGGTGTTGCGCAGCCGCGGCGCGCGCCACAGTTCCAGCGCGCTGCCGCCCGCGGCATTGGCGGCGGCTTTCGTCGCGCCGGGCAGGAAGCCGGGTTTCAGCCACAGCATCAGGATCGGGATCACCGTGCAGGAGGCAAGGATCAGGAGCGCCTTCAGGTGCCCGAGGTAGTCGATGGAGAAACCCGCGACCAGCGGCCCGATGAATCCCGCGCCGGAGAAGCCAAGGCTGACCAGCGCGTAGTTGCGCGAACGGTGCTGGGTGCCGCCGATGCCGCCGGCGATTCCGGTGACGGTGACGAAAAAGAAATGGAACGAGGAACCGAGCAGCAGCGAAGCGACGTAGAACGTCGTCAGCGTCGGCCACGCCACCACCACCAACAGCCCGATGCCGACGCCCGCGCTGCCCAGCAGCATCGGCAGCCGCGGCCCGACGCGGTCGGCCAGCCGGCCGATCGCGATCGCGAACAGCATCGGGCACAGCGCGTAGAGCGCCATCAGGATGCCGACCTGCATCTGCGTCGCGCCGGATTCCAGCGCGAACAGCGACATCACCACCCGGCTGCCGCCGAAGGCGATGTGGTTGAGCACGATCAGGATCAGGGTGAGGTAGATGGCCATCGGCGGAGTCGGTTGCGTGCCGATGGTATCACCGCGATGCCCGCCGCCTGCCCGGCATTCCATACTGTAACCGGGCATCTCCGCGATTCAGCCGGGACGGACGGCGAGCGATCGCCGCGCGGGCGCCATGAATTCCGTATCGTGACGCTCAGCCCAGCAGCAGGTGCAGCGAGAACAGGCTCTCCGCATCCACCCACGCGGCTTCCGTGCGGTAACCGGCGGACTGCGCCAGCCGCTGGAATTCCGCGACCGAATACTTGCAGGAGTTCTCGGTGTGCAGGCGCTCGCCGGCGGCGAAGGCGAAGGTGCGCCCGCTGACGGTCACCGTCTGCGCGCAGACGCTCTCGAGGTGCATTTCGATGCGCCCGGCGACGGCGTTGTAGAACGCGACGTGGCGGAAGCGGTCGAGGTCGAAATCCGCCGCCAGTTCGCGGTTGATCCGCCGCAGCAGGTTGAGATTGAATTCCGCGGTGACGCCCTGCGCGTCGTTGTAGGCGGCATGCAGCCGCTGCGGATCCTTCTTCAGGTCGACGCCGACCAGCATCGCGCCGCCGCGGCCGGCGAGATCGCGCGCGCGCCGCAGGAAATCCGCCGCCTCGGCCGGCGTCAGGTTGCCGATGGTGGAACCGGGAAAATAGATCAGGCGGCGCGCGGCGATTCCGGCGAGCGCCGGCACGTCCAGCGGCTGCATGTAATCGGCACAGACCGCGATCATCGGCAGTTCCGGGAACTCCGCGGCGAGGCGGCCTGCCGATTCCTTCAGGGCGTCCATGGCGATGTCCACCGGCACATAGGCCGCCGGGCGCAGGGCATCCAGCAGCAGGCCGGTCTTGATGCCGGCGCCGCTGCCGAATTCGATCAGCAGGCCGCCCGCGCCAACTGCCGCGGCAATCTCGCCGGCGCAATCGCGGGTCAGCGCCAGTTCGGTGCGGGTCGGGTAGTACTCGGGCAGTTCGCAGATCGCCTCGAACAGCCGGCTGCCGCGGGCATCGTAGAAATACTTCGGCGACAGCGCCTTGGGCGAGGCACCGAGCCCGGACAGCACATCCTCCAGAAACGATCCCGCGGACGGCTGCAGGTCGACAAGGGACAGCGGGGGCATTGCTCCGGCCGGGTCGCGGACCGGGCTCAGCCCGGGGAATTCGAGGCGTGGCGGGTTTCCATCCACCGCTTGATGCGGTTGGCATCGCCGATGCGCGTCAGTTTGCCCCAGGAATCGAGCAGCACGATGATCACCGGCTTTCCGGCGATTTTCGCCTGCATCACGAGGCAACGCCCGGCCTCGGAGATGTATCCGGTCTTGGACAGTCCGATCTGCCACCCGGGATTGCTCACCAGCCGGTTGGAATTGCGGTAGTTCATCACCTGCCCGCTGGCGAGGCGGATCGAGGTGCCGGTGTCGGTGGTGAATTCGCGGATCAGCGGGTAACCGTAGGCGGCGGCGACCATTTTCGTCAGATCCTTCGCGGTCGACACGTTGTCGCTGGACAGTCCGGTGCCATCGACAAAGCGGGTCCGCCACATGCCGAGCTCGACGGCCTTCTGGTTCATCGCTGCCACAAAACCGGCCGTGCCGCCGGGATACACCCGGGTCAGCGCTTCCGCCGCCCGGTTTTCCGAGGCCATCAGGGCCAGTTGCATCAGGTCGCGGCGGGTCAGCGCGGTGCCGATGCGCAGCCGCGAACGGGTGCCCTTGATCAGGTCCTTGTCCGCCTCGGTAATGACGATCCGTTCATTCAGGGGCAGGCCGCCATCCAGCACCACCATTGCCGTCATCAGCTTGGTGATCGAGGCGATCGGCACCACGCTGTCGGTATTCTTGGCAAACAGGGCGCGGCCCTCGGTCTGGTCGATCACCAGCGCGGCGGCGGATTTCAGCTCCGGCGCACTGTCGCGGCCAGCAACCGCCGCCTTGACCTTGTTCTGGGTGCGCTCCCGGGCCTCGCCGGGCGCGGGAGCGGCCGCCAGAACGGCGATCAGGATCGTGACCAGCCACGGCATCGGACCTTCCTCCCCCATGGATTTTGGCTGCTGCGGGTTTTAGTTGAAATCTCCTGCAAAAATACAGTGTTACATCGGCTTTTTCAACAAATTTAAAGATTCAGGAATGCATCGGCGGCCGAACCGGAACGCGGGACATGGCCAAAAAAAACTCCGCGCAGGACTGTGTGGATTGTCCCGGCGGAGCTTAAAGAGGCCCTGCAGATCACCCGCTCAGCACAGGTCACCCTGCAGTTACCGGGCCTCCGAGGAGGAAAACCAGCATCAACCAACTGAAATCGGAATCCGGCGGTCCGGGAACGGCCGGATCGCGGCCGGACCGGTTTCCCCATCCACGATAAGCACTTCCGCTTACGCCAAACTTACAGACCGTCGGGACAACCCGGAGGCCGGGAGCCAGTATGATGTCCGCCGGCTCTCACATCACCCCCCCCACAACCACCATGCGCCTGCTCATCGTCGAAGACCATCCGATCCTGGCCGACGGGCTGATCACTGCATTGAAAGGCTCCGATTACGCCGTCGACCATGCCGATTCCGGCGAACAGGCCGACCACATGCTGGCCGCCCAGCACTATGACGCGGTCATCCTCGACATCGGCCTGCCCCGGCTGGACGGTTACGAAGTCCTGCGCCGCATGCGGCGCAGGGGCTCGAAGACGCCGGTGCTGATGCTGACGGCGCGCGATGCGCTCGAAGACCGGGTCAAGGGACTCGACCTCGGCGCTGACGACTACCTGACCAAGCCGTACGATCTGCCCGAGCTCGAAGCCCGCGTGCGGGCGCTGATCCGCCGCGGCCAGTCCGGCGGCGGCGCCGAACTCATCCACGGTCAACTGGCCCTGGACACCGCCGGGCGGCGCGCCACCATCAGGGGCGCGCCGCTCGAACTCTCCGCGCGCGAACTCGGGGTGCTGGAGGTGCTGATGCTGCGGGCCGGCCGCGTGGTCAACAAGGAGCAGCTTGCCGAGCAGCTCTACGGCTGGGGCGAGGAAGTCGGCGCCAACGCGATCGAGGTCTGCGTGCACCGCCTGCGCAAGAAGCTCGAGCCGGCGGGAGTCAACGTGCGCACCATCCGCGGGCTGGGTTACCTGCTCGAAAAAGCCGCGCATGACTAAGGCGCGCACGCTGCGCCGGCGGCTGCTGCTGTGGGTCAGCATCCCGCTGATCGCGCTGTGGATCGTCAGCACGCTGATCGATCACGATGTCGCCAAGGGTTTCGTCAACCTGAATTACGACCGGGCGCTGCTCGACACCGCGCTCGACCTCGGGCGCAACGTGCGCGAGTCCGGCAACCGGCTCTACCTCGACCTGCCGCAGCCGGTGATCGAAATGCTGATCTCCGGCGAGCAGGGCCGCTTCCATTACCGCGCCGACGGCCCCGGCGGCGAATACGTCAGCGGCGATCCGGACCTGCCGGATCCGCCCGCGGAAACCCTGGAGGACCGGGTCACCTATTACAACGCGGTCTACCGCGACAAACCGATCCGCGCGGTGGCGCTGCGCGTGCCGGTGCGGCCGGGATCGGGCAAGGGGGCGATCCTGATCCAGGTCGCCGAAAGGACGACGCTGCGCGACGATTTCGCCCGCCAGATCATGATCCGGATGATGATTCCGCAGGGCATCATCGTGCTGCTGTCGACGCTGACCATCTGGTTCGGCATCGGCCTGGGCCTGCGCGCGCTGACCGCCATGCGCCGGGAAATCGAGAGCCGCTCGCACGTGGACCTGAGTCCCATCGACGAATCCGCGGCGCCCGCCGAAGTGCAGCCGCTGGTGCGCGCGATGAACGGCCTGCTCGAGCGGCTGAGCGCGGCGCTGGCCGCACAGCAGCGATTCATCGCCGATGCGGCCCATCAGCTGCGCACGCCGGTGGCCGCGCTGAAAACCCAGGCGGAAGTGGCCATGCGCCAGGCGCACGACGGCGAACTGCCGGCCACGCTGCAGCAACTGCACACCGCCGCGGATCATGCCGCGCGGCTCGTCCAGCAGCTGCTGACGATGGCCCGGGCCGAGCCGGGATCGCATCGCAGCGTGATGCGCCAGCCGGTCGAAGTCTCGGCGCTGGCCAGGGAAGCCACGGAGGAATGGGTGCCGCGCGCGCTCGCCCGCAACATCGATCTCGGGTTCGACGATCGCTCGGCCGCGTCGGCCATCAGCGCCGATCCTTTCCTGATCCGCGAGCTGCTCGGCAACCTCGTCGACAACGCGATCCAGTACACACCCGCGGGCGGCCGCGTCACGGTGCGTGTGCGCACCGAAAACGGCCGCACGGTGCTGGAAGTCGAGGACGACGGCCCGGGCATTCCGCAAGGGGAACGGAGCAAGGTGTTCGAGCGTTTCTACCGGATCCCGGGCGGGTCGCCGGAGGGTTGCGGGCTGGGGCTGGCGATCGTCCGCGAAATCGCCCAGGGCCACAGCGCCACCGTGATCGCAAACGCGGGCGCCGGCGATCAGGGCACCCGGATGACCGTCACCTTTCCGCCGCCGGACTGACCGCATCCGGTCCGCGCCGCTCCCGATCCCGCTTTTCCTGCTGCTGCAACGCCCACATCTGCGCATAAACGCCGCCCCGCGCCAGCAGCCCGGCGTGGCGGCCGCGCTCGACGATGCGGCCGCGGTCGAGCACGAGGATTTCGTCGGCGTCCATCACCGTCGACAGGCGGTGCGCGATGACCAGCGTGGTGCGCCCCTGCGCCACCGCGTTGAGTTCCTTCTGGATCGCCTGCTCGGTGCGCGAATCGAGCGCGGAAGTCGCCTCGTCGAAGATCATGATCCGCGGATTCTTCAGGATCGCGCGCGCGATGGCCACCCGCTGCTTCTCGCCGCCGGACAGCTTGAGACCGCGCTCGCCGACCATCGCCCCGTATCCGTCGGGAAGCCCGCTGATGAAATCGTGGATGTGCGCAGCCCTGGCCGCGGCAATCACTTCCTCGCGGGTCGCCGAGGGCCGGCCGTACTGGATGTTGTAATGGATGGTGTCGTTGAAGAGCACGGTATCCTGCGGCACGATCGCAATCGCGCCACGCAGGCTGGCCTGGCGCAATTGGCGAATGTCCGCGCCGTTGATGCGGATCGCGCCGCCGCTGACATCGTAGAAGCGGTAAAGCAGCCGCGCCAGCGTGGACTTGCCCGCCCCGCTCGCCCCGACCACGGCCACCTTGGCCGCCGGTGGAATCTCGAAATCCATGCCGTGCAGGATCTGCCGCCGCGGATCGTAACCGAAATCGACGTGCTCGAAGCGCACCGTGGCCGGCCCTTCCGGCAGGTCCTGCGCGCCCGGCACATCGTCGACCTCGCGGTGCTGCCCGAGCAGTCCGAACATGCGCTCCATGTCGATCATCGCCTGCTTGATCTCGCGATAGGCCATGCCGAGGAAATTGAGCGGGATGTAGAGCTGGATCAGCAGGCCGTTGACCAGCACCAGGTCGCCCAGCGACAGCTCGCGCGCCACCACGCCCTGCGCGCAGAGGATCAGCAGCAGCGTCGCCGCCACCGCGATGATCGCCGCCTGGCCGACGTTGAGCAGGCCCAGCGAGGCTTCGTTGCGCACCGCCATCACCTCGTAGCGCCGCAGGTTCTCGTCGTAGCGCTCCGCCTCGTAGTCCTCGTTGTTGAAATACTTGACCGTCTCGTAGTTGATCAGACTGTCGACCGCCCGCGTGTTGGCGTGCGAATCGAGCTCGTTGGCCTTCTTGCGGATCGCCGTGCGCCATTCGGTGATGCCGATGGTGAAGGCGGTGTAGACGACGACCGCGGCGATGGTGATCGCGACGAAGCGCCAGTCGAATTTCGCAAACAGCACGGCGGCGATCAGCATGAACTCCAGCGCCACCGGGATGATCGAGAACAGCATGAACGACAGCAGCGTCGAGATGCCGCGGGTGCCGCGCTCGATGTCGCGCGACATGCCGCCGGTCTGGCGGTCGAGGTGGAAACGCAGCGACAGCGCGTGCAGATGGCGGAACACCGCCAGCGCGATGCGCCGGGTCGCGCGCTGGGTGACCGGCACGAACACCACGTCGCGCAGTTCGGCGAACAGCGCGGCGGCGAGGCGCAGGGTACCGTAGGCGGCCAGCAGCGCCAGCGGCAGCACCAGCGCCGCCTGCTGCGAGTCGAGACTGTCGACGATGTCCTTGAGCACCAGCGGCACGCCGACATTCGCCAGCTTCGCCGCCACCAGGAACAGCAGCGCGACCACCACGCGCCATTTGTATTCCCACAGGTACGGCAGCAGCATCGGCACCACGCGCCAGTCGCCGCCGCCGCTGGCAGGTTGGGACGCCGCGGCGCGGCGCGCCAGTTCAGCAGTCATGCAGGCTCCGCCATCCCGACATGGAAAAATATGAATTTATCAATTAAAACAACATGTTATGAATTACGCTCACCGGGCCGGCAGCACCTGCAGGGTCCGCATGCCGCGGAAGCCGCGATTATCGCACCCGGCACGCCGGCATCCGCGGCGCCCACAGGGTCCGACAGGGCCTGATGACGCTCAGCCCGGCAGGCGCTCCAGCTGCGCGGTCAGCGGCGCGTGATCGGAAATCCGCCCCCAGTGCCGGCCGTGATGGACGCGCACTTCGCGCACCGAGAAACCGCGGACATAGATGCGGTCGAGGCGCAGCAGCGGCAGCATCGCCGGGAAACTGCGCGCAGGCACGCCGCCCTTCAGCTCGAACACCTCGTGCATGTTCAGCGGCAGCGCCAGTTCCTGGGTCGCGCGGTGGCGCCAGTACCAATCGTTGAAATCCCCGGCGACGATCAGCGGCGCGCCGGGCGGCACCAGCCGCTCGATGCGCTGGCGCAGCCGCTCCAGCTGCAGCCCGCGGCCGCGCGCCGTCAGCGCCAGGTGGACGCACACGCAATGCAGGGGAAACGACCAGCCGGGGACCGCGATTTCGCAATGCAGCAGGCCGCGGCGTTCGAAGCGGTGCGCGGAAACGTCCTCGTTGTCCCAGCGCGTGATGGGATAACGCGACAGCACCGCGTTGCCGTGGTGCCCGGCATCGTACACCGCGTTCTTGCCGTAGGCGTGGCTGTGCCACAGGGTGTCGGCGAGGTATTCGTACTGGGACTCCGCCGGCCAGTCGCGGTGGCGGGCGGCATGCACGGCATGCGCGCCGACCACCTCCTGCAGGAACACCAGATCGGTGCCGAGCAGGCGCAGCTGCTCGCGCAGGGCATGCAGGGTCGGGCGCCGCGCGAACAGCGGCGTGACCGAAAAGCCCTTGTGGATGTTGTAGGTGGCGACGCTCAGCTGCGGCGGCGCGCCGGCCACGGCATGATCAGGAGACAGACAGCATGCGTTCCAGCGCGATCCGCGCCAGTTCCGCCTCGTAGGCCGGCACCTTGATCGGATTCACCACCTTGCCGGCAACGAGGTTCTCCAGCGACCAGGCCAGGTGCTGCGGATCAATGCGCTGCATCGTCGAGCACATGCACACCGTCGGCGCCATGAACTGCACCGACTTGCCCTGCGGGCCGAATTCCTCGGCGATGCGGTTGACGAGATTGAGCTCGGTGCCGACCAGCCAGCGCGATCCGGGATGGCTCGCGGCGATGGTCTTGATGATGTAGTCGGTGGAGCCGACGTAGTCCGACAGCTTGCACACTTCGAAATTGCTCTCGGGATGGCTGATCACCAGCCCGCCCGGGTGCTGCTGGCGCCAGCGCAGGATGTGCTGCGCCTGGAACATCTGGTGCACCGAGCAATGCCCCTTCCACAGCAGAACCTTGGCCATTTTGATCTGCTGCGGCGTCAGCCCGCCCAGCGGCTCGTCCGGATCCCAGACCAGCATCTCGGAGAGCGGAATGTCCATCAGGTAGCCGGTCCAGCGGCCGAGGTGCTGGTCGGGAAAGAACAGCACCTTCTCGCGGCGGTTGAACGCCCACTGCAGGATGTTGCGCGCGTTGGACGAGGTGCAGACGATGCCGCCGTGCTCGCCGCAGAAGGCCTTCAGGTCGGCGGCGGAATTGATGTAGGTGATCGGCGTCACGTGCTCGTCCGGATCGAGCACCTCGGCGATTTCGCGCCAGGCGCGCTCGACCTTGGGCAGGCTCGCCATGTCGGCCATCGAGCAGCCGGCATTCATGTCGGGCAGGATCACCTGCTGCGAGGGATTCGACAGGATGTCGGCGACTTCGGCCATGAAATGCACGCCGCAGAACACGATGTATTCGGATTCGGTCTTCGAGGCGAGCCGCGACAGCTGCAGCGAATCGCCGGTCAGGTCGGCGTGCTTGTAGACGTCGGCCCGCTGGTAGTGATGCCCCAGCAGCACGACGCGCTCGCCGAGTTTCGCGCGCGCGGCAAGGATGCGCTCCTGGCAGGCTTCGTCAGCCAGCGGCTTGAAACCCTCGAATGCGATCGTCTTCGCTTCCATCTTCAGGTCCTTCCCCTGATTCCCGGTACCGGAAAAGTTTCTACTATTACAGGATTTTGACAGAAAAACCACCCGGGAAATCCCTGCCCGCCGCGGGGTTTACACACCGGACGCCAGCCTTTGCGGCAGTTCGCGAATGACTTCGGCGTTGCTCCACGAAAAAACCCGGTCGGCCGCTTCCCGCCACGGCAGCCAAGCGAACGCGAGATGTTCCCGCGGCGCCAGCACGATGTCCCGGGTTGCCGGCAGCGCCAACCCGAACACATGTTCCGTATTGTGGGTCACGCCGGGCGCGTAACGGCTGCGCCAGTGCGGATAGATTTCATAACGGTTCTGCCGTTTCCAGTCGACCAGCATGCCAGACTCCGCGACGATGCCGGTTTCTTCGGCCAGCTCGCGCCGCGCGGTCTGCGGCAGCGTCTCCCCTTCGTCGATGCTGCCCGTCACCGACTGCCAGAACCCCGGCCGGTCGGCGCGCTCCAGCAGCAGCACCTGCAGGTCCGCGGTGTGCACCAGCACCAGCACCGAGACCGGAATCTTGTAATTCATGGCCGCGGAAATTCCGGCAGGCCGGCGGCATCGCAGAACACGAGGAACACGCGCTTCTTTCCGCGCCAGTGCGCGGCGGCGGCGGCGAGAATTTCCAGCAGCAGCGCAAAATCCCGCGGCGCGGCCCCGGAAAACCCTGCCGTGCCGGAAAGCCGCAGCACGATGCCCTTCTCCGGCGCGGGCAGCCAGGACAGGTCCTGCAACGCGTCGTTCAGCGCATCCCAGTTGCCGCCGAAACCGTCGGGCACCGCGAACGCGCCGGCGACGGCGTTCAGCGCCGCCTTTTTGCCCCGGGCGCGGCGCAGGTCGGCGGCAACGCGCTGCAACGCCGCCCCCTCCGCCACGATGTCCTGCCGCGGCATGCGGTAGATGCCGTTGACCTGCGCGCTGAAGTGCGGTGTTTTCATTCGATTTTTCATTCGACGATACGCCGGAAACTGCGGTAATGATCGGCAGTGTAGTAAAACTCGCCGCCGTCGCGGCAGTGTTCCAGCCACAACCTGCGCTCCGGCCGCGGCCGCGGGCGGACGCGCTCGCAGCCGACCACGATGCGCCGCGCGCCGCGGTGCCGGATGCCCGGCGTCATCACCGTGTATTCGCTGTAATGCCCGCGCCGCGCCGCGGGCAGGCGCTTCTCGTAGTTGTTGAAGGTGATGCCGTCGCGGTCATGGGGATAGGGACCGCCGCGCCGGATCAGCCGCAGCGTCTGCGCGGCTTCGGGCGGCAGTTCATGAATGCGCACCCCCGGCGACGACGGCGCATCGCCGCGCGCCAGGACGGCAGCCGACAACGCAACAGCGGCAACCAGGCCCGTCCAGCGCCAGGCATGCAGCGGCCGTCGCAGGAAAGACATGAAGACCCGCCCGCGCTGCGCCCTGGCCGTCTACGCCGCCGGCGTGACGTTGCGCAGGCGGATGTGCAGTTCGCGCAACTGGCGCTCGGTCACCGGCGTGGGCGCATCCACCATCAGGTCCTGGCCGCGCTGCGTCTTCGGGAAGGCGATGACCTCGCGGATCGATTCTGCGCCGGTCATCAGCGTAACGATGCGATCGAGGCCGAAGGCGATGCCGCCGTGCGGCGGTGCGCCGTACGACAGCGCGTCGAGCAGGAAGCCAAACTTGGCGCGCGCATCCTCGGGCGTGATGCCCAGCGCGGCGAACACCTGCGACTGCACCTCGGCGCGATGGATGCGCACCGAGCCGCCGCCAATCTCCCAGCCGTTCAGCGCCACGTCGTAGGCCTTGGCCAGCACCTTGCCCGGATCGGTGGCCAGCAGCCCGACATGCTCGTCCTTGGGCGCGGTGAAGGGATGGTGCGCGGCATTCCAGCGCTGCGCCTCTTCGTCGTATTCGAAGGCCGGAAAATCGACGACCCAGCACGGCCGCCAGCCGGCCTCGGCATGGCCTTTTTCGTGACCGACCCTGACCCGCAGCGCGCCCAGCGCGTCCCACACCACCTTTTTGCGGTCGGCGCCGAAGAAAATCAGGTCGCCGTTGGCAGCACCGCTGCGCTTCATGATTTCGGCCAGCACCGGCTGCGGCAGGAACTTGACGATCGGCGACTGCAATCCGGTGTCGTTCAACTGGGTGACGTCGTTGACCTTGATGTAGGCCAGTCCCTTGGCGCCGTAAATCGAGACGAAGGCCGTGTAATCGTCGATCTCCTTGCGCGTCAGCGCCGCGCCGCCGGGCACGCGCAGCGCGACGACCTTGCCGTCCTTCAGCGCGATCGCCTGCTTGAACACCTTGAAATCGACCTGCGTCATCAGGTCGCTCAGATCGGTCAGCTCGAGCTTGACGCGCAGATCCGGCTTGTCCGAGCCGTAGCGCGCCATCGCGTCGGCATAGGTCAGGCGCGGGAACTCGCCGAGTTCGACATCCAGCACGTTCCTGAACAGTTCGCGGATCAGGCCTTCCATCAGGTCCTGGATCTCGCGCTCGCCGAGGAAGGAGGTTTCGATGTCGATCTGCGTGAATTCCGGCTGGCGGTCGGCGCGCAGATCCTCGTCACGGAAACACTTGACGATCTGGTAATAGCGGTCGTAACCCGCGACCATCAGCAGCTGCTTGAACAGCTGCGGCGACTGCGGCAGCGCGTAGAACTGGCCGTCGTGCATGCGCGAGGGCACCAGGAATTCGCGCGCGCCCTCGGGCGTCGACTTGTAGAGCATCGGCGTCTCGACGTCGATGAAACCGTTGTCGTCGAGATAGTTGCGCACCGCGCGCGCCGCGCGGTGGCGCAGCCGCAGGTGGCCCTGCATCTGCGGCCGGCGCAGGTCGAGGAAGCGGTACTGCAGGCGCACGTTCTCCGACAGCTGCTCGTCGTCCATCATGAACGGCGGCGTCTGCGACGGATTGAGCACCTCCAGCGCCGTCGCCAGCACTTCGATCTCGCCGCTGACCAGGTTGGCATTGACGGTGCCGGCCGGCCGCTCGCGCACGCGGCCTTCAACGCGCACCACGAATTCGTTGCGCAGGCTGTCGGCGGCGGCGAAGGTTTCCGCGCGGTCGGGATCGCAGACGATCTGCACCAGGCCTTCGCGGTCTCGCAGGTCGATGAAGATGACCCCGCCGTGGTCGCGGCGGCGATGCACCCAGCCGCAAAGGCTCACGGTCTGGCCGAGGAGTTTGCGGTCGACCAACCCGCAGTAATGGCTGCGCATAGACATAAGTAATTGATTTTAAAGGAAATTATTTTGCGGGGGCGCCTTGGGCAGCGCCCCGCCGTTGCCGTTGCCGTTCGCCGGCGCCACCACGCCCATGGAGACGATGTATTTGAATGCGGCGTCCACCGACATGTCGAGCTCGATGACATCCTCGCGCCGCACGTAAAAATAAAAACCGTTGACCGGGCTCGGCGTCGTCGGAATGAACACGGCGACGTAATCCTCCGGCAGGCGCGCGCCCACTTCGACGGGCACATTGGTCTGGAACGCCAGCGACCAGGCCTGCGGATGCGGATAGCGCACCAGCAGCACCTTGCGGAAGGCGTGGCCGGTGCCGGAGAACAGCGTGTCGCTGACCTGCTTGACGCTGTTGTAGATGGTGTTGACGACGGGAATGCGCGCGAGTATCCCTTCCCAGAACTGCACCAGGCGCTGGCCGAGAATGTTGGCGGCAAGCACGCCGGTGGAAAACACGACCAGCACCGTCAGGATCACGCCCAGGCCGGGCACGTGCACGCCGAGCCAGCTCTCGGTGAGCAATGCATTCGGCAGCAGCTGCAGGCTCTGGTCCATGATGCTCACCAGCAGGTTGAGCACCCACAGCGTGATCACCAGCGGTACCCAGATCAGCAGGCCGGTGACGATGTAGCTTTTGATGGAGGTTTTCTTGAACATGGATATCCGGGCGCCGAACGACCCGCCCGGCACGGTGCCGGGCGGGTCGTTCGGCGGGACAGCGCATCCACCCCGGCATCAGACGCCGGGGCCATCCGCGGTGTCAGTTGCAGGCGGGACAGGCTCCGGCGCCGCAGGCGGCCTCGGCCTTGGATTCGTCTTTCTTGGTGTCGTCGCCGGATTTCGCGGGATCCGCGGCGGGTTTGCTGCCCTTGTTGCGGAAATCCGTCGCATACCAGCCGCTGCCCTTCAGCTGAAAGCCGGCCGCGGTCACCATCTTGCTGAGCGTGCTCTTGCGGCACTCCGGACACTCGGTCAGCGGCGCGTCGCTGATGCGTTGCAGGAATTCCTTCTGGAACCCGCACGCCTCGCATCGATATTCGTAAATCGGCATGGCGCACTCCAAAAATCGTAAAAAAGCATTATACCTGAGACGGTTACGGACTTTCCCCGGCGATATGCGGGTAGGCACCGCGGGATTTCAAGTCCCTGCCCCCCAGACCCCCTTATCCCCGGCCAATCGCCATCCGGCGCCGGCGGCGACACGATCCCGCAACCGCACTGCCCGCCACCCGGCGGGATTTCCCTATAATCAACGGGTTGCCGCCGAACCTCCGATGCGGCGCACCGATATCCCTGAGCACATGGAAACCGCCGCCCCACGCAGCCACCAGTTGGTCGAACGCGCCCGCAACCTCGGCCCTGCCCGCACCGCCGTGGTGTACCCCTGCAGCGAACCGGCGCTGGCCGGGGCGCTGGAGGCCGCGGCCGCCGGGCTGATCCTGCCGCTGCTGGTCGGCCCCCGGGAGCGCATCCGGCAGGTCGCCGACGAGGCGCGGCTGGACATTTCAGGATGCGTGATCGAGGACGCGGCGGATGCCCCCGCCAGCGCGCGCCGCGCCGCGGAACTGGCGCGCGACGGGAACGCCGCACTGCTGATGAAAGGCAGCCTGCATACCGACGAACTGATGGGCGTCGTCGTCGCACGCGACGCAGGCCTGCGCACCGAGCGCCGGGTCAGCCATGTCTTCGTGATGGACGTGCCGTCGCACGACCGCCTGCTGCTGATCAGCGATGCCGCGGTCAACATCGCGCCGGGCCTCGAAGCGAAGCGGCACATCACCCAGAACGCGATCGATGTCGCGCACGCGCTGGGCATCGGGTGTCCGCACGTCGCGGTGCTGTCGGCGGTGGAAACCGTCAATCCGGCCATCCCGTCGAGCGAGCACGCCGCCGCGCTGCGCGACATGGCGAAGGACGGGCGCATCACCGGCGGCATCGTCGACGGCCCGCTGGCCTTCGACAACATGTTCTCGGCCGAGGCCGCGCGCATCAAGGGCATCTCGTCGCCGGTCAGCGGCACGACGGACATCGCGGTGATGCCGGGCCTGGAAGCGGGCAATATCCTCTACAAGTCGCTGGTCTACGTCAGCAGGGCGGTCGCCGCCGGCGTCGTGATGGGCGCGCGCGTACCCGTGATCCTGACCAGCCGCGCCGACTCGGCGCACAGCCGCATCGCTTCAGCGGCGGTGGCCTGCCTGGTCGCCCACGCGCGCCCGATGCCCCGCTGAGCGCCGCAGGAAAAACGACCGCATCCCCTTAAAACGGAATGTCGTCATCCATGTCATCGAAGCTGCCGCCGCTTTTCTTCGCCGGCGCCTTGCCGGCGCCCGAGCCCGAAGAAGGCGGCGGTTCGCGCATGCCGCCGCCGTCGCCGCCGGATCCGCCGCCGCCGCGGCTGCCCAACAGCTGCATGCGGTCAGCCACGATCTCGGTCGAATAACGGTCCTGGCCTTCCTTGTCCTGCCATTTGCGGGTGCGGATGCGGCCTTCGATGTACACCGGCGAACCCTTCTTCAGGTATTCGCCGGCCACCTCCGCCTGGCGGCCGAAAAAGGAAATGCGGTGCCATTCGGTGTGTTCCTGCTTGTCGCCGCTTTTTTTGTCTTTCCACGACTCGGTGGTGGCGACGGTGATGTTCGTCACCGCATCGCCGCTGGGCAGGTAACGCGTCTCCGGGTCCTTGCCGAGATTGCCGATCAGAATCACCTTGTTAACCGATGCCATGTGAGGATTTCCTTTGTAGATATTCGATGCCCGCCGCGCGTATCCGCATCAACGCGCCCGGCAGCCGTCCGTTTACGCCCGGGTCGCCACCGGCGGTACGCGCATGCCCAAGGCGAGTATAAGCCAGATCGCCAGAAGCCCCGCATCCAGCACGATCACGCCAGCCATGCCCCAGTGCTTGTAGATGAATCCGCCGGCTGCGGCCCCGAGAAAAGCCCCTGAAAACTGGATCGTGCTGTAGAGCCCGATCGCGGTGCCCTTGGCATGCGCCGGCGCAAGCCGCGTGGTCAGCGTCGGCAGCATCGCCTCCAGCACGTTGAAGGGTGCGAAAAACAGCAGCAAAAACAAGGACAAGAACAGGATGTTCGCGGCCAGCCAGGGCAGCGCCAGATGCACGGCCAGGAGCAGCGCCACGGCGGCGATGAACCAGCGCCGCAGCAGCAGCGGATTGCCGGCCTGCATCACCGGCGGCAGCATCAGCACGAAGGAGCCGAGCATCACCGGCAGGTAGACCTTCCAGTGCTCGGCGACCGGCAGGCCGGCGTCGCGCAGGCTGAACGGCACCACGATGAACAGCGCCATCAGCACGGCATGCAGCGCGAAAATGCCCCAGTTCAGCCGGGCGAGCTGCGGGTCCGTCAGCACGCTCCAGAAATCCTTCAGCGCCCGTCCGGGCGCGGGCGGCGCCTGCGGCGCGTCCGGGATGAAACGCCACATGACGACGATGCCGGCGAGCGCCAGCAGGCCGGTCACCGCAAAAATGCCCGGCACGCCGATCACGCGGCCCAGCCAGGGACCCGCGATCAGCGACAGCGCGAACGACGCACCGATGGTCGAGCCGATCATCGCCATCGCCTTGGCCCGCTGGCTCTCGCGGGTCAGGTCGGCCGTCATCGCCATCACGGCAGCCGAAATCGCGCCGGCCCCCTGCAGGATGCGGCCGAGAATGACGATGTGGATGTTCGGCGCCAGCGCGGCGACAAAACTGCCGGCGGCAAAGATCAGCAGGCCGGCGTAGACCACGGGCTTGCGGCCGATGCGGTCCGACCACCAGCCGAAGGGGATCTGCAGGATGGCCTGGGTCAGGCCGTAGGCGCCGATGGCGATGCCGACCAGCGTGAGATCGTTGCCGCCGGGCAGGGATTCCGCGTAAATCGCAAATACCGGCAGGATCACGAACATGCCGAGCAGGCGCAGTCCGAAAATTCCGGACAATCCGATGCTCGCCCGCAGTTCCAGCGGGGTCATTTTGGTGCTGGACGACATGGATTGAGGGAGGGGAGAGCCGGGGCCTGTAAGCGACGATCGCGAGTGCCCGACTCACGGCGGTTGGGCATAACACCGTATGCGCGTATATTAACAGGTTTACTTTCGGACCAGCCCCGGCATGAGTGCACGCACACCGCCCAAACTGGTCGCGCTGCCGACTCCGCAGCAGCGCGATTCAACGCTGCCCGCCACCGGACAGATCCGCGTGCGCGGCGCGCGCACGCACAACCTGAAGAACATCAGCCTCGACCTGCCGCGCAACCGCCTGGTGGTGATCACCGGGCTGTCCGGTTCCGGCAAGTCCTCGCTGGCCTTCGACACGCTGTACGCGGAAGGCCAGCGCCGTTACGTCGAATCGCTGTCGGCCTACGCCCGGCAGTTCCTGCAACTGATGGAGAAGCCCGACGTCGACCTCATCGAAGGGCTGTCGCCGGCGATCGCCATCGAGCAGAAGGCGTCCAGCCACAACCCGCGCTCCACCGTCGGCACGGTCACCGAAATCCACGACTACCTGCGGCTGCTCTATGCCCGCATCGGCGAGCCGCATTGCCCGGAACACGGTACGCTGCTCGCCGCGCAGTCGGTGGCGCAGATGGTCGACCACGTGCTGCGGCTGCCGGAAGACAGCCGGCTGATGATCCTCGCGCCGGTGGTCAGCGACCGCAAGGGCGAGCAGTCGGCGCTGATCGACGAGTTGCGGGCCCAGGGTTTCGTCCGGGTGCGCATCGACGGCAAGGTGCTCGACATCGACGCCCTGCCGGCGCTGAAAAAAAACGCGAAACACTCCATCGACGTGGTGGTCGACCGGATCAAGGTCCGCGCCGACATCCGGCAGCGGCTGGCCGAATCCTTCGAAACGGCGCTGCGCCACGGCAACGGCCGCGCGCTCGCCGTCGACATGGACAGCGGACAGGAAACCGCGTTTTCGGCGCGCCTCGCCTGCCCCGCCTGCAACCGCTCTTCGCCCGAACTCGAGCCGCGGCTGTTTTCGTTCAACAACCCGGCGGGCGCCTGCCCGCGCTGCGACGGCCTCGGCCACATCACCTTCTTCGATCCGAAGCGCATCGCCGCATTCCCGGAACTGTCGCTCGCCTCCGGCGCGATCAAGGGCTGGGACCGCCGCAACCAGTTCTACTTCCAGATGCTGCAGGGACTGGCCGAGCACTACGGTTTCGACATCGAGACGCCGTTCGGCGAACTGCCGGAAAACGTGCGCCATGCCGTGCTGCACGGTTCGGGCAACACCCAGATCCGTTTCACCTATGCCGGCGAGCGCGGCAAATCGTACGTCCGCGAACACGCTTTCGAGGGCGTGATCACCAACCTGGAGCGGCGTCACCGCGAAACCGATTCGCCGGTCGTGCGCGAGGAACTGGCTAAGTACCTGAACACCCAGACCTGCCCCGACTGCAACGGCACCCGGCTGCGGCTGGAGGCGCGGCACGTGATGGTTTCCGGGCAGCCGATCTACGCGCTGTCGGCCCTGCAGCTCGGCCGCGCACTGCAGTTCTTCGAGCAGCTGTCGCTGACCGGCGCGAAGCAGGCCATCGCCGACAAGATCGCCGGCGAGATCCGCAGCCGCCTGCGTTTCCTGGTCGACGTCGGCCTCGACTACCTGTCGCTCGACCGCTCGGCGGACACGCTGTCCGGCGGCGAGGCGCAGCGCATCCGGCTGGCGAGCCAGATCGGCTCGGGGCTGACCGGCGTGATGTACGTGCTCGACGAGCCGTCGATCGGCCTGCACCAGCGCGACAACACGCGCCTGCTGGGCATGCTCAGGCGACTGCGCGACATCGGCAATTCGGTCATCGTCGTCGAACACGACCAGGACGCCATCATGAGCGCCGATCACGTCGTCGACATGGGGCTCGGCGCCGGCGAGCACGGCGGCCGCGTGATCGCGCAGGGCGCGCCGGCCGACATCAGCGCCAATCCCGAATCGCTGACCGGCCAGTACCTGTCGGGACGCCGCCGCATCGACGTGCCCGCGCTGCGCCACCGCGTCAACCCGCAGCGGCAACTGGTCATCCGCGGCGCCTCGGGCAACAACCTGAAGGACGTCGGCGTCAGCATCCCGGTCGGACTGCTGACCTGCGTCACCGGCGTCTCCGGCTCCGGCAAGTCGACGCTGGTCAACGACACGCTGTACCTGTCGGTGGCCCGCGAGCTCCACGGCAGCAGCGTCGAGCCGGCGCCCTGCGCCGCGATCGAGGGCATCGAGTTTTTCGACAAGGTCGTCAACGTCGACCAGAGCCCGATCGGCCGCACGCCGCGGTCGAATCCGGCGACCTACACCGGGCTGTTCACGCCGATCCGCGACCTGTTCGCCGGCGTGCCGGAAGCCCGCGCGCGCGGCTACGGCGCCGGGCGCTTCTCGTTCAACGTCAAGGGCGGACGCTGCGAATCCTGCCAGGGTGACGGCGTGCTCAAGGTCGAAATGCACTTCCTGCCCGACGTCTATGTCCCCTGCGACGTCTGCCGCGGCATGCGCTACAACCGTGAGACCCTGGACATCCGCTACAAGGGCAGGACCGTCCACGACGTGCTGGCCATGACCGTGGAACAGGCCCTGGAGTTTTTTGCCGCGGTGCCGGCGATCGCCCGCAAGCTGCAGACCATGATGGACGTCGGCCTCGGTTACATCACGCTGGGCCAGAGCGCGACCACGCTGTCCGGCGGCGAAGCACAGCGCGTCAAACTCGCGCTGGAGTTATCCAAGCGCGACACCGGGCGCACGCTGTACATCCTCGACGAACCGACCACAGGCTTGCATTTC
>CAZHJU010000044.1:15437-20362 GCA_964533495.1 uncultured Bordetella sp. | reverse complement strand
GCTGGACATGCTGCAGGCGATGAACACCGGCCACGACGGCTCGCTGACCACGGCCCATGCCAACACGCCGCGCGACTGTCTGGCCCGCCTCGAGGTGATGACGCTGATGTCCGGACTGGACCTGCCGATCCGCGCGATCCGCGAGCAGATCGCCTCCGCCGTGCACGTCATCATCCAGCAGAGCCGGTTTCCGGACGGGTCGCGCAAGGTCACCCACATTTCCGAGATCACCGGCATGGAAGGCGAAGTCATCCAGATGCAGGACATTTTCCTGTTCAAGCAGGACGGTTACGACGAAAGGGGCAAGATCAAGGGCCGTTTCGTCGCCACCGGCAACATCCCGGAGCTCTACCAGGAGCTCCAGCAGCGCGGCATTTCCGTCGACCTCAGCATCTTCAAGCCCGAGGCCAGGCACTGATGTTCGAGAATCTCGACGCACTGCTGGCGATTCTGGCCTTCATCGGCATCGTCATCTTCTGGTCGATCATCCAGGTCGGCCGCGATCTGCTCGCCAAGCAGAAGCAGACCATCGCCCGCCAGTCCGAGGAGGAGGGCGGCCTGCGCGACATGTTCATCTCGGTCGACCCGCAGAAGCTGTTCTATTACAACATCGCCGCGATGTTCATCGTGCCGGCGCTGCTGTGGGGATTCACCGGAAATCTCGTTCTGGTGGTCGGGGCCGCGATTGTCATCATCATTCTGCCCAAGCTGTCGGTGAACTGGCTGAAGAAGCGCCGTTTCGAAAAATTCGAAAAGCAGCTCCCGGACGCGCTGCTGATGGTGTCCGGCGCGATGCGCGCCGGCGCCAGCCTGACCGTGGCCATGGAAAGCATGGTCAAGGAGCAGAAGCCGCCGCTGGCCCAGGAATTCGACCTGCTGCTGCGCGAGCAGCGCGTCGGCGTCGATTTCGACACCGCGCTCAGGAACATGGAGAAGCGGCTGCCGATCCAGGACTTCATCATGGTGGTCTCCGGCATGCGCATCTCGCGCGAGGTCGGCGGCAACCTCGCGGACATCCTGGAGACGCTGGCGGACACGCTGCGCATGAAGCACCAGATGGAAGGCAAGATCAAGGCACTGACGGCACAGGGCAAGATGCAGGGGCTGGTGATGACCTGCCTGCCGCTGTTCCTGATGTTCATCCTGACGCACATGGAGCCCGAGGCGATGGCGCCGCTCTACAACACCTTCGTCGGATGGGGAACGCTGGCCGTCATCGCCGTGATGGAAGTCATCGGCTACATGGCCATCCAGAAGATCGTCAGCATCGACGTATGAATATGGAAACCCTGTTGCCGATGTTCATCGCGCTGCTGATCGGCGGCGCGGTGCTGATATTCGCCATCGGCCTGCCCAAGCTCAAAAGCGAGGTGCCGGACGAGGATCGCGGCTACATGGATCCGCTGCCCCCGCTGCTGCGGCTGAGCTGGCCGATCGTTCGATTCGTCGAATACCACCTGTGCCAGTTCATTCCGCCGGACGCGCTTGAGCGCACGCACAAGCGGCTGGCCATGACCGGCGTCAGCTACCTGGTGAATGCCGAACAGTTCTACGCGATCCGCCTGCTGTCGACCCTCGGCGGGTTCGGCATGGTCTGGATCTCGCTGCGGCTGCTCGAAACCACGTCGACGAACATGCTGCTGCTCGGACTGGTGCTGGGCTATTTCTACCCCGACATCTGGCTGTCGGACGTGCGCGGCCGGCGCGCCAAGGCGGTGCAGAGGACGCTGCCCTCGTACCTCGACTTCATCACCATGGCGGTCGAGGCGGGGCTCAACATGACGGGCGCGATCAGCCAGGCGATGGACAAGGGCCCGCCCGGGCCGCTGAAACACGAGTTCTACATGGTTGTGCGCGACCTGCGCTCGGGCCTGCCGCGCGCCGATGCGCTGCGCCGGATGGAGGCGCGGCTGCAGATGGTCGAGATTTCGAGCTTTGTCGGCACCGTGATCCAGGCCGAAAAGATGGGCGCCAGCCTCGGCGCGGCGCTCCGCGGCCAGGCCGAGCAGCGGCGCGTCGAGCGTTTCCAGCGCGCCGAGAAGCTGGCGATGGAAGCGCCGGTCAAGCTGATCGGTCCGCTGATGATGTTCATTTTCCCGGTGACGTTCATCGTGCTCGGTTTTCCGATCGTGATGAAATTCCTCAATTCCGGGGTGGTGTAGGCGGGGAAGCAGTGCTGCTCGGAGCCCTGTTTGATGAAAGCGGCAAACGTTCCGTGGTCGGCCGGGTGTGGAAGGCCGGCAACGCCTGGGAACGTGCCCGCGGGCTGCTGGGCAGGCCGCGGCTCGGCGCCGGCGAGGGGTTTCTGCTCGAACCCTGCAGCTCGGTGCACTGCATCGGGATGACCTACGCGCTCGACCTGGTTTACGTCGACCGCCGCGGAAAGGTCTGCAAGCTGGTGCGCGGACTGAAACCCTGGCGCTTCTCGGCCAGCCTGCGCGGCCATGCGACGCTGGAAATGGCGGCGGGTGCGTTGCAGGCAACGGGCATCGGGCTGGGCGACGTGCTGGTGTGGCGGGAGAATGCGAAATGAGCGGGGGATCGGTGACGGGAACAAAGGCCGGGCTGGTGCTGTTTGCGGGACTGCTGCTGTCCGGTTGCGGGACACTGTCCGGTGGTCCGTCCGACCTGCCCCAGCGCAGCGACCTGTTCCAACTGAGCAACGAAGCGCAGCTCGCCTACGAATCCGGCGAGGATGCCAAAGCCGAGCAGCTCTACATAGCGCTGCTGCGCAAGACCCCGAACGATCCGGAAATCTGGTTCCGCCTCGGCAACCTCTATGCCCGGGCACACCGGCCCGATGCCGCCGCCGACGCCTACCAGCGCGTGCTGTCGATCAACAATACCGAGCACCGCGCCTGGTACAACCTCGGCATCGTGCGCCTGCGCCAGGGGTGGGCCGCGATGATCCAGGCCTACGGCCATGCGCCCGCGGGCGACGTGGTCCATGGCGAGAGCGGGCGCATGATCGGCCACCTCGAACGCATGCCGGGCCTGCCTCCGGTTACCCGCAATGATCCCGCGCCGAAAAAATAACCCCGCTTCGCGAAACCGGCAGCGCCGCCGCGGCCAGGCGCTGGTCGAGTTCCTGATCATCTATCCGACCCTGCTGCTGCTGGTGCTGGGCGCTTTCCAGTTCGCGCTGGTCTATCAGGCCAAGTCGACGCTGAACTACGCGACCTTCATGGCGGCGCGGCAGGGCGCGCTGAAAAACGGCAAAACGACGCCGATGAAGGACGCGCTGGCCGCCGGCATGACGCCGCTGTTCACCACCACCAAGGATGACTACCTCGACCTGGTCAAGGCGCGCGCGATTGCCGCCATCGAGGCCTTCAACCCGCTCAATACGCGGATCCGGGTGCTCAGCCCGACCGCGGATGCCTACAACGCGCACAAGGCCGATTCCCAATCCGGCACTGAAATTCCCAACGACAATCTGATGTACCGGCCGACCACGGCGAAGGGCGGCATGAGCGTGCAGGACGCCAACCTGCTGACGATCGAGGTGACCTATTGCACGCGGCTGATCGTGCCCATCGTCAACCGGGTGATCTACTCGCTGTACTTCGGTTTCGTCGGCGAGCAGGTGCTGGCCGCCGAATATTACTCGGGGGCCAGCACCTGCTCGCCGAATATTACTCGGGAGCGGCGACGCCAAGCGGGCTTGCCGGTCAGCGCTGCGCTGACATCAACGACCAGATCGACAGCCTGATCAACCAGTTGGCGAGTTACGTGCCCGGCGGTTCGGGCTTCCTGTCCTCGTTCTCCTTTCCGGCGATTCCGACCACGATTCCGGGAATCGACTGGAACGTCGGCGGCTATCGCATTCCGATCACGTCGACGGCCACGGTGCGCATGCAGAGCCCGGTGACCCAGTCTCCATAAGTATTTGTTTTTAATGGATATTTTTATTTTCTGCCGGCGGGCGGCTCTGGCGCTGTCCGGAATCCTGCTGGCCGCGCCGGCCGCCGCGCTCAATTTCAACGACGGCAACTGGCATGTCACGGTGACCACTGAAGTCACCGGCATGCAGGTCAGGCCGCCGCCGCCCTATTACTACACGCGCTGCTTCACCAAGCGCAGTTTCCAGCCCCACCTCGCGCCGCCGGAAGCTCCCTGCCGGGCGAGCAATCTGCGCACCCACAAGGACGTGATGACCTGGACGCTGACCTGTGCCGAGAGCGTGGCGCAGATGAGCGGGCACGGACGCATGGTATTCGGCGGCAACCGGGTGACGGGCACGGTGACCACGGTGTCCCGGTATCCCGCCGAAATGCAGGTCGTGCAGAAGATCAGCGGCAAACGCGTCGGCCCCTGCGACGTGCAGGGTGATCCGATCGAAGGCAGGCCGTTGCGCCCGCCGCTGCGCGAATACCAGGAAACGGCGCCCCGGTCCTGAGAATCCGATCAGCGCGGCGGTGTCCCGGCCGCGTTGCTGCTTCCCGCGCCGCGCAGGTTCACGCCTTCGCCCTGCACGGAAATGAGCCGGTTGCCGCCGACGAGCCGGATGCGTTGGGCTTCACGCTCGTCCTCGAAATAACGGTCGCGTTCGTCGCCCTTGCCGTCGCCGCGTCCGCTGTCCTCGCCGGCATCCGCCGCGGCCCGGCCACCCTGTCCGCCGCCGCGGAATTCACCCGAGGCATCGGTGCCGCTGCGCGCCGTGATGTCGCTGTCGCGTCCGGCTTCGCCGCGATCGCCTTCATTCGCTTCGCCCGGCCCCACGGCTGCGCCGCCGCCGGAAGCGCCGCCCCGGAAGTCGCCTGAAAGGCCCGTGCCGTCGCGCGCGCTGCCGTCGCCTGCCGCAACAACCGTGCCTGTCCGGCCGTCGCCGCTGCCCGCGCCCGGGAATCCGCCGCCGCTGCCGTCACCGGCGCCACCGACACCCGTGCCACCGCCGGCGATACCGCTACCGGCGCCGCCGCCGG
>CAZHJU010000044.1:0-15337 GCA_964533495.1 uncultured Bordetella sp. | reverse complement strand
GCCATCGCCGCCGGCGAGGAAGCCGCCGCTGCCGCCGGCGAGCCCGTTGCCGCCGTCGGCGATGCCGTCGCCCGCACCGCCACTGCTACCGGTTCCACCGCTGCCGAAGCCACCGCTGCCGTCACCAGCGCCGCCGATACCCGTGCCACCGCCGGCGATACCGCTACCGGCGCCGCCGCCGGAGCCGTCACCGAAAGCCGTGCCATCGCCGCCGGCGAGGAAGCCGCCGCTGCCGCCGGCCAGTCCGTTGTCGCCACCGGCAATACCGCTGCCCGTACCGCCACTGCTGCCGGCACTGTCGCCGCCGAAGCCGCCATCCGGGAATCCGCTGCCGTCGCCGGCAATCAAACCGCCACTGCCGCCGGCGGTGCCGTCTGCACCGCCGCCAAGGCCGTCACCAGTGCCGCCACCGGCCACACCGGTGCCCGTGCCGGCCGAACCTGAACCATCGGCCAGGCTGCCACCGCCGGTGGCGCCGCCGGCGAAGGCGTCACTGCCGCCGAAGCCGGTACCGTCGCTGCCTGTGCCGCCGCCACCACTGCCAGCACCGGCAAAACCGCCGTTGCCTGCGCCGCTGCCGCCATCACCCGCGAGCATGCCGCCGCCGGAGGCTCCGCCGCCGAATTCGCCGTCGCCGCTGCCGCCATCGCCTCCGGTGCCGCCACCGGGGCCGCCGCTGCCATCGCCGCCGGCCAGTGCGCCGCCGCCGGTGGCGCCATCGCCGCCGAAACCGCCGCTGCCCGAGCCGTCGGCCAGGCCATCGCTGCCGGTACCGGAAGTCGAATCCCCGGCGAGGCCGCTGCCGCCGGAACCGCCGCCGTCGAAAGTTCCGGTGCCGTCACTACCGGTGCCATCAATGCCGGTACCGGTGCCGTCACCACCGCCCGCCAGGCCGGTGCCGTCGCCACCGGGCGTGCTGCCGTCGGCGAGCGTGCCACCGCCATCGGGGCCGCCGCCCGCCGTCGGATCCGTCGTGTCGCCGCCGGGATCACCGCTGGGTGTGCCGCCACCGCCGCCACCGCCGTCGAAAAGATCCGTGTCACTGCCGGGCGGCGTCGTGTCGCCAGTGACGATCGTCGTGCCGCCATCGGGCGTGGTGCCGTCACCGGGGCCGGTCGTGCCGTCGCCCGCAATAATGCCGCCGCCGTCTTCGACCGGCGTCGTATCCGTCGAGGTGGTGGTCGTGATTGTGCCGTCAGCCGGGCCGGAGAGCGTGCCGCCGCCGTCGGCTACCGCGCCGCCGCCGGTGCCGTCGGTCGGCGTGCCGCCGGTGCCGCCGCCGTTGTTGGTGCTGTCCGCGGGCGTGGTCGATCCGCCGCCGCCGGTGCCGCCGGTGCCCGACGCAGTGCCGGTGCCGGTGGAACCGGGGCCGCCGAGATCGGTGCCGCCCGACGTGGTGCCGCCACCTCCACTGCTGCCGCCTCCGCCGTCGCCTCCACTGTCACTGCCGCCGCCTCCGCCGCCGGGGGCATCGTCCGCCACGTTGACCGAGCCCTGGCCGACGCTGCCGCCGGGGCAGGGTGCCGGACAGGCGCCGTTGATGGTGACGCCGGGATTGGGCTGGAAAGTGCCGGCTTCGATCAGTTGCACCCGGTCCGAAGTCAACTGGCCGATGCCGTCGTTGACGTTGGGTCCAGGGTAACCGAGGTTGCCGAAGGCGATGACCGGTTCCGGATGATAGACGTTGCCGTCGCTGCTGAAGAAATTCTTGACCACCCTGCCGTTTTGCCCGGTTTCGAACACAAGGTGCATGTTGCCGAGGCGGAACAGGCCATCGCCGCCGACGGTGACGTCGCCCTTGTGGTTCGGGCCGCCGATGATCAGCTTGGCATCGGGGTGGAACTGCTGCAGCAGGCCGAGCACCGGCACCGCAGTGAACACCACGCCGGGCAACGAGGGGTCGGCGTTGTTGCGCACGAAGATTTCCGCGGTGTCGGTGTACGGGCGCAGCGTGATTTCCGCCCAGTGCGGCGTCGTGATGGTGCCGGGGAAGACCACGAAATCGTCGGACACCAGTTCGAGCTTGACCGGAACCTTGGGGCCGAAGATGCCGTTGCGGTCGTAGCGCGCCTGGTTGTAGGCGTCGAGCGTCGCGATCTGCAGCGTGCCCGCGGTCTTCAGTGTCAGGTCGCCGATCGGCAGGTCGGGATTGGCCGGATCCTGGTTGCGGTCGATGAAGCCCAGCGCCGCGATCAGCGTCGTGTTCGACAGGTTGTCGATGACCATCACGTCGCCGCCGAGCACGTTCAGGTTGCCGGTGCCGGTGATGCCGGCCGGCGGCTGGATGCGCGTCCTGACGTTGAAATTGCCCCGGCTTTTCGGCGCCACCAGATTGACGTTCTGCGCCTCGATGACGCCAGGGCCGGAAACCGTGCCGTTGCTGCCGGTGGTGATGCCGATGCCGCCGTTGGAACTGGTGACGATGTCGGCGTTGATGTTGATGTTCTGGCGGACGCTGTTGATCGAGATGCCGTCCTGCGCCCGCGATACCCCGTCGCTGTGGCGGGACTCGAGTTTGGCGCCGATCGTGATGTTGCGGCCGTCGATGATGATGCCGCCGGTCACGGAGTCGGCCAGCGTGTTGACCGCCGTGCTGGAGGTCGAATTGACGGTGACCGTGGCGCCGGGGTTGATCGTCACGTTGCCGGTGGAGGTCAGCTCGTTGCCGTCGCCATCCCTGGTCATCGCGTCGAGCTTGATCAGTGGCCGCGTCTGGCCGGTCGCCGTCAGCGCGCCCACCACCCGCACGCCGTCGTGCGCATCGCCCTGGCCGAACACGTCGATCACCGCGCGGCCGTTGCTGGAGGTGGCGTTGATGTTGCCGACGGTGCTGATGCAGACGTCGTTGTGCGCGCAGTTGGCGACCCAGGCGCTGCGCGAACCCGACGTGATGGCGACCTCTGCGCTGTGCGGCGCCGAGCCGGCGGCGGTTGCGGGCCCGTTGTCGGTAACCGTGATGCCGGCGCCGGGGAACATGGTCACCGGCCCGTTGGCGCTGGTCAGGCGGACGCCCGCATTGACGCCGCTGCTGGCGCCGCCGCCGGTGGCGGTGATGGGGCTGCTGATGCGCACGCCGGAGCTGCCGCTGATGTTGACGTTGGCGGCGGCGACGTTGCCGAGGCTGGTCGCGGTGATGTTTTTCCCGGCGGGCAGCGTGACGAGGCCGCCGGAAACGATGTTGATCGTCGCCGCACCGTTGTTGGAGACATTGATCGACTCGGCGATGACGACATTGTTGGCATCGCGGTAGCTGAACAGCGCGTCGTTGATGTTGATGGCGGCCGTGCCGAGCGTGCCGACGTTGTTGTTCGCCGTGCCGAGGTTGACCGAATTCGGGCTGCTGATGCCCAGCGTGTTGGCGGTGATGATCCCGGCGGTGGTCTGCGAAATGCCGCCACTGGCCACGTTCAGGTTCACGTTGCCGTTGCCGGCATTGACCCGCGCGGTCAGCGCCAGCGCGCCGTTGGTGGTCAGATTGACATTCTGGTTGTTGCTGAAGACGCCGTTGGCGGTGCCGGTGTAGTACCGGGTCGGCGTCAGGCTGGCGACGTTCAGCGCGCCGGTGGTGGCCAGGTTGACCTGGGCGCTGCTGTTGAACGTGAAGAAATTGAAGAAATTGCTGCTGGCGGCAAAATTGTCGACATTGTTGGTGCCGCCGGTGAAGTTGAATACGGAATTGCCCTCGTAGCTGAAGAAGATCAGGTTGTTGGCCGTGATCGTGCCGCCGGTCTGGGTGACGTCGGCGCCGTTGGTGGTGTAGATCACCACGGTGTCGGCGGCCAAATTGTCGTTCAGGTTGGCGTTGGAACCGTAACCGCGCCAGATTTCCCCGCCAAGATTGGCCGTGTTGACCGTGGCGTTGACGATGACGCCGGGTGCAGTCGGAATACTGCCCAGGGTATCGAAGTCGACAAGATGGCCGGTGATGTTGGCATTCAGGGCAATGTTTGTACCGGCGGCTTCGGTTTCCAGGTTGATGTTGCCGCCTGTCGTGGTGGCGCCCGAACCCGGGGTGGTACGGGTGTCGATGGCATTGTTGACCGTCAGGTTGCCGCTTTCCGCGACGATGGTGACGTTGCCGCCGCGGGAATTGATGCCGGTGGCCGTGCCGAGGTTGCCGACGGTGACGGCATTGATGTCGCGGTAGGCGATGTTCATCAAACCGGAGCCTGCATCGCCCGCTGCGATGGTGTTCACGTTGTTGTCGACGCCGCCCGGACCGGGATCGCTGGCCAGCGCGAATGTGCCGGAGCCGAGCAGCGCCAGCCCGCTGGCGGTGATCGAACCGCTGGCCTGGTTCACGCCGCCGCCATTGGCGTTCAGCGTCACGATGCCGGCGGTATTGAGGGTGCCTGCGCCCGGTGTCACGCGGGTGTCGATGTTCTGCAGCAGCCCGATCTGGTTTGCGCCGTTGGCGGGGCCTCCGGTGCCGCTGCCCAGGATCACGCTGCCGCCGCGGGTCTGGATGCCGGACAGGCCGGCCACCGAGGTGACCGTCAGTCCGTCGCCGTCGGAGTAGGACAGCACGCCGTTGATGTTGGCGGCGATGCTGTTGACCAGCCCGCCCAGTCCGTAAACGCCGGCATTGGCCAGGTTGTTGTCGCGGATGGCCAGCGCATCGGCGATGACCGCGCCGCCGCCGCTGATGCCGGCGGCGGTCAGATCGATGACCGCGCCGTTGGCGGTGATGTTGTTGCCCGGGGAGAGCGACAGGTTGCCGCCGGCGACCAGGGTGACGTTGTTGCCGTTGGTGTTGATGCCGTCGGTGCCGGACAGGCTGCCCACGGTCAGCGCGTTGGCGTCGGTGTAGGACAGGCTCCCGCTGATGTCGGCCGCGATGGTGGCGACGTTGTTCGCCGTGTTGGTCACCGCAAAATTCCCGCCGCCGATGCCGCCGCGAAGGGTCAGCAGCAGGCCGCCGGCCGCGCCGCCGCCGCTGGCGGCGTTGGAGACGACCTTGCCGCCCATCGTGACGGCGTTGCTCGAGCTCAGCGTCAGGATGCCGCCGCTGCCGGGGTTGATGTCCTGGTTCAGCGTCATCGCACCGCCGGCGGACAGGGTCACGTTGCTGTTCGTGGCGTGCGTGGTGATCAGCCCGCTGGTCGACAGCGTGCCGGTGGTGTCGATGGCGATGCTGCCGACGTTGTCGTTGGTGCCGAGACCGACGCCGCTGACGGTCAGGTTGCCGGTGTTGGCGAACTGGACGTTGCCGCCGCCGGATTCGAAGGCCGAGAAGTTGCTGACGGTGTTGCTGGCGATCGTGTTGAGCGTCGTGCCGCCCTTGGATTGCGTGGTCAGCGTGTTGGCGACGAGGCCGCCGCCGGCGCCCTGCGTGATCGCGCCGCCGATGGCGTTTTCCGGATCGTTGCCGTCGGCGATGAGCGTGATCGAGGAAGTCGCGCCGCCCGCCGCCTGCAGCGTGCTGTCGATGTTGATGCCGCCGTCGCGGTTGCGCAGCACGATGCCGCCGGTGGCGTTGCTCGGGTTGACCGTTTCGCCGGATACGGTGATTGAGCCGGTATGGGCGTTGTCGCCGATGGTCAGTTGCCCGCCGGTGAAAACCCGCTCCAGCGTGGCGTCGGAGAGGTTCAGGTCTGCGGTATTCGTTCCAAGGTTGATGGCCCGCGCGGCGTCGTTCGAGGTCAGCGTCACCGAGCCCGCGCCGGTGGTGATGTTCTGGGTGAAGGCCATCTCGTCCGCGATCAGCGTGAGCGCCGAGCCGTTGGTCGTGATGCCGTTCGTGCCGCCGACGTCGCCGACCGTCAGCGTGGTCGCAGAGGTGTTGCGGAAGGTCACCGAGCCGTTGGTGTTGACCGCCAGGTTTGCGACGTCGTTGTTCTGGTTCAGGTTGAAATTGTTGGTGTTGGCGACGTTGCCGAGCAGGCGTACGCCGCCGGTGGCGGAGGTCGAGATCGCCGAACCCGGTCCCTGGGTCGCGCCGTTCTGCGTGACGTCCAGCGTCAGCACGCCATTGCCGACGGCGATGTCCCGGTTGATGGTGACGGCATCGCCGGTGGTCAGCGTGGCATTGGTGTTGTTGGTGGTGATGCCGCTGACGGTGACGCCAGCGATCGGATTGTTGCCGCCATCGACGCCGACCCGGCCGACGGTCAGGGTGTCCAGTTCCCGGTACTGCAGAACGCCCGTCCCGGTGCCGCCGAGGCTCAGATCGGCGGCAAAGGTCTGGGCGGCATTGGCCGCATGGGTCAGCGTGACATTGCCGATGGACTCGACGCCGAGATTGGTGACGGTCAGGGCCTGGGTCTGGCTGATGCCGCCGCTGCCGGCGCGCAGGATCAGCGTGCTCCAGTTGCTGCCGTTGGTGATCGCCGCGCCGCCGCCGACGGCCAGGCTGCCGGTCCCGTCGGTGCGGCCGACCCGCAGCGCGCCGGTGGTGACCAGATTGAGTTCTGCCTGGGTCAAATCGAATTCGCCGGCGCCGCCGATGTTGACGTTGGTGTTGAGATTGGGTTGCAGCGTGACGACCCCGGTGCCGCTGCCGGTGGTGATCGCGTCGTTGATGACCAGGTCGCCGGCAGTGAGCGTGACGCGGCCGGTGGCCGGCGGCGCCGGGATGGCGGTGATGCCGGAGACCGCATCGACGGTGCCGACGGTCAGCGTGTTGGCGCCGTTGTTGAAAATGAAGCTCGAGATGCCGCCGGCACCGGCGGCGGTGTCGCTTTTGGTCGCGGCCAGCGTGCCGACATTGTTGTTGCCGGAGAGGTCGACCGCATCGTCCGTCGAGCCCGACGCGGCCATGACCCGCAGTTCGGTCGCCGTGATGCCGCCGGTGGTCTGCGTGATCGCGTCGGCTGAATTCAGCACGACCTTGCTCGCGCTGACATTGCCTGCGAGGTTGATGCCGGCGTCGGCGTTCAGCGCCTCGGTGGTTTTCAGCGTTGCAGTGCCGGCGCCCGCGGATATTGAACCGGTGGCGGCGACGTTCAGGTCGCCGTCGGCGGTGACATTGACCGCGCCGCCGCCGCTGTTCAGCGCGCCGTTGAGGTTGACGTTGTTGAAGGCGGAAATGTTGATGGCGCCGCCGGTGGTGCTGACGGCACCGATGTTGAACGCGCCGCTGTTGTCGTTCAGCGAGGGGTTGTTGTTATTGCCGGCGGCAATCGTGACGGTGTTGGCACCCGTGATCGCAGAGCCGCCCGCCATGAAGAACTGGGCGGCGCCAGGGTCGCGATTGGCGGACAGAAAACCGGGCGCGTCAGTCGTGTTGACGTTGGTGGTGGCCGAAAAATCGCCGCCGTTCATGGTGATGGTGATCGCGCCGCTGCTGCTGGCCGGCGTGGTCGTGTTGGCGGTGCTGGCGAGGATGATGTGGCGCCCGGCCTGCAGCGTCAGGTCCTGGCCGGCCGTGCCGGCGCCGCCGGCGACGTTGACATCGGTTTCGACCGTGATGTCATTGTTGGCCTGCAGGATCAGGTTGGCGCCGTTCATCGCGGCGACGACGCTGGCCGCGCTCAGTTCCGAGGTGCCGGCCGCGTTGTCGGCGAATGCATCGTTGGTGGCCACCGCATCGGCGCCTGCCGCCGTGATGCGGATGTTTTTCGGATCCAGCAGCAGCGTGCCCGTATCGCCCTGCGGCGCGCGCAGGTCGACCGTGCCGTTGAACACCAGCGATTCCTTGCCCGAGACCTCGACGAAGCCGCCGTTGCCGCCCTGCGCACCGCCGCGCGCGGAAATCGTGCCGTAGTGGCGGGTGACGTCATCGGCCCAGACGATGACCCTGCCGCCGTCGCCGGCGTTTACGGCGTCGGCCCTGATCACGGCGTTGGCGCCGACGTAAGTGCGCTGCGCGTTCTGCACCGCGGTGTTGTTGCCCTGGTAGTCGCCGCCGATCAGCACCGTGCCGCCGCCGGCGGCGCCCGAGGTGTCGATCGCGGCGTTGCCGGTGACGCCGGCATTCCGCCCGAGCACCTGCACGCTGCCGCCCTGGCCGGCGCTGCCGGTGGCGTCGATGTTGCCGGAGACCAGCGTCGTGCCGGCCTTCGACTGCAGGGTGACCTTGCCGCCGCGCGCGCCGCCGGCGTCGAGGCTGCCGCTGGAGGCGACGTCGCCGCCATCGCCGACGAGGTAGATCGCGCCGTCCCTTTCGACGGTGCCGCGGGCGCGGACCACGCCGGTGTTGTTGACCACGGTGCCGGCCAGGTCGCGGGCGACCGCGGCCGTCATCATCACGCGGCCGCCCTCGGCGTTCAGTTCGCCGCTGTTGGCGACGCCGGCGAGTTCGGCGACGGTTTTTTCGTTGACCGCGAGGCTGACCAGGCTGTCGCCCTGCATGTCGAGCGTGACTTGCGCGCCGGAGGCGAGCGCCACGGTGCCGAGCCGCGCCTCGATCACGCCGCGATTGGCGGCGTAGTCGCCGGCGAGCACGACGTAGCCGCTGTCGCGGGCGCGGATCAGGCCTTCATTGATGACCGAGGCGCCGGACGGCGCGCCGGGATCGCGGCTGAAGATGTAGCGCCCGGCGAGGAAATCGTCGTTGCGGATGTTCAGCGTGGAGGCGACCAGGCCGCCGACGTCGAGGCTCGCCGTGGGACTGAAGAAGATGCCCTGCGGATTGACCAGGAACACGCGGCCGTTGGCCGACAGGCTGCCGAAGATCGCCGAGGGATCGCTGCCGACGACGCGGTTGAGCACCACCGAGCCGCTGCCGGGCTGCACGAACTGCACGCTGTGGCCCTGGCCGATCGAGAAGCCCTGCCAGTTGATGATGGCCTTGTCGCTGCCCTGGGTGATGAGCTGCTGCGTGGGCGCGGGATTGTGGATGGTGGCGCTGCCGCTGACGATGCTGCCGCCGGTGGGCAGTTGCTGGGCCTGCGCCGGCAGGCCGGGCAGCAGCATGCTGCAGAAGCCGATGGCGGCCAGTGCCGCGGGCATCGGCGCCAGTTGCAGGCCGCGCGTCAGGCGTCCGGGGAAGCGGCGTGGTGTTCGGTGGGCAGTCACGGGTGGTTCGCGTTCACATCCGGGCCGTGAGGGTATGGCCGAGTATATACAGAGCGGTTGCTGGAGTCACAGGAACAATTCCCGGCTGCTGGATAAAAATATCAATAAAATCAAATACTTACAAAAACGCCCATCAAAAGCTGCTGGCCAGCGTGAACCACAGCCGGCCGCGCTTGCCGTCGCCCGAGATGCGGTCGCTCATCGGGTAGGCGTATTCCACCTTGGCGCGCAGGTGCTTGTGCGGAAACACGCTGACGCCGAAGCCGGCGCTGCGCAGCGTGTCGTAGCGGGTGAAGCCGTCGGCCTTGATCGCGCCCCAGTCGTAGAACATGTTGAACACGCCCACGGTGTTGACGGCGACGAACTGGCGGCGCAGTTCGCCGGTGGCGACCCAGCCGGTCTCGCCGCGCAGGTCGGAGGGGCGGTAGCCGCGCACGCTGCCGGGGCCGCCCAGCGAGAATTTTTCGGTGTCGGGCAGCGCGCCGCTGGAGAACACCCAGTTGCCGCGCAGGTAGAGGTCCCAGTTCTTCGAGGCCGCGCGCAGATGGCTGACGTCGATGTCGGCCTTGGCGCGCTGCGCGTCCTGGCGGTTGCCCGGATTGTCCTTGCCGTTGCCCGACAGCACCAGCGTCGCGCTGGTGGTCGCGGAGTCCTCATGCACCCAGTTGCCGAGCACCGTCAGGCTGAGCAGGTCGATGCTGGTGTCGGCGGTCGGGATGCCCAGCGTGGTCTGCGCGGTCCTGGTGTTGCGCAGGCCGATGCCGAACACCAGGTTGCGGGCGCGGCTGCGCACGTACGGGTGGGTCAGCACCAGTTCGGCGTTGGTGACTTCGCCGGAGATGCCCAGCGCGGCGAAGTCGCCGCCGATGTCGTAGCGCACCTTCGAATAGGTGGCGCCGAGGCGCGTGCCTTCGTTCGACACCGGCAGGCTGTAGCCGACGCGGCCGAAGGACAGCAGATCATGCCGGGTATTGATGACGCGCAGGCTCAGCTGGTCGCCGATGCCCAGCGGATTGTTGAGGTCGAGCGCGGCATCGACGCGGGTCTCGCCGGTTTCGCGCCGGCCGTGGTTGTCGAACGAAACCGTGCCGGCCAACGGCTTCTCCTCGGCGCGGATCACCATGTCGGTGGTGCCGTAGTCGGCGCCCGGCGCCAGCGTCGCCCGCGCCGAGAGGCCGGGCAGGTCGTTCATCAGCAGCAGGCTGCGCTCGAGCCGCGGCACGGTGACCAGCTCGTTTTTCGGCAGGCTGCCGGTGCGCGCCCCGATCAGCCCGCTGGAGTAGCGGTCGTTGCCGACGATGCTGATGTTGGCGAGCCGGCCCTCGATGACCTCGATGCGCACGATGCCGTTCTCGACCTTCTGCGCCGGGATGATCGCGCGCGAGATCGGGAAACCGGTTTCGCGGTAGAGCTGCGTGACGGTGTCCGCGGCGCGGTTCAGGTCGTACAGGTTCAGTTGCAGGTCGATGAAGCGCTCGGTGAGCTGCTTCAGCTGCCGTTCGGTGTAGACCGTGTTGCCGACGAAGGTGAAGGCATTGACTGTGAACCGCGGCGCCGAGGGGTCGTGCACCGCATCGGGGCGGCTGGCCGGGAAAATGACTTCCGCCGGGGTCGGCGGCAGCGCGGGCTTGCGGTCGGGGACGGTGTCGAGCACGGCGCCCGGCGTGATCGCGGCCTGGGCCATCGCCTGCAGCGGCGCGCAGAACGCCGCCGCCAGCGCCGCGGCGCGCAGGACATGGGAACTGCGGATCAGGACGCGCTGCGGCAACAACTTGTTGTTTTCCCCTGTGTACCTCTGTATGCCGCGTCGTTTCCAGGCGCTGCGGCAAGAGCGCCGGGCTCAGCGGCTAGCGGTGAGCTTCGGTTTCCATGCCTGCACGGTTTTTTGCGCCTGTTCCCGCTGTTCCGGGGTCAGCCGGCGGTCGGCCGCCTCGCGGTTGTTGGCGGCGTCGACGTTTCCACGGGCCGCGGCGAGACTGAACCAGACATAGGCCTGCGCCATGTCCGCCGGCACGCCTCGGCCGCTGCCGTAGAGCACGCCGAGATTGTTCTGCGCCTGCGCATGTCCCTGTTCGGCGGCGCTGCGGTACCAGTTGAGGGCGACATTCATGTCCTGCGGCACGCCCTGTCCCTTTTCGTAGAGCACGCCGAGGTTGTTTTGCGCCTGCGGCTGGCCGCGTTCGGCCGCCTGGCGGTACCACTGTGCCGCCTGGGTGAAGCTCTGCGTCACTCCGAGCCCGCGCTCGTAGAGTACGCCGATGTTGTTCATCGCGTTGGTGTTGTTCTTCGCCGCGGCCCTGCGGTACCACTGCATCGCCTGCGCATAGTCCTGGGACACGCCGCGGCCGCCGAAATAAAGGACGCCCAGGTTGTTCTGCGCATTGGGGTTGTTGCGCTCCGCGGCCTTCAGGTACCAGCCGGCGGCCTGCTTCGCGTCGGGTTTGACCCCCAGGCCTTTTTCATACATGACGCCGACATTGTTCTGGGCCTGGGCATGGTTCTGTTCCGCCGCCCGCCGGTACCAGTTCACCGCTTCGACGAAGCTGCGTTCCACGCCCTGTCCCTTTTCGTAGAGCACGCCGAGATTGTTCTGCGCGTCGGGATCGCCCTTGGCGGCCAGCGGCTGCCACAGCTTCAGGGCCGCGACGTAATCCCCTTTCCGATAGGCATTCAGACCCTGTTCGAGGGTGGCATGGGCGGCGTTTACAAACGCGAAACAAAAGCCTGCCAGCAGCGAGACTACTGTCCGTTTCATGCGGAGTCCGGTCGTGGTGAAGGTGTCCGGATTTTAGCCCCCATCCGGGTGTCCGGTCGAGGGCGCGCATTGTATTAGCGGAACATGAATTGCCCCCGCCAAAGCGGCAGTTTTTCATTATTCCGCGGCGCGGTTGTATGGTAGGGTTGCCGGGAGTTCAGGGTTGCGGGATGCGCGGCTGCGTGCTCCGCAGCGGTTTCAGGCACGGGGATGCACACCAATATGAAAGAAGAATTCGAGAAACAGTTTCCGCAGTGGGCGCAGGCCCTCGGCCCGGAAAACGTCGGCAGGCTGCTGGCGGCCACTTCGCGCCTGGAGTTGCCGGCGAACCGCGTGGTCATCCGCGACCGCATGCCGGTGGATTCGCTGTACCTGATCCTCGACGGCGAGGTGTCGATCAGCGTCGAGGAGAACGGCAAGGCGATCAAGCTCGGCGTCATCGGCCCGGGGCAGGTGCTGGGCGAGGTGTCGGTGCTGAGCGGCGAGCAGAGCGCGAGCTCCACGGTCACCGCGCTGACGCCGGTGAAGATGCTGCGGCTGCGCCACCAGGCCTTCGAGGACCTGATCGCGACCAACTACGCGGTGGCCAGCGTGCTGCTGGAGCATTTCGTCGACATGCTGGCCGACCGCCTGCGCGCCTCGGCCAGGTCGTTCGCGGATCTCAAGGACGGCGCGCCGCCGCCCCAGGAGCCGCCGGCGGACGATTCGCCGACCATGCGCGGCAAAAACTGGATCAAATCCTTCTTCGACCGCGTGCCCGGAACCTAGAGATTGCCGCCGATGGATATCAGACAATTCCTCAAGACGTTGCCGGCCTTCGAGAGCTTCACCGGCGCCCATATCGACGCGCTGGCCGGCCTGATGGCGGTGTCATCGCATCCGGCGGATCACCGGCTCATCGCCCAGGGCGCGCAGGGCGATGCCATGTACCTGCTGATGGAAGGCGCCATCCGGACTTCGCGCATCCACGAGGTGACCGGCGAACTGGACGAGGCGCGCGACCTGCATGCCGGCGAGATTTTCGGGCTGCTGTCGCTGATCGAGAACATGCCCGCGGGCTGGACTTCGGTGGCCAAGGAGGCGGTGACGGTGGCGGCGCTGTCGCGCCCGGATTTCCTCAAACTCTACGAACTGGCGCCGCCGGTTGCGCACCATCTCCAGTACATGGTGGCCGTGCAGCTTGCGCGCGAGCTGCAGGCGCGCAACAAGGAGCTGCGTGATCTCCTGAAGAAAAGGGCGACGGCCGCCCCGGTCTGAGGCCGGGCTTACTTGCCCCGCGACGGCGATGACGCGTAATGCATCATCTCGCTGCGGTCGCTCCAGGTTTTTTCGTCGAGCAGCGCCGCGGGGACGCTGCGTTGCCGTTCCGGCGGAACGGCTTCGGCGGTGACGATCCGCAGCACTTCCGCATAGGCGATCTTGCGCAGGGCCGCGTCCGCTCCGGAGAAACGGACAATCATCCCGCTGTCGTGCGTCCGGTGCACATAGAAACTTGCCGGAACCGCCCGCCCGCCGGGCCGCTGCCAGGTGACGGTGTAGCGGCTGTTTGCCTGAAAATCGGATTTATCCATCGTGGCCCGCCATGTGTCGTGTGCTGCGCTGCGCCATCCACATTTTGTCCGCCGCAACGGCCGCGGACACCCTGCATCGCAAGTCTATAATCCAGCCAGCGGGTGTGCCTGCAATGCGGAATTGCAGCATCCGTGAAATGCACATATATTAGATTTCAATGTTACACTAATTTACATGAGGCAAAGCCAACATGCAGTTTGACAAGGAACTCGACGCGCGCGGCCTGAACTGTCCGCTGCCGATCCTGCGCACCAAAAAAGCGCTGACCGACATGATCGCCGGCCAGATACTGAAAATCATGGCCACCGACCCGGGTTCGGTGAAGGATTTCCAGGCTTTCGCCAGGCAGACCGGCAATGAACTGCTGTCCTCGGATGCCGCGGACAAGGAGTTCACCTTTTTCATGAAGAAGAAATAGCGGGCCGCGGGAGACACGTTCAGCCATGGCGACCTACGCGGAAATGCGCGAAGTGTTCGAGGATATCAAGAGCGATATCCGCTACGACCATGAGCTGAACGGCTGCCTGAACTGCGGCATCTGCACCGCGACCTGCCCCTCGGCGCATTTCTACGACTACAGCCCGCGCGAAATCGTGCAGCTGCTGTGGACGGAGAACGTCGAGCAGATCTACGACGCGATGCAGGAGAAGATCTGGGCCTGCGCGCAGTGCATGACCTGCGCCGCGCGCTGCCCGTTCAAGAATTCCCCCGGCGGGCTGGTCGCGATCATGCGCGAGGTGGCGATCAGGCACGGCTTCCAGTCGGCGAAGGACGTGCTGCGGCCCTTCGGGCGGGTGATGCTGAAGCTGATCACCACCGGCAACCAGCTGTCGCCGGACATGATCCAGCCCGATCACTTCCCGGACTGGGGCCCCAACATCCAGAAGGTCCAGGGCAACCTGAAGACGCTGCGCAAGGCGATCCCCGTGCGCACGCTGCAGACCACCGACACCGCTTGGGAAGTGTCGTTGAAGACCTCGGTCGAGATGTACACGATCTGGGAAATGACCGGCGTGCTCGAATCGCTGGAAACGATGGATGAAAACCTGTTCGACGTGATCCAGGACTTCATCGACGAGAAACGCGAGGAGTATGAAGAAATGATGGAGGATGCATCCGCGCAGGACTAGTCGAACGGGTTTGGGGTCGGCTCACTTCGCGCAGCGAAGTGAAGCTGCGTCAGCAGCGGGCCGACACCACAACTCCGAGACGTGATCCAGGACTTCATCGACGAGAAACGTGAAGAGTATGAAGAAATGATGGAGGATGCGTCCGACAAGGATTGAGGTCGGCGCGGCTTGCGGCAGTACCGGCGGCTTGCCGCCGCATGCGTTACCCCGAGGAGGCAGGCATGAGTTCGGAACAATATCCCAGCGACGGCAGCGGCATCGCCGGGCACGGCGCGTTTTTCCAGCCGACCAACCTTTCGTCCGAAGACGCGGCGAAGGCCACGGCCTGGGTGGAAAAACACGTCGACCGGCGCACGCTCGACCTGTCCGAGCGCATGGACGACGTGCGCGACCACATGTGGCAGCTGGAGAAGGAGGGCGAGATTATCGTCCACCGCATCGGCGACGCCCACAAGCCGGTCGACGTGCAGACGCTGTTCGGCTGGAACAAGAAAATCCCCACCGCGCAGCTCTGGCACCACAAGTCCTGCGGCCAGTGCGGCAACATTCCAGGCTATCCGACGGCGCTGCTGTGGACCATGAACAAACTGGGCATGGTGCCCGGGAAGGATTACCTCGACGAAACCGACCAGACCTCGTGCACGGCCTGGAATTACCACGGTTCGGGCATTGGCAACCTCGAATCGCTGGCGGCAGTGTTCCTGCGCAATTTCCACCAGGCCTACGTGTCGGGGAAAAACCACGGCCACGAGGCCGGGCACTTTTTCCCGCTGGTGCATTGCGGCACCTCGTACGGCAACTACAAGGAAGTGCGCAAATACCTGATCGAGTCGCCGCAACTGCGCGAGAAGGTGCGCAAGATCCTCGGCAAGCTCGGCCGCCTGGTCGACGGCAAGCTGGTGATCCCCGAGGAGATCGTGCA
>CAZHJU010000043.1:20788-21908 GCA_964533495.1 uncultured Bordetella sp. | reverse complement strand
GTCGGCGACAACGTCGGCGACTGCGCCGGCATGGCGGCCGACCTGTTCGAGACCTACGCGGTGACCATCATCGCGACCATGGTGCTGGCGGCGCTGATGCTGCCGAAGCCCGAAGTCGTGCAGGGCGCGGTGATGTATCCGCTGGTGCTCGGCGGCTTCGCGATCATCGCCTCGATCATCGGCGCCTTCTTCGTCAAGACCTCCGACGGCAAGAACATCATGGGCGCGCTGTACCGCGGCCTGATCGTCGCCGGCGTGCTGGCGCTGATCGCGTTCTACCCGATCACCACCTGGATGCTCGGCAACATCGCCGAGCACTATCCGGACCTGTCGGTGATGAAGCTCTACGGCAGCGCCGTCGTTGGCCTCGCGCTGACCGCGTTCCTGGTGTGGATCACCGAGTACTACACCGGCACCCAGTACGCGCCGGTGCAGCACGTCGCCGCGGCCTCGACCACCGGCCACGGCACCAACATCATCGCCGGCCTCGGCGTGTCGATGCGCTCCACCGCCTGGCCGGTGCTCGCGGTCTGCGTGGCGATCTACGTGTCGTACACGCTGGGCGGCCTCTACGGCATCGCCATCGCCGCGACTTCGATGCTGTCGATGGCCGGCATCATCGTGGCCCTCGACGCCTACGGCCCGATCACCGACAACGCCGGCGGCATCGCCGAGATGTCGGAAATGCCGAAATCGGTGCGCGACGTGACCGACCCGCTGGACGCCGTGGGCAACACCACCAAGGCGGTGACCAAGGGTTACGCCATCGGCTCCGCCGGCCTCGCCGCGCTGGTGCTGTTCGCCGACTACACCCACAAGATCGAGGAGACCGGCCGCGTCGTCAGCTTCGACCTGTCGAATCCCGCGGTCATCATCGGCCTCTTCGCCGGCGGCCTGATCCCCTACCTGTTCGGCGCGATGGCGATGGAAGCCGTCGGCCGCGCCGAACAGGTAGGGGATCAGGCCGCCGATGAACAGGCCGATGATCACCGCCGGATCCGACAGCTCGAAGCTGAAGACCACGCCGGGGTTCTTGGCTTCGAGGTTGTGGGTGTAGTCGGCGAACAGCACCAGCGCGGCCAGGGCGGCCGAACCGATGGCGTAGCCCTTGGTCACCGCC
>CAZHJU010000043.1:0-20778 GCA_964533495.1 uncultured Bordetella sp. | reverse complement strand
GGTGCGCCGCCAGTTCAAGGAAATCAAGGGCATCATGGAAGGCAACGCCAAGCCGGACTACTCCCGCGCGGTGGACATGCTGACCCGCGCCGCGATCAAGGAAATGATCGCGCCGTCGCTGCTGCCGGTGCTGGCGCCGGTCGCGGTCGCGCTGATCGTCGGCGCGCTGATGGGCAAGGACGCCGGCGTGCAGGCGCTCGGCGGCCTGCTGATGGGCACCATCGTCACCGGCCTCTTCGTCGCCATCTCGATGTGCACCGGCGGCGGCGCCTGGGACAACGCCAAGAAGTACATCGAGGACGGCAACCACGGCGGCAAGGGTTCCGAGGCCCACAAGGCGGCGGTCACCGGCGACACCGTGGGCGACCCCTACAAGGACACCGCCGGACCTGCGATCAACCCGCTGATCAAGATCATCAACATCGTCGCGCTGCTGATCGTGCCGCTGCTTTAAAGCAGCGCTGCCGCCGCAGGCATCAAAAAAACGGCCGGGATCTCCCGGCCGTTTTTCATGGCATCCCGCGCGTCACGATTTCATGCTTTCCATGAACCATCCGACCGGGAGTCTGCGGCCGATGCCCGCGGCGCGCGCCCGCTCGTAAACGACCGGGCCCACCGCCGCGAACTGCAGCCCCATGCCGCCGTTGTTCTTGAACACCGTGATGTCATCGCGGCTGCCGCGGCACGGGGAGTTTCCGGCCACGAGATCGGGCAGGTCGACGATTTTCTCCCAGCTGAGTATCCCCGCCTCCACCGGACCGGCGAGGTCGCCGTTGCGGTGCTCGATCGCGCCCGACCTCGAATGCGCGACGACCAGGGCCGCGCGGCGCAGGGTCTCATCGTCGAGTTCGCGCCGGGTGCTGCCCTTGTCGCCGCTGACGATGGACACGACATGCGCGCCGGGCGCGAGCCAGCGACCGTCGAGAACCGGCTCGCTGGCATTGGTCGCGGCGATCACGATGTCCGCGCCGCTGACCGCGTCCTTCGCCGCCGCGACGGCTTCGGCGGCCAGCCCCAGTTCGTCCCGCGCCCGCGCGGCAAACACATCGCGGCGCACCGCGGTGGGACTGTAGATCCGCACCCGCCGCAACCTGCGCACGGCGGCGGCGGCCTTCAGGTGCCACCATGCCTGCTCGCCGGCGCCGATCATCGCGAGGTCGCCCGCGTCCTCCCGCGCCAGCAGCCGCAGGCTGAGCGCGCTGGTGCAGGCCACGCGCGCCAGCTGGATCAATCCGTCGTGCAGCAGGGCAGCCGGAGCGACATCGCGGGTACTGAACAGCAGAATCAGCCCGCAGTAGGTGCCGCCGGATCCGCGCGCCAGCTTTTCACGGCGCTTCCGCCCGTCCACCTCGCCCTCGAACACGGCGTCGGAGGTGATGCGCAGCGTCATGTAGCCATCGCCGAACAGCGCGCCCTCCATGCTCTTGAAGCAGTAGGTGACGCCCGGCTCGTCCAGCGGTACCCGGGTCTGGCTGCGGGCGCGCTCCACGGAACGGCCGCCGGCCATCGCGCGGTATGCGCGTTCCAGCGCCTGCATGCAGGCCCCGAGATCGAATACGCGCGCGATCTCCGCGTTGTCAAGCAGCAGGACATCGTCAGCCATCGCGGCGATCCATCGTCATTTCGCGAGGCCGAGATCGGTCATCACGGCCTTCGTCTGCGCGTACTCGTCGTCCATGTATTTCGCGAACTCGCGGCTGCGCAGGAAATTGCCGTCCCAGAACTGCTTGTCGAGCACGGCCTTCCATTCCTCGGTCGCAACCACTTTCGACAGCACATCCTCCCAGTAGGCAATCTGCGCCGGATTCAGCCCCCTGGGGCCGATGATCGCGCGCCAGTTGGACAGCGACACATCATAACCCTGCTCGCGCAGCGTGGGCACCTGCGCCAGATCCCCGCCCATGCGCTGCGGCGCGCTGACGGAGATGATCCGCGCCTTGCCGTCGCGCATCTGCCCCACCGCGGTCGCCACCGCCGAGGACACCAGTTGGATGTGGCCGCCGAGCATCGCGGTCAGGCCCTCCGCATTGGTCTTGAACACCACCACCTTCAGGCGCCTAGCATCAATGCCGGCGACCTTGGCCAGCAGCGACAGCGTCAGGTGGTTGGTGCCGCCGCGGTTGCTGACCCCGACGGCCACGGACTCCGGATCCTTCCTCAGTTGCGCGACGAGATCCTGCGCATTGCGCAGCGGAGAGTCGGCGCGGACGGTGAAGGCCGCGAACTCGTTGACCATCAGCGCGACGGGCGTGAAGTCGCCGTATTGCTGGCGGCCGGCGACCTGGTTGGCGATCAGGGTCGGGTTGCCGACGTCCAGGTAGTGCGCATCGCCGGGATTCTGGTTGATGTAGGCCCGGGAAATGGTCTGGTTTCCGCCCGGCTTGTTGATCACGCTGATCGGCGAGGCCATCAGCTTCTGTTCCTGGACGATCTTCTGGATGATGCGGGCGATGCGGTCATTGCTGCCGCCGGGCGCCGATGAAACCAGCAATTCGACCGGTTTTTCCGGCTTCCAGCCCTGCGCGGCGGCCGGCAGCGCGGCGACAAAGGCGACCATGATCGAGGTCGCGATGACGACGGCCACTGAATTCCTGCTTCGGTTTTGCGACATGCTCCCTCCTCCGGGAAATGATCGACAACAGCCAGGATCAACAACAGCCGGCCGGAAAAAATCCAGCCGGACACGGGGCCGCGCAGCCTGTCACGAAGTGCCGTGGCGGCTGCGTTCTGTGGCCATATCGCATACCTTGCCCGCAAATCCCGGGCAAGGCAAGCCGCGCGGCGCTACCCGGGGCCGGAAGCCTCCGCAGTGAGCGCCTTGAGAGTCTTCGATTCGAATTCGCGGTGGTACAGAACGTAAACGACCCAGGCAGTCGCGATCAGCATCAGATAGGGATGCAGGAACCAGGTCATCGCCGCCAGGGCGAAATAATAGGAGCGCAGGCCGTCGTTGAAATTGGTCCCGGCATACGAGGTCACCGCCGACAGCCGGTCGATGTCGGCGGCATGCTGCTCCGGGTTGTCCTTCGGCGGCTTGGGCGCGGCGGCGACCAGCGTCGAGCAGAACCCGAGCTGGCGGATCGCCCACGAGAACTTGAAAAACGCGTAGACGAAAATCAGCACCAGCAGCACGATCTTGATCTCGAGCAGGCGCTGCGAGGCCTTCACCGTGAACGGCAGCCCGGACACCACTTCCAGCGCCTGCTGCACGTAGCCGAGCAGCGCGATCAGCGCGCCCAGCACCAGCATCGTGGTCGAGGCGAAGAACTGCGAACTGCGGGTGAGGTTGCGCATGACGTTGACGTCGACCATGCGATTGTCCCGCTCGATCATGCGCACCATCCAGTCGCGCCGGTAACGGTCCATCGTGTTGTGCAGCGAGGGCACCGACTTCGCGCGCCACTCGGCAAACAGCGCGTACCCCGCCCACGACAGCACGAAAAACAGGAAGGCCGCGATGTCGAGCCAGGTCAGGCTCAGTTCGGCAAATATGCGCGCGGCAGGCATGAATACTCCGTCATCGGAAAAATCCGTCACAGGAACAGGGTCAGCACCCCAGTATAGCCATAGAGCCTGTTGTGGGAAATCTCGCCGTTGCAGAAAAAACCGGCAAGCGGCACGTCGCCGAGGGCATCGCGGATCATGCCGAGCTCCGCCGATTTCCCGCCGAACAGGGCGCCGCCGCGGCCAAGGCAGGAGTAGTACAGCGCGCCGCGGGGAGCCGTGTAGAGCCCCTCGCGGATGCTGTCGAGCATGCGGGCCATGTCGGCCCGCGCGGTATCGTGGTCGCGGCGGCAGAAACGCAGGCGCTGCCCCTTGCGGGCGACGTCGCCGATCGCGATCAGCCGGTTGCCCGGATCGATGCCGATCAGGTTGCGCACCACGTAGTCGCCGGTATCGCTGCCGGACACCGCCAGGCCGGCGAAGATCTGCCCGCCAAGCTGCGCGAGGTCCTCGCCCGCGCTGATGCCGACATCGGCGCGCAGCACGTCGAGGGCCGGGCGGCCGTCCAGCTCGACGACAATATTGTTCTGGGCACCGGTGATTTCATGCGCGGCGCCGACCGGCGAACAACCCTGGGTCAGCCGCGTGGCGACGGTCACCGCATCGGAGAACGCCACCCCCGACATCCCGCCGCGCTCGACGGCATCCGCCAGCAGCATGTTGCCGTTGCGCGAACTGGCCAGACCGCCGACCAGGAAACCGCTTTCCGTGCGCTTGGCCAGCATGCGGATCTGCCGGGCGATGTCGCCATCGAGCGGATCGGCATGGACCAGGGCAACGCTCGCCGGTGCCGTGCCGCATTGCAGGTCCAGCGACTGCAGCTTCTCGGTGCCGGACACCGCCGGGAATACCCGGAAACTGTCAGCCGGGAAATCCCCGATCATCAGCGCGATCGCCGGTTCGTCGAGGTATTCGACGCCGGTGGCACAGATCCCGATGCCGACCGTACCCACCCAATGCCCGACACCGGTGGCATCGGCGACATGGCGGCTGATTTCAGACAGCGCCCCGGCAAAATAATCCGTGACATAGAGGAATCCGAGGGTCCCGCTGCCCGCTCCCCCGCCCGCGCCGATCTGCGACAGGCAGGCGGCAACCGCCGTCCGCCAGTCGGCGGCGGCGGCGGCATGGCCGTAACGAAAACGTTTCACTGCGCGGCGCGGAGGATCAGACGCGCTTGATCCAGCCCGGCAGCGCTTCGACCCGCTTGATCCAGGCCGCGACTGCGGGATGGGCCGCGAGGTCGAAGCCGCCTTCCGGCGAGACCGAGGTATAGCAGTAGCAGGCCAGGTCGGCGATCGTCGGCCGGCCGCAGGCCAGCCACGGGTTGTCCCTCAGCCGCCCCTCGAGAACCGCGAGGCCGTTGCGGCCGTAGGTGGCGTATTCCTCGTAGTCGCCGATGGCGCGGATGCCGATTTTCTTGCCGCGCGCCCATTGCAGGCCATAGTGCAGCTCGTTGTTCGACAGGGCCAGCCACTGCTGGATCTCGGCCATGCCTTCGGCATCCGTCGGCAGCCACTGCTCGCCGCCGTACTTGCGGGCGAGATAGACCAGGCAGGCCGTCGAATCCCAGAACACCCGGTCGCCGTCGACCAGCACCGGCACCTGTCCGCGCGGATTCAGCCTCAGGAACTCCGGCGCCTTGTGCTCTTTTTTGTCGGAATCCAGCACCACGGTTTCAAACGGCTGCCCGAGCATCGACAGCAACAGGCGTACCTTCCAGGCATTGCCGGAGGTGGAGGTGATGTACAGTTTCATGGACGGCTCCGTGAGTGATCGGTGCATGATCGTAGCATGGCCGGAACCGCATCCCGCGAGGCAGGCGCCGGCCGCGGCGGCGCGGCTATAATCGTCCCCCCTGCCGAAGGAGTGCCTCAGCCGTGAATCTGGACCGGGTCAGCTCGGGTTACGACGTGCCGAGGGATTTCAACGTGATCATTGAAATCCCGATGCACGCCGAGCCCATCAAGTACGAGATGGAAAAAACAACCGGCGCGATGTTCGTCGACCGCTTCATGTCGACGGCCATGCGTTACCCCTGCAACTACGGTTACGTGCCGCACACGCTGTCCGGCGACGGCGACCCGGTGGACGTGCTGGTGCTGTCGCCCGTGCCGCTGATCACTGGCGTGGTGGCGCGCTGCCGGCCGGTGGGCATGCTGAACATGGAGGACGAGGCCGGCAGGGACACCAAGATCCTCGCCGTGCCGATCGAAAAGCTGACCCCGCTCTACACCGCCATCCGCTCGCCCGACGACCTGCCGCAGGGCACCCTCGCGCAGATCGCGCACTTCTTCCAGCACTACAAGGATCTCGAGCCCGGCAAATGGGTCAAAGTCCTGGGCTGGGTCGATGCGGAAGAGGCGGGGCGCGAGATACTCGACGGCATGCGCGGCTATCAGCAAGCCTCGCAGAAACCGAAATTCTGAGCCGAGGTTCTGACGGACACGGACGAAAAACCCGCCGTTGCCGGCGGGCCGTGAGTCGCCCGCGGAAGGGCTGCCGCGGAAAAGCTACTGCAGGGATACCGCGATCAGCACCGCCGCCACGGCGCTGACGCCGGCGGGCAGGCCGATGGTGTCGATGCGGGAAACCGCGCGGCCGACCACGATCTCGACCGGCACCTCGACGATCTCGAGCACGCGGTTGGTCACCGAATCCTCCAGGACCCGGGTCAGCGAGTTCTTGCGGGCGGTGCCCATCACGATCTGGTTCACGCCCAGGCGCTCCGCGACCCCGCGTATGGTTTCCGCCTTGTCGCCGAACTCGACATGGTCCGCATGCGGCACGCCGGCGCGGCTCAGCAGCGCCCGTGCCGGCGCCAGGGCCCGCTCGGCCTCCTGGCGGTGATAGGCCTCGTGATCGCGGCGGCTGACGAAACGCGCGATGTACTGCGAGAACGGCACCCGCACATGCAGCAGGTGCGCCTCCAGCGCGGCGCCGGCGGCGTGGCGGCCGATCACGTGCTCCACGGCCTGCAGCGAGTTGGTCGACGCGTCGACCGGCAGCAGGATGCGGGTCACGCCGGCGGCGGCCGGGGCCAGCGCCGCGACACCCGGCTCGACGACATGGCCGGCGACGCGTTTCCGGGCCGGCACGTGGTTGATCCAGAAACCGCCGCCCAGCACGCCACCGATGATGGCGATGTAAAGCAGCCCGGCAAGCCCTGGATAAGCGTCGAAATGGTCTTTCACCAGCGGCTCGCTGGTGATCATCTTGGCCGCGGTCCACGCCAGCACCGCGCCGCCGACATAGATGATGCCGGGATAGCGCTCGACGTACTTGAGGATGATCTGGCTGCCCCAGATCACGATCGGGATGCTGATCAGCAGGCCGATCACCACCAGCAGGAAACTGCCCTGGGCGGCGCCGGCGACGGCCAGCACGTTGTCGAGGCCCATGACCGCGTCGGCGACGATGATGGTCTTCATCGCGCCCCAGAAACTGCTCGCCGGGCTGACCTCGTGGCCGCCGTCATCGTTGTCGGCAAGCAGCCTGTAGGCGATCCACACCAGCAGCGCGCCGCCCAGCAGCATCAGGCCCGGGATCTTCAGCAGCCAGACCACGATCAGGGTCATCGCGGTGCGCACGGCGATCGCGCCGAAAGTGCCCCAGATGATCGCCCGCTTGCGCAGGTCCGGCGGCAGGCCGCGGGCGGCCAGCGCGATGACGATGGCATTGTCGCCGGCGAGCACGAGGTCGATGACGATGATGGCCAGCAGGGCCGACAAAAACTCCGTGGAAAACAGTTCCATGCGCAAATCTCCAGTTATGGATGCGAATTCACCATCAGCGGCAGACGCCCGACTGCGCGTCTACCCCCGCCTGGTCTCGCTTGCAGCAGGAACACTGCCGGCGCCGCCGGGGCCTCGGCCCGTATTGACGACGACACCGCTCGCGGCGCCATTGCGACGCCGCTCAAGCTACTCCCCTGGCACCTGATTGCGACGGCCGCCTGTTGCGGGCAATCACGCCCTCCCCTGCATGCCGCCGCGCGCCCGGATTGCGGGCGCCGGCGGATTATTCCGGCGGCATTGCGCAAAGTAAAATGATGAATCGCAATACCTGCCATTAATCGCCGCCGCGGGTCCGCGGCCGCTTCCCCGCCATGGGCCATGGGCCCTCCGCCCGACGCCGGACATGCCGGCTTGTAATGGTTTTCATCATGTGCTGTAATCCGCCCCGCTCGCGCGGCAACGCGCGGCCCCTTCAAAGGGGAGTAGCTTGAGCGGCGTCGCAATGGCGCCGCGAGCGGTGTCGTCGTCAATACGGGCCGAGGCCCCGGCGGCGCCGGCAGACGGCAGCGGCCTCCGGCCGCGCGGTTTGCAAGCGAGACCTTTGCCTGTACGGGCAAGGTCTTTTTTTTTCGGACAGACATTGCCTTTCCCGTGCGGGACAGCGCGCGCGGCGCCCCGGACGGCGGCGCGGCGCATTGATCCGCAGCGCAGCGAAAGGAATGGACATGCCGCAATCCGCAATACGACGCTACCTGAAGCACGGCACGCTGCCGCAGCTCAGCGTATTCGAAGCCGTGGCCCGCCTCGGCAGCTTCACCAAGGCCGCCGAGGAACTCTACATGGCGCAGCCCACGGTTTCGGTGCAGATGAAAAAACTCGCCGATACGGTGGGCCTGCCGCTGATCGAGCAGGCCGGCAAACGCATCCGCCTGACGGAGGCGGGACGCATCCTGCATCAGGGCTGCCTGGAAATGTTCGGCACCCTGGCCGGCGTCGAACGCAGCTTCACCGACCTCCGCGGCCTGGACGCCGGCAGGCTGCAGCTGGCGGTCAGCACCACCGGCGAATATTTCGCGCCGCGCATGCTGGCCGAGTTCGTCAGGCGGCATCCGCGGATAGAGGTCTCGCTGCAGATCCAGAACCACAGCGCCCTGCTGGAACGCATGTCGAGGAACCTCGACGACCTGTACATATTCGCCGGCGCGCCCGAGAGCCGGGACATCGCGACCTACCCGCTGCTGCCCAATCCCGTGGTGCCCTTTGCCCATGCCGACCATCCGCTGGCCGGAAAAAAGAACATTCCCTTTGCGCGATTTGCGGAGGAACCTTTCCTGATCCGCGAGCCCGGCTCCGGAGCGCGCGCGACAATTCACGAGATTTTCAGCGCCCATGGCTGCGAACCGCGGGTACGCATGGAGCTGTCGAACAACGAAGCCATCAAGCAGGCGATCATCGCCGGACTCGGCGTATCGATCATGTCGCGCTACACGCTGGGCCTCGACGTTCCGCATGAACAGATCGCCGTGCTCGACGTCGCCGGATTCCCGGTCGACCGGCCCTGGGTGATGGTCCATCCCGCCAGCAAACGGCTGTCGCTGGTGGCACAGGCCTTCCTCGATTCCATGCTCGCGGAATCACGGAAGCTGGTGTTCGATCACCTGTCGCGGCCCTGAACAGCCTGCGGGAAAAGCTGGAACGCAGCAGGCGCAACGTCGTAAAATGGGCCCTCGACCGTGACTGAACCCGGCGGCGTGCAGGCGCCGCTTTTTATTTGAGGATTCCGCAATGCGACTGGCCACCTACACCCTGCTTTCCGATCCGGATACCGTGCGCATCGGCGCCCAGCTCGACGGCAAGCTGCTCGACCTCGTCGCCGGCGAACGCGCGCTGGGCGACGGCAAAAACATGATCCCCGCATCGATGAAAGGCCTGCTCGCGCTGGGCGAGCCCGGACTCGCCCGCGCCCGCGCCGCGCTCGAACATGCCCGCGGCAACGCCGGCAAGCTGGACGGCAAGATGCTTGCACCCGAGTCCGAAGTGCGTTTCCTGCCCCCGGTTCCCGACGCCGACAAGTTCCTCTGCGTGGGCAAGAACTACCGCACCCACCTCGAGGAACTGCGCAAGAACGACCTGATCAAGGAAATGCCGGGAGAGCCCACGGGCTTCATCAAGCTCAACTCCTGCCTGACCGGCCACGGCGCGGACGTGCCGCGGCGCGAAACGGTGAACCGCCTCGACTACGAACCGGAAATGGTGTTCGTGCTGGGCAAGGCCGCGCGCCACGCGAAACGGGAGGACGCGGCAAGCTGCATCGCCGGCATCACCATCCTCAACGACCTGACCTGCCGCGACACCCAGAAGGCCGAGGTGGCCTCGGGCTCGCGCTTCTGGACCTCGAAGAACTCGCCGTCCTTCGGACCGCTGGGTCCCTACATCATCACGATGGACGAGGTTCCCGATCCCTACGACATCTGGGTCACCTGCAGCGTCAACGGCGTGCAGCGCATGCGTGTAAACACGAACGACCAGATCTGGAAACTGCCGGACATCATCCCGCACTTCTCGCGGCTGCTCGACCTGCAGCCGGGCGACATGTTCGCCACCGGCGCGCCGGGCGGCGTCGCGGTGGGCAAGGCCGACGCCGAGGCGCTGTACCTGAAACCGGGCGACGTGGTGGAATGCGCGTTCGAAAAACCGGCGATGGTGCTGCGCAACCGCATTGTTGCCCCCTGAACCCGCCGCATCCCGGAAAAACGAAAAGCGGCCCGCAGGCCGCTTTTTTTACAACCGGGACAATCCCGGCTAGACCCCCTGTCGCAGATTGATGTGCGACAGCTGCACCTTTTCCAGGGCCTCCAGTTTCTGCAGCCGCTTGTCGATCTGCTCCAGCGCGACTGTCGCCTGCTTCAGCTGCTGCACGCCGTTGAGCAGCATCACGCCCCAGTCCATTTTCGCCAGCTGCAGCCGGGTCGCCTCGACCTCGCGGCGCATGGCCCGCAATTGCAGGACCATGACCAGCATCAGCACCGCCGCCGCAAGCAGCAGCCCGGCGCCCCCGACGAGTATTCCGACAGACATGCCTGCCATGATGCCTCCGTTTCTCTGCGCCCCGCCCTGCCCCTCCAATCCGGTAAACCGCCGGCAGCGGCGGTTCCCGGCCATCGCGGGCGGAAGATGTGCAACCGGCACTATAATGGCGGCAGCATTTCTGCCGCAAGGCCCGCATCGCAGCGATGGACATGCCCTGTTGCCCGGAAAATCATGGGGCTCCCGATGAAACCAGTACCGTCCACCAGACATCCCCTCATCCCGCGCAGGCGCTTCCTCCGCGCGCTGACGCTGCTGCCGGGCGCCATGGCCATGCCGTTCTCCCGACCCGCTGCCGGCCAGACGGCTCCTGCATTCACGCCGCGCATCACCGAATGGCAGTTGCCGAAGCCGATGTTTGCACGCAGTTCCGCCATCGCCCCCGACGGCAGCCTCTACATTGCGGTGCCGAACGACAACAAGGTCGTGCGCTTCGACCCGCGCAATGCGTCCTTCAGCGAATGGGACCTGCTGTCCGGGCACCATCCGAACAGCATCATTGTCGACCGCCACGGCACGGTGTGGACGGCCGGCTTCGGCAACGGCACCATCGGCCGGCTGAAAATCCGGAGAAACATGATCGCCGAATTCCACGTGCCGTCCCGCGGCGGCGGTCCGCACACGCTGACGCTCAGCGAAGACGGAACGACACTGTGGTTCTCGATGCAGACCGGCGACAGGATCGGCGGCATGGACATTGCCACCGGACGGATCGCCGAGCATGAGACCTCGGGCCGCCCCAGCGGCATCACCGTTGACCACAGGGGCCATGTCTGGTGGTGCCGCGCCAACGATGACCGGCTTGGCTACCTCGATCCTGCGAACGGCAGCATCGGAGAACTGGAACTTGGCCGCGGGTCGCGGCCCCGCCGGATCGTCACCGCCCCTGACGGCATGTTGTGGGCAAGCCTTTACGGCAGGGGACATCTGGCCAAGATCGATCCAGCGCGCATGCAAATCGTCAAAACCTACCCCCTGCCCGGCGGCAATGCCGGCGCCTACGCCGTGGAGGTGGACGCCGCCGGTATCGTCTGGGCCAGTGAAATCAAGCGCGACACCGTGGCGCGGTTTGATCCGTCCACCGAAGCCATGCAAACCATCGGCCTGCCCACCGGCAACGCCGGCATCCGCAAACTCACGCAGGACGGCGCGAACCGGCTGTGGTACACCGGCTCCCATAACGGCAGGCTGGGCCTCATCGAAGCGGAATGACGGCGCGGCGGTGCATTTCACCTGGTGAATTGTGATTGCACCGTCCGGCTTAACTGACTACCATTGCAGCTGCCGCAGGCTCCGGTGTCCCCAACAGCGGATCCGCCCGCAGGCGTCGCCATTTGTCGCCGTTTCGCCATTCCACACAAGGAAAGTACTGCATGCGCACTTACAAGATCCTGATCCTGGGCGCCTCCTACGGATCGTTGCTGGCCACCAAGCTGCTGCTCGCCGGACACACCGTAAAAATGATCTGCCTGCCCGCCGAGGCCGAACTGTTCAATGCGGAGGGCGCCATCGTACGCATGCCGGTCAAGGGGCGCGAAGGCCTGGTTGAAATCAGCTCGCGGAAGTTGCCGGGAAAACTGTCCGCCGGCGGCCCGGAATCGGCCGATCCCGCCGATTACGACCTGATCGTGCTGGCCATGCAGGAGCCGCAGTACCGTTCGCCGGGCGTGCGTGAACTGCTGGATCGCGTCGCCCTGTCGCGCGTGCCCTGCATGTCGATCATGAACATGCCCCCCCTGCCCTACCTCAAGCGGATTCCCGGGCTCGACGCCAACGCCTGCCGCGACTGCTACACCGATGCCTCGGTCTGGGACAGCTTCGATCCAAAGACGCTGACGTTGTGCAGCCCGGATCCCCAGGCCTTCCGCCCTCCCGAAGAAAAGGTCAACGTGCTGCAGGTGAGGCTGCCGACCAATTTCAAGTCCGCGCGCTTCGATTCCGACGCGCATACCGCGATCCTGCGCCAGCTCGAAGCCGACATCGAGGCCGTGCGCTTCGACGCCGGGGACGGCAAAAAAATCGAACTGCCGGTCAAGCTCAAGGTGCACGACTCGGTATTCGTGCCGCTGGCCAAGTGGGCGATGCTGATCTCCGGCAACTACCGCTGTGTGCAGAAGGATGCGATGCTGCCGATCAAGGATGCGGTGCATTCCGACATTGCCGCCTCGCGCGCCGTTTACGAGTGGGTGGTCCGGCTGTGCGTCTCCCTGGGCGCCAGCGAAAAGGACATGGTGCCCTTCGAGAAATACGCCAACGCCGCGCTGTCCCTGGGCAGCCCGTCCTCGGCAGCGCGCGCGCTGGCCGCCGGCGCGCCGAACATCGAACGGGTCGATCGCCTGGTCAAGACCATCGCCGCGCAGAAGGGCATGCAACTGGACGTGGTGGACCAGACCGTTGCATTGGTCGACGGCTGGCTTGAAAAGAACCGCAAGAAAGCCTGAGTTCCCGTCCCCCGGAAAAAGCCGTCCCCAGGGCGGCTTTTTTTGCCCCCGGATTTTTACGCCCGGATTCAGCTCCTGACGAGAAACCAGACCGCGGCGGCGCAAACGGCCAGCAGCAGCGCGGCAAGACCGGCGCCGCGCACCCGCGCGCGCGCAGGCGCGACGCCCGGGGGCAGCCGCTTGCGGCCCGTGAACATCGGCTTGACCAGGTTTTCGGACTTCCAGAACAGGTAATAGAGCACCGCCGCGATGTGCGCGCCGGCAAGTGCCAGCAGCGCATTGAAATTGTATTTGTGGATGGTCGTCAGCAAGTCGCTCAGGTCCTTGCTGACATGCTTGTACAGCGGCCCCTCGTAAAGAATGTCGTCGTTGGCGAACATCCCCGTGCCCGCCTGCAGCAGCACGCAGAACAGGATCAGCAGCACGCTGATGCCGCCCAGCGGGTTGTGTCCCGCGAACTTCGCCGCGGTGCGCGAGGGCAGCGTGCGCAGGTAGGCGACGATGGCCGACGGCCCGTAGAGAAAATCGCCGAAACGCGCATGGGTGCTGCCGGCAAATCCCCAGAGTATCCGGAACAGGATCAGCGCCAGCACCGCGTAGCCTGAATAGAAATGCCAGTCCATCCAGTCCATCTCGGCCGACAGCCAGGAAAATCCGATCAGCAGCACCAGCGCCCAGTGGAACACCCTGACCGCGACATCCCATACCAGCACCGGCCGTTCACCGCCATCCGCCTGCATCTGCGCCATCGTGGTTCTCCTCAAGCAGTAACCGTGTGCGTGAACGGCACCCCGCCGTTCCGGCGCAGCCGGCAGGCCGCGCACGTCGCGATGATAATGCATGCAGCCGCGGCCGCTGTCACAGGACCACCATCTCCTTCAGCGTCACGTAATCGACCTTGCCCGAGCCGAGCAGCGGCAGGTTGTCGACCTTCACCACCCGTCGCGCCACCGCCAGTTCCTGCGCATTGATCTGCCGCGCCGCCTGCTGCAGCGCGATGCGATCCAGATCCGGGTCGGTGGTCAGCAGCACCGTGCTCTCCCCGGAACGCGTCATTTCGACCACCGCGGCATGCTTGAAACCCGGGGATGCGTGGTAGGCGATGGTTTCGACCCGCTCCAGCGACACCATTTCGCCGGCAATCTTGGCGAAACGCTTGACCCGGCCGAGCACCGTGACGAAGCCGTCGGCATCGATGCTGATCACGTCGCCGGTGTTGTACCAGCCCTCGCCCACCTCGGAACGCGGTGGCTGCAGAACGCCCGGCTGGTCGTGGAAAAAATACCCCTGCATCAGGTTGGGCCCGTGCACGTGGACCACCCCGCCCTGCTCGATGCCCGGCACCGGCACCACGCGGTATTCGATGCCAGGCAGAAAACGGCCCACCGTCCCCGTCCGGTAGGTGAGCGGCGCGTTGAAGGCCATTGCCGGGCCGCACTCGGTGGCGCCATAGCCCTCGTGCACGCGCAGGCCAAATTTGGAAAACCACAGCTGCGCGACTTCGGGATGCAGCTTCTCGCCGCCGGAAATGACGAAGCGCATGCGGTAGAAATCGTAGGGATGCGCCTGGCGGGCGTAGTTGCCGAGAAAGGTGCTGGTGCCGAAGATGTAGGTGCAGTCCCGGGTATAGGCGTACTCGGGGATCACCTTGTAGTGCAGCGGATTGGTGTACAGGAACAGCCGCGTGCCGGTCAGCAGCGGCATCAGCGTGCCGACCACCAGGCCGAAGATGTGGTACATCGGCAGCGCGTTGAGGTACTTGTCGTCGGGCCCAAAGTCGATCACCGCGCGCAGCTGGGCCATCGACGCCAGCATGCCCTCCTGCGACAGGGCGACGCCCTTGGGCCGCGCCTCGGAGCCCGAGGTGAACAGCACCACCGCGGTCGCCGCGGGATCGGTTTCCGGGAGGGCGCTGCGCGGATGCAGCAGCGCGCGCAGGATCCACAGCTTGTCGGCAAGCCCCATCGCCTCGCGCAGATCCTCGACATAAACGATCCGGCAGGAGGACAGCGCATCGAGCAGCGGCTGCAGGCGCGCGACCTCGACGAAGCTGCGCGAAGTGATCACGGTCCTGACCGTGGCCGCCGCGCAGGCCCCGCGCACCGATTCGGCCCCGCTGGAATAATTGAGCATCGCCGCGACGCGGCCGCGCGAGGCGAGGCCGAAGACCAGGCAGACCGTGGCGCCGATGTTCGGCAGCAGCACGCCGACGCATTCGCCGGGTTCGGTGAATTTCGCGCTGAGCCGGCCCAGTGCCAGCGTGCCCTTGAGCAGGTCGGCATAGCTGGTGATCTGGCCGCGGACATCCTCGAAGATGCGGGTGCGCCGGCCGTGCAGCGCAGCCGCCTCCAGCAGCGCTCCGAACAGCGAGCGCCGCGGCCCGGCCGCGGCCATGGCCCGCTGCATGATGCCCTGCAGCTCGTCGTTGATGCGCTGGCGCCGCGAGCCGGCGGCGCCGGCAGCCGGCGGCGTAAAACGCAGCGCCGGCAGCAGCTGCAGCGTCACCCGCGGAAAGCGCAGGCGCGGCCAGCGCAGGCCGGTCGCCGCCCAGCGGGTATGGAGGGTACCGTGGACGCGCAGCGGAACCACATCGGCATCCGCACGCAGCGCAATGACGCCGGCCGCGCCGTAAACCTTCATCGTGCTGCCGGTGGTGGTCACCCGGTCCTGCGGGAACATCACCACCGGACGCCCTGCCCGCACCGCCCGCACCAGGCGCTTGACCGCGGCGCCGCCGGCGTCCGCCGGCTCGACGCAATCCGCCAGGCGGCGAACCAGGGCGCCGATGCGGTGTCCGGCGAGGGCACGCGGCAGCACGACCAGCGGCGCGCCGGGCAGGAACAGCACGACCAGCAGGGTGTCGAGCAGGGAATCGTGGTTGGCAAGCACCAGCGGCCGCCCCCGCAGCAGCGCGCCGGCATCGCCGAGAACGCGCACCCGGAACAACAGGCCCAGCAGCAGCTTCAGGATGGCACGCAGCATCGGCTGTAACGGTCCGCTCGGATCAGGATGATGTCGGAATCAGCGCACGGTTTTAACGGCTCACCGGTTACGAGTCAAACGGTTCGCCTGCCTCCAGCCGCGAAATCCGCGCCGCCGACAGGTCCCGGAACATGGCGCAACGGGGAACAAACAGGGAGTAAATTGCCATTTTGGCCCGTCCGGCTATTATGGATACACATAAGTATTTGTTTTTATTGATATTTTTAAAATCTCTCATTTTGTTAGATTTGCTGCCCCATTCATCCTGCCCTCTAATCATCATCGGGAAAACACAAAAAAACTTCCCGTCCGATCAACACCATACAAGGGGTATCGCCATGGAAATGCAAGTTCCGGCCGCAGTCATCAACGCCCACCAAGCCGCAGTCCATCCGGATTTCAGCCGCGTCAACACGGAATTCCGCTTCTCGCCCCAGTTGCACGCGCACTTCGATCGCCAGACCCGCGCATTGTGGTCGCGCTGGACCGCGGCGCCGCGCCCCTGCTTCAATCCCGGCCTGCTCGCCGACATCCGCGACTATTACAGCTTCGTCACGGAAACCGGCGGCTCGATCGACTGCGGGGACGGCAGCGAGCCCATCGAGTACGTGATCCTTGCCTCCGGCATGCCCGGCGTGTTCAACCTCGGCGGCGACCTCGACCTGTTCCGCCAGAAAATCGACCGCCGCGACCGCTCCGCGCTGGCCGCCTACGGCCGCGCCTGCATCGACGTGCTCTACCGCAATTACATCGGCCATGATCTGCCGGTGACCACCGTGTCGCTGGTGCAGGGCGAATGCCTGGGCGGCGGCTTCGAGGCGGCGCTATCCAGCGACGTGATCATCGCCGAACGGGGCTCGCGCTTCGGATTCCCGGAAATCCTGTTCAACCTGTTCCCGGGCATGGGCGCCTACTCCTTCCTCGACCGCAAGGTCGGCCAGCGTGCCGCCGAGAGCATCATTTCCTCGGGAAAAATCTATAGCGCCGAAGAAATGCGCGACCTCGGCGTCATCGACGTGGTCGCCGAAGACGGCGAAGGCGAGGCCGCGGTCAACGCGCTGATCAGGCAGCGCTCGCGCTCGCGCAACGGCATGGCCGCGCTCGCCGCGGTGCGCCGCCGCGTGCACCAGATCAGCTACGAGGAGCTGGCGGACGTGGTCGGCGTCTGGGTCGACGCGGCGCTGCGCCTGACCACCCGCGACCTGAAGCTGATGCAGCGGCTGGTGTCGCGCCAGAACGGCCTGCAGGAACCGGCCGTCGTCCACTGATCCGGGAGAAAAGCGTGAAAAAGCATCGGCGGCGGGGCTCTGCTACACTGCGCCAAAGGCCATCCCGGGCCCAGGGGCAAGGCAAGACCGAGGATATGTCCGACCAGGAATACTCCTACACCATGGAGCAGACTTCGCGTCTGCTCGGCATCTCCGCGCAGAAGCTCCGGCGCTGGGATGAACAGGGCATCCTCGGCGCCCAGCGCACTGAAGGGGGCCACCGCCGCTATCCCCGGGAAGTCATCGACCGTCTGGTCCAGGCCAACGGGGGCAGCTTCGCGGAGAAAACCTCGCGCGAGCTGGCCAGCATCAAGAAAACGCTCGCCGAAAAGCGCCGGATCATCCAGCTGCTGATCGAGAGTGAAGGCCGCTACCGCGACCTCGTCGAAACCTCGCACGACCTGATCTGGCAGACCGATGCCGAGGGCCGCTTCACCTATCTGAATGCCGCGGCCCACGAGATCTTCGGGCTGGCGCCGCACGACCTGATCGGCCGCTGTTTCTTCAGCTTCGAGACCAACGGCTCGCACGTGCCGAACCGCCGCTTCCTGTCCACCCTGCGCCGCAACGGCGAGGTGCAGAATCACGTCACCCACCTCACCACCGCGCGCGGCGAGGACCGCTGGATCGGCATCAACGCCAGGGTCACCCGCGACGAGAACGGCCTGATGCTGGGCATCCGCGGCACCGCCCGCGATGTCACCGAACAGCACCTCGCGATCCGCCGCGCCGAACATGTCGCGCTCCATGACGCCCTGACCGATCTGCCCAACCGCGGCGCGCTGCGGCGCCAGGTGGAAACCGCGCTGAACACCGGGCAATCCGGCGCGGTGGTGCTGATCGACATGGACCACTTCAAGCGCATCAACGCGGTCTTCGGCCACGGTGCCGGCGACCAGCTGATGCTGGGCCTGTCCGGCGTGCTGCGCAACGTCGCCCGCGACCGCAACGGCGAGCTGTTCCGGGTCGGCGAAGACCAGTTCGTGCTGCACCTGCACGATGCCGGCCGGGAGGAAGTGCTGTCCTCGGCCTCCATCGCACTCGACGCCGTGCAGAATTACCGCCTGGAAACCGCCCCCAACCGCGTGGTCTCCAGCATCACCGCCTCGATCGGCATTGCCCTCTACCCGCTCCATGGCAACGAATGGAACGCCCTGCTCGCCGCCACGGACGCGGCAACCCACCAGGCCAAGGACCAGGGCCGCAACCGCGTGACGCTGTTCAATCCCGCCTCGGATGCGCTGCGCGCCAGCCATCGCCGCACCCACTGGTCGCGGCTGGTCGCCGAAGCCCTCGACCAGGACGAGCTGGCGCTCTACGTGCAGCCCGCGATACAGATCAGCACCGGCGCCGAAGTGCACCACGAAATCTTCCTGCGCATCCGCGACGACCGCGGGAACTGGACCGGCACGGCGCAGTTCATGAGCACCGCGGAGTCGCTGGGTTATGCACCGGCGCTCGACCAGCGCGTCGTCGCGCGGCTGCTGACCCACATCCACGAGCACGACCGCAGCCGGCGCAGCCGCTACTCGGTCAACCTCTCCGCGGCCTCGGTAGCCGACGCCGCCTGGGTGCGCGAACTCATCGACATCGTGCGCACCTCCGACGTCCCCGGCAACCGCCTGGTGTTCGAAGTCAGCGAGAAGGCGGCGATGGAGAACATCGACGCCACCAGCGCATTCATCGAGCATCTTCGCCCCCTCGGCGCGCGCTTCGCGCTCGACGATTTCGGCACCGGCTTCAGCTCGTTCTACTACCTCAAACGCTTCGAGGTCGATTACCTCAAGATCAACAGCAGCTTCACCCAGGACCTACGCGACGGCGCCGAGAGCATGGTCTTCATCAGGGCCGTCAACGGCGTCGCCCGGGAACTGAAGCGCCAGGTCGTCGCAAAGGGCGTGGAAACCGCGGAAACGCTGGAACTGCTGAAGGGCGCGGGCATGCTGTACGCGCAGGGCAACTTCCTGCGTCCGGTGAGCCGGCTGGACGGCATCGCCGTTCCCGCCACGCGCGCGCGCGGCGCCCGCGAAGCCTGAGTGCATCCCGGCGGGCGTTACCACTCCCCGCTGCGGATTTTCTCGGCCCACAGCAGGCCGGTCACCGCCTTGGCCTCGGTAATGCGCCCTTCGCGCACCCAGGCCAGCGCGCGGGCCAGCGGCACCGTCATCACCTCCAGGAACTCATCCTCGTCCAGCGCGTTGCCGACGTGGGTCAGGCCCTCGGCGAGATACAGCTCGATGCGCTCGTCGGAATAGGAAATGCAGGGATGCAGCGTGGCCAGGTGGCGCCAGTGCGCCGCCGCATAGCCGCACTCCTCGCGCAGCTCGCGCCGGGCCGTCGCCAGCGGATCCTCGCCGGGATCGATCTTGCCGGCGGGCAGTTCGATGAAATGCCGGCGCAGCGGATAGCGGAACTGCCGTTCAAGCACGATTGAATCCGGATCGGGCCGCGCGATGACCATCGCCGCGCCGGGATGGCGGATGTATTCCCGGGTGGTACGCGCGCCGTTCGGCAGCAGCACGGCATCGCGGCGCACGTGCAGCAGCACGCCGTCAAACACCGGCTCGGAATCGAGGGGCGTTTCGCTGAAATCCTCGAACTCTTTCTCCGCCACCGGGCACCTCCTTCAGATCACAGCCCCGGCTTGCGCCAGAGGTAACGGTAGACGTAACCGGGATAGGCGAACACCAGGAACAGGCAGACGGTCACCGCGTAGAACTCCCAGCGCTGGGGATGCACCTGTCCGGCCCGGCCCTCCATCATCCAGGCCGCCGCGCCGGCGGCAAAATACAGCAGAACCAGTTCCAGCAGGCGCCAGCCGATGGGTTTTCCGCCCTCCGGCGCCGCGCCGACGAAAAATATCCGCTCGGTCAGGAACGGCAGATTGGCGAACACCAGGGCCAGCAGCAGCAGCGCCGCAGTGCTCCAGTCCATGGCCGGCTAGATCGAAGCGCGGACGGCTTCGATGCACAGCACCATCAGCGGCTGCGGCGCGATGCCGAGCACGATCATCGCGAGGCCGTTGGCCGACAGCAGCACGCGCACGTCGCCGCCGGCCCTGACCGGTGCGGTATCCCGCGGCTCGTCGAAGTACATCAGCTTGACGACGCGCAGGTAGTAGAAGGCGCCGATCAGCGAGAACACCACGGCGATGACGGCCACCCACCACAGGCCGATCTGCACCACGGCCTGCAGCACCGACAGCTTGGCGTAGAAGCCGACGGTCGGCGGGATGCCGGCCATCGAGAACATCAGCAGCAGCATCAGGAAGGCGTACCAGGGGCTGCGCTGGTTGAGCCCGCGGTAATCGTCGAGGTCCTCGGCCTCGAAGCCGCCGCGGGTCAGCAGCAGGATCACGCCGAAGGTGCCCAGCGTCATCAGCACGTAGACCACCGCGTAGAACATGCCGGCGCCGTAGCCGTCGATGGTGCCGGACAGCACGCCGAGCAGCAGGAAACCCATGTGCGAGATCGTCGAATACGCCAGCATCCGCTTCAGGTTGGTCTGCATGATGGCGGTCAGGTTGCCGATCGCCAGCGACAGCACCGCCATGATCAGCAGCATCTGCCGCCATTCGTCGACCAGCGCCTCCGCGCCCAGCGCCTGGGCGAGCAGCCGCATCACGATCGCGAACGCGGCGAACTTCGGCGCCGAGCCGATGAACAGCGTCACCGCGGTCGGCGCGCCCTGGTAGACGTCGGGCACCCACATGTGGAACGGCACCGCGCCGAGCTTGAAGCCGAGGCCGGCGACGATGAA
>CAZHJU010000042.1:0-22612 GCA_964533495.1 uncultured Bordetella sp. | reverse complement strand
GCCGCGGCGGGCTTGAAGAACATGTGCGCGAACTTCGACCACGGCACGCCGCCGAACAGCACGAAGGTGGCGATCAGGTAAAGGCTGAACACGCCGACCGCGCCCGTCATGCCCTTCGCCTGCATCCAGGCCCAGACCAAGCCCAGCGTGACGCTCGCCAGCAGCGACAGGATGAACAGGTCCGCCTTCATCAGGCGGAGCGGCGAACCGCCCTCGGCGGCCACGTCGACGCGGATGAAGAACCAGAACCAGTAGCCGCCGACGCAGACCATCAGGCCGCCCAGCCACCACAGTTGCGGCACGATGGAAGGCGCCGGGGTCGCGGCGGTCGGATAGCAGAAGACCATCAGCACGGTGGTCGCCAGGTAGAGCAGAAAACCGTACATCGTCAGCAGGTGCGCGATGCGGCGGCGCACGTTGCAGAACTCGCCGGACATCAGCACGTCGACGACGCCGGTGTGGAGGGCGATGGACAGCAGTTCGCCTGTGGAAACCTGCTTCTTGCTCCTGCTTTTCGACCGGCGCCAGTTCTCGAAGAAATACCTGGCGCTGCCCTTGTGCAGGACGTCGAACAAGGTGCCGGCCGCCACCAGGATGACCATCACGATGATGAAGCCCTGCATGAAGCCGGGTGACACGGACGCCGGAAGGCCGGCAAACGGATTACTGGTGAACATCAAATCCCCCTTTTTTCCCGGCGGTGATTCTAGACGGAGAGCCCCGGTCACATGAGAAATAAAGATTATGCGGGCATAAATAAAAACTTGGCATGCGTCGGCTACAATGCCTGCGATGAAAATCTGCATCCTTTCCGACAGCCACGATCACCGCGAACCGCTGGCTGCCGCCGTCGCCGAGGCCAAATCGCTCGGGGCGCAGGCGATATTGCACTGCGGCGATCTGATTGCACCGTCCACATTGCATGCCGTCACCGGATTCGGACTGCCCATCCACATGATCCACGGCAACAACACCGGCGATCTCTATTTCCTGTCGAAATGGGCGCAGGAACCGAAAAACCGCCTGCATTACTACGGTCAGGACGGTTCACTGGTGCTCGCGGAACGGCGGATCTTCATGGTGCACTACCCGCATTACGCCAAGGCCATGGCGCTGACCGGCGATTACGATCTCGTCTGCAATGGCCACGAACACCGTGCCGTCATCGAACGCATTCGCAACATCAAGGGCGGCGAAACCCTGCGCATCGATCCCGGCAGCGTCGCCGGCGTCAGCGCCGCCACCACCTATGTGTTCGGCGACCTGCAGACTCTCGAATTCGCGATACGGCCGGTCCCTGGATTCGGCAAAAACTAAAAATATCAATATAATCAATAACTTACTGAATATCACTTACCGCAGCAACATCTATTCATCCGATCAACCGATTTGCCGCACTGCCGACCCGCATTGCCGACCCATGGTTACCCGTTCCTCTCCGCCGGGCACCAGGCCCCTGCCGACCGAAGCACGCCTGATCCGCGACGAACCGTACTACGAAGCGGTCGGCGGTGAGATCGCGCTGTTTGAAGCGGCGTACGCCAGCGCTCTCCCGGTGCTGCTGAAAGGCCCCACCGGCTGCGGCAAGACGCGCTTTATTGAGCACATGGCCTGGCAGCTGCAGCGGCCGCTGATCACCGTATCCTGCCACGACGACCTCACCGCGGCCGACTTGGTCGGCCGCTACCTGATCACCGGCAATGAAACCGTGTGGGTCGACGGCCCGCTGGCGCGCGCCGTGCGCAGCGGCGCGATCTGCTACCTCGACGAGGTGGTCGAAGCCCGCCGCGACACCACGGTCGTCATCCATCCGCTCGCCGACGACCGCCGCATCCTGCCGATGGAAAAACGCGGCGAGCTGCTGCAGGCGCCGCCGGAATTCCTGCTCGCCCTGTCCTTCAACCCGGGCTACCAGAGCGTGCTGAAGGACCTGAAGCAGAGCACGCGCCAGCGTTTCGTGGCCATCGAGTTCCGCTATCCCGACGCCGCGCTCGAGGAAAAGATCATCCGCGGCGAATCCGCCGCCGATGCCGCGACTGCCGCCGCGCTGGTCCGCCTCGCCGGGATGACCCGCAACCTCAAGGGCAACGGCCTCGACGAGGGCGCCTCGACCCGGCTGCTGGTGCATGCCGCCAAACTGATCGCCCGCGGCATTCCCGCCGCCGCGGCCTGCCACGGCGCGATCGCCGAAGCCCTGTCCGACGATCCGGAAATGCTGCGCGCGATCGACGAATTCGCCGCTTCCGTCTTCTGAACGCCGCCGCCCGGCGCACGCCGCGATGACTGTGCCGCTGTCCGCAGCCGAACTCGGAAAACGGCTCGACTACCTGCTGGGCCCGGTGCTGTCCCCGCGCCGCAGCGCGGCATCCCTGGCGCAGGCGCTCTCGGCGCTCGACCGCCGGCAGCAGGATTTCGTGCTGCACTGGATCGGGGTCATCGACCGCAGCAACTACGAAATGGCCTACCAGTTCGCGGCGGCGGCGCCGGCCGCGCTGGGCCGGCTCGACGCCGCCGCCGCCGAAGCCTGGATCATCCATGCGATGGATGCCTACGACCGCGACGGCCTTCACCACGGCGGTCAGGCGTTCAGACAGTTCGAAGCGTTCAGCCGGCAGGCGGCGGCCGCGCATGCCGCCACTTTCGCCGAATACGCCCCGGTGCTCGAATTGTTCGTCTGCGGCCTCGCCGGACGGCGGCTGAAACTGGAAACCGCCGACGAAGCGAAAACCGACACCGAAATCCTGTTCCTGCCGCCGCGCATCGCCCTTTTCCCCGACAAGGCCGACAACTGCGCGGTCTACCGGATCCTCGTCACGCTGCTCTGGGCGCAGTGCCGCTACGGCAGCTGGCAGGCCGATCTCGCCGCGGCCTGCGCGGCACGGGCCGATCCGTCACGCGCCGCCGCGCTGCTGGCCCATTTCGAAGGCCTGCGCCTCGAAGCGCGCATCGGCGGCCTCTTTCCCGGCATCGCGCGCGCGATGGCGCGGCTGCGCAACGGCGAGCCGGATCCGCGCTGCGCCGGCCTCGCCGCCGCGGAGGCCACCGTCAACGACAGCATCGCGCTGCTCGAACGGCTGTATGACACCTTCGATCCGCCGACGCTGCCCTGGCGCTTCAGCCTGCACGCCGGCACGAATGCCGTGCGCGCCGCGAGACTGGCCCGCGAGCGCAATGCACTCGCCGCCGCGCTCGCCGGACTGATGCGGCAACAGCCGCCGCCGGAATCCGGTGCCGCCGCCCCGGAGGGCCGCTTCAGCATCGAGTCCGGGAAATCCACGGGCGGAAACGGCGACCCCGGATTCACGCTGCGGCTCGACGGCAATCCGGTGGCCCCGCCCCCGCAGCTGGCGCGGCTGATCGACTCCATCCTGCAGGATCTGGGCGGCATTCCCGACGAATACCTGCGGGCGGCCGGCGACGGCCATGCACGGACCCACAGCGGGGAATCCGGAACGGGCGATGCGTCCGAACCTGCCGGGCACGACAACGGCACGCACTTCTACGACGAGTGGGACCATCAACGCCGGCACTACCGCAGGAACTGGTGCGTGCTCCGCGAAACCGACGTCGAGCCGGCCGACGGCGCTTTCGTCGACGCCACGCTCCACCGCTACCGGCCGCAGATCGCACAGCTGAAACGGACTTTCGAGATGCTGCGCGGCGAAGACCGCCTGCTGAAACGCCAGTCCGCCGGCGACGGCATCGATTTCGACGCGCTGGTCGACGGTTACGCGGATCTCAAATCCGGCATGGAACTGCCGGAGCGGCTGCTGACCCGGCGCCACAAGGCCGAACGCAACCTCGCCGCGCTGTTCATGGTCGACATGAGCGGCTCGACCAAGGGCTGGATCAACGATGCCGAGCGCGAATCGCTGGTGATGCTGTGCGAAGCGCTCGAAGTGCTGGGCGACCGCTACGCGATCTACGGTTTTTCGGGCGTCACCCGCAAGCGCTGCGAAATCTACCGCATCAAGCGCTTCGACGATCCCTACGACGACACGGTCCGCCGCCGCATCGCCGGCATCGTCCCCCGCGACTACACGCGCATGGGGGCGGCCATCCGTCACCTGACGAAACGGCTGGGCGCCGTGGATGCGCGCACCAAACTGCTGGTCACCCTGTCGGACGGCAAACCCGACGACTACAGCGACCACTATCGCGGGGAATACGGCATCGAGGACACCCGGCAGGCGCTGATCGAAACGCACCGCGCCGGCATCAGGCCCTTCTGCATCACCATCGACCATGAAGCGCGGGACTACCTGCCGCATCTCTACGGCCCGGTGAACTGGACGCTGGTGGACAACGTGGAACACCTGCCGCTGAAAGTGGCCGGCATCTATCGCAGGCTCGCGACCTAGGCGGGCCGCGGGGCAAACCTCGCCATCATGGTCCTGCCGCGGCAGGACCGGGCGCCTGGCCGCAAACGCGGCAGGTCAGTGCAGCCGCGCCGCAGGCACCCCTTCTTCTTCGGCGGCACCTGCCTCCGCAGCATCCGCGGTGGACATCGCCCCGCCGTCGTCTCCGGCGGCAGCTTCCGGGGCTTCCGCATCGCCGTCCGCCTCGTCGGCGTCCATCACGCCTTCGGCCATGCTCGCCGACGCCGCCGTTGCCGCCAGTGCGGCTTCGAGGTCCATGCCGGCATTCGGGTTCTGTTCCACCAGGCTGCCCAGTTCGGACAGCGGCGGCAGTTCTTCCAGGGAATGCAGGCCGAGGTCATCGAGAAAGGATTTGGTCGTCGCAAAGATTTCGGGCCGGCCCGGCACCTCGCGATGGCCGATGACGTCGATCCAGCCGCGCGCCTCCAGCGCCTTGAGGATGCCCGGCGACACCGTCACGCCGCGGATCTCCTCGATGTCGCCGCGGGTCACCGGCTGCTTGTAGGCGAGGATCGCCAGCGTCTCCAGCACCGCGCGGGAATATTTCGGCGGCTTCTGCGGATTGAGCCGGTCGAGAAAGCGCTGCGACTCCGGACGCGCGCGGAAGCGCCAGCCGGAGGCGACGCTGATCAGTTCCACGCCGCGGCCGTCCCAGTCGCCCCGCAGGTCCTCGAGCACCTTGCGCAGCGTGCCGTTGTCGATCTTCTCGTCGAACAGCTTCTTCAGATCGTTCAGCGACATCGGTTCCTGCGTCACCAGCAGCGCGGTCTCCAGCACGTGCTTGACGCGGGCGAGGTCCAGCCCCTCCGGCGTCCCGCCTTCTTCCTCGACCTGCTGCGCTTCCTGGACTTCTTCCTGGACTGGCTGTTCTTCCATGATTCTTCGGTCTGGTTATTTGACCGCGGCCACGGTGCTGCCGCGGAGTTTGACGTAAATCGGCGCGTAGGCCTGTTCCTGGCTGATCTCGAGCAGCGTTTCCTTCGCCAGCTCCAGCACCGCGAGGAAGGACACCACCAGCACCGGCACGCCCTGTTCCGGCGTGAACAGCTTCTCGAAGGCGATGAATTCCTCGGTCTGCAGCAGGCGCAGGATGCGCGTCATGTGCTCGCGCACCGACAACTGCTCGCGGGTGATGCGGTGGTGGCGGTTGATCGACGCCCGCTGCAGCAATGTCAGCCAGGCGTGCTTGAGGTCCTCGATGCTGACATCGGGCAGGCGCAGCATCGCCTCGCGCTCGAACAGCACCTGCACGACCGTGAAGTCGCGCCCGGCCTGCGGCAGCTCGTTGAGGTTGCGCGCCGCGAGCTTCATCTGCTCGTATTCCATCAGCCGGCGCACCAGTTCGGCGCGCGGGTCTTCCTCGATTTCGGTGTTGACCGGCCGCGGCAGCAGCATCCGCGACTTGATCTCGATCATCATCGCCGCCATCAGCAGATATTCGGCGGCCAGCTCCAGCTGCTGCGAACGCATCATCTCGACATAGACCAGGTACTGCTCGGTCAGCTTCGCCATCGGGATGTCGAGGACGCTGATGTTCTCCTTGCGGATCAGGTACAGCAGCAGGTCGAGCGGCCCCTCGAACTGCTCGAGGAATACTTCCAGCGCATCCGGCGGGATGTACAGATCCTGCGGGATTTCCAGCACCGGCTGGCCGTACACCTTCGCCAGCGGCGCGGCCTCGGCGGCGGGAACGGCGGCTTCAGTCATGGAATCGGTGATGGCGAATCCTGCGGCGCGGAGCGCGCGGACCCGGTTGTCGGATTTGCAGATCTTGCATCGCCGTATTTTACCGGGATTTGACAGTGCGCCCAACGCAGGCCGGGGCATTTCCAGGGGGAAACGCTAAGCTCTTGACGCGATTGCCCTTTGCCTGTGCACCCAGGTTCCGTCGTGGAGCAGCGACAGCGCGGTCCGATCAGGCCCTCGCCATCAGACCATCAGATATACGCCGACCGCCAGCAGCACCCCGCCGGCGACACGGTTCAGGATCCGCCCCAGCCGCGGCCCGGTCACCACACCTGCCCGGCCCGCCGCGGCCGCATACGCCAGCTTGACGCCGCCGACCGCGACCGCGGCGATGACGACGATCGCCAACGCATCGACCGGCGTCAGCGCTGCAAGATCGATGAACGCCGGGAAAAAGCCGAGATAGAACAGGATCGCCTTCTGGTCGCCCAGCGTCAGCAGCAGGCCCGACATGAAACTCGAAGTCGAAGCCGCTGCACCGCCGTCAGCCTGCGCTTCGACGGCCGGTTTCGCGCGCCACAGACGGAAACCCAACCACAGCAGGTAAACCCCGCCAAGGTATTTCAGCCAGACGAAGGCATCGCCCAGCGCCGCCGCCAGCCACTGCAGCCCGAACATCGCCAGCACGATGAACACCGTGTCGCCGGCGACGATGCCCAGCGCAACCCAGGCGCCCTGCCGGAAACCGGCGGAAGCCGCGCGGGCGGTGACGGCAAGGACGCTAAGGCTGGGGATGGCCGCGAGGAGAGCCATCGCGGCAAACAGTGCGAACGCACTGGAGAATGTCAACGTCACGACTGTCAGCGACTCCGGAAACTGCAATTCATTGCCGAAAAAACTCCATCTGTTGCAACGGCAAACGAGCCTTCATCGCAAAAACCTGCCCGCAGGAAGGAAAACCTTTCGGCAAATTATCGCAAGTCTTTGATTCGATTTCTGTTTTTACACAGTCGAATTTTATAAGTATTTGATTTTATTGATATTATTGAAAATCCGCCGACAACGGCACTCCCACCGCACCACCCTCCCTCGGCGCATGCCAGTAGCGCACATGGCGGTCCCGATGCCGCGTCGCCGTCAGTGGTTTTCCTTCCGCCAGATCCACCGTAATCGCCCCGCCCTCGTCCGTCCGCACAGCCGCGCTGCCCAGCGCCGCATAACGCGCGACGACCTCGGGATGCGGATGCCGGAAAGGGTTGCGGTAGCCCACCGGAAAAATCACCAGCCGCGGCGCGACGGCTTCGACGAAAGCCGGCGTCGAGGACGTGCGGCTGCCCTGGTGGGGCGCGACCAGCACGTCGGCCTTCAGCTTCTCCGGCATCGTCGAGAGCAGCGTCCGTTCGCCGCGGCGCTCGATGTCGGCGGGGATCAGCACGCTGCCGGCCGCGGTGGCGATCTTCAGCACGCAGCTGCGTTCGTTGTCCTTCAGCTTTTCCGCAGCGCGCGTGGCGGCGTCGGGATGCAGCATCTCGAAGGCCACGCCATCCCAGGTCCAGGCCTGCCCGGCCATGCAGCGCCGCTCCTCCGGGCCGAGCAGCAGCAACGGATCGAGATCGGGCAGCGAGGTCAGCAGCATGTCCACCGGCACGGCCTGAAGCACCGACAGCGCGCCGCCGGTATGGTCGGCGTCGTCGTGGCTCACCACCATCGCGTCGAGCCGGCGGATGCCCGCCGCACGCAGGAAAGGCACGATCACGCGGCTGCCGCTGTCGGCGCCGGGACCGAAGGCCGGGCCGGTGTCGAACAGCAGGGCATGATTCCGCGTCTGCGCGACCACGGCGAGTCCCTGGCCGACGTCGAGCACGGTCAGCCGCAGCGCGCCCCCGGGCGGCGGCGCGGGCACGATCAGGAACAGCGGCAGGAAGGCGAGCGCGCCGATCCAGCGCGACGGAAAGCCGCGCGGCAACAGCAGCCACACGGCGCCGGCCAGCGCGACGATCACCGTCCATGCCGGCGGCGCGTGCTGCTGCCAGGCGGCTTCGGGCCACCGGCCCAGCCATTCCAGCAGCCACAGGCAGCCGGCCATCACCCACTGCGCGAAATGCAGCGGCGCATCGAACGGCAGCAGCATGCCGGCCAGCGCCGGCGGCACGACGACAAAACTCACCAGCGGAATCGCCAGCGCATTGGCCAGCGGCGACACCAGCGACACCTGCTGGAACATCGCCAGCAGCGGCGCGATCAACGCCAGCGTCACCGCCCACTGCACGCGCCCCCAGGTGACGAGCCAGTGCGGCTGGCGCAGACGGTCGACCGACACCCACAGGATCACCGCCACCGCGCCGAAGGACAGCCAGAATCCCGGCGCATTGACCGCCCAGGGATCGATGACCAGCACCGCGAACAGCGCCAGCGCCAGAACCGGCCCGGCCGCCGCGATGCGCCCCGACCACAGGGCCATCGCCACCACCGCGAGCATGAACACCGTGCGCTGCGCCGGCACCGCGAATCCGGCGATCAGCGCATAGGCCAGCGCGGTCGCGAAGCCGAAGACCGCCGCCGCCTTCACCGCCGGCAGCGCCAGCGTCAACCGCGCGCTGCGCCGCCACAGCAGCTTGGCCAGCGCAAAAGCGAGGCCGGACAGCATGGTCACGTGCAAACCGGAAATCGACATCAGGTGATTGACCCCGGTGCGCGTGAACGTCTGCCACTGCTCCGGCGGGATCGCGCGCTGGTCGCCCATCGCCAGCGCAATGACGATGCCGGCCGCGGGAGCATCGCCCAGGGTCGAGCGGATGCGCCCGCGCAGGCGCTCACGCAGGGCTTCGAGGTGGTAGCCGAAACCCGGCGCGGCCGCATCGAGCCGGCGCGGATCGCTTTTCGGGCGCACGTAGCCGGTGGCGCGGATGCCGCGTTCGAGCAGCCAGGCCTCGTAATCGAAACCGTGCAGATTGGCGAGGCCGTGCGGGCGCTTCAGGCGCACCGTCAGTTCCCAGCGTTCTCCGGCATGGACCTCTGGCAGTTGCGCAGGCCCGCCGTCGCGCGCGCCGCGCCCCCACCACGAGAGCACGATGCGCGCCGGCACGATGGCCTCCGGCGTCAGCACCCGCTCGACGTCGAACTCGAAACGGACGCTGCGGTCATAGGCCTGCGGCAGGCCGGCGACGACGCCGGCAATCACGACGTCGCGCGATTCCCATTCCGGAGGCAGATGATCGGCGAGACGCCAGTGGGCGCAGGCGGCGGCCCAGAGAAACCCCGCGGCCGCGGCACAGGCCAGCGTGACCGCCATGTGCGGAATGCGGCGCGCCCGTCCGCCGCCGCGCAATGCCGCCGCGAGCAGCAGGGCCGGCAACAGCAGCCACGCCCACTGCAGTTCCGGCAGCCGGGCCTGCTGCTGCAACAACCAGACGCCGGCGGCGAAGGCGATAATATGCGGGACCATCGATCCCTAACGCGGCGCCACCCGTGGCGCTGACCGCAGCAAACCCGAAACACGACATGCCGCGCAAATATTTCCGCAAATACCTGCCCAGCCACGAATCGATCACCGGCAACCGCTGGATCGCCCGCTTCGGCCCCTGGATGAAACACCACAACCTGTGGCACCTGCACCGGCGCTCGGTCGCCGGCGGCGTCGCGGTCGGCCTGTTCGCGGGACTGGTGCCGGGCCCGCTGCAGATCATCAGCGGCGTGATCCTGTCGATCCTGTTCCGCGTCAACCTGCCGGTGGCGGCGCTGATGACCTTCTATACGAATCCGCTCACCATCGTGCCGCTGTATTACCTCGCGTACCGCTACGGCGCGCTGGTGACGATGTCCGAAAACGGCGGCGCGATGCCCGCGACCTTCAGCATGGAAGGCCATACGCTGACCAGCTGGATCCCGGCGCTGGTCGACTGGATGATCTCGATGGGCAAGCCGCTGGCGGTGGGCCTGCCGCTGCTCGCGGTCACGCTCGCCGCCACCGGTTACCTGATCGTCGACACCGCCTGGAAAATCCACGTGCGCCTGTCCTGGCGCCACCGCCTGCAGCAGCGCAGGGACAGTCAATGAAAACACCCGCTTACTGGAAACGCGCCACCCGCGAACTCGGCGCCGCCGACCCGGTGATGGGCGGGCTGATCGTGCGCTACAGGGGATTGACCATGGCTAGCCGCGGCGACGCCTTCCAGACGCTGGCGCGCTCGATCATCAGCCAGCAGATCTCGGTGAAGGCCGCGCAAAGCGTGTGGGAACGTTTCGCGGGCGCCGTGGGCGAGATGCGGCCGCAACGCGTGCTGAAGCTGTCCGAGGAGCGGCTGCGCGGCTGCGGCCTGTCGGGACAGAAGGTGAAATACCTGCGCGACCTGTCGGAGCGTTTCGCCGGCGGCGCCATCGACGTCGCGCGCTGGCACGACATGGACGACGAAGCGCTGATCGCGGATCTCACCCAGGTCAAGGGCATCGGCCGCTGGACCGCGGAGATGTTCCTGATGTTTTATCTGACGCGGCCCGACGTGTTTCCGCTCGGCGACCTCGGCCTGCAGCGCGCATTGCGCCTCCACTACAATAAGGGACGCCCGCTGTCGGACCGCCGCATCGCCGCGCTGGGAACGCTGTGGTCACCGTGGCGTTCGGTAGCCACCTGGTATCTGTGGCGCAGCCTCGATCCGGTCCCCGTAGAATACTAAAAATATCAATAAAATCAAGTACTTATATAATGCCCCCAGAGAGCACGCCCCAGTCCCCGCCGCTGACGCTGACCCATCGCGAATTCGTGCAGGCGTACGGCGAAGGCCGGATCATCGTCAATTTCGATCCGCAGGCCGCCGCGAAATTTCTCAGCGCGCGGCTGCTGCTGCCGCTGTTCATGATGCCGGTGCTGGGCATCGGCGTGGCGCTGGCACTGAGCGGCTGGATCTGGACCGGGCTGCTGGTGATCGCGCTGGGCATCGTCGTGCCGCGGCTGATCAAGCGCGGCGCGCCGGCTTTCCTGATGCAGCAGATGCTCGGCGACGAAGGCCTCTACCGCGATGCCGCGCATGCCGGCATCATGCACGTCGTCAGCCGGCCGGGCGCGTAAGCGGCTTCAGCCGCCCGTCCTCCAGTTCGAGAATGCGATCGGCCCGTTCCGCAATCCGCGGATCGTGGGTGACGATCACGAAACTCGTGTTCATGTCGCGGTTGAGCCGCAGCATCAGGTCGAACACCGTCTCGGCGGTCACGCGGTCGAGATTCCCGGTCGGCTCGTCAGCGAGCACGCAGGCCGGCTGCGTCACCAGCGCCCGCGCCAGCGCGGCGCGCTGGCGTTCGCCGCCGGAAAGCTCGCCCGGAACATGCGTCAGGCGGTGCCCCATGCCGACCGCCTCCAGCATTGCCCTCGCCGCCGCCAGCGCCGCGGCCCGCGGCTCGCGGCGGATGATCAGCGGCATCGCGACGTTTTCCTCAGCGCTGAACTCCGGCAGCAGGTGGTGGAACTGGTAGACGAAGCCCAGCGCGCGGTTGCGCACTTCGCCGCGGCGCTTTTCGCCCTGTCCCGCCAGCGCCTCGCCGAGAATGCTGACCTCGCCGTCGCTCGGCACGTCGAGGCCGCCGAGCAGATGCAGCAGCGTGCTCTTGCCGGAGCCCGAAGCGCCGACGATGGCGATGCGCTCGCCCGGCATCACCTCGAGATCGACGCCCGTCAGCACCGGCACCGCATCGGCCCCCTCGCGATAAGCCTTGCGCAGGTCGCGGCAGGCGATCACCGGTTTCGCCGCGTCATTCATAGCGCAGCGCCTCCGCCGGATTGACCTTCGACGCCCGCCAGCTCGGGTAGACCGTCGCCAGCACCGACAGCACGAAGGCCACCACCGCGGTCATCACCACGTCGCCCGCCTGCAGCTCGGAAGGCAGGTCGGCGATCTGGTAGACGTCCTGCGGCATGAACTTGACGCGGAACACCTGCTCGATAAAGCCGATGATGCTGTCGACGTTGAGCGCGCCGAGGATGCCGAAGACGATGCCGCAACCGACGCCGATGGCGCCGATCAGCGTGCCCTGCACCATGAAAATGCGCATCACCTCGCCGGGCGAAGCGCCCATCGTGCGCAGGATCGCGATGTCGGCCTGTTTCTCGCGCACCATCATGTAGAGGCTGGACACCATGTTGAAGGCGGCGATGGCGATGATGAAGAACAGCAGCAGCGACATCATGCGTTTCTCCAGTTCCACCGCGCGGAAATAGGTCGCGTTGAAGCGCGACCAGTCGCTGACCGAGACCTCCGGCGGCAGCACCGCCAGCAGCTCGCGCGCCACCTGGCGGGCGAGGAAGAGATCGTCGAGCTTCAGGCGCACACCGGAAACCCCACCGTCCATCCGGTAAAGCCGTTGCGCGTCCTCGATGTGCACCACGGCGAGCCCCGAATCGATTTCGTAATGGCCGACCTCGAAGGTGCCGGTCACCGTGAACTGGCGCAGCCGCGGCAGGATGCCGGCCGGCGTCACCTGACCCTGCGGCGCGACCAGCACCACGCGCTCGCCGACGGTCGCGCCCAGCGCGCGCGCCAGAGGCGCCCCGAGCACGACGTTGTATTCGCCGGAGCGCAGGGACTCCAGCGTGCCCGAACGCATGTGCGCGCCGATTTCGCTGACCTTCTCCTCCGCCGCCGGCTCGATGCCGCGCAGCAGCGCGCCGCGCACGTTGCCGCCGCTGGTCAGCAGGCCCTGCGCCGACACGTACGGCGCGGCGGCCACCACATGCGGATTCTTCGCGGCCGCGGCCGCCACCGACCGCCAGTCGCGCAGCGATTCGCCGAGGCCGGTGACTTGGACATGCGCCACCGCGCTCAGCATGCGCGTGCGCACCTCGCGCTGGAAACCGTTGAACACCGACAGCACGGTGATCAGCACCGTCATGCCGAGCGCGATGCCGACCACCGAGATCAGCGAAATCACCGAGATGAACTTCGTGCGCTGTCGCGCGCGGGTGTAACGCAGGCCGACGAATAGCGGGAAGGAATTCACGGAAAACCACGGATGCGAAAAACGCAGTGTGCCATAAACGCACGGCACGACGCACATGCTAGACTCGCCGCGTATCCCGCGTGCCAGTACGCGGGCCGCGCATCGACACCGCAAACCGTGCATCTCACCCTGTTCATTCCCGATCTGCTGCCGCCGCCGGGCGCCGAAACGCTGATGACCGGCGGCAACCCCCTGCCTGGCCCCTCACCTGATTCCGCCCCTCTTGCCCCGGTATTGCGCCGCATCTTCGGCCGCGGAGAACTGCTGCGTTTTCCGGCGATCGACGCCGAAGTCTGGCTGTGCCAGGCCTTCGAGGTCGAGCAGCACGAGGACTGGCCGGTGGCGCCGCTGACCGCGGCCGTCGACGGCCTCGCCGCGGAATCGGGCTGGTGGCTGCGCGCCGATCCGGTGCACCTGCAACTGCAGCGCAACCACACGCGGCTGCTCGCCGCGCCGGCGCTGACGCTGGACGCGCAGGAAACCGCGGCGCTGGCGGCAGCGCTGAACGCGCACTTTTCCGGCGAGGGACTCGAACTGCTGGCGCCGCATCCGGCGCGCTGGTACTTCCGCCGGGACGAACCGCCAGGCCTCGTGGCGCCGGTGCTCAGCGCGCTCGCCGGCAGGCCGGTCCCGCGCGATCCGCTCACCGGATCGCGCGCCAGCCACTGGCACCGGGTGCTGACCGAAGCGCAGATGCTGCTGCACGAACATCCCGTCAACCAGGCGCGCGAAGCCCGCGGCCTGCCGGCCGTCAACAGCCTGCTGCTGTGGGGCGGCGGCCGCAAGCCGGCGGTTCCCGGCCGGCATTTCTCGCAGCTGTGGAGCAACGATGCGCTGGCCGTCGCGCTGGCGCTACAGGCCGGCGCCGAGCACCAGGAGGCGCCGGCCAGCGCGGCGCTGTGGCTGGCCCAGCGCCCCGATGCCGCGGGCCGCCACCTGCTGATCCTCGACCGCGCGCACGTCGCAGCGCGTTACGACGGCCCCGAGGCCTGGCTGCGCACGCTGTCCCTGCTCGAGGAACGCTGGTTCGCGCCGCTCTACGGCACCCTCGGCCACCGCGGCCTCGACGAACTGGAGATCGTCGCCACCGGCCCGGAACTGTGCCTGCGCTGCACGCTGCGCCCCGCCGACAGGCTGAAATTCTGGCGCCGGACGCCGTCGTGGCCAGCGCTGATGCAGCGGGACGCATGAGCGCGATCGTCACCCGCCCCGCCGACGACCGGGCGGCGGAACGTCTCGTCGCGGCCGGGCTGTCGCCGTTCATGGCCCGGATCTATGCCGCGCGCGGCATCACCGACCCTGCGCAGCTCGCGCCCGAACTGTCGCGGCTGATCCCGCCGGAGCGGCTGCTCAACGTCGACGTCATGGCCGCGTTGCTGGCCGACGCCATCGCCGCGCGCAAAAAACTGCTGATCGTCGCCGATTACGACGCCGACGGCGCCACCGCCTGCGCGGTGGGCCTGCGCGCGCTGCGCCTGTTCGGCGCCGACGTCGACTACCTGGTGCCCAACCGCTTCGAATACGGCTACGGCCTGACGCCGGAAATCGTGCAGCTCGCCGCCGCGCAAAAAAAACCCGACGTGCTGATCACCGTCGACAACGGCATCGCCAGCATCGACGGCGTCGCCGAGGCCAACCGCCTCGGCATGAAGGTGCTGGTCACCGACCACCACCTGCCCGGCGACGCGCTGCCGGACGCCTGGTGCATCATCAATCCCAATCAGCCCGGCTGCGGTTTTCCGAGCAAATCCCTCGCCGGCGTCGGCGTGATGTTCTACCTGATGCTGGCGCTGCGCGCGGAATTCCGCCGGCGCGGCGCCTACGCGGACAAGTCGGCGGAACCCGGGCTCGGCACCGTCCTCGACCTGGTCGCGCTGGGCACCGTCGCCGACGTCGTCAGGCTCGACGACAACAACCGCCTGCTGGTGCAGCAGGGCCTGCAGCGCATGCGCGCCGGCCGTGCCCAGCCCGGCATCGCCGCGCTGTTCAGCGCCGCCGGCCGCGACATCCGCCGCGCCGGCGCCTACGACCTCGGCTTCGTCGCCGGGCCGCGCCTGAACGCCGCCGGCCGCCTGACCGACATGTCACTGGGCATCGAGTGCCTGACCACCGACGATGCGATCCGCGCCGCCGACATCGCGCGCCAGCTCGACCAGTTGAACCGCCAGCGCCGCGACATCGAGGCCGGCATGCAGGAATCGGCGCTGGCGACGCTCGACGACGTCGAGCCCGGCTACACGCTGAGCCTGTTCGACGCGCAGTGGCACCAGGGCGTCATCGGCATCCTTGCCTCGCGCCTGCGCGAGCGTTTCCACCGGCCGACCTTCGCCTTTGCCGCCGCAGGCAACGGCGAGTTGAAAGGCTCGGGCCGCTCGATTCCGGCGCTGCACCTGCGCGACGCGCTGGACCTGGTGTCGAAACGCCATCCGCGGCTGATCCTGCGTTTCGGCGGCCATGCCGCGGCGGCCGGCCTCTCGCTGCAGGAAAACGCCTTCGACGATTTCCGCGAGGCTTTCGAAACGGTCACGCGCGAACTGCTGACGCCCGCCGATCTCGAGCGCGAGTGGATCAGCGACGGCGAACTGCCGCCGGAGGACCTGAACCTCGACAACGCCGCGGCACTGGCCGGTGCCGTCTGGGGACAGGGTTTCCCGGAACCGCGCTTTCATGACCGCTTCGAGGTCGCCGCCCAGCGCGTCGTCGGCGAACGCCATCTGAAACTGCGGCTGCGCCGCGGCGCGCAACTCCTGGACGCCATGCTCTTCGGCCATGCCGAACCGCTGCCCGGGACCATTCTCGCGACCTACCGGCTGTCCGCCAACCACTACAACGGCAGCGTCACCCTGCAGCTGATCCTGGAACACTGGCGGAACGCCGCCTGACCGCCGCCGCATCGCGATTGTCGTCGCCCGGCAACGGAACGGCCGCTGCAGCGCATTCCCGCCCCGTCCGGATCCAGCAGGTTAAATTCATGGATTCAACGACTTGCGTTCCGCATCGGCCTGCGGGTACGGGGCTTGCAGTATTTCTCTTCGCAACAAATCCTTGAACCCGCCAAAGCCAGGAGAGAACGCATGCCGTCCAATGCCCGACATCCATCCATCATCATCCTCTGCATCGCAGCCGTCTTGTCGTCCGCCGGAATCGCCGCGGCGCAGAACAACCCTCCCGCGCCGGCGCAACAAAAACCCGCGCAGGCCGACGAAACCACGGTGAAAACCTTCGCGGTCGCGCTGGCCGCGGTGAAGGACGTGCAGACCACCTACATCGACAAAATCCAGAACGCGAAAGAGCCGGACGTCGCGGCCATGCTCCAGCGTGAAGCCCAGTCCGAGATGATCAAGGTCGTGCAAGAAAAAGGACTCAGCGTCGAACAGTACAACCTCCTTGCGCAGCAGATGCAGACCGACCCGGATTTCCGGCAGCAGGTCGAACGCGCCACCGCAAATCCGTAAAACGCCGCCTCACGGCATCGCTGCACCCCGCGCAATCACTTCAACGGCGCAGTGACGCCGCAGCCGGTCCGGGCGCCGCAGGCCGGCTGAACGCGGGACAAGCCGGCGCCTCTCGATTACACTGCCCCGCGAGGCCGGGACACACCGGCCCGTCCGACAATGCGGGGAGGCGCATCGATGAACGGATCCGGAGCATGGCGCGCCGGCCTGCGGGCGGCAGCGTTCATCTGCGCGCTGCTGGCAACGGCAGCCCATCCGGCAGGGCCGGTCCTTTATGAAAAGGCATCGGCGTACGGCACCGTGGTCATCACCGACGAAGGCAACGGCCTGCGCGCGCTGCGCTTTGGCCGCGACGGCGTGCGCCAAAGCCTGGTCAAACCCGGCGACCCGGAATACCTCGGACTCGCCTACCTGCCGGTCGCCCTCACCGGGCTCGCGCTATGCGAAGAGCCGCGGCGCTTTCTGGTGGTCGGGCTCGGCGGCGGCACGCTGCCCGGCTTCCTGCGCCATCATTACCCGGAATCCGAGATCGACGCGGTCGACATCAACCCGGCGGTCGCGGCCGTCGCGAAAAGCCATTTCGGCTTCCGCGAGGACGCGCGGATGCGCATCCACATCGCCGACGGCCGCCGCTTCGTCGAAGCGGTGCGGCAACCCTACGACGTGATCTTCCTCGATGCCTTCGGCGCGGACGCGGTGCCGGCGCACCTGACCACGCGGGAATTCCTGTCCGCGGTGCGCCGCGCCGTGCATCCGGGCGGAGTCGTCGTCGGCAATCTCTGGAGCGTCGCCACCGATCCGCCTTACGATTCGATGGTCCGCACCTACCGCGACACCTTCGATGAACTGCAGGTACTGCGCGTCTCCGGCACCAACAACCGCATCCTGTTCGCGCTGCCGCGGACGGAAGAACTCGACCGCGGCAAACTGGCTGTCCTGGCACGCAGGCTCGCCGCCGCAAAAAACTTCCGCTTCAACCCCGGCCCGCTGGTCGAGCGCGGCCTGATGCCGGCCGACCTGGCCGCCGGCGGCGGCCGCGTGCTGAACGATGCAGACATCCCCGTTCGGCCGGCCCGAAAAGGACCACCGCCGCCTTAAACGCGCGGCGACGGAGAAACGGGAGCGATGCTCCCGCTCCCCCGCAGGATTCTGGATTCAGGCGCTCAGGTCCCGCCGGACGGCATAAAGACCTGCACGCCGATCACCGCCTGGTTCGCCCCCGACGGATCGTTGATCGCATAATTGAGGCCGACCGTGTTGCCGTTGTTGACGATCAGGCCGGACCAGGCCGAAGCCAGTCCGCTGGTGGCGCCGCAGGCACCCGTGCAGGTGCCGGTCGCATTGCTGCCCGAAAAGCGCGCGCCGCCGCCCAGGTTCGACGTGCCGGAAATGATGGAGTACGACGCGCCGTTCACGGCAAACAGCGCCGAAAAATTGTACGTGCCCGCGGAAAAATCGATGTTGAAGCTGCCGCCGCTGAAGCCGCCCGTGACGCCGGACACGTTGACCGGGCTGGTTCCGCCCGCGGGCAGCAATGAAATGCTGCCGGTCGCGGGCAGCGCCGTGGCGGTGCCGAACACATAGGTGGCCTGCGCGTCCGGCGCGGCGCCGATGTTGAATCCGGACGCAACGGCGCCGGGCGTGGTCCAGCGCCCGTAGCTCAGGCCGCCGATGTTGCCGGTTTCCACCGCGCTGGCGGTGCCGATGACGCCGTTGAAGGTGAAATAGCGGAACTCCTGCAGCACATCTCCGGAAGCCACCAGGTTGTAGTCGGCGGTCGTCGCGCCCGCAAAATGTGCGCCCGCGGACAGGTCCGTCAGGCCGGAGGTGTTCATCAGGCCGGCCGCGAACACGCTCCCCGACGACGCGCCGTCCGAATGATGGCTGTCGCCATGTTCGCCCAGGGCCGTCGACTGTCCTTCGCCGGTGCGCCGTTCCGCGGCCAGGAATGCCGGCTCCTGCCGCAGTTGCGGCACGGCGACCGGCGGCTTGCGGATCACCAGGCGCGGCAACGTCCTGCTGTCCCGGGCAAAGCCCGTCTGTCCGGGACCGAGCACCAGTTCGCCGCCTTCGTTCACGATGGCCACCCGGCCGTTCCCGACGCTGACCGTGAGGCCGTTGTCGAGCCGGGCCAGATATTCGGTGCCACGGATGCCTATCGTGGCGGTCGCCGTCGTGACGCGGTAATTGTCGCGCCGGGCGCCGTGGCCGATGGCGCCCGTGATCGTGCGCAGCGCGCCCTTGACGAGGCTGAAGAAGCCCCGCTCGCTGCCGTCGGCGGTCCCCTGGAACCGGTATTCGTCGATCCTGAATTCGGTGCCCGGCTGCAGCGACGTCAGCGCCCCGTCGCTGAAGCGCAGCTGCGCCCAGCCGTCCGCGCCCGTGGTCACGGTATCCCCGGCGCCGACTTCAGCATTGCGCTGCGCGGCGCGGGAGACGCCCGCGGCTCCGATGATGGAAACCGGGCCGGACGCGAACACCACGCGGGCGGCCGCCTGGGCCAGCGCATCCTGCGCGCCCAGAAGAAAGATCATTGTCCCGGCAAGCAGCGCGGCGGACGCGCGGAACACGGAAGGAAAAACAGGCATGCGGAAATTATTCATGATCATTTGAACCCGTAACGGACAGCGATGTTGAACAGGGTGCGCCCGAAGCGGAATATCTCCACGTTCGAACGGTTGTCGAGATGGGAAACCGATGGCTGCAGCGTCCAGTTCGGCGCAAACGCGTAGCGCAGCCCCAGTTGCAAATCCCACTGGCGGTCATCCCGCGCAACCAGGAAAAACGGCTCCTGTCCGCCGAAATCGCGCCGCTCCAGACCCACGCTGCCGTAAACCGTCGCCGCCGGGGACAGCGCCATCTCGGCGCCGGCCCGCGCGCCGAGCAGCTTGTGCCCCAGATGCGGCATGTTCGCCGCGCGCTCGTTTTCCTGGCCGGCATAGGCGGACAGGAAAACGGTCGGATTCATGCGCGTCGCCAAAGCCCGCACCCAGGCACCGCCCACCACCGTGCGGTCGGCATCGCGCAGATTCTGCCCCGGATAGGACAGCCGGCCATGCTGCACGTAGAGGCTGGCTTCCGCATCCGCGGACAGCGCGTGCCGCCACTGGCCCAGCACCCCGGCGTAATCCCGGTAACGATTATGGTCCACCGCAAAGGTGCTGGCCTGCAGGGCGGCATGAAACTGGTCGCCGCCGCTTTCGAAAACCGCGCCGACGCTGCCGTCCATCCATCGGTTGTCAAACTGGTCACGGCTGAAATTCTGCTTCAGCGAGGCGCTCCCGCGCGCGACCACGGACCACTCCGGATCGACGCGGTGGCGGATCGCGACGCCCGCGGCAAGGCCCAGATATTCGTCCCGCTGCCGCACGGCGCCCGGCGCCAGCGTGGCGATGGCGCCGCCGAAAGCCGGAACCGCCACCGCCTGGCTGGACGTGGCGCTGTTGACATTGCTGTCCGCGCCCAGGCTGGCCTCGACATAGCCGCTGATCCGCGTGCCTTGATCCTTCTCGATTTCGGAAATCTGGCCCATCATGCGGTCGATGCGCGCCGCGACGGCGGCCGGCGGATTCATGCGCCGCACGTCCTCCAGCGCCTTCCTCGACGATTCGATTTCCCCGAGCGCCAGATAGGCCTGCCCCAGCAGCGCGCGCGCGTCGCCGTTGCCGGGCTGCCGCGCCAGCGCGCGCTCAAGCGCGAACACCGCGCGCGTCGGCTGGCCGGCCTGCAGCGCAGCCGCCCCCAGCAGAACGTCGAAAGCGGGTTCCCCGGCACGGGTCTCCTCGGCCGGCAGCAGCAGCGCATAGGCTTCTCCCGCGCGCCCGTCGGCCAGCATCCTCTGCGCGGACTCCAGCATGCTGTCCGCCGCCCGGGCGCCGAAGGCCAGGCAAAGGAAAAACGCAAGCAAACCTCCTCGAATCACCAACATCGCATCCCCTGTATTTGAAACGACCGTGTTTGAAACGACTGTGTCTGAAATGAACCGGAACCGATTTTTTTCAGGCAAAACCGCGCGCGAACCGTGGTTGAAGCAAGATCGTGTCCGTGCTGCGGCGCGTCCCGTTGTTTCCAGCATTGTTTCCGGTATTTAAATCATATTCACGGTAATCGCAAGAAAAACGCGGCGCCGCATCCGGCATGTGATGCAGTTGGCATTCCGCGTCATGCCGGCCGGGCCACCGCGCGTCCCCGCCGCCGGCGCATGGCCGGAAGGAGAAAAAAGGAGAAAAGGACGCACCGGTCATGCTGCTGTAAAATCGGCATTTTTCGCGGGAATTCCATGGAAGCCGAACGCATCAACGCCATCGCCAACCGCCTGACCGATCTCGACGAACGCGCGGGGGCGCTGCGGAGGTATCTTTGACTACGAGACGAAAACCCGCCGTCTCGAAGAACTGACCAAGCTCAGCGAAGACCCCGCGCTGTGGAATGACGCCCAGCGCGCGCAGGAAGTCGGCCGCGAGCGCAAGCTGCTCGAAGGCATCGTGGTCACGCTGCGCGACCTCGACGGCGAGCTGCGCGATGCGCGGGAACTGCTCGACATGGCCCGCGCCGAGCAGGACGACAACACCCTCGTCGCCGTGGAGCAGGATGCCACGAAACTCGCCGGCATCGTGGAGGACATGGAGTTCCGCCGCATGTTCGCCAACCCGATGGATCCCAACAACTGCTTCCTCGACATCCAGGCCGGCTCCGGCGGCACCGAGGCGCAGGACTGGGCGTCCATCCTCGAGCGCATGTACCTGCGCTACTGCGAGCAGAAGAAATTCCGCGTCGAGGTGCTCGAGGAATCCGGGGGCGACGTGGCCGGCATCAAGAGCGCGTCGCTGAAAATCACCGGCGACTACGCCTTCGGCCACCTGCGCACCGAAAGCGGCGTGCACCGCCTCGTGCGCAAGTCGCCCTTCGACTCCAACAACCGGCGGCACACCTCCTTCGCCAGCGTCTTCGTCTATCCCGAGGTCGACGACTCGATCGAGATCGACATCAACCCGGCGGACCTGCGGGTCGACACCTTCCGCGCCTCCGGCGCTGGCGGCCAGCACATCAACAAGACCGATTCCGCGGTGCGCATCACCCATGCGCCGACCGGCATCGTCGTGCAGTGCCAGAACGACCGCTCGCAGCACCGCAACCGCGCCGAGGCGATGGCGATGCTGAAATCGAAGCTCTACGAACTCGAACTGCGCAAGCGCAACGAGCAGAAACAGGCCATGGAGGACGCCAAGACCGACATCGGCTGGGGCCACCAGATCCGCTCCTACGTGCTCGACCAGTCGCGGATCAAGGACCTGCGCACCAACGTCGAAATCGGCAACACGCAGGCCGTGCTCGACGGCGACCTCGATCCCTTCATCACCGCCAGCCTCAAATCAGGCCTCTGACCCAGGACTCCATCATGGAAAACCCGAACACCACGCCGCCCGCCGACACCAACCGCATCATCGAGGAACGGCGCGCCAAGCTGAAGGCCCTGCGCGAGGAGGGCGTCGCCTTCCCGAACGATTTCGCGCGCGCGCACCTTGCCGAGGTCATCGCCGCCGAACACGAGGACAAGGACCCCAAGGCGCTGGCCGAGGAAAAGGTGATGGTCAGGATCGCCGGCCGCATCATGCTCAAGCGGGTCATGGGCAAGGCCTGCTTCGCGACGATCCAGGACATGAGCGGGCGCATCCAGATCTACGTTTCGCTCGACGACACCGGCCAAGCCGCGCTCGAGGAGTTCAAGCACTACGACATCGGCGACATCGTCGGCGCGGTGGGCATGCTGTTCAAGACCCATAAAGGCGAGCTGACGGTGCGCGTCGGCCACATCCGCCTGCTCACCAAGTCGCTGCGCCCGCTGCCCGAGAAATTCCACGGCCTCACCGACCAGGAAATGAAGTACCGCCAGCGCTACGTCGACCTGATCATGAACGAGGACACGCGGCTGGTGTTCGTGCAGCGCGCGCGCATCATCCAGGCGATCCGCAACCTGCTGATCAGCCGCCGCTACTACGAAGCCGAAACGCCGATGATGCAGCCCATCCCCGGCGGCGCCTCGGCGCGCCCCTTCGTCACCCACCACAATGCGCTGGACATGCCGCTCTACCTGCGCATCGCGCC
>CAZHJU010000041.1:0-22910 GCA_964533495.1 uncultured Bordetella sp. | reverse complement strand
CCTTATGCTTCACAAAATCATCCACATCGTCACAAGTGCATAACAGGCTCTAGAGGCCGCGGACGAAGCTTTCAATGCCCTTCATCAGCATTTCCACGGCAATCGCGGTGAGGATTAGGCCCATCAGGCGGTCGATGGCGGCCAGCCCGCGCGTGCCGAGCAGGCGCGCGACGCGGGCCGAGGCCAGCAGCAGCGCCAGGGTCACCGCGCTGGCGATGGCGAGCGCGAGGATCCAGTCGGCCATGCGCTCGGGCGCGCGCGACACCAGCAGGATCACCGTGGCGATGGCCGAGGGGCCGGCGATCGACGGAATCGCCAGCGGCACGATGAAGGGTTCGGCATCGGTGGGATCGGCGCCGAACACGCCCTCCGGATGCTTGAACACCAGGCGCAGCGCGATCAGGAACAGGATCACGCCGCCGGCGATGTTGAGCGAGGCGTCGGAGAGGCCGAGCAGGTCGAGGATCCAGCGGCCGAAGAACACGAAGAACAGCAGCAGCGCGAAGGCGACCGCGCATTCGCGCAGGATCACGCGGTTGCGGCGTTCCGGCGCGACGTTGCCGAGCAGCGAGACGAACAGCGGAACGTTGCCCAGCGGGTCCATCACCAGCAGCAGGATGACGACGGCGGAGGCGAGGGAGACTTCCATGGCGGAAGTCTACTGCAGCGCGGCTAGAAGCCGAACAGGTTGCGCTGCGCGTGCTGCAGGTGGGCGAGGATCGCGGCGCGCGCGCGGTCGGCGTCGCGTGCCTTCAGCGCGTCGACGATGGCGCGGTGCTCCTCCTGGTACTTGAGCCGCCGCGCCGGCGTCACCACGCGGTCCTTCAGCTTGCCCCATTCGGTCTGGTGGCGCACCGCGGTGGCCATGTCGAAGACGCGGGTGACGAAGCGGTTGTGGGTGGCGGCGGCGAGCGCCTGGTGCAGCGCCGCATCCCAGACTTCGAAGTCGTCGAGCGTCGCGCCGCGTTCGGCGCGGTCGAGGCAGGTTTCCATGCGTTCGAAGTCGGCCGGCGTGGCGTTGGTGACGATCAGTTCGGCCATTGCCGGCTCCAGCCGCATGCGCGCTTCCATCAGCTCGGCGGGACTGGTGTGGGTGATGCTGTCGGCGGGAAAGCCGCCGGTGTCGGCGAGGAAGGTGCCGCGCCCGACGTGACGGGTGATCGTGCCTTCGGCTTCGAGCTGGGCCAGCGTCTTGCGCACGGTGTTGCGCGGCAGGTCGAAACGCGCCGCCAGCTCGCGTTCGGTCGGCAGCTTGCCGCCGGGACCGACGGCACCCTGGGCCACGGCTTCGAGGAGGAAGGCGCGGATTTCCTGGGCGTTGTCGTGCCGGCCGTTGTTGCGGGCGGCGCCGTGGAGGCGGTTCGGGGTCGCTGCGGTCATGGTCTGCCGCGGATTGTGCATGGTCTTACCAATCGGGTCAATTGGTTCGGTTGATGATCCCGACTTTCAACCAGAGAGTATTGCGCTTCGGGCTGGATTTACGGATTTTCTCTCTTGTGCACCGCGCAATTTATGGATATTCGCGCATCCAGCAGATTCAACCAATATGGCTAAATGATTGACTATTGGTTGTACGGCGACTAGCATGCCCGGCATCCTGTGGCCTGTGTCTGGCCGGCCACCGCGACCCGACCACAAGCCAGTCCGTCATAGCAGTTTTACCGAGCGAGGGGACATGTCCGCAGCAGTTTCGGCGCCGATCCGGCTGGCCGTCATCTCCGAAGGGGTCAATGCCTGGCCGCTGTACGTGGCCCAGGGCCGCAAACTGTTCGGGCAGGAGGGCGTCGCTGTCGAAGTCACGCTGACCGGCTCCTCGACCCACCAGCTGGAGCAGTTGCGCAGCGGCGGCTACGACATCGGTTTCCAGCAGTCCGACCATGTGGTGCGCGCCGTCGAGACCGGCAGCGATCTCTGCATCGTGATGGCCCAGGGCCACGCGCCCGAACTGTCGCTGGTGGCGGCGCAGGACGTGAAGTCGCTCGCCGGCCTGAAAGGGCGCGACATCATTGTCGATGGCGCCAACAGCGGTTATGCGCTGCTGCTGTGCAAGCTGCTGGCCGAACACGGCCTGGCGAAATCCGATTACCGCTTCGTCGAAACCGGCGGCTCGCAGGAGCGCTTCGACGCGATGAAGGCGGGGCAGGGCGCGGCGAGCTGGCTCAATCCGCCCTTCGACCGCAACCTGCTCGCGCTGGGTTTCGGCTCGCTCGGCACGACCACGCAGTTTTTCCCGGACTATCCCGGCTCGATCGCGGCTTGCCGCAGATCGTGGGCGGCGCAGAACGGCGGGCGGCTGGCGGCCTTCATCCGCGCTTTCCGCGGCGCCTGCCACTGGCTGAAGGATCCGGCGAACAGGGAAGCGGCGATCGGGCTGCTGCCGTCGCGGCTGAACATCGCGCCCGCGCTTGCCAGCAAAGCCTTCGATGCCTTCGTCGCCAAGCCGCTGCCCGTCATCGACGCCGCCGGCCTGCAGCAGGTGATCGACGTCTACTGGCAGGCCGAGGGCCTGCAGTCGCCGAAAGGCGCGCCTGAGAAATACATGGATCTGTCTTATCAGAACAAAGCGCAGAACAAAGCGGAACCCTGACCGTCCCATCGATCGATACAGGAGGAGAGCATGAACAAGCTGAAAACCGGACTGCAAGGCATCGTGTGCGGCCTCGCGCTGGCGGCGCTGTCCGCGCAGGCCGCGGAGCCCGCCGACAAGTACCCGTCGAAGCCGATCCGCATCATGGGACAGGGCGCGGGCAGCACCGCGGATTACCTGTCGCGCTACATCGGCCAGCGGCTCACCGAGCGCTGGGGCCAGCCGGTGGTGGTCGACAACCGCGCCGGCGCCGGCGGCACGCTGTCGGCGGAGGTGGTGGCAAAGGCGACGCCCGACGGTTACTCGCTGGTCATGGGCCACGCCGGCCCGATGGTTAGCGCGGTGTCGCTCTATAAAAACCTGCCCTACGATCCGCTGAAGGATTTTTCGCCGATCACCAGGACGGCCAGCGGCGTCGTGGTGCTGGTCGTGCATCCCTCGGTCAACGTGAAGAGCGTGCAGGAACTGGTGGCGCTGTCGAAGCAGCGCAACCTCGGCTACGCTTCGGCCGGCAACGGCACGATCAGCCATCTGGCCGGCGAGCTGTTCAAGCAGGTGGCGAAGGCGAACCTGCAGCACGTGCCGTACAAGAGCGCGGGCTTCGCGCTGACCTCGCTGCTGTCCGGGGAGACGCAGGTTTCCTTCCTGTCCCCGGTCACCGCCTACGCGCAACTGAAGTCGGGCAAGGTGCGCGCGTTCGCGGTGTCGAGCAAGGAGCGTTTCGCCGGCACGCCCGACATTCCCAGCGCGACCGAGGCCGGCATTCCGGGCATGGAGGCCGAGCTCTGGTTCGGCCTGTTCACGACGGCGAAGGTGCCCAAACCCATCCTCAACAAGCTGCACGGGGAAATCACCGGCATCCTGGCCCTGGACGAGGTCAAGGCCGCGCTGCTGCAGCGGGGCGCATTGGCGTCGCCGACGACGCCGGAGGAACTGCACGCTTACGTCAAAAGCGAGCTGGCGAAATGGACGCCGATCATCAGGGCTTCTGGCATCAAGGCAGACTAGGAAGGCAGCGCTGAGCGATGAGCTATGAATGATGAGCGTAATTCATAAGTATTTGATTTTATTGGAGATTTTTTAATGGCCCGCAAATGGAAGAAGGTCGAGCCGAAGCTGGTGAGGGCTTCGGCGATCGACCCGAAGAAACGCGTCTCCTCGGCGCCCGACGGTCTGTTCGATCCCGCGAATCCGAATCACCGCTGGGACCGTCCGCTGCAGGCGCCGGGCCGCATGCAGGTGGATTTCGAGGAGCGCGTCGATTTCCGGCGGCTGCACGAATACCGGCTCGCGCGCACGCGCAACGCGCTGAAGAAATCGAAGCTCGGCGCGCTGCTGGTGTTCGACCAGATCAACATGCGCTACATCTCGAGCACGGTGATCGGCGAATGGGCGCGCGACAAGCTGACGCGCTGGTGCCTGCTGACCGGCAACGGCGAGCCCTGGGTTTGGGACTTCGGCTCCGCGGTGCGCCACCACAAGCTCTACGCACCGTGGCTGCCGACCAATCACTGCATTCCCGGCCTCGCCGGGCTGCGTGGCGCGGTGTCGCCGAAGGTCGGCCTGTTCGAGCAGGCGGCGAAAGAGATTTACGACATCCTCAAGCAGGAGGGCGTCGCCGACATGCCGATCGGCATCGACGTGGTCGAGCCGCCGTTCCTGTTCGCGCTGCAGAAGCTCGGCCTGAAAGTCATGGACGGGCAGCAGGTCATGCTCGACGCGCGCGAGATCAAGAATCACGACGAGATCACGCTGCTCAACACCGCGGCGGCGATGGGCGACGGCGTCTACCAGGACATTTTCGAGGCGCTGAAGCCCGGCGTGCGCGAAAACGAAATCGTCGCGATGGCGACCAAACGTTTTTACGAAATGGGCTCGGACTGCGTCGAGGCGGTCAACGCCATCGCCGGCGAGCGCTGCAGCCCGCATCCGCACAATTTCACCGACCGGCTGATCCGCCCCGGCGACCAGGCCTATTTCGACCTGATCCAGTCGTACATGGGCTACAAGACCTGCTATTACCGCACCTTCACGGTGGGCAGCGCGACGCGGGAACAGCACGACGCCTACAAGCGCGCGCGGCGCTGGATGGACGACGCGATCGCGATGCTGAAACCGGGCGTGTCCACCGACGAGGTGGCGCGCGCCTTCCCGAAATGCACCGACATCGGCTTCGAGACCGAGATGGCGGCCTTCGGCCTGAATTTCTGCCACGGCCTCGGCCTCGGCCTGCACGAGCGGCCGCTGATCTCGCGGCTGAACTCTTTCAAGGATCCCTACGAGCTGAAGGCCGGCATGGTGTTCGCGGTCGAGACCTTCTGTCCGGCCAAGGACGGCGTGTCGGCGGCGCGGATCGAGGAGGAGGTCGTGCTGACGCCGGACGGCGCGAAGATCATCACGCTGTTCCCGGCCCAGGAACTGCCGATCGCCAACAAGTACTGATCCATGGATGCCAAAGTGAAAAGCAAGAAATCCGCCGCGGTGGAAGACGACATCGGCCGCGACATCCGGCTCGAGTTGTTCCGCATGCAACTGGAACTGCGGCTGTGCGAGAAGCGCGCCTACGACCTGTTCCTGCAGAACCTGATCAAGGGCACCAGCCACCTGTCGCTGGGGCAGGAAGCCATCGCCGCCGCCTTCGGCGTGGCGATGCGCCCCGATGACTATACGTTCTGCACCTACCGCGGCCATGCCCACACGCTGGCGCGCGGCGCCTCGATGAGCGGCGTGCTCGGCGAGCTGATGGGGCGCGAATGCGGCCTGCTCGGCGGCAAGGGCGGTTCGATGCACCTGACCGACGTGTCGAAGGGGGCGATGGGCTCCTACGCGATCATCGGCGCCCATTTGCCGGTGGCGGCCGGCGCGGCCTGGAGCGCGCAGTACCGCGGCACCGGGCAGGTGGCCGTGTGCTTCTTCGGCGACGGCACCACCAACATCGGCGCTTTCCACGAAGCGCTGAATTTCGCGGCGATCTGGAAGCTGCCGGTGATCTTCGTCTGCGAGAACAACCTTTACATGGAATACACGCCGATCCATGCGGTCACTGCGGTGGAGCATCCGGCGGCCGACCGCGCGGCGGCATACAACCTGGAAAAAGTGGTTGTCGACGGCAACGACGCCGACGCGGTGTACCGCACGGCGACGAAGTACATCGACCGCGCCCGCAAGGGCGGCGGGCCGGCGCTGATCGAGTGCATGACCTACCGCCATTCCGGGCATTCGCGCGCCGATCCGGCGAAATACCGCCCGGAAGGCGAACTGGAACAATGGCTGGAGCGCGACCCGATCAAGGTCTACCGCGAACGGCTGCTGGGCCTCGGCATCGTCGAGGCGACGCTGAAGGACATCGAGGACGACGTCATGCAACAGGTGAACGAGGCGACCGAGACGGCGAAGGCCTCGCCGCTGCCGTCGCTGGACGAGATCGAGAAACACGTGTGGGCGGACGGGGGTGCAGCATGGCGGAACTGACCTACCGCGACGCGGTGGCCGCGGGCATCGCGCAGGAAATGGCGCGCGACGAGCGCGTGGTCTTTCTCGGCGAGGACATCGCTGCGGCCGGCGGCGTGTTCAAGGCCACGGTCGGCCTGCTCGACCGGTTCGGCCCGAAGCGCGTGCGCGACACGCCGATCTCGGAGCAGGCCATCCTCGGCGCGGCGATGGGCGCGGCGATGACCGGCCTGCGGCCGATTGCCGAGATCATGTTCTCCGACTTCCTGGCGGTGTGCTGGGACATCGTGGCCAACGAGATCGCGAAGTCGCGCTACATGACCAACGGCCAGGTGCAGGTGCCGCTGGTGATCCGCACCGCCAACGGCGCGGGCTCGCGCTTCGGCGCCCAGCATTCGCAGTCGGTGGAGAACTGGGCGATGATGATTCCGGGCATCAAGGTCGTCGCGCCGGCGTTTCCCGCCGACGTCAAGGGCCTGATCGCCGCCGCGGTGCGCGACGAGGATCCGGTGATCGTGTTCGAGCAGAAGTCGCTGTATCCGATGAAGGGCGAGGTGCTCGACGGCGAACTGGTCGACGAGCTGGGCAAGGCGCGCGTGCTGCGCCGGGGCAAGGATTGCACCATCGTCGCGCTGGCGCTGATGGTGCACCGCGCGCTGGCGGCAGCCGAGATACTGGAGAAGGAGCACGGCATCTCCTGCACGGTGGTCGACGTGCGCTCGCTGGTGCCGCTGGATACCGCGACCATCCTCGCCGAAGTGGCGGCGACCGGGCGGCTGGTGACCGTCGAGGAAAACCCGCGGCTCTGCGGCTGGGGCGCGGAAATCGCCTCGATCATCGCCGACGAGTGCTTCTGGGAGCTCGACGGCCCGATCATCCGCATCACCACGCCGCACATCCCGCTGCCCTCGGCCGACAAGCTGGAGGACGCGACGATTCCCTCGGTCGAGCGCATCGTGCGCGAGATCGCGCAGAAGATCGACTGAGGGAGGCGGAAGGATGGACATCATCATGCCGCAGCTCGGTGAAACCGTGGCCGAGGGCACCGTCACCCGGTGGTACAAGAAGGTCGGCGACAGCATCAATGCCGACGAAACGCTGTTCGACGTCGAGACCGACAAGGTCAGCACCGAGATTCCGTCGCCGGTCACCGGCGTCGTGGCCGAGATCGTGGTCGCCGAAGGCGTGGTGGCCAAGGTCGGCGCGCGGCTGGCGGTGATCCGCGAGGCGGGCGCGGCGCAGGGCGCGCCGGCGGCGGCGAAACCTGCGCCGGTCGCGGCGGCGCCGGCGCCCGCGATGGCCGCAGCCGCGGCGCCGCGTCGTTCGCGCGTCGATCCGGCGCAACGGCTGTCTCCGGTGGTGCGCCGGCTGGTCGCCGAACACCGCCTGAATCCCGCCGACATTCCCGGCACCGGTCGCGACGGCCGCATCACCCGCGAGGACGTCACCGGATATATCGCCGGCCGCGGCGCGCAGCCGGCCGCCGCGGTGGCTGCCGCAAGGTCGCTGCCGGCACCGGCGCCGCTGCAGGCCGGGCAGACCGTGCCCTTCAACGGCGTGCGCAAGCGCGTCGCCGAGAACATGGCGAAGTCCTGGCAGACCGCGCCGCACGTGCTGCAGGTGGTCGAGGCCGATTTCCTGAAGGTCGATCAGGCGCGTGCCGCCCACGGCGCGGCATGGAAGGCGCGCGAGGGCTTCTCGCTGACCTACCTGCCGTTCATCGTGCGCGCGGTGTCGATCGCGCTCGGCAAGTTTCCGAAGCTCAACGCGAGCCTCGCCGGCGACGGCCTGACGCTGCACCGGCGGATCAACATCGGCATCGCGGTGGACCTCAACTTCGACGGGCTGGTGGTGCCGGTGGTCAAGGACGTGCCGGCGAAGTCGCTGCCGCAGATCGCGCGCGAGATCAACGACCTCGCGACGCGCGCCCGCGCCGGCCGGCTGCGTCCCGACGAGATGACCGAGGGCACTTACACGATCACCAACAACGGCGCCTTCGGCACGGTCATCACCGCGCCGATCATCAACCCGCCGCAGGTGGCGATCCTGTCGGCCGACGGCATCCGCAAGAAACCGGTGGTGGTGGAAAGCGAAGGCGGCGACTCGATCGCCATCCGTCCGGTCGGTGTGCTGGCGCAGAGTTTCGATCACCGCGCGGTGGACGGCTCGTACTCGGCGGCCTTCCTCGCCGAAGTGAAAAACGCGCTCGAAACCCGCAACTGGGCGCAGGCGCTGGAAGCCTGAAGCCCGCAATCTTCAATTTCAAGGAAACCGCACCATGGCAGACATGAAAAAACACAAGCTGGGCTGGATCGGCATCGGCCGCATGGGCTACGCGATGGCGGAGCGCCTGGCCAAGGCCGGCTGCGACATCACCGTTTGGAATCGCACGAAGTCCAAGGCCGAGCCGCTGGCGAAATCCGGCGCGAAGGTGGCGGACAAGCTGACCGATCTCGCCGGCTGCGACATCGTGTTCACGATGGTGTCCACCGGAAAGGACGTCAAGGAAGTGCTGTTCGGATCCAATGGAGTGATGTCCGCCGGCGGCAAGCCGAAGATCGTCGTCGACAGCACGTCGATCTCGCTGGAGGAGTCGGCCGAGATCCGCGCCAGGCTGGGCGAAAAAGGCGTCAAGCTGCTGGCATCGCCGGTGTCGGGCAATGCCAAGGTGATCAAGGCCGGCAAGCTGACCGTGGTCGCTTCCGGCCCGAAGGATGCCTTCGACGCCGTGACGCCGTATTTGGAAGCCATCGGCCGCGGCGTCTCCTACGTCGGCGACGGCGAGCTGTCGCGGATCGCCAAGATCTGTCACAACGTGATGCTCGGCGTGGTGATCCAGAACCTGTGCGAAATCACCGTGCTCGCCGAAAAGGCCGGCATGCAGCGCCACGCCTTCCTCGATTTCCTGAACAAGAGCGTGATGGGCTCGATGTTCACCGCCTACAAGACCCCGGCGCTGTCGAACCTCGATTTCCACGTGACCTTCACGCCCGAGCTGCTGCGCAAGGACATCGATCTCGGTCTCGCCGCCGGCCGCACCTACGGGGTGCCGATGCCGACCACGGCGGTCACGCGCGACCTGGTGCAGACCCTGATCGGGCATGGGTATGATCAGGACTTCTCGCAACTGCTGCTGCTGCAGGCGAAGGCGTCGGGCATCGAGCTCAAGCCGGAAAACGTCGATATCGGCGACGGGCTCTGAAACGAGGGTTTCGGAAACTTAATTACCCAGGAGGAGGGGAACATGAGTACAGTAGCGAAATGGGCAATCGCCGCGTTGGCCGTCTGCGCCGCGCAGGCGTTTGCCGCGGATTATCCGACCAAGCCGGTGCGTTTCATCGTGGCGTTTCCGCCGGGCAGCGCCACCGACATCGTCGGCCGACTCTACACCCAGAAATGGACGGAGATGTGGGGGCAGACCGTGCTCGCGGACAACCGGCCCGGCGCGGGCGGCTCGATCGCCGGCGCCATCGCGGCGAAGTCCAATCCCGACGGCTACACGCTGCTGATGCATTCGTCCGGGCACACGGTGAATCCGGCGCTGTACGCCAGGCTGCCTTACGACACGCTCAGGGACTTCGTCGACATCGGTCCGCTGGCGCAGCAGCCCAACGTGATGGTGACCCACCCGAGCTCGCCGTACAGGACCATGCAGGACGTGCTGAACGCGGCCAAGTCCAAGCCCGGCGCGCTCAACTTCGCTTCGGCGGGCGTCGGCAGCGGCACGCACCTGAACCTGGAAAAGCTCAAGCTGATGGCCAGGATCGACATGAACCATGTGCCGTACAAGGGCTCGGCCGAGGCGCTGGGCGACGTGGTCGGCGGGCGCGTCGATTTCTATTTCGCGCCGGTGTCGACGATGCAGGGGCAGATGCAGGCGGGCAAGGTCCGCGCAATCGCGGTGAGCACGATCAAGCGCAGCAGCGTGCTGCCCAACGTGCCGACCATCGCCGAGTCCGGCGTGCCGGGATTCGATTTCTCGCTGTGGTTCGGCATCTGGGCGCCGGCCGGCGTGCCGCAGCCCATCATCGCCAGGATCGCGGACTCGATCAGGGCGGCGGGCAACGATCCCGTGGTCAAGGGCAAGCTCTCGGGGCTCGGCAACGAGCCGATGGACATGACGCCGGCGCAGTTCGCCAAGTTCGTGCGCAGCGAGATCGAGACCGGCGCCACGGTGCTGAAGGCCGCCGGCATCAAGCCGCAGTAGATTCCGTTCCGGAGGCATCGCGGGCGGCGCTCCGGGCGCCGCCCGTTTTTTTGGAGGAGCAGGGCGTGAGCGCCAATCTGCCGGGCCTTGAGCCGCATTTGCAGGCCATCCTGCAGCAGGAATACCCGAGATTTTCCGAGGCCGAATACGGACGCCGCCGCGCCGCGCTCGCCGCCGCGATGGAGAAGCACGGTTGCGACCACCTGCTGGTGGTCACCGACCATCGCGCCGGCAACGCGCCGCAGTGGCTCACCGGCTGGCCGGGCACCGCCGAGGCCTACGTCGTGTTCAGGCCGGGCGAACGCATGACGATGCACATGGAGTGGCATAACCATGTGCCGCTCGCTCGCAGGCTGGCCCATGACGTCGACGTGCGCTGGGGCGAGCATCGTGGCACCGCGCTGACGGTCGCCGAACTGAAGCGCCGCGGCGCGAAACGCGTCGGCCTGATCGGGCCGCTGACGGTGGCGAAATTCCGCCAGCTCGAGGCGGCCTTCGACATGGTGCTGCTGGATGCGGACTACGCGCAGCTCAGGATGCGCAAATCGGCCGAGGAAATCGACTGGCTGCGCATCGGCGCGGCGCTGTCGGACGCGGGCCTGCGCGCGCTGGTCGCCGGCACGCGCCCCGGCATGGACGAGCGCGAGCTGGCGGCGCTGGTCGAAGGCGCGTACATCGGCCTCGGCGGCACGACGATGATCCATTACATCGGCGTGACGTCCATGGAAGCCCCGCAGCGCCACGTGCCGCCGCAGTACGCTTCGACGCGCAGGGTGCGCGCCGGCGACATCGTGTCCTGCGAGCTGTCGGCGTACTGGTGGGACTATCCGGGGCAGGTGCTGCGCACCTTCACCGTCGATGCGGAAGCGACGCCGCGCTATCGCGACCTGCACGCGACCGCGGAAGCGGTGTTCGACGCGGTGGCCGCGGTGCTGCGCCACGGCGCGGCGATGGAGGAAGTCCTGGAGGCGACCGCGGAAATCGAGCGCCGCGGCTATACGGTCTGCGATGACCTCGTGCACGGCTTCGGCGGCGGCTACTTCCAGCCGATCATCGGCACGAAAAGCCGCATGGCGGGCCGCGCGCTGCCGCGGATGACGCTGGAGGAAAACATGACCGTCGTCGTGCAGCCCAATCCGGTGACCACCGAGGAAGACGAATCGAAGCGCTCCGGCGTGCAGGTGGGCGAGCTGCTGCGCATCACGCGCGACGGCTGCGAGCGCCTGCACCGCGTGCCGCGCGGGTTGTTCCGGGCGGGGCAGGCCATCTGACTTTTCCGCGCTGTTAGAATCGGCGCATGGCGAAGCCGAAGAAAAAAAGCAAAGCCCGGGCTCCGCGCTGCGACATCGCGCTGCTGGTCGACGCCGAAGCGGGCGAGCGCAAGGGCAACGGCCGTTTCGTGCCCGAACGCAGCAGCGTCGAAGCCTATCTGTACGACACCCTGCGCGCGCAGCGCCTGAAGGTCGCCGTCGTGCCCTTCGACGCCGCGGTCGATCCGGTGATCGCGGAACTGCGCGCGCTGAAGCCGCGGCTGGTGTTCAACCTGACCGAATGCGTCGACGGCGACCGCCGCCAGGACGCGGCGATCGCGGGACTGCTCGACCTGCTCGGGCTGCCCTACACCGGCACCGGTCTCTCCGGCCTCCGGCTCGCGCGCGACAAGGCGCTGTCCAAGCACATCGTGTCCGACCTCGGCGTCGGCGTCCCGCGGCATTTCGTGATTCCGCCGAAAGGCCCGATCCGCAATCCACGCGTGCCCTATCCGCTGATCGTCAAGCCGCAGTTCGGCGACGGCTCCGACGAGGTGCGCGTCAATTCGCTGGTGAAGAACGAGAGGGAACTGGTCCGGCGCGTGCGCGTGCTGCGCAGGCGCGTGGCGGCCCCGCTGATCTGCGAGGAGTTCATCGAGGGGCGCGACCTCTACGTCGCGCTGCTCGGCAACGGACCCGAAGTGATGCCGGGCGTGGAACTGGTGATCGGCCGCCGCGGCCGCGGCGCGCCGACCTTCGCCTCGTACAAGCTGAAGAACGACGGCGCCTATCGCAGCCGCTGGCGCGTGCGCTGGCGCGTGGCGAAACTGTCGCGCAACCTGCAGCGCGATGTCGAGACCGCGAGCCGCGCGATTTTTCACGCGCTGAAGCTGCGCGATTACGGCCGCATCGACTACCGCCTGACCCCGGACGGGCGCATCGTGTTCCTCGAGGCGAACGCCAATCCCGACCTGCATCCGCATGCGATGGGCAACCACCTGTGTTTTGCCGGCGTCGAATACGGTGCGGCGGTGAAGCGCATCATCGTTGCGGCGCAGATGCGAGCATCAGTTAAAAATATCAATAAAATAAAATAGTTACGATATACGTCATTCCGACGAACGCCGGAATCCAGCAAACACCATCGGCATAACTCCTGGATTCCGGCGTTCGTCGGAATGACGGGGTGGGCGATGGCTCAGGTGTCAGTCCCGCGCCCGCAGCAACGGCGCCGTCAATGACGACAGGCTCACCTTCTGCCGCCCCTGCGCATCGAAGTTCTCCGGCGCCAGCCATTGTTCCTGCGCGGCGCGGATCGCCGGCCATTCCCGGTCGGTGATCGAGAACCAGGCGGTGTCGCGGTTGCGGCCCTTGTAGACGACGGCCTGGCGGAAAATGCCCTCGTAGGAAAACCCGAAGCGCCGGGCCGCCGCGCGCGAGGGTTCGTTCAGCGCGTCGCATTTCCATTCGTAGCGGCGGTAGCCGAGCGCGAAGGCGTTTTTCATCATCAGGTGCATCGCCTCGGTCATCGCCGGCCTGCGCGAAACCAGCGGCGTCAGCTTGATGCCGCCGACCTCGATGCAGCCGTTGGCCGGGTCGATGCGCATGTAGGAGGCCACGCCGCCGGCCTGGCCGGTCTCGAGGTCGATGATCGCGTAGAAGCGCGGGTCGTCGCGTCCCGCCTGCGATTCCACCCAGGCGCGATAGTCCGCCGGCGTCGCGAAGGGGCCGCAGGTCATGTAGGTCCAGCCGCGGTCGTCGGGTTCGAGGCGGTTGGCGGCATCGAGCTGCGCCGCGTGGCGTTCCGCGTCGAGCGGTTCGAGCCGGCAGCAGCGGCCTTCGAGCGCCGCCCGCGGCGGCGCGGGCGGCGGCGTCCAGCCGTCGAGCGCGCAGCCGACCGGCTGGCCGTATGTATTGAGTCGCTGCGTCAAGCCGCGCCCGCCTGGCGCTTCGACTGCCAGTCCTGCAGCCAGCCGGCGTTGCCGCCGAGTTCGACGATTTCCATCAGCGTGTCGGGCATCGGCGGGTATTCGCGGCGGATGTCCTTCGTGTGGTTGATGAAAAATCCGTCTCGGAAGTTGATTTCCAGTTCGTCGCCGGTCTCGCACATTTCAGTGACGTTGACGCAGTCGGTCAGCACGCGCACGCCGCAGCCGATCGCGGCGCGGTAGGCGAGAAAGGGCATCGATTCGCAGACCAGCCCGAGGCCCAGCGCCTGCATCGCGATATAGCCGTTCATCTTCGGGCCCATGCCGAAGTTTTTGCCGGTGACGATGATGTCGCCGGGTTTGCATCGGGTGTGGAAGCCAGGGTCGGTTTCCTCGAACAGGTGCGGGATGATGTCCTTGGGATCGAAATGCCGGCCGGTGATGATCCAGTTCGGCACCACGCCGCCGGCGTGCCAGACGTCGTGGCCGAGCTTGTAGCAGCGGCCTTTGAGGAGCCATTGGAATTCATTGCTCATGATTGTTCTCCGGGGCTGACGGTAACCCGATCCGTCATTCCGGACGCGCAACGCGCGCCCCGAAGGAAGTCCCCTTGGGGGGCGGTCCGGAATCCAGGATGGCCGTGATGAACCCCTGGATTCCGGCTTGCGCCGGAATGACGAGCCGGGGCGGGTGTCGCTGTCAGATCAAGCTGTCGTATAGATCGTGCCATTGCGGATTTTCTTTCTCGATCAATTCCAGTTTCCATTGGCGTTTCCAGCCCTTCAGGGTTTTTTCGCGTGTAATCGCCGAGACCATCGAGTCGTGCTGTTCGTACCAGACCAATGTGTGAACGCCATATTTTTTGGTGAATCCTTCGACCACATCGTTCCTGTGTTCCCAGACTCTCTTGACGAGGTCCGATGTCACGCCGACATACAACGTGCCGTTTTTGCGGCTGGCCAGCATGTATACGCATGGTTGCTTCACGGCCTGGATTCCGGCTTTCGCCGGAATGACGGATTCGAATGGCCCATGTCGTTGCCAGTTTTGCCGTCATTCCGGACGCGCAACGCGCGATCCGGAATCCAGAAAGACACGGCGCAAACCCCTGGATTCCGGCATGCGCCGGAATGACGAAAGGCGTGTCCGTTCCCGTCATTCACAGTTTCCGCGCATCGGCGATTTTTCCCGCCACCGCCGAAGCGGCCACCGTCGCCGGGCTGCCGAGGTACAGCTTCGCGTCCTTCGCGCCGAAGCGGCCGGCGTTGTTGTTAGTGGCGGTGGAGATCGACACTTCGCCGGAGTGCACCGGGCCGATCACCGCGTCGTTGCAGGGGCCGCAGCCGGGCGGCAGCATGACCGCGCCGGCCTCGATGAAGGTGCCGAGCAGTCCTTCGGCGGCCAGCCGGCGGTTGGTGGCTTCCGATCCCGGCGCGACGAACAGCCGCACGTTGGGCGCGAGGCGGCGGCCCTTCAGGATGTCCGCCGCGGCGACCAGGTCTTCCCACATGCCCGAGCCGCAGGAGCCGATGAAGGCGTGATCGACGGGCGTGCCTTCGATGGCCGACACGTCCACCGCGTTCTCGACGCTGCCGGGCAGCGACACCTGCGGTTCCAGCGCCGAGATGTCCATCTTCAGATCGGCGTCGTAACGCGCGTCGGCATCGGAGTACACCGGCGTGAAGGGCCGCTGCGCTTTCGCGCGCGCGTGTTCGAGGATCGCCTCCGACGGCGGCACGAATACGCCGTAGGCGCGGATCTCGGTCGGCGTCGAGCACAGCGCGGCGCGGCCGGCGAGGTCGAACTGTTCGAGGTCGCCGGCGTATTCGAGCACGCGGTAATCGAGGTCGGCGGCGAGCCCGCCCTGTTTCAGCAGCGCGGCGAAGCGGAAGCCGATGTCGCGCGCGTGCACGCCGGGCTTCAGTTTTCCGCGCAGCGTCAGGCGCACGGTCTTCGGCACCATGACCCAGTTGGTGCCGGTGGCGAGCACGCGGCTGATCTCGCCGCCCATGCGGAAGCCGAAGGCGCCGATCGCGCCGGCGTTGGTGGCGTGGCGGTCGTTGTCGAAATAGAACATGCCCGGCAGCAGCAGGCCGGACTCCATCGGGAAGATGTGGCCGTGGCCGCCGCGGCCGACGTCGTAGAAATTCTTCACGCCCCAGTCCGCTGCGGCCCTGCGGTTGAAGGCGCCGCGCTCGGCGGCGCGCGCGCTGCCGTAGATGACGTCGTGGTCGGTGACCATCAGCACCTTGTCCGGCGTGGCGAGCTTCGTGATGCCCAGCGCGTCGAGCTCGCGCTTGGCGCCCATCACGACGCCGTCGTGGATCATGATGAAATCCGGGTCGGGCGACACCACGTCGCCTGGCCTCACCGAGGCGCGCCCGCTTTTGGCGGCGAGCACCTTCTCGACTGCGGTCATTCCCATGTCTTGTTCCGTCGGCAAAAAGCGTCGAGCGTAATCAGGCGTGCATTCAAGGTCAACTTCACGGCCGGTCAGGCGGGCAGGAATTCGCGCGGGTCGGTGATGCGTCCGGTCACCGCCGAGGCGGCGACGGTGGCGGGGCTGCCGAGATAGAGTTGCGCGTCCTTCGCGCCGAAGCGTCCCGCGCCGTTGGCGACTGCGGTGGAGATCGAGTTCTCGCCGGAGTCGATCAGCCCGGTGCGGCCGCTGGCGCAGGGCCCGCAGCCCGCCGGGATCACCATTGCGCCGGCGTCGTGGAAGATGTCGAGCAGCCCTTCGCGCGTCATCCGCCGCGTCGAATCCTCGGAGCCGGGCACGACGATCAGGCGCACGCCGTAGGCGAGCTTCTTGCCTTTCAGGATCGAGGCCGCAATTTCCAGGTCTTCGTACATGCCGGAGCCGCAGGAGCCGATGTAGGTGTGGCTGACCGGCGTGCCGGCGACGCTGGCGAGGTCGGCCGCCTTGTGCGGACCGCCGGGCAGGGCAACCTGCGGTTTCAGGCTGCCGACGTCGAGCTCGACCTCGGCATCGTAGCGGGCATCGGCGTCGGGATAGACCGGCGTGAACGGCCGTTGTGCGCGTTCGGCGGCGTAATCGAGTATCGCCTGCGACGGCGGGAAGAACACGCCGATCGCGCGCATTTCCGTCGGCGTGCTGCATAGCGAGACGCGCGCGGCGAGGCTGAACTGGTCGAGCTCGCCGGCGAATTCCAGCACGCGGTAGTCGATGTCGACGCCGAAACCGCCGTCCGGCGCGAGGTTCTTGCCGATGACGAAGCCGAGGTCGCGCGCGAACACGCCGGGCTGCAGTCTGCCCCGGATCGTCAGCTTCACCGACTTCGGCACCAGCGTCCAGTTGGTGCCGGTGGCGAGCACGCGGTTGATTTCGGTGCCCATGCGGATCGCCAGCGCGCCGATGCCGCCGGCGTTGGTGCAGTGGCGGTCGTTGTCGAAATAGAGCGTGCCCGGCAGCACCCAGCCGCGTTCGGTGGGGAAGATGTGGCCGTGGCCGCCGCGCCCGGCGTCGAAGAAGTGTTTGATGCCCCAGGCTTTCGCTGCCTCGCGGTTGAAGGCGCCGCGCGCCGCCGCGCGGTCGTTGACGTAGACGACGTCGTGGTCGGTGACCATCAGCACGCGCTCGGGGTCGAAGACGCGGCTAATGCCCAGCGCGTCGAGTTCCTCCTTCGCGCCGCGCACCACGCCGTCGTGGATCATCACGAAATCGGGTTCCGGATAAACGATGTCGCCCGCCCTGACCGCGGATTTGCCGCTGGTTCTGGCGAGGATTTTTTCGGCGGCGGTCATGCCCATGCTGGGGTTCCGTATCGTGGCTGTGTTGGCGCGGCCCGGCGCGGCGGCATCGGCCGCGCTGCCGCAGGTCGTGCAACGAGTATAGCTGGAATGTGTTTTGCTTCCGGCATACTATAGTTCAAACACATCTTTCCAAAGGAGAGGTTCATGGTACGGATTCCGGCGATTCGCAATATGGCGGCGGTTCTGGCGTGCGTGGCGATGGCGGGAGCGGGCGGAGAGGCCGCGGCCCAGTGGAAACCGGAACGCGCCGTGGAGATCATCGCGCCTTCCGGGCCCGGCGGCACGACCGACCGCACGGCCCGCGTCGTGGCGAAGATCCTGACCCAGCACAAGCTGGTCGACGTGCCGGTCAACGTGGTCAACAAGCCCGGCGGCAGCGGCACCATCGGCCTGAACTACCTCAACCAGCATCCGGGTGACGGCCATTACATGATCGTCGCCACCACCGGCTCGATCAGCAACCACATCCTCGGGCTGATTCCCTACAACCACACCGCCTTCTCGCCGCTGGCGATGCTGTTCGAGGAGTACCTGGGCGTCAACGTGCGCGCGGAGTCTTCCATCAAGAGCGGCAGGGAACTCGTCGACATCCTGAAAAAGGCCCCGGACGCCGTCAGCTTCGGCATCTCCACCAGCCTCGGCGGCGCCAACCACACCACGCTGATCACCTGCCTGCGCGCCGGCGGCGTCGACATCAAGCGGCTGAAGACCGCCGTGTTCCCCGGCGGTTCGGCGACCACCACCGCGGTGCTGGGCGGCCACGTCGACGTGGTCAACACGGGGCTCGGCAACATGGTGGCGCACCTGCGCACGGGCAAGCTGCGCACCCTCGCGATTTCCTCGCCGAAACGCATGTGGGGCGATTTCGCGTCGATCCCGACCTGGCGCGACCAGGGCATCCCGGCGGATTCCTCCAGCTGGCGCGGCCTGATGGGGCCCAAGGGCATGACCGCGCAGCAGATCGCCTACTGGGACAAGGTGCTGACGGCGATGGCTGCCACCGAGGACTGGAAAAAGGAAATGGAGGAGAACTTCTGGGTCAACGGCTACGTCAACGCGCAGGCCGCGAAAAAGCGCCTGGACGCGGAGTACGCGGAATACCAGGCCGTGCTGACCGAAGTCGGCCTCGCCAAGATCAAGTAAATGCCGGACCTGCCCCGCGGCGGTGCGCGCCGCGCGGGCGGTGGACAGTGGCGGTGCGCGGGCGCACACTGGCCCGGACATGAATTCCGCGCCGGCATCCTCCGTTTTCCGCAGGGCCTGCCTCTGGCTGGCGCTCGTCGCGGCCGTACCGGTGGCGGCGCAGCAGACTGAAATCGCGCAATTCGAGAACCTCGCCGCCAGCCCCTGGGTCCATTGCGCCTTCTACCGCCAGTACGACATCGACCCCGGCACCGGCAACCGGCTGCTGGTCGAAGGAGCGTCCGATTCGCTGACCCACTACCAGCGCCAGGACGGGCGCCTGCGCTCGATCGACACCCGGCGCGCGGGCGCGCGCAAGGCGCAACTGCTGCGCGGCAAAAAATACCTGCATTTCGTCGAACACGGCGCGGGACTCTACACGGTGACGACGGTCTACGCCTGCCTCGAGCGCGACGCGCGGACCGGTGTCTGCATCAACTACGGCGCGGTCAACGCGCGGCATTTCGATGCGCGCGTGCTGCGCGATCCGGATGCGGTGTTCGAGGAACTGCAGGCGCATGCGGAGCCGGGGTTCTGTGACCACAGTTTTCTGCATCTGCAGGAGGCGGCGCGGGGGTTGCGGTAGTAGTATTATAAGTATTTGATTTTATCGATATTTTTGTTTTTAGATGGCCGTAGGTATTGTTATTGTTCTGAAGTTAATCGGGCGGGTGAAGGCAGGGGGCGATGACGTTGATGTTAATTAAAAAAGTCATCTAAATTTGGTAACTAAAAATGTCAACTAATGCACGTTAGATGCCTTCCCAGCCGCAATGAGTAGTCGAGCCTTCCCAGCGGCCGTTATCATCGTATTTGTGGCGGGATGCGCAAGTTATTTTTCGGACGACTCGGTGACGATCGAAGGTGTCGATAAGCGATCGGCTGGAGGATATGAAAGACATGCGGGCCGCCCGACACGCATCGATGATAAGTTCTATCAGGTCAGTATTGGTTACAAGCGTCTCACGACCTACGGCAGCGACACGCGCAAGGCTGCAGAGGCTGAGTCAAGGCACCTTACCTCTGAGCATGGCTATTGTCCGCACGGCTACCAAATTCACGCGAACCCAAAAATTCGCACAGGCACATACGGCTACTCCTGGTTTATTGAGTGCAATGACTAAGGCAGCTAATATGGCGGTGTTGTCGGGCGCAGCGGCAAGCGCATCGCGTTGTTCGCCGGTTGGCTCGCCGCGCCGCAGACCTCCACGTTAAGCGCCAGATCCGATCTATGAATGAACGGAAACGCATTCGACGGCTGCTCACCCTACTTAACCGACAGCGATCACAGATATTTCCTGAGCCACGTGGCTCTGTTCGGGCGCCTGAGACGCATGGCGTGTACATCATCCGCGACCGCCGCAATCGTGTTGTACACGTCGGACGGACTTACCGGGGGAAGGCGGCCTATGTCAGAGGCTACGAAACCATCTGGCAGCTCAATCTTCTTTTGTGAAAGCGTTTCTTGAGGGCGATGGTAGTAGGCTTCGAGATGGCTACAAGTATCAGTACCTCGAAGTGCGTAATGATCGTGATCGTGCTTTGCTGGAGTACTTGGCGACCGCATGGCATTGTCCAAAGCACTTGGGTATTCATGCGGCTCGGACGATCAAAGAAGGGTGAGAGTGGTGCCTAACACAGCGGTTGCAGCTGTAGCGTCCTTCGTCCACTGGCGCCTGCGGCTGAGCCGCATCGTTACGCAACAAGAGCAAAACTGCATACCTGACGCAGATCGTCCTCAGTCTTCGATGCCGGCCCACCCGAGCGCCTCAGCCCGTTCCCCGAAAGACAGATACTGGACGATCCTGCCATCGCGAAACACGAAGCCGTCGGCAAATCGACCGCCGACCCATTCGGTCGAGCCTTTCAGGCGGACCCGGGCATGGAGATATGCGACCACCTTGTCGCCGTTCTCGAGGAATTGTTCGGGCTCGCAGCTCCCTTCGGCCCAGGTTCCGCGGCCTCTGGCGACATGCGCCTGCACCGCCGCGATGCCGCGATAGGTGCCGGCTGCCGGAAAGCCCTCGGGTTCGATCCGCACGATCTCCGCATCGAAATCCCGGGTGATGGCCTGCATGTCATTGCGGTTGAGTGCGGCGAAGAATTGTTCCAGGGCTTCGGTTTTGGCGCTCATGGGGCTCATCCCGGACTGTCGCGGCGGGCGCAATGTTGAAGATCATCGTTCCGGCCGGAGCGCGGCCGTGAACGACAGGCTGCAAATCAGGGGGCGTGCCGCTCAGGCCGCCAGTCTTCCCGCCCGGCAATCCTCGATCTTCTTCCGCAGGTAATCCGCCGCCCAGTCGATTTCTCCGACGGTGTTGAAGCGCCCGACGGTGATGCGGATCGAGTTGCCGGCGATGCCGGCGTCCGAACCCAGCGCCTGCAGCACGTGCGAGACGCCGCCGGTGGAGCAGGCCGAGGTCGAGGACACGGCGATGTCGTCGAGCGTGGTCACCAGGGAATCGCAGTTGGGGATGTCGAGGCTGATGTTGAGGTTGTTGGCGATGCGTTGTTCGAGGTCGCCATTGAGGATCACGCCGGGCACATCCTTGATCCGGTTCCAGAACCGGTCGCGCAGCGCGCGCAGCCGCGGCACTTCCTCCGCCATCAGTTCGCCGGCGATGCGGAGGGCCGTGCCCATGCCGGCGATCTGGTGGGTGGCCAGCGTGCCCGAGCGCAGGCCGCGTTCGTGGCCGCCGCCGTGCATCTGGCATTCGAGGCGGACCTGCGGCGAGCGTCGCGCGTAGAGCGCACCGATGCCCTTGGGGCCGTAGGTCTTGTGCGCGGTCAGCGACATCAGGTCCACCGGCCACTGCGCGAGGTCGATCGCGACCTTGCCGGTGGCCTGCGCGGCGTCGACGTGGAACAGCGTGCCGTTGGCGCGGCAGATCGCGCCGAGCGCGGCGACGTCCTGGATCACGCCGATTTCGTTGTTGACCAGCATCACCGAGGCGAGCACGGTGTCCGGCCGCAGCGCGGCGCGGAAGGCGTCGGTGTCGAGCAGGCCGTTTTTTTGCGGCGCGAGATAGCTGACCTCGAAGCCCTGCTTTTCCAGCCACTGCATCGTGTCGAGCACGGCCTTGTGCTCGGTCTGCACGGTGACGAGGTGTTTGCCGCGTTTTTGTCCGGCCAGCGCCGCGCCCTTGATGGCCAGGTTGTTGGATTCGGTGGCGCCCGACGTCCAGGCGATGTCGCGCGGCTCGGCGTTGACCAGCTTCGCCACGTCGGCGCGCGCCTGCTCGACGGCGCGGCTGGCGGCGCGGCCCAGGGCATGCGTGCCGCTTGCCGGGTTGCCGAATTCGCCGTGCAGGAAAGGCAGCATCGCCTCGAGCACGGCGGGGTCGAGCGGGGTGGTCGCGGAATTGTCGAGGTAGATCGGTTTCTGCATCGTGGCCTCAGTGTTTCTGCTGCTGTTGTTGTTCCTGCTGTGCCTGCTGCTCCTTCATCAGCGCGGCGATCACGCGCTGGCGTTTTTCCTCGACTTCCTTGGCGAAGCCGGGATGGCGCTGCTCGACGAGGCCGGTGGCCATGCCCAGTTTCAGGAAGGCGGCGGCGAACACGGCCGAGAGATCGTCGAGGTCGGGGCTGACGGTGGCCAGCCGCATCGCCTCGGCGGTTTCGTCGTAGAGCTGCTGCATCGCGGCCTGCAGCTCGTCGTCAAACAGTTTCTTGTCCATTGCGCGTCCGGGGGTGATGCGGGGGATTGCCGCCGATTGTACGCGATTCGCCCCGCCGGCGATTACAATGGCCCCATGAACACTGCAGTGCGCGTGCTTGCTTCGCTGGCCTGTGCCGCGGTTGCCGGCGGCGGCTGGACGCCCGAAACATTCGCGCAGAACTATCCGGGCCGCACCATCCGGGTGATCGTGCCGGTCAGCGCCGGCGGGGCCACCGACGTGTTCGCGCGCACGCTGGCCCAGGGGTTCACCGAGGCCTGGAACCACCAGGTCATCGTCGACAACCGCCCGGGCGCCGGCGGCATGATCGGCAGCGAACTGGTGGCGAAGGCCGCGCCCGACGGGCACACGCTGCTGATGGCCTACACCGCCCACGTCACCAATCCCTCGCTGTGGACGCGCCTGCCCTACGACACGCTGAACGATTTCGCGCCGGTGGCGATGGTGGCCACGGTGCAGAACGTGCTGATCGTGCACCCGTCGCTGCCGGTGCATTCGGTCGGCGAACTGGTGGCTTTCGCCCGGCGCCGGCCGCACGAGCTCGATTACGCGTCCTCGGGCATCGGCACCGCGGCGCACCTTGCCGCGGTGCTGTTCGCGCAGCGCGCCGGGCTGTTCCTGACCCATGTGCCGTACAAGGGCGGCATGCCGGCGATCTTCGAACTGGTCGGCGGCCAGGTGTCGATCATGTTCGGCAGCCTGAGCACCGCGCACCTGCACATCGCCCGCGACCGCGTGCGGCCCCTGGCGGTGACCGGCGCACGGCGCGCGGCGGCCGCCCCGCAGGTGCCGACGATGCGGGAGGCGGGGATCGCGGATTACGAGGCGCTTTCCTGGTTCGCGCTGTTCGCGCCG
>CAZHJU010000040.1:0-23114 GCA_964533495.1 uncultured Bordetella sp. | reverse complement strand
CCACGCAGCCGATCGCCGGCCCGTGTGATTCGCCGAAGGAAGTGATACAGAACAGGGTACCCAGCGTGCTGCCCGACATGATGGAAAAACTCCATTAAAATCAAGCATGAAGTTTAGCACAGCCGGTCATCCGGCCAAGGCAGGACCATGAGCGAGAAACCCGATCCCGAACGGATCAAAGACCCCGGCGGCCTCGACATGCGCCAGTTGCACGAACTGGTGAAACAGAGCCACGCCCGCGATCAGGCCGGCCGCGCGCCCAACGCGCTGAAACAGCCGCAGAACCGCTGGCAGCGCCTGGCGCGTTACGTCTGGGACAAAAAGCGCGGCTAGCGGCTGTTATGGATCTGAAAATTCGTTGTGAGTCCATGTGCCATTGCCCTCACCCCTACCCCTCTCCCGGAGGGAGAGGGGTTTAAAGCCCTTCCCCTCCCGGACAAGGAAACACTTGAGGCACAGCAGAAGGGTGGAGGCGAGGGAAAAATTTCGCAAGTTCATAACAGCCTCTAGCTGCGCCTGTTATTGTCCTCCGTCTCGACGCTGCCCGGTGGCACCGGCGCGAAATAACCGATGGCCAGCAGGCCGAGCCCGACGCCGATGAAGGTGACGATGCGCTCCACGGTGCCGGCGCCGGCGAGGTCCAGCACGAACAGCTTGCCGACCACGGCGGCCAGCAATGCCGCGCCGCCGAACCAGGCGCCGCGCAGGCCGGCGCGCCGCGCCCAGATCATCAGCAGCAGGGCCGTCGCCGTCCACACCAGCGACAGCGCCGCCTGCGCGAGCACGGAGTGCAGCATCGCATCCAGTGTGTAGCGCACGCCCGCCCAGTGATGCACGGCGCGCAGCACGACCGCGTTCAATACCAGGAAGGCCAGCCCGCCCAGCAGCGCCGGCGCGCCGCGGGATGACGCCTCCCCCGCTTCGGCGCGCACCGACAGCCACAGCCCGATCGCCAGCAGCGCCGCCACGTGCGCGAAGTCGAGCGCGTTCAGCAGCGGGAAATACGGCATCGGCGCCACGCGCGCCGCATGGCCCAGCGCGACGAGCGTCCACAACGCGCACCAGGCCGCCAGCATGCCGAGGCCGATGCCGCGATAACTGCGCGCATGCGCCGCGAACGGCCAGCCGCCGCCGAAACCGCGATAACTGATGCCGCCGAGCACCAGCGCCGGCACCGCACCCCAGGCCGCAACGGACCAGTCGCCGCCCGCCAGACGGCTCTCCAGTTGCCAGGCCAGTTCCCAGGCCGCCAGGAAAGTGACGCCCCACAGCGCCGCTACATGCTGCAGCGGCGACTGCGCCGCGACGCCGTCGCGTTCCTGCCGCGCCAGCACGCCGTAGAACACCAGCACCGCGGCCGGCCAGGCCAGCCAGCCGTAATCGGCGAAGGGATGCAGCCGGCCGTCGTACTGGTCGAGCAGCACGATCGCCATCGTCGCCGACAGCAGCAGATGGGTGCGGCGGATCCCCGGCCAGCGCGCCAGCACGCCGGCCAGTTCCGCCGCGGCGATGGACACCGCGGTGAACACCAGCGCCGAGGTCGCCCACGCGCCCTGCGGCAGGCCGTGGCGCAGCGCGTGCAGCCCGCCGGCGAACCACCACAACACGCCCCACGCCAGCAGCAATGCCGCCGTCGCCTCGCCGCCGCGGATCAGGATGCCGCGCTTGCGGTGCATCAGCCCCGAAGTCAGCAACGAGGCCACCGCGACCAGCGCGCAGCCGGCGACAAAATCGTTGAACCACGGGTTCGCCAGATCGTATGAGCCATATGCCGCCAGAAACAGCGCCGCGCCGCCCGCCTGCAGCAGCAGGCCGAACAGGCGCATCGCCAGACGTTCCTGGCGCAGGCCGATCCACACCAGCGCCGCGCCCTCCAGCGTCCACAACGCAAACGTCGGGTAGGCATCGAGGGCAAAGGCCACCGTCAGCGATCCCAGCACCACGGCCAGCGCGGCATGGGCCTCGGCCAGCACGCGCATGTTCCCGCGCCGCCACAGTCCCGCCGCCAGCAGCGCGTACGCCGCGGCGGCGCAGGCGGCGCTCCAGGCCAGACCGTACTCGATGTCGCGCACCAGTCCCGCCTGCATCGCCGCCGCGGTCAGCGGCGTGCCGAACACCAGCGTGGCGTCGACCAGTCCGCGCAGCCGCGGCGGCTGGCGGTGCGCGAACAGGATCGGGATCGCGAGGTAGATCAGGAAAAATCCGATCACGAACGGCTCGACACTCGCGAACAGTTCCGGCCGGTAATTGCGCCAGCCCCAGAACAGGCCGACCAGGAAAGTAAACAGGAATCCGACCAGGTTCAGCGCGCGCCAGGACTTGAACCAGCTCACCGCGAAAATGAAGGCATTCAGCAGCAGGTAGTACGAAAACAGCAGCACATGGCTGCCGCTGTCGCTGCCCGCCAGCACCGGCGCCATGAACGCGCCCGAAAGTCCGAGCACGGCGAGCACCGCGGCGTCCTGCCGCACCGCCAGCAGCGTGGTCAGCATGCCCAGCGCCATGAACAGCGCGAACCCCCACTGCGGCGCGATCAGCGCGTAAACCTTCAGCGCGAAAAACACGTCGAGGTACAGCAGGCCGATGCCGCCGCCCTGCAGGATCAGGCCGTAGAGCCGGCGCGTGGCGAGCAGCCGCCAGCCGGTCGCGAACAGCGCGGCGCCCGCCAGCGCCACGCCGGCCAGGCGCAGGGGCACCGGCAGCAGCGCGTTGTCGTACGCATACTTGAGCAGAAAGCCGACGCCGAGAAACAGGATCACCACGCCGGCCTTGGCCACCAGGTTGCCGCCGATCAGCCGCTCCCACCAGCCGGGGCCAACCTCCCGCGCCGCTTCTTCGGCAAACGGCCGGAACGGTTGCGCGGCCGGTACCGGGGACACCCCGTCGGCTGCGCCTGCCGCGGCAGGCGTCGCGGCGGCGACAGGCGGTTCCGGTGCCGCCGGTGCCGTTTCCCCTGCCACGGACGATTCCGCAGCCGCTGCATCCGCCGGCGCCGCCGCGGATGCGGGTTCGCCATCCGTCCGCGCGGGCTGCGCCTGCGCTTCGAGCGCCTTCAGGCGCCGGCTCAACTGGCGGATCGCATCCTCTATTTTTTCCAGCCGTGCGGTTTCAGCCGGGCCGGCACTGCGGCCGCGGTACAGCGCGCCTGCTATGGCCCCGATGCCCGCGCCCGCCAATGCGAGATCCCCGCTCCAGGCCGCGCCCAGCAAGGCGCCGGCAATCAGTCCGATGAACCACATCGCCCGTCTCCGTTATGGTTGTTTTTTATTTCCAGTCGCCGCGCAAGGCCAGCACCTGCGCCTGCAGGCCCTCCGGGGTCGCCGCCGCCGGCGCGACCGGCGGCGCCGCGACCAGCGCGATTTTCGCCAGCGGCCGCGCGCGCCAGGGCCGGGTCATCGCCGCGCCGTCCTTGCGGCTGAAAAAACTGCCCCACAGGCCGCGCAGCGCCAGCGGCACCACCGGCACCGGCGTGCGCTCGATGATGCGCCTGATCCCGCTGCGGAAGGGATACAGCTCGCCGGTGTCGGTGATGCGCCCTTCCGGGAAAATGCCGATCAGGTCGCCCGCTTCCAGCCCGCGGGCGATCTCGTCGTAGGCGCGTTCCAGCATTTCCGGATCCTCCTTCGCCGGCGCGATCGGGATGCAGCGGCCGGTGCGGAACACGAAGCTCAGCACCGGGATGCGGAAAATGCGGTGGTCCATCACGAAGCGGATGGGCCTGCGGCAGGCGGCGGCGATGATCAGCGCATCGACGAAGCTGACGTGGTTGCAGACCAGCACCGCCGGGCCGCGCTCGGGAATGTGCCCGAGGCCGCTCTTGTCCAGCCGGTACACCGTGTGGATCAGCAGCCACACGATGAAGCGCATCAGGAACTCCGGCACCAGCGTGTAGATGTAGACCGCCACCGCGGCGTTGAGCAGCGCGGTCACCAGCAGAATCTGCGGAATCGTCATCCCGGCGGAAAACAGCGCGATGGCCAGCAGCGCGGCGACGACCATGAACAGCGCGTTGAGGATGTTGTTGCCGGCGATGATCCGCGAGCGGTGCGACTCGTCGCTGCGGCTCTGGATCAGCGCGTAGAGCGGCACGATGTAGAAACCGCCGAAGATGCCGATCAGCGCCAGATCGGCGAGGATGCGCCAGTGGCCGGCATCGGCGAGGAATTCGCGCCAACCGACCGGGCCGTGGCCGGCATGCGCCGCCAGCGCAAAATAGAGATCGACGCCGAACAGCGTCAGGCCGATCGAACCGAAGGGCACCAGGCCGATCTCGATCTTGTGGCCGGAGAGTTTCTCGCACAGCAGAGAACCGGCGCCGATGCCGACCGAGAACACGATCAGCAGCAGCGTCACGACCTCGGTGTTGCCGGCAAGAACGTCCTTCGACAGGTTCGGGAACTGGGTGATGAACATCGAACCGTAGAACCAGAACCAGGAGATGCCCAGCACCGACAGGAACACCGTGCGCCTTTTCCGCATGAAGCGGAAGTTGCGCCAGGTTTCGGTCAGCGGATTCCAGTTGATGCGCAGTTCCGGGTCGGGCGCCGGCGACCGCGGGATGAAACGCGCGAGCAGCAGGCCCAGCGCCGACAGCGCCATCGTCACCAGTGACACCGCGAGCACGCCGGATTCGCCCTGCGCGATCAGCCAGCCGCCGAGCACCATGCCGAGCAGGATCGCGATCGAGGTGCCGGTTTCGACGAGGCCGTTGCCGCCGACCAGTTCGGTGGCGTGCAGATGCTGCGGCAGGATCGCGTATTTCACCGGGCCGAACAGCGCGGACTGCAGGCCGCCGAGAAACAGCGCGGCGAACAGCAGCGGCAGGCTGTGCAGCAGGAAACCCGCGGCGCCCAGCGCCATCACCGCGAGCTCGATGGCGACGGTGACCTGGATCAGCTTCGATTTTTCATACTTGTCGGCGAGCTGGCCGGCCGTCGCCGAGAACAGGAAGAACGGCAGCACGAACAGCGCCTGCGCGAGGTTCTGCAGCACGTCGGTCGACAGCGTCGTGTAGGCCACGCCCTGGAAGGCGAGCAGCAGCACCAGCGCCTGCTTGAACACGTTGTCGTTCAGCGCGCCGAGGAACTGCACGCCGAAAAACGGCGCGAAGCGCCGCTGGGTCAGCAAACGGAACTGGCTTTGCTCGCGCATCCGACCGCCTCCGTCCGGACTCACGCCCGGAAAATATTATAAGTACTTGTTTTTATTTAATATTTTCAAGAAATACCGCGCCCCAGGCGACACCGAAACCGGTGCAATCGCCGGCCACCGCGCCCAGCCCGCCCTTGCAGCCGTGCGCCGACAGGTCCATGTGGATCCACGGCGTTTTCGCGGTGAAACGCTGCAGCAGCCGCGCGGCGAGGATGTGGTCGGCCTCGCCGTCGAGGGTGCACTGTTTCACGTCGGCCACCGCGCTGTCGAGCGCGCCGTCGTAGTCCTCGTCCATCGGAAACCGGCACAGCCGCTCGCCGGCCGCCGTGCCGGCGCGCAGCGCCTGCTGCGCCAGCGTGTCGCCGCTGGCGAAGATGCCGCTGTAGCGCGATCCGAGCGCGACATGCATCGAACCGGTCAGCGTCGCGAAGTCGACGATCAGCGCCGGCTTCGCGCGCGCCGCCAGCGCCAGCGTGTCGGACAGCACCATGCGCCCTTCCGCGTCGGTGTGCACGACCTCGATCGTCGTGCCATCGAGCGCGGTGACGATGTCGTTCTGCTTGTAGGCGCGGGGACTCAGGTGGTTCTGCGCCAGCGCGAGCCAGCAGTCGATGTTGACCTTCAGTTTCGCCTGCGTCGCCGCCAGCAGGATGCCCAGCGCGACGGCCGAGCCGTTCATATCCTCGTGCATGCCCATCATGTAGCGCGCCGGCTTCAGGTTGTGGCCGCCGGTGTCGAAACAGATGCCCTTGCCGACCAGCGCGACGGTCTTCTTCGCGCCGCGCGGCCGGTAGCGCAGGCGCACGATCGCCGCGTCCTTCTCGTCGCTGCCCTGCGCCACCGCGCAGAAGGCGCCGGCGCCCATTTTCTTCAGGCGCCGGAAATCGTATTCCTCGCGCGCCCAGCCCTGGCTGCGTGCCAGCAGGGCGATGCGCCGGCGGTACTCGCCCGGCGTCAGTTCGTTCGGCGGCAGCACGGTCAGCGTGCGGCACAGCACGTTGCCCGCGGCGACCGCGCGCGCCTGCGCGAAACCGTCTTCCGCCCGGTGTCCCCACAGTTCGACGGTTTTCAGCGGCCTCGCGTCGTCCTTTTTCCTGCGCCGCGGCAGGGCGATGCCGTTGACCCAGGCCACGTAGGCCGCGCGTTCCGCCAGCACGCGCCGTCCCGCGGCGGCGCCGGCCACGGCGATGTGCAGCGTGTCCGGCTGCTCGGCCAGCAGCAGGGCCAGCGCCTTACGCAGCAGCGTGTGCTGCCCGAAAACCGGCTGCTTCGGATCGGGCGTCACCCAGACCACCAGCGTGCCGGCGGCGGTTTCCGCGCCGACCGGCGATTTTTCGAGATCGGCCGGCTTCTTGCGCCGGCGGGCCAGCGCCTTTTCGAGCACGCCGTGCAGCGGCAACGCCGGCATCGCGGTGCCCGCGGGCGCGACCACCAGCAGGTGGCGGATCCGGTCCAGTTCGCGCGCGGACGGCAGTACGGCGCGGGATTGCAGCTTGGCCAGCATGTTCGTGTCCGGTAATGGGGAAGTGCCGGGAATTATAAGCGGCCTGTTAAAATCGCCGCCGAACGCCACCGAACGCCGGAACCCGATGCGCCCCTACCTCGACCTGCTGCGCCACGTGCTCGAACACGGCACCGAAAAGACCGACCGCACCGGCACCGGCACGATTTCCGTCTTCGGCGCGCAACTGCGCTTCGACCTCGAAGCCGGCTTTCCGCTGGCGACGACCAAGAAAGTGCACCTGAAGTCGATCATCCACGAACTGCTGTGGTTCCTGAAGGGCGACACCAACGTCAAATACCTGCAGGACAACGGCGTCAGCATCTGGAACGAATGGGCGCGCGCCGACGGCGACCTCGGCCCGGTCTACGGCCACCAGTGGCGCTCCTGGCCCGCCGCCGACGGCCGCCATATCGACCAGATGGCGCAGGTGCTGGAACAGCTGAAAAAAAATCCCGATTCGCGGCGCATGATCGTCTCGGCCTGGAACGTCGCCGACCTCGACCGGATGGCGCTGATGCCCTGCCATGCCTTTTTCCAGTTCTACGTCGCCGGCGGCAAGCTGTCCTGCCAGCTCTACCAGCGCAGCGCCGACATGTTCCTCGGCGTGCCCTTCAACATCGCCTCCTACGCGCTGCTGACGCTGATGATCGCGCAGGTCTGCGGCCTGAAGCCCGGCGACTTCGTGCACACTTTCGGCGACACCCACATCTACCGGAACCACCTGGACCAGGTGAAGGAACAGCTCTCGCGCGAACCGCGGCCGCTGCCGGTGATGAAGCTGAATCCCGCCGTGAAAGACCTGTTCGCGTTCCAGTACGGGGACTTCACGCTGGAAGGCTACGACCCGCATCCGGCAATCAAGGCCCCGGTGGCCGTCTGACCCGATGAACACCCCGCAGAAGCCGCGGCTGTCGATGATCGTCGCGATGGCGAAAAACCGCGTCATCGGCGCCAATGGCAAAATTCCCTGGCACCTGCCCAACGAGCTGCAACTGTTCAAGCGGGTGACGATGGGCCACCCCATCGTCATGGGCCGCAAGACCCACGAATCGATCGGCCGCCTGCTGCCGGGACGCACGACGGTGATCGTCACGCGGCAGCGGGATTACGCGGTGCCCGGCGCCGTCGTCGTGCACTCGCTGGAGGAAGCCCTCGCGCGCTGCGTGGGAGACCCGGAAATCTTCGTCATCGGCGGCGGCGAGCTTTACCGCGCCGCGATGCCGCTGGCCGACCGCATCTACCTGACGGTGGTCGACGCCGAGCCGGCCGGCGACACGCGCATGCCGGCACTCGAAGCCGCGCAGTGGCGCCTGGTCAGCACGGAACAGTTCCGCAGCGACGAGCACCATGCCCACGACTACCGGTTCGAGGTGCACGACCGTGTGGCGGCCTAGCGCCGTTGCGCTGCTCTTGGCCGTCGCCGCCGGCGGCGTCTTCGCCGCGGAATTCCGGCTCACCGTCGAGGAACTGACGCTGCGCGCCGAAGCCGGCGACCGCAGTGCGATGCGTTCGCTGGCCGACGCCCATTACGCCGGCCGCGACGGCGCAGAACAGGATTTCTCCAAGGCCGCCGACTGGTACCGGCGGCTGGCGCAGGCTGGCGACGCCCGCGCCCAGACCAGTCTCGGACTGATGTACGCCCGCGGTTACGGCGTGCGGAAAAACCTTGCCGAGGCGCATCGCTGGTGGAATTTCGCCGCCGCGCAGAACGATCCCGGCGCGCAATACAACCTCGGCCTGACCTATATCCAGGGCGAAGGCGTGGCCGCTGACGCCGCGCGTGCCGCGCGCTGGTTCCGCGAGGCCGCCCGCCGCGGCCACGTCCTCGCGCAGTACAACCTCGGCCTGCTGCTGCGCGAAGGTCGCGGTGTCGAGCGCCATCCGCAGGATGCCTATTACTGGGTCAAGGTCGCAGCGCTGCAGGGCGACGACCGCGCGCAGCAGAGCCTGGCGGCGTTCGCCACACCGCTGTCCGGCGCGCAACAGCGCGAAGCCGACCGCCGGGCAGAGGCATGGATGAAAAAACCGCAGGGAAGCGCGCCGTGAAAGCCCCCGCCCCGGAAACACCCGAACAGCGCGTGCTGCGCACGTCCCGGGAACCCTGCATCCACGTCGGCGACGCCGAAGTGCACGAAGCGCTGACCCGCGATCCTGCCGGCTGCTTCCGGCACATGCTGCAGGCCCTGCGCGACGTCGCCCTGGGAAAACTGGCGCTCGAACTGCCGCCCAAGCAGTTGTTCAGCGATCCGGGGGCCGACTCCGATTTTCGCATCATGCCCTGCGTCGTCCGCGGCAACGGCCGCGTGACCAAGACGGTGAAACTCGTCGGCACCAACATCGCGCAGCGCAGGGTGCCGGACCAGATCACCGTCGGCAAGGCGCTGGTGATCGATCCCGAGGAGAATTTCGTCACCCACATCGTCGACGCCTGCCTGCTGTCCTCGGCGCGCACCGGCCTCTGCGCGGCCGTCGCGATGCACCTGCTGGCGCGGCGCAGCGAACGGCTGACCGTCATCGGCAGCGGCCGCGTCGGCTACTACGCGGCCCTGTATGCCGCGGGCGCCTGCGGCATCCGCGAAATCGTCTTCGCCGACCGCGATCCGGCGCGGGCCGCCACCGCGGCGGCGGCCCTGTCCGCACGCATGCCCGACTGCGCCAGCCGCGCCGGGACCATCGACGCGCTGCCGGACACCGACATCGTCGTGCTCGCCACCACCAGCGACCGGGCGCTGTGCGCGCCTCCGGGCTGGCATGCCGGTCTGGTGATCAGCCTCGGCGCGGACATCGACCACCAGAGCGAGCTCGACCCGGCCTGGGCGCAGTCCGCGGACATTTTCGTGGACACCGGGGATTCGGCGCGCTTCGGCGATCTCAAGCACTGGATCGCGCGCGGCCTGCTCGCGGAGGAGCGGTTGACCGACTTCGGCGCGCTGCTGCGCGACGGTACGGCAGCGGAAAGCGGGCGGCCGCGGCTGTTCGTGTCCACCGGCTCCGCGCTGTTCGACAACCTCGCGCTGGACTACCTGCTGCGGCAGATCGGCTGAACGCCCCCGGTCCGGCTTCAGTCGAGCAGCGACACGAAATCCTCGTACTTGAGGCCCGCGCCGCGCGGTATTTCATCGACGCGCGTGACGGTCATGCGGAAGGGGTAACCGAGACAGTCGAGCAACGCCCGCGCCAGCCGTTCGCGCTCGTCGCCGGCGAAATCCCGCGCCATCACGACCCGCGCCTCGACGTGATCGATCGCGTCCTGCACCAGCTGGACCTGCAGCACCGGCGCGATTTCGCGCCAGGCCTCGGCGGGAAAACTCGGCCAGTAACGCACGCCGTCCGGCCGCCGCAGCATGTTGCGCTGGCGGCCGGCGATCCGCGCGAGGACCGGCAGTCCGCGACCGCAGGGACAGGGCGCGCCGGCTTCGGCGTAATCGCCGTTCGCGTAGCGCAGCAGCGGCATCGCGAAATTGTGCAGCGTCGACACCACCACCCGTCCGGTCTCGCCCGGCGCGCAGGGCCGCCCCGCCTCGTCGAGCACCTCGACGATCAGGCTTTCCGCCTGCACGTGATGGCTGCGCTCGTGCCGCGGGCACTGCGAGGCGATGTAGCCGAGTTCCTCGGAGCTGTAGCTGTCGGCGACGCCCACGTTCCAGGCCCGGCGGATGATGTCGCGGGTGTCCGCATGCAGGTTCTCGCCGTAGGTCCGCGCCTGCTTCAGCCGCGGCAGGCGCACGCCGAGTTCCAGGCTGCGTCGCGCGAGGGCATGCAGGTTCGTCGGAAACGACATCACGTAATCCGGATTCTCGGTTTCGAGCCAGCGCAGCTGCCGGTCGATGTCGGCCACCAGGCTGGTCACCACCGAAGGCCCGGTGACAAAGGCCCTGGTGGCCGGCCCCCAGTCGGCAAAACGGGCGTCTTCGCTCTTGCTGCGGATCGCCGCGAGCTTGCCGCCGAGGTCGCGGCCGTGCCACAGGTGGTCGCGCAACAGCAGCGCCTGCCACATCAGCTGGGTCCATGCCGTGCCCGGCGTCACCAGCGGGCTGCCCGTCGATCCCGAGGACTGCGTGGAAACGCCCGGGCCGTGGGCTTGCGGCACCGCGCTGCTGTGCATCGCGTTGCCGGCCAGTTGGATGTCGCGGCGCGTGCTGACCGGCAGCGCGCGGTACTGTTCCCATGAGCTGATGCCGCCGGACCATGGCGCAAAACGCCCGCGGTAATACGGCACCGTAGACACAGCATGGCGGAACACCTGCGCAAACTGCCGCAGCTGCGAGTCCTGCAGCTCCTCGATTGGCCACCACTGGCTTTTCCCGAACTGGAACTGCAGCGCCAGCATCCGGGCGGCGTCATTGTCGGGGATCGCGGGCCAGATCATGCCGGCCACAGCGGAGAGCGGTGAATGCAACATTGCTTTTCCCGGATTCGGCATAAAGACAGTCTAGCATCCGCCCGCATGACGATCAGGTATCATGATTGAATACTTTCAAAAACATGGCAGCCCCGTCAGAGACATGAGAGGCATGCTTTTGTCATCATTCACGCAACTCCCCGGCAATTCCATGCCCGAATCAATCCCGGATTTTCCTGACGAGCCCCTCGCAATCAGCGCACCGCTCGCCTGGCAGCATGCGCAGAAAATGTGCCGCAAGGATCCCGCCGATGACACAAGCTGCCTGTGGAATCACGGCCTGTGGCAGTTTTTGCGCCTCATGAAACTGGCCGGGACGGCTGCGAACCGCAACAGCTTCTATCAGCGCACGATCAGGGCGTTCACGGAGAAGAATCCGGCGGCGCAGATCCTGATTTCAGGCACCGCCGACTATGCGATGCTCGCGCAGATTGCACTGGCAGCGCAGCGCACCGGCGCCTCGCCGACAGTCACCGTGGTGGATATTTGCGAAACCCCGCTGCATCTCAACCGCTGGTACGCTGAACGCAGCAATATCAGGATCAATACCGTCCGCAGCGACATGCTCGAATTCAATGCCCCGCCTTCATTCGACATGGTCTGCACGGACTCGTTTCTGGGGCGGTTTCCGCATGCCCTCTGGCCGCAGGTCGCCGCCCGCTGGCATGCCCTGCTGCGGCCCGGCGGCAGGCTCCTGACCGCGAGCCAGCTGCGCCCCGCATCGGGACCCGAACGGCTGGTTTTCGACGAAAACCAGATTGTCGCGTTCCGCGACAAGGTGCTGGATGGCGCGCGCGAGCGCGGCCTGCCTGCCGGATTCGCCCCGGAGGATTTTTTCGAGGCGGTCACCCAATACTGCAGGCACCAATCCAATTACCCCCTGCGCTCGGAGGTGCACCTGAGATCACTCCTTGCAGATGCCGGGTTCAACATCGATGAACTGTCAACCGCCGTCACCACATCGATAGGGTACAAGGGCCTGGATGCCCCGACAGTATCAAGCGGGGGGAAATTCCTCTGCGTCGTCGCCACCCGGCACTGACCACACTCACGCCGGGGGATGCTCAACCTCGGAAACAAAATCCTCGAACTTGCCGCCGGCGCTGCGCGGAATGGCATCGCAGTAAACGACATTCACGCGGAATTCCGGCGGCAGCTTCGACAGCAGCTGCCTGCGCAGCCGCCCCTCCTGCGCCGCATCGAGCGGCGCATCCGCAACCAGCCGCACTTCAATCAGCTCACGGGATTTCTGCACCAGCTGGTGCTGCCGGATCCGCAGTTCCCCGGTAAGGCCGCGCAGTCCGAATCCCGGCCAGAAACGCTTGCCGTTCGCCATCACCAGCATGTTGCGAACGCGCCCGATGATGCGGGACAGCGCCGGCAACCCCCGCCCGCACCGGCAGGGCGCACCGACCTCGGCGAAATCGCCGATCTCGTAGCGCAGCAAGGGCGTTGCAAAATTATTCAGCGCGGTTGCGACAACGCGGCCGATCATGCCCGGCTTGCAGGATTTTCCGGTGTCATCCAGCACCTCGACCACCACGCCCTCCGCCATCACGTGATAGCAGCCGGTATCGGGGCACTGCAACGCGATGTAGCCCAGTTCGTTCGATGAATACATGTCGGACACGCCCACATTCCACGCCGCCCGGCACAGTTTCCGCACTTCCGCCGACACGATCTCGCCGCTGGTTCTGGCCTCACGCAAACGCGGCAACCGTACGCCCCGCTCCATGGACAACTGCGCGAGCGCCGCAAGGTTGGTGGGATGGGACAGCAAATAATCCGGATTCTGACTCTGCAGCCAGTCAAGCTGCTCTCCGACGTCGGCAGTCACCGGAAACGTTGCCGCGCGCCCGGTGCGCACGGCACCCTGCGTGGCACCCCCCCACCCGTCGCCTTCTGCGCGGGCAACGCCATGTCGTATCGCTGCCAGCTTCCCCCCGAGGTCACGGCGATGCCAGGCATGGTCACGCAGCGTAAAAGCACGCCACGCCAGGCCGCACACGGCGGTTTTCAGCACACACACCGGTGTGCCCGTGGAGCCCGAGGTGCGGGCCTCCACCACGGCACCGTGCTGCGCGGGAATGCGCACGCTTTTCATCAGTTCGAATCGTGTCTGCAGATCAGACCGTGTCAGCAGCGGCAACCGCGCGAACGCCTCCCATGTCAGCGGCGCCGACGGATCATAAAGACCCGCCCAGCGTTCCCGGTAGTGCGGAACCGTTGCGTACGCATGCGCAGCCACGCTGGCGAGCTGGGTCAATTGCAATGCGGAAAGCGCATCCGCGGCAAGCCATTGCGTATGCTCGAACTGGTAATGCAGCGCCAGCAGCGCTGCCGCGTCCGGGGCCGGCACCGCAGGCCACGCAGTGCCGGGCAATGCACTTTCGATGTGCCAGGCAGGCGTCACAGATACCTAAATTATATCAATAAAAACAATTACTTGTAGCATACAGGGGTTGCCAAAAGATGACAGCCCCGCCGGAGGTATGCTTTTGTCATGATTGATGCAATTGCCAATACGCTCAGTCCGCCACGCAATCGACGTAATACCTGAGCTCGTCGCCGGCGCCCTCGGCGACGAGGCCGTGAATGTCGGTGTCGAATCCCGGAAACTGCTGGTTGAACATGCGCGCGAATTTCAGGTAGCGCACGATGGTGGCATTGAAGCGCTCGCCCGGAATCAGCAGCGGAATGCCCGGCGGGTACGGCGTCAGCAGCACGCTGGTGACACGCCCTTCCAGCTGGTCGATCTCGACGCGGTCGATGCGGCGGTGGGCCATGCGCGCCCAGGCTTCCCCCGGCGGCATCGCCGGCTGCATGTCGGACAGGTACATCTCGGTGGTCAGGCGCGCGATGTCGTGCGTCCTGTAGACGCCGTGGATCTGCTCGCAGAGATCCTTCAGGCCGATCTTCTCGTAGCGCGGGTGCCTGGTCAGGAACTCCGGCAGCACGCGCCACAGCGGGCGGTTGTTGTCGTAGTCGTCCTTGAACTGCTGCAGCTCGGTGACCATCGTGTTCCAGCGGCCCTTGGTGATGCCGATGGTGAACATGATGAAAAAGGAATAGAGGCCGGTCTTCTCGACGATGATGCCGTGCTCGGCAAGGTACTTGGTCACCACCGCCGCCGGGATGCCGCTTTTGGCGAACTTGCCGCTGACGTCGAGGCCGGGGGTGATCACCGTCGCCTTGATCGGGTCGAGCATGTTGAAGCCCGGCGCGAGGTTGCCGAAGCCGTGCCAGCGCTCGGAGGGCCGCAGCATCCAGTCGTCGCGGTTGCCCATGCCTTCGGCCGACAGCCGTTCCGGCCCCCACACCTTGAACCACCAGTCCTTGCCGAACTCGGCGTCGACCTTGCGCATCGCGCGGCGGAAGTCGAGCGCCTCCATGATCGACTCCTCGACCAGCGCGGTGCCGCCGGGCGGCTCCATCATCGCCGCGGCGACGTCGCAGGAAGCGATGATCGCGTACTGCGGCGAGGTCGAGGTGTGCATCAGGTACGCCTCGTTGAAGGTGTCGTAGTTGAGCTTGCGCGTCTCGCTGTCCTGCACCAGGATCTGCGAGGCCTGCGACAGCCCGGCCAGCAGCTTGTGCGTCGACTGCGTCGAGAACACCAGCGACTCCTTCGTCCGCGGCCGCTCGCGGCCGATCGCGTGCATGCCGTGGTAGAACTTGTGGAAGGTCGCGTGCGGCAGCCAGGCCTCGTCGAAGTGCAGCGTGTCGACCCTGCCGTCGAGCATCTCCTTGATGGTGTCGACGTTGTAGAGGATGCCGTCGTAGGTGCTCTGCGTGATGGTCAGGACGCGCGGCTTCGATTTCGACAGCGATTTCGCGGCGAAGGGATTGGCGCGGATCTTCTTCTCGATGTTCTCCCAGCGGAACTCCTCCAGCGGGATGGGGCCGATGATGCCGAAGTGGTTGCGCGTCGGCGTCAGGAACACCGGCACCGCGCCGGTCATCGTGATCGCGTGCAGGATCGACTTGTGGCAGTTGCGGTCGACGATGACGACGTCGCCCGGGGCCACCGTCGAGTTCCACACCATCTTGTTCGAGGTCGAGGTGCCGTTGGTGACGAAGAACAGGTGGTCGCAGTTGAAGATGCGCGCGGCGTTGCGCTCGGAGGCCGCCACCGGGCCCGAATGGTCGAGCAGCTGGCCCAGCTCGTCGACCGCGTTGCAGACGTCGGCGCGCAGCATGTTCTCGCCGAAGAACTGGTGGAACATCTGGCCGACCGGGCTCTTCAGGAAGGCGACGCCGCCGGAATGGCCCGGACAGTGCCAGGAATAGGAGCCATCCTGCGCGTAATGGGTCAGCGCGCGGAAAAACGGCGGCGCCAGGCTGTCGGTGTAGGCCTTCGATTCGCGCACGATGTAGCGGGCGACGAATTCCGGCGTGTCCTCGAACATGTGGATGAAGCCGTGCAGCTCGCGCAGCACGTCGTTCGGGATGTGGCGCGAGGTCTGGGTCTCGCCGTAGAGGAAGATCGGGATCTCGGCGTTGCGGAAGCGGATCGCCTTGACGAAGGTGCGCAGCTCGCCGATCGTCGACTCCAGCTCCTGCGGCGAGAAATCGTCGTCGTCGACGGACAGGATGAAGGCCGAGGCGCGCGACTGCTGCTGCGCGAAGGAGGACAGGTCGCCGTAGCTGGTGACGCCCAGCACTTCGAGCCCCTCGTCCTCCAGCGCCTTCGCCAGCGCGCGGATGCCGAGGCCGCTGGTGTTCTCCGAGCGGAAATCCTCGTCGATGATGATGACCGGAAAACGGAAGCGCATGGTGTGCCTATCTTAAGACGTAATTCCGCGGCAGCGGAAGGGTTTTCCGGCGATCCGGGCGCTCAGGTGTTCTTGACGACGATCTTCGGAAACGCCGCCGAATGGTCCTGCTGCTTCTCGGCGATCTTCACCGCGACGCGGCGCGCGATCTGGCGATAGATGTCCGCCACCCGGCCGCCGGGGTCGGCCACCACCGTCGGCTTGCCGGAATCCGCCTGTTTGCGGATGCCGATGTCCAGCGGCAGCGAGCCCAGCATCTCGACGTCGTAGTCGGCGCCCATCTTCGCGCCCCCGCCCTCGCCGAAGATGTGCTCCTCGTGGCCGCATTGGGAGCAGATGTGGGTGGACATGTTCTCGACGATGCCGAGGATCGGAATGCCCACCTTCTCGAACATCTTCAGCCCCTTGCGCGCGTCGATCAGCGCGATGTCCTGCGGCGTGGTGACGATCACCGCGCCGGTGACCGGCACGCGCTGCGCCAGCGTCAGCTGGATGTCGCCGGTGCCCGGCGGCAGGTCGACCACCAGGTAATCGATGTCGCGCCACTTCGTCTCGTTGAGCAGCTGCTCCAGCGCCTGGGTCACCATCGGGCCGCGCCAGACCATCGGCGTTTCGGTGTCGATCAGGAAACCGATCGACATCGCCTGCAGGCCGTGACCCTGCATCGGCTCCAGCGACTTGCCGTCGCTCGAAGTCGGCTTGCCGGCGATGCCCAGCATCATCGGCTGCGACGGGCCGTAGATGTCGGCATCGAGCACGCCGACGCTGGCGCCTTCGGCGGCCAGCGCCAGCGCCAGGTTCACCGCGGTGGTGCTCTTGCCGACGCCGCCCTTGCCCGAGGCCACGGCGATGATGTTCTTCACGCCCGGCACCAGCTTCACGCCGCGCTGCACCGCATGGGAGACGATTTTCATCGACACGTTGACCGTCACGCTGCCGACGCCCGGAATTTTCCGCAGGCCCTCGGTCACCTGGCTGCGGATCGGCTCGATCTGGCTTTTCGCCGGATAGCCCAGCAGGATGTCCACCGACACGTTGCCGCCGTCGACCTTGATGTTTTTCGCGGCCTTGCCGGTGACAAAGTCGGTCTTCGTGTTCGGATCGATCAGCTGCTTCAGCGCAGCCTGCACGTCCTGTTCGGTAATCGGGGTGGTGGCCATGATTCGGGTTCCGTTCGCAATGCGTGGTAAGGCCGCGATTGTAGCGACATCGCATTCCCGGACCAACCACAACCCCATGTCGGCAAAGGTTTTTTCCGGGAGACCCGGGACAACCCACCGCCGGAACACCGGTACGGCCCGAGCGGCCTTGCCTTTGTTGTTATAATTCAAACCTTTAGCTTCATCCTTCCACCCTCGCCCATGTCACGTCGCATCCTCGTCACCTCAGCGCTGCCGTATGCCAACGGCGCGATCCACCTCGGCCACCTGGTCGAGTACATCCAGACTGACATCTGGGTGCGGTTCCAGCGCATGCAAGGCCACGAAGTGCATTACGTCGGCGCCGACGACACCCACGGCACGCCGGTCATGCTGCGCGCAGACGCCGAGGGCATCACGCCGCAGCAACTGATCGACCGCGTGTGGCAGGAACACAAGCGCGACTTCGACAGCTTCAGCGTCGGCTTCGACCATTTCTACACCACCAACTCGCCGGAAAACGAGGCGCTGTGCGCGGAGATCTACGGCAGGCTCAAGGCCGCCGGTCTGATCGCGACCCGTTCGGTCGAACAGTTCTACGACCCGGTCAAGGAAATGTTCCTGCCGGATCGCTACATCAAGGGCGAATGCCCCAAGTGCGGCGCGAAGGACCAGTACGGCGACTCCTGCGAAGCCTGCGGCGCGACCTATGCGCCGACCGAGCTGAAGAATCCGTATTCGACGGTGTCCGGCGCCAGGCCCGAGCGCCGCCAGTCCGAGCACTATTTCTTCAGACTGTCCGACCCGCGCTGCGAAGCCTTCCTGCGCGAATTCACGCAAACCTCCGGCGCGCTGCAGCCCGAAGCCGCCAACAAGATGAAGGAATGGCTGGGCGAAGCCGGGGATAGCAGGCTATCGGACTGGGACATCTCGCGCGACGCGCCCTACTTCGGCTTCGCGATTCCCGGCACCGACGGCAAAAAATTCTTCTACGTCTGGCTCGACGCGCCGGTGGGCTATTTCGGCAGCTTCCTGAACTACGTCGGGAAACAGCGGGCCGCCGGCAAGACCATCGACGCCGATGCCTTCCTGAAACCCGGCGCCGACACGGAACTGGTGCATTTCATCGGCAAGGACATCCTCTACTTCCATGCCCTGTTCTGGCCGGCGATGCTCGAACACGCCGGCTACCGCACGCCGTCGAAGATCCACGCCCACGGCTTCCTGACCGTCAACGGCGAAAAGATGTCGAAGTCGCGCGGCACCTTCATCACCGCCGAGAGCTACATCCGGCAGGGTCTGAACCCGGAATGGCTGCGCTACTACTACGCCGCCAAGCTGAATGCGACGATGGAGGACATCGACCTCAATCTCGAGGATTTTGTCGCACGGGTGAACAGTGATCTGGTGGGGAAGTACGTCAACATTGCAAGCCGAGCTGCAGGGTTTATTCACACACATTTCCAAGGACGCATTGATAAGCTAATTTTCGGAGAAATAGGGCGCGCTCAAGGACCGAAAGAACCCGTTCTTCACTCGACCCTAAGTAAACTTAGGGAGGAATATTTATCCTTTGTTGGGCCGGCTATGGAATCAAGAGAATATGGCCGAGCGATAAGGTACATTATGAGCGCTGCAGATTTCCTGAACGAGTACTGGGACGGACAACGTCCTTGGGAACACGCAAAAAAACTAAAAGATCCATTGCTGAGCGACGAAGAGAAAAATGGTGCTAGATTTAAATTGCATCTCGCGTGCAGCATTGCTCTTGAAGGTTTCCGGCTACTTACAGTTGCACTGAAACCGATAATTCCAAACACCGCCGAAGCAGCGGAAAGATTTCTAGGGCTAGAACAACCACTCAGTTGGTCAGATCTCGCGTGGAACAACCCTTTGTCCACAATGAAACAAGGGCATCCAATAAAAAACTACGAACATCTGATGACCCGCGTCGATCCCAAACAAATCGAAGCCCTTGTCGCCGCCAACAAGGAAAGCCTCAAACCCGCCGCACCGGCGCCGCATTCGCAGCAGCGCCATGCCCAGCACCAGGAGAACGCCGTGAAAGCCGCAACCGAACCAGCAACCATCTCGATCGACGACTTCTCGAAAATCGACCTGCGCATCGCGAAAATCGCCAATGCCGAGCACGTCGAGGGCGCCGACAAGCTGCTGAAGCTGACGCTGGACGTCGGCGAACTCGGCACGAAGCAGGTCTTCGCCGGCATCAAGTCGGCCTACGACCCCGCCGCGCTGGTCGGCCGGCTCACCGTGATGGTCGCCAACCTCGCGCCGCGCAAGATGAAGTTCGGCCTGTCCGAGGGCATGGTGCTCGCCGCCAGCGGCGAGGCGCCGGGCCTGTACCTGCTGTCGCCGGATGCCGGCGCCCGACCGGGCATGCGCATCAAATAAACGCCGACGGACAGCGCGCCCCAGGAAATCCGCGATGAGCAACGGCAACCGCACCTTCATCTGCAGCGTCGTCTTCATCGACATCGCCGGATACTCGAAGAAGTCGGTGGCGGAGCAGTTGCAGATCAAGGAAAGGCTTAATGCCCTGCTCGCGCAGGCGCTGGCCGGGGTGCCGGCGAAGGACCGCATCATCCTCGACACCGGCGACGGCGCGGCGATCAGTTTCCTCGGCGATCCGGAGGAAGCGCTGTTTCTCGGAACCACCCTGCGCGACGCGCTGCGCGGCGACGGCTCGCTGCAGCTGCGCACCGGCATCAACCTCGGCCCCGTGCGCCTGGTGCGCGACATCAACGGCCAGCCCAACATCATCGGCGACGGCATCAATGTCGCCCAGCGCATCATGAGCTTCGCCGGGATCAACCAGGTGTTCGTGTCACGCTCCTATTACGAAGTGGTGTCGGCGCTGTCCGCGGACTATGCCCACCTGTTCGCCTTCGAGGGCTCGCGCACCGACAAGCACGTGCGCGAACACGAGGTCTACGCGCTGGGCGATGCGCCTGCGCCGCAACGCGCGCCGCGGCGCAGGCCCGGCGCCGCCGCCGCGCAGGCCGCCGCGGCAATGGAGAAAATGACCCATGCCGCGCATGTCGCGCGCGCCCAGGTCATGCGCCGCCCGCCGCTGGCCACCGGGCTGGCGGTTGCGCTGATCCTGCTGGCCGCCATCGGCATCCGCCTGGCGCTCCAGGGCGTGGAAGCGCGTGCGAAGAAGCAGGCCGAACTCGCCGAATCGACGGTGATCATGCCGCGCCCGCTGCCGGCCGCCGAAACCCCGACCGCCCCGGTCGCCGATGCGCGGCCCGCGCCGCGGCCGCGCCCGGCCAAAAAGGCCGCCGCCGCGGAAGAACAAGCCGCCACCGGCACGCTGCGCCTGGCGGTGCTGCCCTGGGGCGAGATCTTCATCAACGGCAACCAGTACGGCGTCTCGCCGCCGCTGCGCGACATCGCGCTGAAGCCGGGAGTCTACAAGATCGAAGTCCGCAATCCGGGATTCGCCTCCTACCTGCAGGTGGTCGAGGTCAAGCCGGACGAAGAGATTAGAATCCGGCATCGGTTCCAGTAGGGGGAGATGGCCATGCGTCTGTTTCACATGTTGCTGCTGCTCGTGCCGCTGCTCGCCGGCTGCGAGACGGTGCAGAAAGGCGTCAGGAGCGTCACCGACTCGCTCGACTTCGACAAGCAGCGCGAAAAATCGCAGGAAACCCAGCTGCCCAGCGCGGAAACGCGCCTGAAGGCCGGCATCAGCCAGTACGAGAACGGCAACTACGCCCAGGCCCAGCGTTCGCTGCAATCCGCGCTGGCCACCGGGCTCGTTTCGCGCGCCGACCAGGCGCAGGCCTACAAGCACCTCGCCTTCATCTACTGCGTCACCGACCGCGTCGCGCAGTGCCGCCAGGAATTCGGCAACGCCCTCAGCGCCGATCCGAAGTTCGCGCTGACGCCGGCCGAGGCCGGGCACCCGACCTGGGGGCCGGTCTACCGCGGCGTCGCCCGCGGCCGCTGAACCCATGGAACAGCCCGCCAGGATCGGCCGTTACGACGTCACCGCGGAAATCGGCCGCGGCGCGATGGGCGTGGTCTACCGCGCGGTGGACCCGATGCTCGAGCGCACGGTGGCGGTCAAAACCATCAACATGGGACTCGATCCGGGCGAGATGGAGCATTACGAGAAGCGCTTCACCATCGAGGCCCGCGCCGCCGGCGGCCTCAACCACCCCAACATCGTCACCATTCACGACATCGGCCGCAGCGGCGACCTCGCCTACATGGCGATGGAATTCCTCGAAGGCCGCGAGCTGCGCGACCTGATCCTCGCGAAGGAACTGGCCGCGGACCGCGCGCTGGAAATCGCCGCGCAGGTCGCCGACGGCCTCGCCTACGCCCACGAGCACGGCGTCGTCCACCGCGACATCAAGCCGGCCAACATCATGATCCTGCGCGACGGCCGGGTGAAGATCACCGATTTCGGCATCGCGCGCATGCGCACTGCCGACGTGCGCACCCAGACCGGCGTCGTGCTCGGCTCGCCGCGCTGCCTGGCGCCGGAGCAGGTTCTCGGCAAGCGCTCGGACGGCCGCGCCGACACCTTCTCGCTGGGCGTGATCGTCTACGAAATGGTTACCGGGCAGACGCCCTTCAACGGCATCGACGTCAACTCGCTGATGTTCCAGATCGTCAACTTCACGCCGCCGCCGCCGAGTTCGGTCAACCCCGCGCTGCCGCCCATGCTCGACCTGATCGTCGCCAAGGCGCTGGCGAAGTCGGCCGACGAGCGTTACGCGACCATAGCCGAACTCGCCGCCGACCTGCGCGCCTGCCTGCAGCAGGGCATGCCGGCGGGCGTGCCGCCGCCGGCGCCGGCCGCCGCGCCGCAGATGGCGCCGGAATCGACCGCGGACCTGTTCATGGACACGCTGCCGCAGTCGCGCGCGGGCGACGGCATCCCGGCTCTGCCCGGCGACGCGCTGCCGGCGCGCGGACTGGCCAGGGAATTCGACTCGATGGCGGCCACGATGCGGCTCGCCGCCAAAACCGGCGCCATCACCGATCCGGGCAGCTTCGCCGCGGACTTCGGCGTCAGCCGCCACGCCATCGACGCCGCCATCATGGACGCCGGCGACGATCCCGAACGCAACTGGGGCGCCACCACGGTGATGCATGCGCCGCCGTGGTCGAAACGCGACCGCGGCATCTTCCTCGGCGCCACCGGCGGCGCGCTGGCGCTGGGCATCCTGATCGTCCTGATCTGAACCGAAAGGAATCGCATGCGCATCACCGCCGTCGAAGCCATTGCCGTGGACATCCCCCTGTCGAAGAATTTCGGCGGCTCGACCTACAGCGTGCTCAAGCGCTCGACGGTGATCACGCGGCTGCGCACCGCCGACGGCCTGGTGAGCAACGTCTACAATGGCGACAACCGCGCCCACGGCCTCCAGATCGCGGCGCTGATCGAAAATGAATTATTCAATAAAATCAATAACTTAAATATATTCGAGCGGGAGCTCGCCTGGGACCGCATGTTCGCGCTGACACATACGGCGGGCGACCGCAAGCTGCTGCTCGAAGCCATCGCCTGCGTCGACTGCGCGATCTGGGACCTCACCGGCAAGGCGCTCGGAAAAAGCGTCCGCGAGCTGCTCGGCGGCTACACCGATGAGCTGCCGCTGATTTCCATCGGCGGTTACTACATGCCGGGCAAGACCGACGCCGACATCGCCCGCGAGATCGAGTCCTACCGCGATGCCGGCATGGCCGGCTGCAAGTTCAAGGTCGGCGGCCTGACGCCGGAAGAGGACGCCGCGCGGGTCGCCGTCGCGCGCAAGGCCGCCGGCGGCGACTTCATCCTCTGCGTCGACGCCAACCGCGGCTGGAACACCGAAGACGCCATCCGTTTCGCACGGCTGGTCGAGCAGCACGACATCCACTGGTTCGAGGAACCCTGCCACTGGTACGACGACGCCGCGCAAATGGCGCGCGTGCGGCAGGCAATCACGATTCCGGTCACCGCCGGCCAGAGCGAAATCACCAGCCACGGCATCCGCCGCCTGGTCGATGCCGGCGCCGTGGATTTCGTGAACTACGACGCCTCCGAGGGCGGCGGCGTCACCGACTGGCTGCGCGCCGCCGGGCTGTGCCGCGCCGCCGGCGTGGCGATGGCGCACCACGAGGAGGCG
>CAZHJU010000039.1:0-25195 GCA_964533495.1 uncultured Bordetella sp. | reverse complement strand
CTGCCGTTGGCGCCGCGCACCCAGCCGCCGTTCCAGCGCTGCTGGTTTTCCCATTCCTTGGGATAGCCGATGCCGGGCTTGGTCTCGACGTTGTTGAACCAGGCGTATTCCATGCCGGGCCGGCTGGTCCACACGTTCTTGCAGGTCACCGAACAGGTGTGACAGCCGATGCACTTGTCGAGGTTCAGCACCATGCCGATCTGGGCGCGGATTTTCATGCTGCCTCCTGACGGGCCGCCCCGAAGGCGGCAGGCGCCCCCTCGGGGGGCAGCGAACGAATGTGAGCGTGGGGGCCGTTCATGCCGATTCTCCCTGGGCTTGCACCGCGGCGATGCGCTCCGCGCCGACCGGCGTATCCAGCCAGTCGATGCGGTTCATCCTGCGCACCACGACGAACTCGTCGCGGTTGGTGCCGATGGTGCCGTAGTAGTTGAAACCGTAGCTGAACTGCGCGTAGCCGCCGATCATGTGCGTCGGCTTCAGCACGATCCGCGTCACCGAGTTGTGGATGCCGCCGCGCACGCCGGTGATCTCGGAACCCGGGGTGTTCACGATCTTCTCCTGCGCGTGGTACATCATCACCATGCCCGGGTTCACGCGCTGGCTGACCACCGCCCGCGCCGCAATCGCGCCGTTGATGTTGAACAGCTCCACCCAGTCGTTGTCGGCGATCCCGGCGCGCTTCGCGTCGTCCTCGGACAGCCAGACGATGGGGCCGCCGCGCGACAGCGTCAGCATCAGCAGGTTGTCGGTGTAGGTCGAATGGATGCCCCATTTCTGGTGCGGCGTGATGAAGTTGAGCAGGATCTCCGGGTTGCCGTTGCTGCGGATGCCGTGGATGCCGGCCGTGGCCTTCAGATCCACCGGCGGCCGGTAGCTCGACAGGTTCTCGCCGAAGGCGCGGACCCACGGGTGGTCGAGGTAGAACTGCTGCCTGCCGGTCAGCGTGCGCCATGGAATCAGTTCGTGCACGTTGGTATAGCCGGCGTTGTAGGACACGGTCTCGCTCTCGATACCGCTCCAGGTCGGCGAGGAGATGATCTTGCGCGGCTGCGCCTGGATGTCGCGGAAGCGGATCTTCTCGTCCTCGCGATGCAGCGCCAGGTGCGTGTGGTCGCGGCCGGTGGCCCTGCCCAGCGCCGCCCAGGCCTTGACCGCGACGTGACCGTTGGTCTCCGGCGCGAGCTGCAGCACGACCTCGCAGGCGTCGATGTCGGTTTCGATCCTCGGCAGGCCCTGCGTCGGACCGTCCTCGCGCACGAGGCCGTTCAGTTCGCCGAGCTGGTTCACTTCCGCCTGCGTGTTCCAGGCGATGCCCTTGCCGCCGTTGCCGACTTTCGCCATCAGCGGCCCCAGGGCGGTGAACCGTTTGTAGACATTGGGGTAATCGCGCTCGACGACCGTCATCTGCGGCGCGGTCTTGCCGGGCACCAGGTCGCATTCGCCGCGCGCCCAGTCCCGGACGTCGAGCGCCTGCCCGAGCTCCGCCGGGCTGTCGTGCATCAGCGGGCTCAGCACCAGTTCCTTCTCGACGCCGAGGTGGCCGGGGCAGAGTTCGCTGAACTTCTTCGCGAAGCCCTTGTAGATTTCCCAGTCCGAGCGCGACTGCCAGGCCGGATCCACCGCGGTGGACAGCGGATGGATGAAGGGATGCATGTCGCTGGTGTTGAGGTCATTCTTCTCGTACCAGGTCGCCGTCGGCAGCACGATGTCCGAATAGAGGCAGGTCGTGCTCATCCGGAAATCCAGCGTCACCAGCAGGTCGAGCTTGCCTTCCGGCGCCTGCGCGTGCCAGGCCACTTCCTGTGGCTTCGCCTCCTGCGGCCCGAGGTCCCTGCCCTGCACGCCGTTGCTGGTGCCGAGCAGGTGCTTCAGGAAATATTCGTGGCCCTTGCCGCTGGACCCGAGCAGGTTGGAACGCCAGACGAACAGGTTGCGCGGCCAGTTCGCCGGGTGGTCGGGATCGCAGCAGCTCATCTTCAGCGAGCCGTCCTGCAGCGCCTTGACCGCGTAGTCCTTCGGCTCCATGCCCGCCGCCTGCGCGTCGCGCACCACCTGCAGCGGATTGGTCTGCAGTTGCGGCGCCGAGGGCAGCCAGCCCATGCGCTCGGCGCGCACGTTGTAGTCGATCATGCTGCCGCCCCACTGCCCGCGGTCGGCCAGCGGTGACAGCACCTCCTCGATGCCCAGCTTCTCGTAGCGCCACTGATCGGTGTGGGCGTAGAAGAAGCTGGTCGAGTTCTGCTGCCGCGGCGGGCGGATCCAGTCCAGCGCGAAGGCGAGCGCGGTCCAGCCGGTCTGCGGCCGCAGCTTCTCCTGGCCGACGTAATGCGCCCAGCCGCCGCCGCTCTTGCCGATGCAGCCGCAGAGCATCAGCATGTTGATGACGCCGCGGTAGTTCATGTCGCTGTGGTACCAGTGGTTCATCGCCGCGCCGATGATCACCATCGAGCGGCCCTGGGTCTTGTCCGCGTTGTCGGCGAACTGGCGTGCCACCGCGATCACCTGGTCGCGTGGCACGCCGGTGATGCGTTCCTGCCAGGCCGGCGTGTACGGCACGTTGTCGTCGTAGTCCTTCGCGCAGTTCTCGCCGGCGATGCCGCGGGCGACGCCGTACTGCGCGACCTGCAGGTCGAACACCGTCGCCACCGTCGCCTCGCCGCCGGCCAGGGACAGGCGGCGTATCGGCACCGCGCGTTCCAGCACGTCGCGTTGCGGATTGCCTGCGAAATGGTCGTGGTCGATGCCGCCGAAATAGGGAAATCCCACGGTGGCCGTGTCCGCGGCGGCGGCGCCTTCCAGCACCGACAGTTGCAGCCTGGTTTCGGCGCCGCTGCGCGCATCCTTCGGCTCGAGATTCCAGCGCCCGGCGTCGGTGCGGCCTTCCGGACCCCAGCGGAAACCGATCGAACCGTGGTGCAGCACGGGCCTGCCGTCCTCCCCGCAGGCCACCGTCTTCCATTCGGCGTTGTTGTCCTGGCCCAGGCGGTCGGCAAAATCGGAGGCGCGCAGGTAGCGGTCCGGCACCATGACGGTTTTGCCGCCGGGCAGCGTGTGCGGCTTCAGCATCACCAGCATCGGCAGGTCGGTGTAGCGGCGCGCGTAGTCGTCGAAATAGGCGCTGCGGCGGTCGAAATAGAATTCCTTCAGGATCACGTGCCCCATCGCCATCGCCAGCGCGGCATCCGTGCCCTGCTTGGGATGCAGCCAGAGGTCGGACAGCTTGGCGACTTCGGAATAGTCCGGCGTGACCGCCACCGTCTTGGTGCCCTTGTAGCGAACCTCGGTGAAGAAATGCGCGTCCGGGGTGCGCGTCTGCGGCACGTTGGAGCCCCAGGCGATGATGAAATTCGAGTTGTACCAGTCGGCGGATTCCGGCACGTCGGTCTGCTCACCCCAGACCTGCGGGCTCGCCGGCGGCAGGTCGCAGTACCAGTCGTAGAAGCTCATGCACACGCCGCCGATCAGGCTCAGGTAGCGGCTGCCCGCGGCATAGCTGACCATCGACATCGCCGGGATCGGGGAGAAGCCGATCACGCGGTCGGGGCCGTACTTGCCGATCGTGTAGATGTTGGCGGCGGCGATGATCTCGTTGACTTCCTCCCAACCGGAGCGCACGAAGCCGCCGAGGCCGCGCACGCGCTGATAGTCGCGCCGCGCCTCCTCCGATTCGACGATCGAAGCCCAGGCCTCCACCGGCGCCTTGTCGAGCCTCGCCGCGCGCCAGCGCTTCAGCAGCCGCCCGCGCACCATCGGGTATTTCACGCGGTTGGCGCTGTAGAGGTACCAGCTGTAGCTCGCGCCGCGGGCGCAGCCGCGCGGCTCGTGGTTGGGCATGTCCCAGCGCGTGCGCGGATAGTCGGTCTGCTGGGTCTCCCAGGTGACGATGCCGCCCTTGACGTGGATCTTCCACGAGCACGACCCGGTGCAGTTCACGCCGTGCGTCGAGCGCACGATCTTGTCGTGCGCCCAGCGGTTGCGGTAGGCGTCCTCCCATGTGCGGTCTTCGCCGCTGGCGACGCCGTGGCCGCCGGCAAAGGATTCCCGCGGAGTCGCGAAATAATTCAGTCGGTCGAGAAAATGACTCATCTCTGCCTCGTCATGCAATGGGTTGTTGTTCGGAGCCGAATGCGGCGCTCAGCGCAGCCTCTCAGCACGGCATTTCCGCGTTGCGGCGCGCGTAGTACCACCAGGTCATCGCGATGCAGCTCAGGTAGAAGACGATGAAAATCCACAGCGCGGCCTCGGGGCCGCCAGTGCTGGCGATCGACGTGCCGTAGCTCTTGGGAATGAAGAACCCGCCATAGGCGCCGATGGCGCCCGAGAACCCGAGCACGGCGGCGGCCTCCTTGTTGCCGTCGCGGACCGCCTGCTCGCGCGCCGCCTCGCCCCTGCCCTCCGCCTCGCGCAGCCGCTCGGTCAGGAAAATGACCGGGATCATGCGGAAAGTCGAGCCGTTGCCGATGCCGGTGGTCAGGAACAGCAGCATGAAACAGGCGAAGAAGCCGCCAAAGCTGCCGCCCGACGCGCCCGAGGGCAGGAAATACAGCACGCCGCCGACCGCAAGAGCCATTACCACGAAATTCCAGAAGGTGACGATCGCGCCGCCGAGCCTGTCGGACAGCCAGCCGCCGAAGGGCCGGATCACCGCGCCCACCAGCGGGCCCATCCACGCGTACTGCAGCGCGTTGATTTCCGGGAATTGCGACTTGATCAGCAGCGGAAAGCCCGCCGAATAGCCGATGAAGGAGCCGAAAGTGCCCAGGTACAGCCAGCACATCAGCCAGTTGTGCTTGCGCCGGAAAATCACCGCCTGGTCGGAGAACGAGGCCCTGGCGTCGGCGATGTCGTTCATGCCGAACCACGCGGCCACCGCGCAGATGGCGATGAACGGCACCCAGACGAAGGCGGCGTTCTGCGCCCAGATCTCGACCTGCTGCCCGGCCTTGTTGACGATCAGCTCGGGATCCCCCTGGAACAGCAGCCAGATCGGCATCGTCACCACCAGCGGCGCGAGAAACTGCACCGAGGACACGCCGAGGTTGCCGAGGCCGGCATTGAGTCCCAGCGCCGAGCCCTTGCGCTCCTTCGGGAAAAAGAAGCTGATGTTGGCCATCGACGACGAGAAGTTGCCGCCGCCCAGGCCGCACAGCAGCGCGAGGATCAGCATCGTCGGGAACGTGGTCGAGATGTCCTGCACGGCGATGCCGATGCCGACCGCGGGAATCAGCAGCGACGCGGTCGACAGCGCGGTCCAGCGCCGGCCGCCGAAGATCGGCACCATGAACGAGTAGAAAATGCGCAGCGTCGCCCCGGACAGCGCCGGCGCCGCGGCAAGCCAGAACAGCTGGTTGGTGGTGAACTTGAAGCCGAGCGCGTTGAGGTTCACGGCCACCACGCTCCACAGCTGCCACACCGCGAAGGCGAGAAACAGGCAGGGGATCGAGATCCACAGGTTGATGTTGGCGATGGCGCGTCCCTGCTGCTCCCAGAACGCCTTGTCCTCGGGCGTCCACACGGCCAGTATCCGGCCGCGCGCGGGTTTCCCGGAAAGCGATGGCGCATTCATGCGGATTCCTTTCGGATTTTCCAACGTTCAGCCCGCGTGCGGCGCCAGCGGAGCGCTGCCGCGGGCGGTGCGCAGCGGGACGATCTCGGTCCAGTACATCCACACCAGGGACACCAGCGTGACGCCCCACATCAGCATGAAGACCGTGCTGTTGACGCCGGTGACGTCGACCAGCGCGCCGAACATGATCGGCAGCAGGAAGCCGCCCATGCCGCCGGCAAGGCCGACGATTCCGGAAACCACGCCGATGTTGTGTGAGTACTCGTCGGAGATGTACTTGAAGACCGAGGCCTTGCCCACCGCCCAGGCCACGCCCATCACGAACATCAGCGCGGTGAACACCCAGACATTGAGGCCGATATGGAAGGACATGTCGCCCTTCGCGGTGCGGATCACCAAGTCGGTTTGCGGGTAGGAGAGGAAGAACAGGCAGACCCAGGAGACCAGCATCACCCACCAGGTCACCGGATGCGCGCCGAAACGGTCCGACAGCCAGCCGCCGATCGCGCGCAGCACGCCTCCGGGCAGGGAAAAGCAGGCGGCGAGCAGCGCCGCGGCGCGGATGTCGAAGCCGTATTCGGTGATGTAGTACTTGGTCATCCACAGCGACAGGGCGACGTAGCCGCCGAAGACGATGGAGTAGTACTGGCACAGCTTCCAGACGTTGGGGTCCTTCAGCGCGCCGAGTTGCTCCCTCATGGTCACGGATTTCGGCACCACGTGGGATTCATCGTGGTGCGACAGGAACCAGAAGGCCAGCGCGGTCACCAGCATCGCCGCCGCATAGACCTTGGGCACCATCGTCCAGCCGTAGGCGACGACCAGCGCCGGCGCGACGAACTTGGTCACCGCGGCCCCGGAATTGCCGGCGCCGAACACGCCCATCGCCATGCCCTGGCGGCTCTTGTCGAACCAGCGGGCGACGTAGGCGATGCCGACCGAGAAGGAGCCGCCGGCAAGCCCGACGAACAGCCCGAGCACAAGGAAATGCCAGTACTGCGTGGCCTCGCCGATCAGCCAGATCGGCACCACGGTGCACAGCATCAGGATGAAAAACACGATGCGCCCGCCGTACCTGTCGGTCCACATGCCCAGCGGCAGGCGGATCAGCGAGCCGGTCAGCACCGGCGTCGCGGCCAGCAGGCCGAACTCGGTTTCACTGAGACCCAGGGCCGTCTTGATCGGAATGCCGATCACCGCGAACATCATCCACACCATGAAGCACACGGTGAATGCCAGCGTGCTGCCGCCAAGCACCGACCACTGCTGCCCTGTCCGGGATGTCATTGCCGCGTCCTCGCCTCTTTGTGATGCAGGAAAGGTAGCGCGCGCGCCGCGCCGGCAACATTCGCCGGACGGAGGCCGCGGTCAAGCCATTGGCACTAGATCCTGCGCAAAGCGCTACTACTTAAGGACTATGGCAATCGGGCGGCAGGCGCGGCCACGTGAGGGGAATTTTCTAAGTACTTGATTTTATTGATATTTTTGATATTCCGTGCGCAATGGCATAAACCGCCGCCTGCACCCGGCTGTGCAGCCCGAGCTTGCGCAGGACGTTCTGCACATGGATCTTGACCGTGCTTTCCGCGAGGCTGAACTCGCGCGCGATCTCCTTGTTGCTCGCGCCGCGCGCCAGCGCGACGAGGATTTCACGCTCGCGGGCGCTGAGCTGCTCGTGCCCGGGTGACGGCATCACGCTGCCGCGTTTCAGGCCGGCGACGAGTTTCCCGGTCATCTCCGGAGAGACCACCGAATCGCCGGCAACCGCGCGGCGGATGGCGTCGACGAAGTAATCGGCATCGATATTCTTGAGCAGGTAACCTGCGGCGCCCGCCTGCAGCGTGCCGAGCAGGTCCTCCGCATCCTCCGACACGGTCAGCATCAGCACCCGCGTGTCCGGCAGTTCCTCGACCAGCGTTTTCACCACGTCGCGGCCGCCGGCGCCCGGCATGTGCATGTCGAGCAGCACGACGTCGGGGCGCAGCTGCCGCGCCTGCTGCACGCCATCGAGACCGTCGGCGGCCTCGCCGACGACCTCGATGTCGGGCTGGCGCGCCAGCAGCGCGCGGATGCCGCTGCGGAACAGCTGGTGGTCGTCGACCAGCAGCACGCGCAGACGGCCGCTCACGCCGGCACTCCCTGCGGCCGGCCCGCGGGTTGCGCCACGGCCTGCACCACGGGCAGGATCAGCGCAACCGTGGTGCCGCCCCCGGCGCCGGAACGGATCTCGACGCGGCCGCCGATGCGCTGCGCCCTTTCCTGCATGATGCGCAGGCCGATATGCCCCTCGGAGGCGCCGGCCGCGGCGGCGACATCGAAACCGCGCCCGTCATCGCTGATGGTGAATCGGTAATCGGAGCCGCGGTGCACCGCGAGCGACACCTTGCCGGCGCCGGCATGCTTGCGCACGTTGGAGAGCGCCTCCTGCAGGATGTGCAGCACCTGCAGCTGGGTCTCCGCCTGCAACGGCACCCCGGTCCCGTCGTCGCTGAAAGCCGTCACCAGCCCCGACTGCCGGCCGAAACGCTCGAGCATGTGGCGCAAGGCGCCGCCGATGTCCTCCTCCTGCCTCACGCGGACGCGGAAATGCGTCAGCAGCTCCCGCACGTCGTCGTAACTTTCCTTCACGCCTTCGCGGATGCGGCCGAGCACCTCCCCGATCTCCCCGCGCGCATCGCGCCGCAGCGAATCCTCCAGCATCTGCACCTGGATGTTGAGAAAGGCCAGGGATTGCGCGATCGAATCATGGAGCTCCTGCGCCAGCAGGCTGCGCTCCTCGTAGACGGCGAGCTCGCGGTCGCGCGAAGCCAGGCGCCGGTTCTCGATCGCGATGCCGAGATGCTGGCCCAGGGCCTCGAGCATCTGCCGGTCTTCGGCCGCGATCCGGCGCGGCGTGCTGAAATACAGGTTGAACACGCCCAGCAGTTCGCCTTTCAGCAGGATCGGAAAAATGGCGACGACCCGGTAGCCGGCCCTGCGGCAGTCGGCGGCGATCTCCGGCGCGATATCGTCCAGCGAATCGACCGCGCTGCGCGCGCGCTGCGCCGCCACGCCGCACAGGCATTCCCCCATGTCGATGCAGCGCTCCTCGGAGGCAAATTCCGTCGCAAGCCCCTCGTGGGCATACAGGTGCAGGCGGCGGGTGCCGGCGTCGAACAGCCGCACCGCGCCGCCGGCGGCGCCGTGGAGCACCATCAGCCGGCGCAGGAAACCGCGGCACAATTCCTCGGTCGCCGCCGGTTCGTTGAGCAGCCGGGCGACGCCGTAAAGCTCGGCAAGCTCCCCGTTACGGTCGGCGAGGTCCCGGGTTTTTTCCGCGACCCGCTCCTCCAGCGTCGCATAAAGGTCCTGCAGGCGGCTGGCCATGCGGTTGAATCCCTCCGCCAGCTCCCCGAATTCGTCGCGGGTCTCCACCGGGAGCCGGACATCGAATTCCCCCGCCGTCATCCGCTGCATGCCTTCGGAAAGGCTGGCAACCGGCCGCACCACCAGCAGGAACATCAGCTGGATCAGCGCCACGGTGCCGACCAGCGCAAGCACGACCAGTCCGAACTGCATGTAACGCAGGATGGCGATGTTGCGCGCGTTGTAGGACTCGGTCAGGCGCACGACCTGGTCGATGCGATCGACAAAAAGACCGATTTCCATGCGCAGCCCGGGCATCGACCGGTCACGCAGCGCCGCGTCACCTCCGGCAATCCGCAGAACCAGAGGCTTCACCGCGGCATGCCAGTGTTTCTCGACAGCCACCAGTTCGGCGAGGATCTCGCCGTCCCTCGGCAGCACCAGCGGGCGCGCCGGATCGCCGGCCTTCAGTCCGTCCAGAACCTCCTCGAAACGCCTCAATTCCGCATGGATCTCGCCGGTCGCCGCCGGATCGGCGCCCTGCGCGAGCAGGTAGGCGATGCGGTAGGAGCGCATGCGCTCGCTGCCCATGTCGTTGATGACCGCCGCTCCGCCCTCCAGCTTCCAGGATTCGTACAGCGTGAACCCGATCGCGGCCAGCGCCACCGAGAAAAAAACAACGGCCATCCAGAACAGCTTGACGCTCAGTTTCGGGCGGGGCGTGGCTGGCACATGCGGCTCCGTGGACGATGTCCGGCGCAATGTTACCCCTTGTGCTCGTCATCATCCATCAGGATGCGGTGGGCCGGCCCCTCCATGTCGTCGAACTGCCCGCTTTTCAGCGCCCACCAGAACACGGCGCCGATGGCGAACACCAGCACCACGCTCAACGGAATCAGCAGATAGAGGATCTCCATGCCCGCGCCGGCCTAGACGTAACCCAGCCAGGACCACCAGGTCGCCCCCAGCAGCAGCACCAGCAGATAGCCGAACACGGTGAGCACGAGACCGGTGCGCACGAAATCGCGCACAGTGAAGGTGTCGGTTCCGTAGGCGATCATGTTCTGCGGCGCATTGACCGGCAGAATGAAGCCGAAACTGATGACGAACTGCAGCAGCAGTGTCATGCCGATCACACTCAGCCCCGGCGTCTGCACAGTTTGCAGTACGCTGATGATGATCGGGATCATCGCCGAAGCCAGCGCGGTGGCGCTGGCAAAACCCAGATGGATCACGATCAGGAACAGCGACATCACCGCAAGGATCATCAGCACCGGCATGTTCTGCAGTCCGAAGCCGGTAACGATGATGTTGGCGAGCCAGCCCGCGGCCTTCGTCTGCAGCAACGCGGTGCCGAGGCTAATGCCGACGCCGAACAGCACCACCGTGCCCCAGGGAATGCGGTTCTGCACCTGTCCCCATTCCATGATGCCGACACCGGGCAGGAACATCAGCGCGATCGCCGCCACCGTCGTCGATGCGGTGTCGAAGGGATGCAACACCTTTTCCGTCGCCCACAGCGCGAGCAGCATCAGCGAAATCGCCAGAAGCTTCTTCTCCGCCGCCGTCATCGGTCCGAGTCCGGCCAGCGCCTTGCGGATCGCCTCGCGGCCGCCCTGCACCTCGTCGGTCTCCGGCGGCATCATGCGCACCATCACGAAATAGAGCATCACCGACATCGCGATCGACCATGGCGCGGCCGCAATCAGCCAGTCGAGCCAGGTCACCGTGGCATTCAGCATTTTTTCGATGAAGCCGGTGGCGACCATGTTCTGCGCGGCTGCCGTCTTGACGCCGACATTCCAGATGCTCGCCGCCTGCGCCGTGGTGATCATCAGCAGTCCGGCAAAACGGCTCCTGCGGTCGACGCCGAAGGCGAGGATGATGCCCATGATGATCGGCACCAGGCAGGCCACGCGCGCGGTGGTGCTGGGCACGAAAAACGACAGCACGATGCCCACGAGAATCGCGCCGATGACCACCCGCCGCGTCCCCGCCCCGACTTTCGAAAGGATCCACAGCGCAATGCGCCTGTCGAGGCCGGTCACGGTCATCGCCGCAGACAGGAACAGCGTCGCCGCCACCAGCGCCAGCGCGGTGTTGGCAAAACCGCCAAGGGCCAGCGTCAGCGCGGGCCCCGTGCCGAACAGCGTATCCGGCCTGGCAACGCTGGGGGCCAGCCCGAGCAGAAAGGCCATCAGCGCCGCGATCATCACGGCACTGACGGCATAATCGACCGCCTCGGTGATCCACAGGATCACCGCAAACAGCAGCACGCCGAGCATGTACTGCCCGGCGACGGGCAGGCCCTCGGGTTGCGGCATCAGCACTGCGCCCAGCAGCGCGGCGATGGCGAGCCAGATGCCCCAGTGTTTCCCCGGCGCGAAGCCCGTTGCGGCAGTGTCAGTGCTTGTCATGTCTCTCCTCCTGCGGATTGATTCCCCGGGAATCGTCTGCCACGCCGCGCGTTCCGGTCATTGCCCGGATCATGTCAGCCAGTCCCCCGCGACAGGCGCAGTGCATTGAGCACCACCAGCAGCGAGCTCGTCGACATGCCGATCGCTGCGATCAGCGGCGTCACCAGCCCTGCCATCGCCAAGGGCAGCGCCACCGCATTGTAGGCCATGGTCCAGCCCAGGTTCTGGCGGATCACGCGCAGCGTACGGCGCGCGTTGCGCACGGTTCCTGCCAGCACGTCGAGCCGGTCGCCGAGCAATATGATGTCGGCGCTGACCTGCGCCAGTTCGGTGCCGCTGCCGGGCGCGATGGACACCTGCGCGCGGGCCAGCACCGGCGCATCATTGACGCCGTCACCGATCATTGCAACCACCGCACCCTGCGCCTGCAGCCCAGCCACGTAAGCCAGCTTGTCCGCCGGCGTCGCCCCTCCGGCGTAATCCGCGATGCCGAGCTCGAAAGCGGTGTGTGCAACCCGCTGCCGGCGATCACCGGAGAGCAGCGAGACCCGCGCACCGCCGGCCACAAGATCGCGAACCAGGGCTGCCGCGTCATGACGCACCACATCGTCAAGCAGGAACAATGCAATCCAGCCCCTGTCATCGCCGAGTGCGACCACGGCGATGGCATCCGGCACGCACTCCAGATCGGGCGGCAGTGCCTGACCGTGCAGGCCCGCCACGTACGCGGGACTGCCGATGCGCAGCAGGCGCCCGCCTACGGAGCCTTCGATGCCCTGACCCGTGGCGGCGCTGACGCCACGGGCCACCGGATGCACGCCGTTGGCCTCAGCCACCAGCGCGCGGCCCACCGGATGTTCGGACCAGGACTCGAGCGCCGCAGCAAGCGCGAGACACTGCGCGGGCGACTCGGCCGCCAGCGTCCTGACTCCGGCGAGCGCCATGCGGCCGCTGGTCAGGGTGCCGGTCTTGTCAAACACGAAATGGGTCGCGCGCGCGAGCGTTTCCAGCGCGGTGCCGCGGGTCACCAGCACCCCGGCACGGTAGGCGGAACCGGTCGCCGCGGTCAGCGCCGCGGGCGTGGCCAGCGACAGCGCACAGGGACAGGTCACTACCAGCATGGCCACCGCAACCCACAGGGCCTGCTGCGGATCGATCCGCCACCAGACCGCAAAGGTCGCCAGTGTCAGCACCAGCAGCACCGCCACGAACCAGCGCGCGACATGGTCGGCGAGCTGCGCGATGCGCGGCTTCCCAGTCTGCGCGCGGTCCATCAGGCGCACGATGCTGGCCAGCACGGTGTCCTCGCCGATGCGGGTGACCCGCATCGTCACCACGCCGTCAAGATTCATCGCCCCGCCGATCAACGTGTCGCCGGGGCGCTTGGCGACCGGCCGTGATTCGCCGGTGAGCAGTGCCTCATCCGCCTTGCTGCCGCCCTCGACAACGATGCCGTCGGCCGGAATCGCCTCCCCCGGCCGCACGCGCACGAGGTCGCCCGGCCGCAGTGCCGCGGCGGCAATGCGCTCGCCGGAGCCGTCCCCCAAAATGCGTTCAGCGGTGGCCGGCACCAGGCGCACCAGGCGCTCCTGCGTCCTCACCGCCTTCGCCCGCGCCTCCATTTCGAGAAAGCGCGCTCCGAGCAGCAGGAACACGAACATGGATACCGAATCGAAATAGACATCCCCGGAAGCCGTCCATGTCGCATAGACGCTGGCCGCAAAGGCGATCACGATCCCCAGCGTGACCGGCACATCCATGCCGACGCGTCCCCGGCGCAGATCGCGCCAAGCGCCGCTGTAGAAGGTAACCGCTGACCACAACGCCACCGGCAGCGTCAGCACGAAGCTGGCGAGACGCATCAACTGCTCGATGTCCGGCGTCATCGTGCTTTCGGCGATGTACACCGGAACCGCATACATCATCACCTGCATCATGCTGAAGCCGGCAATGAACAGGCGCCACAGCAGAATGCCGCGCTCGCGGCGCAGGCGTTCCTCCGCCCGCCCGGCATCATAGGGATGCGCGGAATAGCCGAGACCGGCAACGGCCCCGAGGATCACGCTCAGCGTGATGGCACGGGAATCCCAGCGCACCCGTGCGCGCCGCGTCGCATAGTTCAGCGACACCGCGGACACGCCGGCGAGGCGCGCGATGCTCTGTTCGATCAGCCAGACGCAGGCGGCGCAGGTCACGCCGTCGATCAACAGCGACGCCTCCTTTTCATGCTCACCGGCCTCCCTGACGAAATTGCGCTGCACCTCGGGCATGTCGTAGACACCCAGCTCCGCGGGAACCGCGGCCGCTCCCCGTGCCGGCGGCGCCGGCGCCGTGCGGTTGCGGTAATAGGCGCCCAGGCCGTTGTCGACGATGGTCTGCGCCACCGCCTGGCAGCCACGGCAGCAGGTGCGGCGTTCCGCACCCTCCACGCGTACCGGAAACGCGGCATTGCCGACCGGCAATCCGCAATGGAAACACCCCGCGGCGGAATCCGTCGCGGGGCGCTCTCCGGAAATCGGCGTTGCCGCCGTCATGTTCCCGCCATCAGAATTTCATCCCCACACCCAAACCCAGCACCAGCGGATTGACCTTGAAATGAGCCGCGGTGGCGCCGGTCGCGGTCAGTTTGACGTCGGTATCGATCCAGATCTTTTTCAGGTCGATGTTGAGGAAAAACGTCTTGTTGAGCGGAATGTCCGCGCCGAGTTGCAGCGCGCCGCCCCAACTGCTCCTGTCGATCGTGGCCGCGCCGCCGAGCAGGTTGATGTCGTAGAAACGCGTGTAGTTGACGCCTGCGCCCACATAGGGACGGAACGACGGGCTGTCCGGCGAAAAATGATACTGCAATGTCAGCGTCGGCGGCAGCAGGGCCACGGAACCGATGTTCGTGCCCGCCGAAGTGATCCCGTGCTTTTTCGTGGCAAGGATCAGTTCAAGGCCGAGATTGCGCGTCATGAAATAAGTGAAGTCGAGTTCCAGCGTGGTTTCGGTGCCGGCATCCAGGTTCAGCGCCGAGGAGCTGGCGTCCGGATTGATGTTGATGACGCGCGCGCGCGCCAGCCAGTCGCCCTGCGCGGCCTGTGCCGCGCCCGCCATCATGCCGATCGCCAGCAGTGCCGGCAACCATGACCATCGTTTCATTTGTTTCATTTCGTCTCCTGATCTTCGGTCGTTTGAAAACAAGTTTGGAAAGTAAATGTGCAATGTGGTGATCCGTGGAGTGATATTAGGCAGGTCGCCAACAGGGGCATGTTGACCCACATCAAATACCCCGCACGCCGGTGCGGTTGTCCTTTTCATTAAAATGGCGGCCATGATTCCCTGGCTTGAAAGCGGCGATCCCTTCCCGCCGCCGGCACAGGCACTGCGCGAGCCCAACGGCCTGCTGGCGGCAGGCGGAGCGCTGTCCGCCAGGCGGCTGCTCAGCGCATACCGCTGCGGCATATTCCCCTGGTACGGCGAGGGCCAGCCGGTGCTGTGGTGGAGCCCGGACCCGCGCATGGTGCTGTTCCCGGCGGAGTTCCGTCTGCCGCGCTCGCTCGCGAAACGGATGCGCCGCCGCGACTACGAGACCCGCGTCGACACCGCCTTCGAAGCGGTGATGCGCGCCTGCGCCGCGCCGCGCGGGGACGATGCCGGCACCTGGATCACGGAAGACATGATCAGCGCATACTGCACGCTGCACCGCATGGGGCATGCGCATTCGGTCGAAACCTGGGTTGACGGGGAACTCGCGGGCGGGCTGTACGGCATCGCGCTGGGCCGGATGTTCTACGGCGAATCCATGTTCACCCGGGTTCCGGACGCCTCCAAGATCGCGCTGGCCTGCCTGGTGCGCCGGCTGGAAAGCCGGCGGTTCGGCATGATCGACTGCCAGATGAACACCGCGCACCTGGCGCGTTTCGGCGCGCGCGAGATCGCACGGGACGATTTTTCGCGGCGCCTGGCGGAATTGATAAACTATCCCGCGCCGGCTGACATGTGGAACCCAGGCGCAGCCTCCGACGAACCGGACCCGTACCAGTGACCTACCTTTCCGAATTTCCGCTCTCGGTACTGCAGTTCTACGCCACGGCGCCCTATCCCTGCAGCTACCTGCCGGAGCGCATGGCCCGCTCGCAGGTGGCCACGCCGAGCCACCTGATCGACGGACCGGTCTACAGCGAACTGGTGCGCGCCGGATTCCGCCGCAGCGGCGCCTTCACCTACCGCCCCCATTGCGACCGTTGCCGGGCCTGCGTCCCGGTGCGCGTGAACGTCGAGGACTTCCGCGCCAACCGCAGCCAGCGCCGCGCCTGGAAACGCCATGGCGGCCTCGAGTCGCGGACGCTCGACCTGAAATACCATCCCGAACACTACGGGCTGTACCTGTGCTACCAGGCGAAGCGCCATGCCGGCGGCGGCATGGATCAGGACAGCCGCGAGCAATACCGCCATTTCCTGCTGCAGAGCAACGTCGACTCGCGCCTGGTCGAATTCCGCGAAAACGGCGGGCTGCGCATGGTCAGCATCCTCGACCAGCTGCAGGACGGCATTTCGTCGGTCTACACCTTCTTCGATCCCGAATTGCCGGGCGCCAGTTTCGGCACCTACAACATCCTGTGGCAGATGGAACTCTGCCGGCAGCTCGACCTGCCCTACCTCTACCTCGGCTACTGGATCGAACAGAGCCGCAAGATGGCCTACAAGATCCAGTTCCAGCCGATGGAAGGACTGGTCGACGGCCGCTGGCAGCCGCTCGCTGGCTGACCACCCGCTGCAACCTGCTGCCGTACAATGCCGGCATGTACACCCTGCTCCGTCCCCTGCTGTTTGCGCTGGATGCCGAATCGGCGCACCACCTGACCCTCGAAGCGCTGAAGCTCGCCGCGCGCGGCGGCCTCGCCGGCGCCGGCTCGCCGCGGGCCGCGCCGCTGCCGCGCAGGGTGATGGGCATCGACTTCCCCAACCCCGTGGGACTCGCCGCCGGCCTCGACAAGAACGGCGACTACATCGACGCGCTGGCGGCCCTGGGATTCGGCTTCATCGAAATCGGCACGGTGACGCCGCGCCCGCAGCCCGGCAATCCGCGGCCGCGGATGTTCCGCCTGCCCGCGGCCCGGGCGGTCATCAACCGCATGGGCTTCAACAACCATGGCGTCGACGCGCTGCTCGCCAACGTGCGGCGCGCCCGTTTCCGCGGGGTGCTCGGCATCAACATCGGCAAGAATTTCGACACGCCGATCGAGCGCGCCGCGGAAGACTACCTGGACTGCCTGCGCAAGGTCTACGGGCACGCCAGCTACGTGACGGTCAACATCTCCTCGCCGAACACGAAGAACCTGCGCCAGCTGCAGCAACAGGATGAACTGTCGCTGCTGCTTTCGGCGCTGCACGCGGAGCGCGAAAAACTCGCCGACCGTCACGGCAGGCGCGTGCCCCTCGCGCTCAAGATCGCGCCCGACCTCGACGCGGCCCAGGTGTCGGCGATCGCGGAGTTGCTGGTCACCCACCGCATCGACGCCGTCATCGCCACCAACACGACCGTCGCGCGCGACGCCGTGGCGCAGCTGCCGCACGGCGGCGAAGCCGGCGGCCTCAGCGGCGCGCCGCTGACCGGCCAGGCCCGGAACATCGCCGCGCAGCTCGCCGCCGCGCTCGGCGGCGCCGTGCCGGTCATCGGCGTCGGTGGCATCATGCGCGGCGCCGACGCGACGGAGCGGATCGGCGCCGGCGCCAGCCTGGTCCAGCTCTATACCGGACTGGTCTACGCCGGCCCCGCGCTGGTCCGCGACTGCGTGGAGGCCATCCGGAAGGCGGACCCGTGCTGATCGGCATTCCGAAAGAGATCAAAAACCACGAGTACCGCGTCGGCGCCACGCCGGACGGCGTGCAGGCGCTCGTGGCCGCCGGCCATGTCGTGCGGGTGCAGCGCCACGCCGGCCTCCGGGTGGGCTTCGACGACGACGCCTACCGCGGCGCCGGCGCCGCGATCGCCGACTCGGCGGCAGAAGTCTATGCCGCGGAGCTGGTGATCAAGGTCAAGGAAATCCAGCGCAGCGAATTCCCGCTGCTGAAATCCGGCCAGATCGTCTACGGTTACCACCATTTCGCGCCGGACCGCGGGTTGCTCGAGGCCATGTTGCGGGCCGGTGCCGCCTGCGTCGCCTACGAAACCATCACCGACGCGGCGGGACGCCTGCCGCTGCTGACGCCGATGTCGCAGATCGCCGGACGCCTCGCGCCGCAGGTCGGCGCCTGGGCGCTGCAGATGGCCAACGGCGGCAGCGGCGTGCTGCTCGGCGGCGTGCCGGGCGTGCTGCCCGCCAGCGTGCTGGTCATCGGCGGCGGCACCGTCGGCGAAAACGCCGCGCGCATCGCCATCGGCATGGGTGCCGCGGTCACGCTGCTCGACCCCGGCGCCGCGCGGCTGGCCGCCCTCGAATCGGTGTTCGGCAGCCGCCTGAGGACCGCGATATCGACACCGCAGGCGCTGCGCGCGCTGCTGCCGGACCAGGACCTGGTGGTGGGGGCGGTGCTGCTGCCCGGCGAGCGCGCGCCGAAACTGATCACCCGCGACGACCTGCGGCGCATGCGCCCGGGCTCGGTGATCGTCGATGTCGCCATCGACCAGGGCGGCAGCTGCGAAACCTCGCGCCCGACCTCGCACGCCGAGCCGCTCTACGTCGAGGAAAACATCGTGCACTACTGCGTGCCGAACATGCCGTCGGCCGTCGCACGCACGGCAACGCTCGCGCTCACCGAGGCCACGCTGCCGCACTCCCTCGCAATCGCCGGCCACGGATTGCGTGATGCCGTGCTCCGGGACGGGCATCTTGCCGCGGGACTGCAGACCTGCGCCGGGCATGTCACCCATGCCGGGCTCGCCCGCGACGCCGGGCTGCCGTTCGTCGCGGCGGCCGACGCCCTCCCGTGAATCCGGCAGCCGACGCCATCGACGCGTTGTTGCCGCAGACCCAGTGCAGGCAATGCGGTTACGGCGGATGCCGCCCCTATGCCGAGGCCGTGGCCACCGGCCAGGCGGCGATCAACCGTTGCCCTCCCGGCGGCACCGAAGTCATCGCCGAACTGGCCGCATTGCTGGGTACGGCCGCACTGCCGCCGGACGATACCCTCGGCAAAACCCTGCCGCCGTCGACGGCGTTCATCGACGAGGCGTCGTGCATCGGCTGCACGCTGTGCATCGCCGCCTGCCCCGTGGACGCCATTGTCGGCGCGCGGCGCCTGATGCACACGGTGATCGCCGCCGAGTGCACCGGCTGCGCGCTATGCCTGCCGCCATGCCCGGTGGACTGCATCGCGTTGCAGCCCACCGGGGCGACGCGCGACCGCGGACGGCAGATCAGGGACGCGGTCCGCCTGAGGGAAAAATATCAGGCCCGGCTGCATCGTCTCGCCGCCGGGCGGCAACGGCTGCGCCAGACGCCCCTGGCCGGGCACGCCTCCCGGCTCGCGCAGCGGAAACGCGACGCGCTGGACCGCGCGCTCGCCCGCGCGCGGGCTCGCCTCGCCGGCAGGCCGGAAGACTGAACCTGCCCCAGGTGTGATCAGCGGCCGAAGAGGCCGCGCAGCAGTTGTCCTGGATCGATGCCGATGCCGCCCTTTGGCTGTTGCGCAGGGGATTCGGACGGCTGCTCGGCCAGTCCGCGCGCGCCCCCCGCAGGCAGGGGCTTGGCGGTGCGCATCGGCCCGGCCCCGGCTGCAACGCGGCGGATGTCCAGTTCCCGCCCTGCCGGCAGGGTCGCCAGCACGGGCGTCAGCGCAGCGCCCAGTTGTTCGAGGCGTTCACCCGGCAGCGGATGGGTCTTGAACAGCAGGGCCAGCGAGCCGTCGCCGGCGCCACGCGCGGCCAGTTTGTGCAGCACGTCGACGAGGCCGAAGGGGTTGTAGCCGGCCCGCGCCGCAAGCACCACGCCGATCGCATCGGCCTCGTACTCGGCGCTCTTGTCCAGGCCGCGCGCAAAAACCTCGGCCCCGGTGCCGATCATGTTGTTGACCAGCGCCGAACGGTTGTCGCGCTGCGCGAGCTGCGCGCCGGCGGACAGCGCGGCGCTCTTCTGCATGACGGTGACGTGATGGCGGCGCACGACATGGGCGATCTCGTGGGCGAGCACGCCTGCAAGCTGTGCCTCGTTGTCGAGGATTTCGTAGAGGCCGCGGGTCAGCATCACGTAGCCGCCGGGCGCGGCAAAGGCATTGATCGACGCCGTGTCGATCACCGCAAAACGCCACGGCAGGTCGGGACGTTCGCCCTGCACCGCGATCCAGCGCCCCACGCGATTGACGTAAGCCTGCAGCGCCGCATCGTTGACCAGCGGCGCGGCGCCCAGCATGCGGCCGGCAATCTCGCGCCCCACGGCCTGCTCTTCCTGTTCGCTGACGCCGGCGATGGCGGTCACCGCATCGCGGCCGATGCTGAACAGGCGGTTGAGATCGATGTTCTGCGCATGAACCGCGCCCGCGGCACCCAGCATTGCGGCCCATGCGATCGCGCGCAGCCTGCGGACCGGATTCACGGCGCGCCTCCCGCATCGCTTCCGGCCGCGGGCTGCGCCAGGTAATCGACGCGGGTCGCATTCAATCCGGCGTCGCCGGCATGCGCCTCGGCCTGCTCGCGGCTGGCGGCGAAACCGTCCAGCGCCTGCAGCTGACCGCCGTCGAACCGTGCCTGCTTGAGATCCTCCTCGTCCAGCCCGCGGATGCCGATGGTCGCGGTGACGTTGACCTTCTGCCGCGGCGCGAACACCCGGCCCAGCACCGATCCCGCGCCCGCCCCGGCACTGCCGGCAGTCGCGCCAAAACGCACATTGAAAGAGTACAGCCACCCGGTCGCGGTCGCCGTTTTGACCTGCACCCAGGCGCCCTGGCGGGCCAGCGCCTCTCCGGCGGATCCACCGGCGATATTGGCAACCACCGCCGAATCGGTGCGGGGTTCGGCGCGCGCCACGCTGTCGCGCTCCACGGTCACCGGCTCGGCGGCCGCGAGCGCCGCAAATACCGCGAACAGGCCGGCCGCCGCCCATCGCCCGCACACTATTTTTGTCGTCCGCTGCCGCACTGCGGATCCCCCCGTGATTCGATGGGCCATTATAATCACCACCACTCTTTCAGACCATGCCTGCAGCCCCTTGAATTCCGCCAAACGCCAGGCCATTTTCGAGCGCTTCCGCGCCGCCAATCCCGAGCCGCGGGGCGAGTTGGAATACGCTTCCGCCTTCGAACTGCTGATCGCGGTGATCCTGTCGGCGCAGGCCACCGACAAAAGCGTGAATCTGGCCACGCGCAAACTCTACCAAAAGGCCAACACCCCGCGATCCCTGCACAAACTGGGCGTATCCGGCCTGGAGCAGTACATCAGGAGCATCGGCCTTTACCGCACCAAGGCCAGAAACATCATCGCCACCTGCGGCATCCTGCTGGAGAAGCACGGCGGGGAAGTGCCGCGGGACCGCGAAGCCCTGGAGGCCCTGCCGGGCGTCGGCCGCAAGACGGCCAACGTCGTGCTCAACATCGCCTTCGGCGAACCGACGATCGCCGTCGACACCCACATTTTCCGCATCGCCAACCGCACCGGACTGGCGCCGGGCAAGGATCCGCTGGCCGTCGAGCGCAAGCTGCTCAAGGTGACGCCGGAAGAATTCCGCCTGCATGCGCACCACTGGCTGATCCTGCACGGCCGCTACGTCTGTACCGCGCGCAGCCCGCGCTGCCCGGAATGCCTGATCCGCGACCTTTGCGAATTCCGCGGAAAAACCGGAGCAGCCGGGACATAAAAAAACGCGCCGGGCTGCGGCGCGTTTTTTTGCAGGCGGGCGCGGGTCAGTACTTGACGACCAGCCCCTGCTGGCGGGAATAGAACGCCGCCAGATCCTCGATGTCGCGTTTGGACAGGCTGGTCGCCAGCGGCGCCATGATGGCGTTCTTGCGCTCCCCCGACTTGTAATCGGACAGCGCCTTCACCAGGTAGTCGTAATGCTGTCCGGCAAGCCGCGGAAAATCCGCCGCTGCGCTGTTGCCGTCCGGTCCGTGGCAGGCGGCGCAGGTTTTCGATTTTTCCTTGCCGGCCGCCGGGTTGGCCGCATGCGCCGTGGCGCCCGTGAATACCGCCGCAAGGCCGGCAATCCAAATCATCCTTTTGCTGATCATCATTGCGCCCCTCATTTCGCAGCCGCCCGGGTCGCCGGCGCCGCATAGTACGCTGCGACGTCAGCCATGTCCTGCTCCGACAGGCCGGCGGCGATGGCGCGCATCGAGGGGTGCGTGCGGTCCCCGCTCTTGTAGGCCTGCAGCGCCTTGACGATGTATGCGGCGTGCTGGCCGCCCAGCTTCGGCACGTTGTAGGTCACGGGAAACGCGGTCTTGTAGCCGGGAATGCCGTGGCAGCCGATGCACATCGAAACCTTTTCCTTGCTGGCGGCCGGATCGGCTTCCGCGGCCACCGACAGGGCGGGTGACAGTGCGGTCAGCCCCAGACACAGGCTGATGGCGGATATCCGTTTCATGAAAGCGCTCTTTCCTGTTTTGGACATTGCAGGGCGCAGATTATAGCCCAAAAGATTTGCTGATTGCCCGGCAAAATTAGCTGATTGCGGAGTCGCAGCTCCATGTCTGATAATCGGGGCAGTCGCATCGGGAATCCCATTGAAGTTTTCATTTCTCTCTGCGCCCGAACTGCAAAGGTTCGCGGTACGGCTTTTTCCGTTCCTGAAATGGTGGCCGATGGTCGACCGCCGGACCCTGCGCGCCGATGCGCTGGCCGGCCTGACCGGCGCGGCGGTCGTACTGCCGCAGGGCGTCGCCTTCGCGACCATCGCCGGCCTGCCGCCGGAATACGGACTCTATGCGGCCATGATCCCCGCGGTGGTTGCCGCCCTGTTCGGATCCAGCTGGCACCTGGTGTCGGGCCCCACCACCGCGATTTCGATCGTCATCTACTCGACAATGAGCGGCGTCGCCGTGCCCGGCACCCCCGAATACATCCGCCTGGTGCTGATGATGACCTTCCTCACCGGCGTCTTCCAGCTGGCGATGGGACTGGCCCGCATGGGCACGCTGGTCAACTTCATCTCCCACACCGTCGTGCTCGGGTTCACCGCCGGCGCCGGCCTGCTGATCATGAGCACGCAACTGCCGCATTTCCTGGGCATCCCGATGCCCCGCGGCATCTCCTTCGCCGAAACCCTGCAGCTGGCGGCGGCCGGCATCGACCAGATCAACTGGTACGTGGCCTCGGTCGGCATGCTCACCCTGCTCGTCGGCCTGTTCGTGCGGCGGCGCTTCAGGCGCCTGCCCTACATGATCGTGGCCATGGTCGCCGGCAGCCTCTACACCGCCGCGCTGGGACTGATTCCGCAACTTGACGCGCACAATCAGATCGAGACCGTCAAGTCGCTTTCCGGAATATTCCCGCAGTTTTCCGTGCCCGATTTTTCGCTGGAAGCCCTGCGCAAGACCGCATCCATTGCCGTGGCCGTCACCCTGCTCGGCCTGACCGAGGCGGTGTCGATCGCCCGCGCCATCGCCGTGCGTTCCGAGCAGCGCATCGACGGCAACCAGGAGTTCATCGGCCAGGGCCTGTCCAACATCGCCGGCAGCTTCTTCTCGGCCTACGCCTCCAGCGGTTCATTCAACCGCAGCGGCGTCAACTACGAAGCCGGCGCGCGCACCCCGCTGGCCGCAGTGCTGTCCTCGGTGTTCCTGCTGCTGATCGTGCTGCTGGTCGCCCCGCTGGTGCAGTTCCTGCCGGTGCCGACGATGGCGGGCATCCTGTTCATGGTCGCCTGGGGGCTGATCGACATCCCGCAGATCCGCAACATCATCCGCACCAGCCTGCCGGAAAGCATCGTGCTCGGCGTCACCCTGCTGGCCACGCTGTTCGTGCAGCTCGAATTCGCCATCTACGCCGGCATCCTGCTGTCGCTGATGCTGTACCTCAAGCGCACCTCGCATCCGGTGGTTCTCGACGTCAAGCCCGATCCCGGGGAAGGCAGCTACCACTACTCGGCGGACACCGGGCTGCCAGACTGTCCCCAGCTGAAGTGCGTGCGCATCAACGGATCGCTGTTTTTCGGCGCCGTCGACTACGTGCAGCAGATCCTGCAGAAGTACGGCGAGCGGACGCCGCAGAAACACCTGCTGATCGTCGCCGGCGGCATCAACTTCGTCGATGTCGCCGGCGCGGAAATGCTTGCCCACGAGGCCAAACGCCGGCGGCGCGCCGGCGGCGGACTCTATTTCTACCGGATCAAGGACGAGGTCATACACCTGCTCCGGCGCGGCGGCTATATGCAGGACATCGGGGAGGAGCTTGTCTTTCCGGTAAGGCACCCGGCGCTGGCCTCCATCTACCCCCGGCTGGACGTCGCGACCTGCCGCGACTGCAGGCTGCGCATATTCCGCGAATGCCAGGACCGGCTGCCGGACGGCTCGCCGCGCAACGACGGACCGGGAGTTCCGGTGGCGGCCGCGACATGAAGATGAGCGGACGGATATTCCCGTTCCTGCGCTGGCTGCCGCTGCGCGGGGCAACCCTGCGCGCCGACGTCATCGCCGGCGCCACGGTGGCGATGATCCTGATCCCGCAATCCATGGCCTACGCCCAGCTCGCCGGGCTGCCGGCCTACTACGGCCTCTACGCCGCCTTCCTGCCGGTGATCATCGGCGCTATGTGGGGCTCCTCGCACCAGCTGGCAACCGGGCCCGTGGCCATGGTCTCGCTGCTCACCGGATCGGCGCTCGCCCAGTTCGCGGCGCCGGGAACCGCGCAGTTCATCGCGCTGGCCATCCTGCTGGCGCTGATGGTCGGCGTGATGGAACTGGCCATGGGCCTGTTCCGGCTGGGCGCCATCGTCAACTTCCTGTCCCACCCGGTCATCGTCGGCTTCACCAACGCCGCGGCGATCATCATCGCGCTCTCCCAGTTCAACAAGCTGCTGGGCGTGCACAGCGCGCGCTCCGACCGCTTCCTCGCCGACGTGTGGGACGTGCTGCTGCGCGTCGGCGACACCCATCTGCCGACGCTGGCGATGGGCCTGCTCGCGTTGGCGGTGATGCTGCTGGTCCGCCGCTACCGGCCGTCATGGCCCGGCGTGCTGATCGCGGTGGCGCTCACCACCGCGTTGAGCTGGGCCGTCGGCTTCGAGCGCAACGCGAAGGCGGGCCCGGCCGATTTCCGCGACCCCCAGGTGCGCAACGTGATCGACTCCATGGTGGCACTCTCCGCGCGCAGCGGCGTGCTGCACCAGGAAGCGGCGCTCAAAACCGGCGAAATCGACGACCTGTTCGCCAGCAGCGGATCCGCCCATCCGCGCCTGATCATGCTCAATGCCGATCTCGAATTCCTCAAGCTGGAGCTGCGCGCGGTGCAAGCCGAACAGCGGGTCCGCTTCGCCGAGCTGCGGCGGCTGCGGTTCAGCCGCACGATGGACGCCTCGGGCGCGGCCGCCTATTACCTTTCCGGCACCGCGCCTCCGGACGAGGCCACCGACGGCCGCCGCTGGACCATTTCCGCGCTCGAAAGCTCCAGCGTCAGCATGAAAGGCGGCGGCGAGGTGGTCGGCAGCGTGCCCGCCGGCATCCCCGATCCGGCGCTGCCGCAGTTCGACTGGGACACCCTGATCAAGCTGCTGCCGACGGCGCTGATCATCGCGCTGGTGGGCTTCATGGAGGCGATCTCCATCGCCAAGTCGATGGCCACGCGCACCAAGCAGCGCATCGATCCCAACCAGGAACTGGTCGGCCAGGGACTGGCCAACATCGTCGGCAGCCTGTTCCAGTCCTTTCCGGTCAGCGGCTCGTTCTCTCGGTCCGCGGTCAATCTCGCCGCCGGCGACCACCGACGACATGCCGCTGGCCGCGCCGGCGG
>CAZHJU010000038.1:0-25534 GCA_964533495.1 uncultured Bordetella sp. | reverse complement strand
GGTCGGCGATCGGGGCGTCGGCGGGGATCTCGCCGTCGAGCGCCTCGGCCGGATCGATCTCGGCGGCCGCGAGCACGCGCTCGAGGTTGTCGATCGCCTCGATCAGGCCACCGACCACGTCGAGCCGCCCGCGTCGGGAGGCGGCCTGGTTCTCGGCGGTCATCCGCTTGCGGTAGTTGTCGAAGTCGGCCTTCGTCCGCTGGGCCAGCTCGAGGTACTCGTCCCGCTGGGAGCGGGCCTCCTCGACCAGGTCCGCGAGGTCCTGCTCGACGACGGTGCCGTCGGACTGCTCGCCCGCGGTTCCTTCGACCGCTTCAGCGGCCTCCGGGGCGGCGCCGGAATCACCCGGGGCGCGCTGCGCCCCGGGATCTCCGGTCACCTCTTCCGGCTCGATGTTGTCGGTGTGGTCGAGGGTCACTTGCTATCGCCCTCGTCCACTACCTCGGCGTCGATCACCTCTTCGTCGTCGCTGCCCGCGTCGCCGCCGGCGCCATCGGCCCCGGCTGCCTGCGCTTCGGCCTGAGCGGCCTGGTAGACCTGCTCCGACACCTTGTGGAAGGCGTTCTGGAGCTCGTCGGTCTTCGCCTTGATCGTCTCCGCGTCCTCGGATTCGAGGGACTCGCGGACCGCCTTGATCGCCGCTTCGATCTCGGTCTTGCTGGCTTCGTCGACCTTGTCGCCGAGCTCGGTCAGCTGCTTCTCGGAGTTGTACGCGGCGTTCTCGCCGATGTTGCGGGCCTCGGCCAGCTCGCGCTGGCGGCGGTCCTCGTCGGCGTGCGACTCGGCGTCACTGACCATGCTCTGGATCTCGTCGTCCGAGAGCCCGGAGCCGGACTTGATCTCGATCTTCTGTTCCTTGCCGGTGCCGAGATCCTTGGCTCCGACCGAGAGGATGCCGTTGGCGTCGATGTCGAAGGTGACCTCGATCTGCGGCATGCCGCGCGGTGCCGGCGGGATGTCGGTGAGATTGAACTGGCCCAGCGACTTGTTCGCTTTCGCCATCTCGCGCTCGCCCTGCAGCACGTGGATGGTCACCGCGCCTTGGTTGTCCTCGGCGGTCGAGAACACCTGCGAGGCCTTGGTCGGGATCGTGGTGTTCTTCTGGATCAGCTTGGTCAGCACGCCGCCCAGCGTCTCGATGCCCAGCGACAGCGGGGTCACGTCGAGCAGCAGCACGTCCTTGACGTCGCCCTTCAGCACGCCGGCCTGAATCGCCGCGCCGACGGCCACCGCCTCGTCGGGGTTGACGTCCTTGCGCGGCTCCTTGCCGAAGAAGGCCTTTACCTGTTCCTGCACCTTCGGCATCCGCGTCTGGCCGCCGACCAGGATCACGTCCTGGATGTCGGAGAGCTTGATGCCGGCATCCTTGACCGCGACTTCACAGGGCTTGATGGTGCGCGCGATCAGGTCCTCGACCAGCGCCTCGAACTTGGCGCGGGTGATCTTGATCGCCAGGTGCTTCGGGCCCGACTGGTCGGCGGTGATGTAGGGCAGGTTGATCTCGGTCTGCTGCGAGGACGACAGCTCGATCTTCGCCTTTTCCGCGGCATCCTTCAGCCGCTGCAGCGCGAGCATGTCCTTCTTCAGGTCGACGCCGGATTCCTTCCTGAATTCGTCGCAGAGGTAATCCATCAGCCGCTGGTCGAAATCCTCGCCGCCGAGGAAGGTGTCGCCGTTGGTCGACAGCACCTCGAACTGGTGCTCGCCCTCGACTTCGGCGATCTCGATGATCGACACGTCGAAGGTGCCGCCGCCGAGGTCATACACCGCGATCTTGCGGTCGCCCTTCTGCTTGTCCATGCCGAAGGCCAGCGCGGCCGCGGTCGGCTCGTTGATGATGCGCTTGACGTCGAGGCCCGCGATGCGGCCGGCGTCCTTGGTCGCCTGGCGCTGCGAGTCGTTGAAGTACGCGGGCACCGTGATCACCGCCTCGGTGACCGGCTCGCCGAGATAATCCTCGGCGGTCTTTTTCATCTTGATCAGCACCTGCGCGGAGACTTCCTGCGCCGCGATTTTCTTGCCGCGCACTTCCACCCAGGCGTCGCCGTTGTCGGCCTTGACGATCCTGTAGGGCATCAGGTCGATGTCCTTCTGCACTTCCTTTTCCTCGAAGCGCCGGCCGATCAGCCGCTTCACGGCATACAGCGTGTTCTTCGGGTTGGTCACCGCCTGGCGTTTGCCGGGCGCGCCGGTCAGCACTTCGCCGTCGTCCATGTAGGCGACGATCGACGGCGTGGTGCGCGCGCCCTCGGAATTCTCGATGACCTTCGACTGGCCGTTTTCCATCACCGCCACGCAGGAGTTGGTGGTGCCTAGGTCGATGCCTATGATCTTGCCCATGTCTGATACCTCGTTCTGAAAATTGGTTGCGCCGGGTTGTTTATAAGTTATTGATTTTATTCAATATTTTATAAACGACTCAGCGGCTGGCTTGATGCAGTAAGTGGGGCGGTCCGCATGGTTTTCAAGCATCCCTGGCCTTGGACACGATCACCAGCGCCGGGCGCACCACGCGATCGTGCAGCACGTATCCCTTCTGCAGCACCTGCACCACGGTGTTCGGTTCGGCCTCGGCCTCGACCACGCTGATCGCCTGGTGGCGGTGCGGGTCGAACTTCTGGCCGGCCGGATTGACTTCGGCGAGTCTGAATTTTTCGAAGGCCGCGGTGAGCTGCTTCAGCGTCAGCTCGGTGCCGCTTTTCAGGCTTTCGACGGTGGCGGTTTCCGCGGCCAGCGCGGCTTCCAGGCTGTCGCGCACGGCCAGCAGCTCGGTGGCGAAGCCCTCCACCGCGTACTTGTGCGCGTTGGCGACGTCGGTCGCCGCGCGTTTGCGGATGTTCTCGGTTTCTGCCTTGGCGCGCAGCCAAGCGTCATGGTGTTCCTGCGCGTCGAGCTCGGCCTTGCGCAGCAGTTCCTCGGTCGACGGCATGACTTCCGGCGCCGCCCCGGTTTCGGCGGCCGGGATTTCGGCGGTATTCTCGGGTTTCTGGTCCAGCGATTCCTGCGACATGGCGATTCCGGCTCTTGTGTGATGTATGAGTCAGTGATGTATGAATCAACCCACTGCACTTGGGGGCTCGCCCGCCGATTTCAAGTGCGCTGTTGGGGTTTTATAACCCTTTGTTTTTGTTGAATATTGGATATCCGAGCTGATGACTACCCATGATCTGCGCGACGAGCGGCCGGCGCATCTCGTCGGCGCCGCGCTGGAGCGCGCGCGGGCGGTGCGCCCGGGGCAGGCGGTGACGCTGATCCTCGCTGCCGAGCCTTCGCTGCTGATGGCGAGCCTCAACCTGCAACTGCGCGAAAACCTGGCCTGGGACATCGTCGAGGCCGACGGTGCCTGGCGCGTCACGGTGCGTCATCGCGGGGACGTCGCGCCCGCCGACGTGCTGGCGCTGCTCGCCGCCGACCACAAACGCATGGACGGATTGCTGGCGCGGGCGCTGGGGTTGCTCAACCGCGGTGCCGCCGCGGCCGCGGCGCCGCCGCTGCGCGAGTTCGCCGCGGCGCTGCGCCGCCATGTCGCCTTCGAGGACGGGGAACTGGCGGGCAGCCTCGGCGCGGCGCGGGCCGCGGCCGACGAACCGCCGGCAATCATGCTGCGCGAGCACCGCGAGATCGCGCAGCAGTTGTCGCTGGTGGAGGAAGCGCTGGCCGCCGCCGTGCCGGACGCTGCGGAACTGGCTGTGTACTGCGCCATCCTGTCCGGCACGCTGGCGAAACACGAGTACCGCGAGGAATACAACCTGTTTCCGATGTGGCGGGCAATATTGGTGAAAAGGGAAAACCATGAGCGTGCCGCGCTGCTGGAACATGCCCGGTCTGCCCTCGGGGTCTGAACCGGCGCGGCCGGACCGCCGCCGTTGGCTGCGGGCCGGGACTGCCGCAGGAACGCTGGCGCTGTTGCCGGGAGGCGTCGCGGATGCGCTGGCGCTGCCGGTCGAGCAGACCGGCGCCAGACTTGCCGCCGGCGCGCCGAGCTCGACGGCGCTGGGCGCGGCGGTGCAGCGGGCCGTGCACCAGGTCGTCGATCATCCGCGGGTGCTCGACGATCCGCTGGCGGTGAGGATCGTCGGCGCGGAATCGGCGGCCATGCAGGCGGCCGCCGACCGGCAGTCGCGCGGATTGCGCGCGTATATCGCGATGCGCAGCCGCCATGCCGAGGACCAGCTGGCGGAGGCGGTGGCGCGCGGCGTGCGCCAGTACGTGCTGCTCGGCGCGGGGCTGGATACCTTCGGTTGCCGCAATCCGCACGAGGCGAGCGGGTTGCGGGTGTTCGAAGTCGACCATCCGGCGACGCAGGCCTGGAAGCGCGGGCAGCTGGCGGCAGCCGGCATCGTGCCGCCGCCGTCGCTGGCCTTCGTGCCCGTCGATTTCGAAACCCGGCGCCTGGAGGACCGGCTGCGGGATTCGGGTTTCGATCCCCGGCAGCCGGCGTTTTTCTCGATGCTCGGCGTCGTGGTCTACCTGACCGAGGATGCGATGAACGCGACGCTGCGCTTCGTCGCGTCCTGCGCCGCCGGTTCGGGCATCACGTTTTCGTTCACGCTGCCGCCCTCGCGGCTCGGGGACGCGGCGTTGGCCAGCCGCGAGCGCTCGATGGCGGTGATGGCCGCCCTGGGCGAACCCTGGCGCACCTTTCTCGAGCCCAAGACCGTTCCGGGGCGCCTGCTCGCGCTCGGGTTCGGCGCCGCCGCCGTGCTGACGCCGGCGCAGGCCAACCGGCGTTATTTCGGCGATCGCGCGGACGGGCTGCGCGTGCCGGCCAGCAGCCACATGGCCGACGCCGTGGTCTAGCGGCGGGTGCCCGCGCCCCGGCGCCCGGAGCCGTGCGCTTCCCCGTGCGCTTCCTCAGCCAGCCAGTCCACCAGCGCTTCGACTTCGGGACGCGCGGGCCTGCCCGCCGGCTGCAGCGCGTGATAGGCGAGGGCGGCGGGCATGCTGTGGCGGAACAGCCGCGTCAGGCGTCCGACGGCCAGATCTTCCTCGACCAGCACGTCGCGGGCGAGCGCCACGCCCTGGCCGCCGATGGCGGCGCTCAGCAGCAATCCGGCGTCGCTGAACTCGGTGCCGTTCGCGGCCGGCGGCGTTTTCAGGCCGGCGCCGCGGAACCACTGCGCCCACGGCTCGCGCGGCGAGCGCAGCAGCGTGGTCCGGGCAAGGTCCGACGGCGATTTCAGCCGGAGCCTGCTCCTGTAGGCCGGATTGCACACCGGGAAGATGCGCACCGGCATCAGCCGGGTTTTGCGGAAGCCGGGCCAGTCGCCGCCGTCGCAGTAGCGGATGGCGAGATCGACCTCGCCCGAACGCAGGTCGGCCAGCTCGTTGAGCGCGGTGTGGTGCACGGCGCGGATTTCGAGCCGCGCTTCGCCGCGGCGCTCGTAATAGCGGTGCAGCCGGTGCGCGAGCCACTTGTTGGCCAGCGCGGTCGACACGTTGATGCGGATGGTTTTCGCGGCATCCTGCTTCAGCCGCGAGGACGCCGAGCGCAGGATCAGCAGCGCGTCGAGCACGGCCTCCAGGAACACGCGGCCTTCGCGGGTCAGGGTCAGTTGTTGCCTGTCGCGGATGAAGAAGCGGGTGTCGTAGTGCCGCTCGAGCAGCCTGATGCGGTGGCTGACCGCGCTGGCGGTGATGCACAGCTCGCGCGCGGCCTGGACGAAGCTGAGCAGCCGCGCCGAGGCCTCGAAGGCGACCAGCGTGTTCAGCGGCGGCAGTCCCCGGGACATGCGCGACGCAGGCTGAAAATAAATTGGGGATGCGCAAACATTTTTCGCTTTACCGCCGGAGGCGGAAGCCTTGATTATATCCGCCGCTTCGGCCGGCTTTTCCCGGTTCGCGAGGGGCGCGGACGGCAAACGGGCCGGCCAGTCATGGAGGAACGATGGATCTGAATCTGAAGGGACGCACGGCGTTCATCACCGGCGCCAGCCGCGGCATCGGCCGCGCGATCGCGATCGCGCTGGCGGCCGAGGGTGTCAGCCTCGGGCTGTTCGGCCGCGACATGGCGCGCATCAATACCGTTGCCGCCGAATTGCGTGGCAAGCATCCGCAACTGCGGATCGCGGAAATCGGGCTGGACGTCGCCGACGCCGCCGCGATCAAACCCGCGGTGGAGCAGGCGATCGCGCAACTGGGCGGCGTCGACATCCTGGTCAACTGCGCCGGCGGCGCCTACCGCGGCCGCCTGGCGGAAATCCCGGATCACCTGTGGGAGGAATATTTCGCCGTGAAACCGCTGGGCCTGATCCGCATGACGCGCGAGACCATGCCGTACCTGAAGAAGTCCGACCAGGCGCGCGTGATCCACATGTCGGGCACGCGCGGGCGCGAGCCGCACGGCGTGCAGGTGATGTCGGGCCCGATCAATCTCGGCACGCTGAGCATCACCAAGGCGATGGCCAACGAATTCGGCCCTGCCGGCGTCACCGTCAACGCGATCTGCCCGGGCTCGACCGACACCGGGCGCTGGACCGAGCTGGTGGGCATCCGCGCGAAGGAGAAGGGCATTTCCGTCGCCGAGGCCGAAAAGGAACTGACCGCGGACGTGCCGATGGGGCGCGTCGTCAAACCCGGGGACGTCGCCGACCTGACGGTGTTCCTCGCTTCGGCGCGTGCCGCCATGATCAACGGCTGCGCCATCAACGTCGATGGAGGACGATCCCGTGCAATCTAGACATTCCGCAATTTCCGCGATCGCGGCCGCGACGGCCGCGCTGCTTGCCGCCGCCGTGCCGCAGGCCGCCGCGCAGAATTTTCCCGAGCGCCAGATCCGCCTGATCGTTCCGCTCGCGCCCGGCGGCGGCAACGACGCCGCCGCGCGCGTGATCGCGGCCGAGCTGGGCAAGCGTTTCGGCCAGCAGGTGGTCGTCGACAACAGGCCGGGCGGCGGGTCGATCATCGCCTCGCAGCTCGTGCTGGCCCAGCCCGCCGACGGCCACACACTGTACCTGTTCAGCACCAACGTCAGCATGGCGCCCCTGCTGCACGCCAGGATGTCCTTCGACACGCTGCGCGATTTCGCGCCGATGAGCCGCATCGGCATTTCGCCGGGCGGCCTGATCGTCCATCCCTCGCTGCCGGTGTACAAGGTCGCGGATCTGGTCGCGCTGGCGAAGGCGAAGCCGGAGCAGATCGCGTTCGGCTCCTCGGGCCCGGGCGGCGGCTCGCACCTCGGCGGGGAGCTGTTCAACCTGCTGGCGAAGGTGAAGCTCCTGCACGTGCCGTACAAGGGCAGCGCGATGGCCACCACCTCGGTGCTCAGCGGCGAAACCCAGGTGGCGTTCAACAACCCGACCTCGTCGATGCCGCACATCAAGGCGGGGCGGCTGCGCCTGGTTGCGGTGACCACGGCGAAGCGCTGGCCGCTGATTCCCGATGTGCCGACCATCACCGAATCGGGCGTGAAGGGCTACGAGCACCTGATCTGGAACGGCCTTGCGGTGCGTTCCGGCACGCCCAGGCCGGTGTTTGACCGTCTGTATGCCGAACTGATCGAGGCGCTGAAGCTGCCGCAGCTCGCGGAACTGCTCGCGCGCGACAGCTCGCTGCCGTCGCCGGAAACGCCGCAGGCGTTCATGCAGTTCCTCGAGAACGAGCAGAAGAAATGGGCGCCGGTGGTGAAGCAGGCGGGCATTTCCGCGCTCTGAGAGGCGTCATGAATCCCGTGGACACCGATCGCGAAGCGGGCGCAACCGTGGTGCTGGCCGCCCATGTCGCCGGGCTGCGCTACGAAGCGCTGCCGCCGGCAGTAGTTGAAAAAATCCGGGCCTGCGTGCTCGACACCCTGGGCTGCATGCTGTTCGGTTCGACGCTGCCCTGGACGCGCATCGTCGCCGACGTGGCGCGCGAGGAGGGCGGCGCGGCCCAGGCCCTGCTGGTCGGCGGCACGGAGCGCCTGTCGGTGCCGCAGGCGGTGCTGGTCAACAGCACGGCCGGGCATGGTTTCGAGCTCGACGATGCGCACACCCGCGCGTCGATGCATGCGGGCTCGATCGCGGTGGCCGTGGCGCTGGCGCTGGCGGAATGGCGCGCTCCGGTGTCCGGGCGCGAGTTCATCACCGCGATCGTCGCCGGCTACGAGGCCGGCCTGCGCGTCGGCATCGCCGGCGCGGGACGGATTTTCAAGCGTGGCTTCCATTCGGCGGCGGTCTGCGGCGTTTTTGTCGCCGCTGCGACCGCGGCTCGGCTGCTCGGTCTCGATGCGGCGCAGACCCGGCACGCCTTCGGCATCGCCGGCTCGATGGCTTCGGGCCTGATGGCGGCGCAGGAAGGGGCGATGGTCAAGCGGCTGCATGCCGGGCAGGCGGCGAAAAACGGCGTGACCGCCGCGCTGCTGGCGCGGCGCGGCTTTACCGGCATCACCAACGTGCTGGAGGCGCCTTTCGGCGGCTTTTTCAGTTCGATGACCGGCGGGGGCGACTTCGGCGAACTGACCGCGGGTCTGGGCGCGCGATGGGAGACGCTGGCGCTGGGATTCAAGCCTTACGCGACCGCCGGCGCCTGCCATCCCGCGCTGTCCCTGCTCGATGCCCTGATGGCCGGGCACGGGCTGCGCGCGGACGACATCGAAGGCATCGCGGTCGAATGCACCACCCATTGCCGCGACCACGTGGCCTGGCCCTATGTGCCGCAGGGCGTGGCCTCGGCACAGATGAACCTTTATTACGCGCTGTCGGTGATGGCGCTGGAGCGCGCGGCGATGGTGGCCCAGTTTGACGAGGCCAAACTGGCCGATCCGCGGATCCTCGATTACATGAAGCGCATCCGCGTCGACGTCGACGCCGCCTTCGACGCGATGGGCAACGCCTTCCGCTACGCGACGCGCATCACGGTGACGACGCGGCGCGGCAAGCGGCATGTGCGCGAAACGCTGCACCGGCCGGGTTCGCCGGACGCGCCGCTCGATGCCGCGCAACTGTCGGCGAAGTTCGAGCAGCTCGCGGGGCATGTACTCGATGCCGGCGGCTGCGGGCGCCTGCGCGCGGCGGTCGCTTCCCTGGAACGCCTGCCGACACTGCAGCCGCTGGTCGACGCATTACAGGCGTGATTATAAGTATTTGATTTTATTGATATTTTTATCGGACATCATTGCCTGGCGCCGAGCTGCAGCGCACGGTCGCGCGAAGCCTTCAGATTGTCCGGCGTCGCGCTGCTGTTCCAGCCGAGCAGGTTCTTGAGGGCGATGTCGGTCAGCGCGTGCAGCCAGTCGTCGCGTTCGTTGAGGCAGGGGATATAGTGCAGTTCCCGGCCGCCGGCTTTCAGGAATTCGACCTTAGCCTCGATCGCGATTTCCTCCAGCGTTTCCAGGCAGTCGCTGACGAAGCCGGGGCAGGCGACGTCGACGCGTTCGACTTTTTTCTTCGCAAGGCCGCGAATCACCTCCGCGGTGTACGGTTTCAGCCACTCGGCGCGGCCGAAGCGCGACTGGAAGGCGACGGTGTAGAAATCGGGCTTCAGCCCGATCCGTTCGGCGATCAGGCGGCCGGTTTTCAGGCATTCGCAGTGGTAGGGATCGCCGAGGTCGAGCGTGCGCCGCGGCACGCCGTGGAAACTCAGCACCAGATGGTCGCCGCGGCCGTTTTTGACCCAGTCGTCCTGGATCACCTGCGCCGCGGCCTTGATGTACCCCTCGTGGTCGTGGAAGTGCCTGACCGTGCGCAGCGCGGGCTGGTTGCGCATCCTGCCGATGGCGGCGAATGCGGCGTTGAACGCGGTGCCGGTCGTGCTCGCGGAATACTGCGGATAGAGCGGCAGCAGCAGGATGCGGTCGCAGCCGCGGGCTTTCAGCGATTCCAGCTTTTCGCGGATCGACGGCCTGCCGTAACGCATCGCGTGATCGACCACGTGGGGCTGCTTCAGGCGTTCACCGAGATAACCCCGCAGCATCACGGTCTGGCGTTCGGTGTGCACTGTCAGCGGCGAGCCTTCCGTCGTCCACACCTGGGCGTAACGCGCCGCGGAGGCTTTCGGCCGCGTGGTCAGCACGAACAGGTTGAGGATCAGCCACCAGACCGGGCGCGGGATTTCGACCACGTACGGGTCGGACAGGAATTCGCGCAGATAGCCGCGCACGGCGCCGGGCGTCGCGGTTTCGGGCGAGCCGAGGTTGACCAGCAGGATGCCGATTTTCGGCGCGCTGCCGTGGGTATGCGGAGGTTCTTTGGCGAAATGGCTCAAGGCGGTGGCCTGCGATACGTGTACGGCGAAACATGCCCGGCGGCTGCCGGGCGCTCTCAGCGCTGGGCCAGCGCGCTCGACAGCAGCTTGGCGGTGATGTCGACGATCGGGATCACGCGCTCGTAGGCCATGCGCGTCGGGCCGATCACGCCGACGGTGCCGACCACCCTGCCGTCGACTTCGTACGGCGCGGTGACCACGCTGCACTCGTCCAGCGGCTGCAGCCCGGCCTCGCCGCCGATGAAGATCTGCACGCCCTGGGCGCGGCTGGAGTGGTCGAGCAGCTGCAGCAGCGTGGCGCGGTGCTCGAACAGGTTGAACAGCTCACGCAGCTTGTTCATGTTCGACGACAGGTCGTCGACGCCGAGCAGGTTGATGCCGCCGGAAATCACCACGTCCTCCGCCGACTCGCTGACCGCCTGGTCGCCGGCGGCCAGCGCCGCGGTCATCAGCCGGGTCATGTCCTCGCGCAGCTGCCGCAGTTCGGCCTGGATGCGGCGGCGGATCTCCTCGAAGCTGCAGCCGGCATAGTTCTGGTTGAGGATGTTGGCGGCCTCGACCAGCTCCGAGGGCGAATAGGATTTCTCGGTCTGGATGATGCGGTTCTGCACGTCGCCCTCGGCGGTCACCAGGATCAGCAGCAGGCGCTTTTCGGCGAGCTTCAGGAATTCGATGTGGCGGAAGCCGGCGCTGCGCCGCGGCGTGACGACGACGCCGGCGAAGTGCGTCAGTTCCGACAGTACCTGGGACGCCGAGGTCACCAGCTTCTGCGTGTTGTCGATCTGCAACTGGCCTTCGAGCTGGTTGATCTCGACGCGGTCCAGCGGCTTGACGGTCAGCAGCGTGTCGACGAAGAAACGGTAGCCGCGGGCGGTGGGCACGCGGCCGGCGGAGGTGTGCGGGCTGGCGATGAAGCCCATGTCCTCGAGGTCGGCCATCACGTTGCGGATGCTGGCCGGCGACAGGTCGAGGCCCGAGAGCTTGGACAGGGCGCGCGATCCGACCGGCTGGCCGTCGGCGATGTAGCGCTCGACCAGGGCCTTCAGCAACAGTTGCGCGCGTTCGTTCAGCTGTTGTGTTTCGTTCGCCATGCGGACGATTTTACACAAAAAGGCAGCGCCGCCAGCACTCATCCCGGTGGAGCGCCAATGCGTTGTTTTTGCTTGGGTTTGCGTGCAGCGGCGGCGCGGGGAATTATGGTTTAATGCGGGCCATGCCCGCCGCCTTTCCCGTTGTTGCGCTGATCGGCAAGTACAAGACCCCGGAGATCGCGGGTCCGGTGCTCGATCTTGCGCGCTTCCTCGAAAAACGCGGCGTGCGCGTGCTGCTCGACCGGCTGACCGCGGCGCACATCAGCGACTGCCCGTACGAGGTGCTGCTGCTCGAGGATCTCGGCCGCGAGGCGGATCTCGCGGTGGTGATTGGCGGCGACGGCACCATGCTCAACATCGCGCGCACCTTCGCGCCCTGCGACGTGGCGCTGGTCGGCGTGAACCAGGGGCGCCTCGGCTTCCTGACCGACATTTCGCTGGATACGATGTTCGAGACCATCAGTTCCATCCTCGACGGCCAGTACGTGACCGAGGAGCGCATGCTGCTGGAGTCGGAGGTGTGGAGCGGCGGCAACGGCAGCCATGAGCGGGTGTTCGAGGTGCTGGCCTTCAATGACGTGGTGGTTTCGAAGGGTTTCAGGGGTGGCCTAGTCGAAATCGAGGTGCAGATCGACGGCCAGTTCATCTACAACCAGCGCTCCGACGGCCTGATCGTCGCCACGCCGACGGGCTCGACCGCCTACGCACTGTCCTCGGGCGGGCCGATCGTGCATCCCGCGCTGTCGGTGATGGCGCTGGTGCCGGTGTCGCCGCACACGCTGTCCAACCGCCCGATCGTGATCGGCGGCGACAGCGTCGTGGAAATCGCGGTGCGCAGCGCCGACGACCCGCGCGCGCATTTCGACAGCCATTCGCATTTCGACCTGCGCGAAGGCGACCGCGTGGTCGTGCGCCGTTATCCGCACAAGATCAAGCTGCTGCATCCGGTCGGCCACAGCTATTACGCGATGCTGCGCGAGAAGCTGCACTGGAACAGGGACTGACTGCGGACGATTCGCGCGCCATGCTGCAGCGGCTGACCATCAGGGATTTTGCCATCGTCGAGCATCTCGAGCTCGAGTTCGGTCCCGGCTTCACCGTGCTCACCGGCGAGACCGGCGCCGGCAAATCCATCCTGATCGACGCGCTGGCGCTGACGCTCGGCGAGCGCGCCGATGCCATCGCCGTGCGCCAGGGCGCCGCGCGCGCCGACGTCACCGCGGAATTCGACATCGGCGGCAATCGGCCGCTCGCGGGCTGGCTGGCCGACCGCGACCTCGGCGGCGACGAGGGCGTCTGCCTGCTGCGGCGGGTGGTCGAGTCCTCGGGCCGTTCCCGCGGTTTCATCAACGGCCATCCGGCAACGGCCGCGCAGCTGCGCGAGGCCGCCGACTTCCTGATCGACATCCACGGCCAGCACCAGCACCAGTCGCTGAGCCGGCCGGCGGCGCAGCGCGCGCTGCTCGACGCCCATGGCGGGCTGGAGGCGCAGGCGGCGCTGGTCGCCGATCTCTGGCGCGCCTGGTCGCGGCGGCGCGAGGAGCGCACCGCCTTCGAGGGCAATGCGGCGGCGATCGCGGCCGAGCGCGAGCGCCTCGAATGGCAGGCGCAGGACCTGGAGGCGCTGGAGCTCGTGCCCGGAGAGTGGGCGGCGGTCGGCGCCGAACATGCGCGCCTTGCGCACGCCGCGGGCCTGATCGAGGCCGCGCAGGCCGGCGTCGACATCCTGTCCGAGGGCGAGGGTGCGGCGCTGGCGCAGGTCAACGCGGTGATCGTGAAGCTGCAGCCGCTGCTGCAGCACGATCCGCGGCTGAAGGACATTCTCGATGCGCTGGAGCCGGCGCAGATCCAGCTGCAGGAAGCGGCCGGTGCGCTGCGCCGTTACGGCGAGCGCACCGACCTCGATCCGCAGCGCCTGCGCGAGGTCGAGCAGCGCCTGGACGCGCTGCACGGCGCGGCGCGCAAGTACCGCGTCGATCCCGACGCGTTGCCGGCACTGGCCGGGCATACCCGCGAGCGGCTGGCCGAACTCGGCGCCGGCGGCGATTCCGAAACCCTGCGGCGGCGCGAGGCGGAGGCCGAAGCGGCCTGCCGCGAGGCGGCGAAGAAGCTGACCGCCGGCCGCAGGAAGGCGGCGAAGAAACTCGGCGAGGCCGTCACCGCCGGCATGCAGGAGCTGGCGATGCAGGGCGGCGTGTTCGAGGTGGCGCTGGAGCCGCTGGAGACGCCGGCGGCCCACGGCCTCGAACAGGTCGAGTTCCGCGTCGCGGCGCATCCCGGCGTCGCGCCGCAACCCGTCGCCAGAACCGCATCCGGCGGCGAGCTGTCGCGGCTGTCGCTGGTGATACAGACCGCGCTCAGCCGGGTCGCGAAGGTGCCGACGCTCGTTTTCGACGAGGTCGACGTCGGCATCGGCGGCCGCGTCGCCGAAATCGTCGGCCGCATGCTGCGCGAGCTCGGGGCGCGCCACCAGGTGATGTGCATCACCCATCTGCCGCAGGTGGCGGCGACGGCCGAGCGGCAGTGGCAGGTCAGCAAGGCGACGCGCGGCGGCAGGGTGTCTTCCGCGGTGGTCGAACTCGATGCCGCGGCGCGCATCGAGGAAATCGCGCGCATGCTCGGCGGCGTGAAAATCACGGAGACCACGCGCCGGCATGCCGCGGAAATGCTCGGCGCCGCGCCGGCGAAACGCAACTGAGCGCTGCTGAGCGGCGTTCAGTCCGCGACCAGCCAGCCCAGCCAGGCCGCGGCGACGGTCAGCAGCAATCCCGGCACCACCTGCATCGCGAAACGGGTGCCGCCGCTGGCGAAGGCGACCACGATCTTGCTGACGGTGTTGCTGCTCAGGCCGATCAGCACCGGCAGCGCGGCCTGTGCCGCGGTGACGGTTTCCGAGGACACCAGCGATCCGGCGGAGGCCGTGGTCGCATGGGCGTCGGCGAGCCCGGTGAGCGCTGCTGCCGCGATCAGCCCGGCGGTGCCCAGCCGGTCGACCAGCGCCGCGGAGAGCAGGGTCACCCCGGAGATGGCCAGCGCGAAGAGCAGCGCGGTGCCGGGGCTGAAGGCGCGGCCGTGGTCGGCGTTTTCCGGGGCGTCGTGGTTCGCCGTGAGCAGGGTGAACAGCGCGCCATAGGCGACGGCGGCGGCGCCGGCGCAGAGCAGCGGCAGGGCCAGCGCGCGCAGGGTGTCGAGGCTGGCGGCGGCGAGTATCGCCGCCATCTGCAGGATCGTCGCCACCGTCGACAGCACCGCGCCGGCGGCGGCGGGCACCAGCAGCGCGGGATCGCGGCGGACGCGCGAACCCATGCTGCCGATGGTCGCGGTGCTCGATACGAAACCGGAGGCGAGCCCCGCCGCGGCGAGGCCGAAGCGCGGGCCCAGCGTGCGCAGCGCGACATGCCCGGCGGCGCCGATGGCCAGCATCAGCACCACGATGGTCCAGGCGCTGCGCGGATTGATGGCGTCGTAGGGACCGATGTGGCGGTCGGGCACCAGCGGCAGCACGATCAGCGTGGCGGCGGACAGCACCAGCGCGTCGTTCAGTTCCCGGGTCGTCAGCACGCGGCGCACGAAATGGTGGATGTGGTCGCGCGCGGCGAGCAGGATCGCGACGCCCACGGCCAGCCCCGCCGCCAGCGGCGGTTCGCGCATCGCCAGCGCGCCCAGCAGCAGGGTCAGCAGCAGCGCGATTTCGGTGGTCAGCCCGGGGTCCTGCTTGAGCGTACGCGCATAACCGATGGCGGCCAGCGCCGCGACGCCGGCGGCGGCCACGGCGAGCAGCAGGGTTTCGCCGAGCATCATGCTGACCGCGCCGAGCAGCGACGCCACGGCAAAGCTGCGGATGCCGGCAACCCCGCGCGCCGGGCCTTCGCCCTTGCGCCGTTCGCGCTCGATGCCGATCAGCAGTCCGATGCCCAAGGCGACAGTCAGCCGCATCCAGGCTTGTTCGTCAGCAGGCATCGGTGGCGGGGCGCCGGCGGCTCCGGCGGTGGACGGTCAGCTCTTGTCCTTGTGCGGGCAGTTGTTCCTGCTGCAGTCGGCGTAGATGTGCAGGGAGTGGTCGTGGATGCGGAAACCGCGCTCCTTGGCGATCTTCTCCTGGCGCTTTTCGATTTCGGCGTCGTAGAACTCCTCGACGTGGCCGCACTGCAGGCAGACCAGGTGGTCGTGGTGATTGCCCTGGTTGAGTTCGTAGACCGCCTTGCCCGATTCGAAATGGTGGCGCATCAGCAGGCCGGCCTGCTCGAACTGGGTCAGCACGCGGTAAACCGTCGCCAGCCCGGTGTCGGTGCCTTCCTCGACCAGCTTCTTGTAGACGTCTTCGGCGGCGAGGTGGCGCACGTCGCTTTTCTCGAACAGCTCGAGGATGCGCAGGCGGGGCAGGGTGGCCTTGAGGCCGATGGTCTTCAGATCGTTGTGGGAACTCATCGCATGTCCTGTCTGGAGGTGGGCCTGCGGCGGGCGTCCGCGGCGGGCGCCCGCTACGCTCATGAAGGATTGATTCTCGGCTATGATATCAGCAAAGCCTGCCGCTGATGCCGCGGGCCGGCGTGGCTCGATAGCCGTTTTTTTCGTTTTTGCCGTTTTCCTCCGTTTCCCTTTTTGTTTCCCTTTTCCCTTCGCGTTTTCCCGATTTTCACCGATGAAAAAAATCCTGATGATCGCGCTGCTGGTGGCCGGTTGCGGCAACGTGCCGGTGCTGCCGGGCCTGCAGCCGTACAAGATCGACATCCAGCAGGGCAATTACGTGACCCAGGACATGGTTGCGAAGCTGAAGCCGGGTATGACGCGCAGCCAGGTGCGGTTCGCGCTGGGCACGCCGCTGATCGTCGACCCCTTCCGCACCGACCGCTGGGATTATGTCTACATGCTGCACAGGCAGGGCAGCCTGGTCGAGCAGCGCCAGGTGACCGTGGTGTTCAAGGGCGATGTGCTCGACCGCATCGAAGGCGACGTCGTTGCCGCGGCTCCGGCCGACGCCAAGGCCGCGGCGCCCGCCGGGCCCGCGCCGGCAAAGGAAAAGAAATGAGCGCCGCAAACGGCAGGACACGGATCGCGGTGGCCGGCAGCGGCGGCCGCATGGGCCGCATGCTGCTGGAGACGGTGGCGCAGGATGAACGCGCGCAACTCGCCGCCGCCCTGGAGCAGGCCGGCAATGCGCAGGTCGGGCGCGACGCGGGAGAGCTGGCCGGCGCGCCGCGCGGCGTGCTGATCAGCGACGATGCGGAGCGCGCGCTGGCGGGCTGCGACGTGCTGATCGATTTCACGAGGCCCGAGGGCACGTTGCGGCATCTCGCCATCTGCCGCAGGCTCAAGGTTCGCATGGTCATCGGCACCACCGGTTTCGACGAAGCCGGCAGGCGGGCGATCGCCGATGCGGCGCGCGACACCGGCATCGTGTTCGCGCCGAACATGAGCGTCGGCGTCAATGTCACGCTGAAGCTGCTGGAGATGGCGGCGAAAGCCATGGGCGCCGATCACGACATCGAGATCATCGAGGCCCATCACAAACACAAGGTCGACGCGCCTTCGGGCACCGCGCTGAAGATGGGCGAGGTGGTGGCTGGCGCGATGGGCAGGAAGCTCGCCGACTGCGCGGTGTATGCCCGCGAGGGCCACACCGGAGAGCGCAAACCCGGCAGCATCGGCTTCGCCACCATCCGCGGCGGCGACATCGTGGGCGACCACACCGTGCTGTTCGCCGGTACCGGCGAGCGCATCGAGATCACGCACCGCTCGAGCAGCCGCGCGACCTACGCGCAGGGCGCGGTGCGCGCCGCGCATTTCCTGATGGCGCGCCCGGCAGGGTTGTACGACATGTGGGATGTTCTCGGCCTGAAATAAAAAAGTTATTTATAATCAATAACTTATAATGAACCCCGCAGTGCGCACCGGTTTCAGCCTGCTGTTCGCCGCGATGCTGCTGCCGATGGCCGCCGCCGGCGCCGGCGTGCGCGACCTGACCTACCGCAACGGCGACGTCGAGGTCGGCGCGAAACTCTACCTGCCCGAAGGCCGCGGCCCGCATCCCGCGGTGCTTTACGTGCACGCCCGCCGCGGCTGGGACGGGGAGGCCGATGCCCAGGTGCGGCGCTTCGTCGCCCACGGCCTCGCGGTGATCGCGCCGGATTACCACAGTCCGCGCTTCATCCCGGCCTGGCCGATCGAACACGATCCGGCGACCGAGAAGGACGTCGAACTGGCGATCGACGCGCTGAAAAAAATTCCCGAAGTGCGCTCCGACCGCATCTGCGTCGCCGGTTTCTCGCGCGGCGGCTACCACGCCGTGCTGCTCGCCGCACGGCGCAGCGAGGTCGCCTGCGTGGTGACCTGGTACGGGCACATGGTCAATCCGAATGCGCCGGAACCCTGGCAGGTCTACCGTTACGCGCCGGAGATCGAGAAAATCAGCGTGCCGGTGATGTTCATCGTCGGCGAGGAGGAGCAGGAGCTGCGCCGCACCGGCATCCGCCGCGCCTATTACGCGCTGATGAAACGCGGCGTGCCGGTGGAGTTGCTGATGTATCCGCATGCGCGCCGCGCCTTCGATTTCCGCCAGGACCAGCGCGAGGAAGAGAAGCTGGCCGCCGTCGATGCGGCGCGGCGCGCTTCCGCTTTCATGAAGGCCGCGCTAAGTCGTTGATTTTCCGCGGCCGGGCCGTCCCGGATTTGTCCTGACCGGCACCCTCGCGTATAATTCCTGCCTCAGAAACAGCGGAACGGCGACCCCGTTCCGCTTGTCGTATCAAATCCAACAAAATCAGGAGCTTGTCGTGTCTTCGCGTACGCCCGCCATTCTTGTACTGAAGGATGGCACGGTATTCCGCGGCTCCGCGATTGGTGCCGAGGGACTCGTTGCCGGCGAAGTCGTGTTCAACACGGCGATGACCGGCTATCAGGAAATCCTCACCGATCCGTCCTACTGCCGGCAGATCGTCACGCTGACCTATCCGCACATCGGCAACACCGGCGCCAATGCCGAGGACGTCGAGTCGGAAAGAGTGCAGGCCGCCGGCCTGGTGATCCGCGACCTGCCGCTGCTGTCGTCGAATTTCCGCGAAACGGCGACGCTGGGCGATTACCTGAAGCGCGAGAACATCGTCGCCATCGCCGGCATCGACACCCGCAAGCTCACGCGCATCCTGCGCGACAAGGGCGCGCAGGACGGCTGCATCATGGCCGGCAAGGTCGACGAGGCCGCGGCGCTGAAGGCGGCCCGCGAATTCCCGGGACTGGTCGGCATGGACCTGGCGAAGGTCGTGTCCTGCAAGCTTCCCCATGCCGCGGACGAGACCGTATGGGCGCTCGGCGCCGGTTACGGTCGGCGTGAGACTGAACGTTTCCATGTCGTCGCCTACGATTTCGGCGTCAAGCGCAACATTCTGCGCATGCTCGCCGCGCGCGGCTGCCGCCTGACCGTGGTGCCGGCGCAGACGCCGGCGGCCGACGTGCTGAAGCTGAAACCCGACGGCGTGTTCCTGTCCAACGGCCCCGGCGATCCGGAGCCCTGCGATTACGCGATCCGCGCCATCCGCGAACTGCTGGCCGCCGGTGTGCCGCTGTTCGGCATCTGTCTTGGCCACCAGTTGCTGGCTCTGGCCTGCGGCGCGAAGACGCTGAAAATGAAATTCGGCCACCACGGCGCGAACCACCCGGTGCAGGACCTGGAATCGAAGCGGGTCATGATCACCAGCCAGAACCACGGATTTGCGGTCGATGCCGCGACGCTGCCGGCCAACGCGAAAGCGACCCACGTGTCGCTGTTCGACGGCAGCCTGCAGGGCTTCGCGCTGACCGACAGGCCGGCGTTCTGCTTCCAGGGCCATCCGGAGGCGAGCCCGGGGCCGCACGACGTCGACTATCTCTTCGACAGGTTCGTGAAACTGCTGGAGCAGCACTCGGCACGGACCGCACAACATGCCTAAAAGAACCGACATCAAGAGCGTCCTGATCATCGGCGCCGGGCCGATCATCATCGGCCAGGCCTGCGAGTTCGACTATTCCGGCGCGCAGGCCTGCAAGGCGCTGCGCGAAGAGGGATACCGCGTGATCCTGGTCAACTCCAACCCGGCGACGATCATGACCGATCCCGGCATGGCGGATGCGACCTACATCGAGCCGGTGACCTGGCAAGTGGTCGAAAAAATCATCGCCGCCGAACGGCCCGATGCGCTGCTGCCGACGATGGGCGGGCAGACCGCGCTGAACTGCGCGCTCGACCTGGCGAAGCACGGCGTGCTGGAAAAATACGGCGTGGAAATGATTGGCGCCTCGAAGGAGGCCATCGACAAGGCCGAGGACCGCGAGAAATTCAAGAAGGCGATGGCGAAGATCGGCCTCGACAGCCCGCGCTCGGCGCTGGCGCACAGCCTGGAGGAGGCGCTGCAGGTGCAGACCGTGGTCGGATTCCCGACCATCATCCGGCCCTCGTTCACGCTCGGCGGCACCGGCGGCGGCATCGCCTACAACCGCGAGGAATTCGTCGCCATCGTCGAGCGCGGCCTCGACGCCAGCCCGACCAAGGAAGTGCTGATCGAGGAATCGGTGATCGGCTGGAAGGAATACGAGATGGAGGTCGTGCGCGACCGCGCCGACAACTGCATCATCATCTGCTCGATCGAGAACTTCGATCCGATGGGCGTGCACACCGGCGACTCGATCACCGTCGCCCCGGCGCAGACGCTGACAGACAAGGAATACCAGATCCTGCGCAACGCCTCGATCGCCTGCCTGCGCGAGATCGGCGTCGATACCGGCGGCTCCAACGTGCAGTTCGGCATCAACCCGGAGGACGGGCGCATGGTCATCATCGAGATGAATCCGCGCGTGTCGCGTTCCTCGGCGCTGGCGTCCAAGGCCACCGGTTTCCCGATCGCCAAGGTCGCCGCCAAGCTGGCGGTGGGCTACACGCTGGACGAGCTGCGCAACGAGATCACCGGCGGCGCGACGCCGGCCTCCTTCGAGCCGACCATCGACTACGTCGTCACCAAGATTCCGCGCTTCGCCTTCGAGAAATTCCCGCAGGCCGACGACCGGCTGACCACGCAGATGAAGTCCGTGGGCGAGGTGATGGCGATGGGCCGCACCATCCAGGAATCGATGCAGAAGGCGCTGCGCGGGCTGGAGACCGGCGTCGACGGATTCGACGAAAAAACCACCGACCCGGACGTTATCGAGAACGAGCTGGGCGATCCCGGCCCGGAGCGGATTTTCTACGTCGCCGACGCCTTCCGCGCCGGCATGACGCGGGAGCAGGTGCGCGGCTTTTCGCACATCGACCCCTGGTTCCTCGCGCAGATCGAGGACCTGGTGCGCCAGGAGCAGGCGCTCGCCGGCCGCAAGCTGGAAGAGCTGGATGCCGATGCGCTGCGCGCACTGAAACGCGCGGGCTTTTCCGACCGCCGGCTGGCAAAGCTGCTGATCACCGACCAGCATGCGGTGCGCGCGCGCCGTCATGAACTGGGCGTGCGTCCCGTCTACAAGCGGGTCGACACCTGCGCCGCGGAGTTCGCGACCGGCACCGCCTACATGTACTCGACCTACGAGGAGGACTGCGAGGCGCAGCCCTCGGACCGGCGCAAGATCATGGTGCTCGGCGGCGGGCCGAACCGCATCGGCCAGGGCATCGAGTTCGACTACTGCTGCGTGCACGCCGCGCTGGCGCTGCGCGAGGACGGTTTCGAGACCATCATGGTCAACTGCAATCCGGAGACCGTGTCCACCGACTACGACACTTCGGACCGGCTCTATTTCGAGCCGCTGACGCTGGAGGACGTGCTGGAAATCGTCGCCCTTGAAAAGCCCGAGGGCGTGATCGTGCAGTTCGGCGGCCAGACGCCGCTGAAGCTCGCGCGCGACCTCGAGGCCAACGGCGTGCCGATCATCGGCACCACGCCGGATTCGATCGACGTGGCCGAGGACCGCGAGCGTTTCCAGAAGCTGCTGACCAAGCTCAAGCTCAAGCAGCCGCCCAACCGCACCGCGCGCAGCCCGCAGAAGGCGCTGCTCGCCGCGGCCGAGATCGGTTACCCGCTGGTGGTGCGTCCCTCGTACGTGCTGGGCGGCCGGGCGATGGAGATCGTCCACGAACAGAGCGAGCTCGAGCGTTACATGCGCGAGGCGATCAAGGTGTCCAACGATTCGCCGGTGCTGCTCGACCGTTTCCTGAACGACGCGACCGAGGTCGACGTCGACGCGATCAGCGACGGCAGGGAAGTGATCATCGGCGGCGTGATGGAGCACATCGAGCAGGCCGGCGTGCACTCGGGCGATTCGGCCTGCTCGCTGCCGCCGTTCTCGCTGTCGCCGGCGTTGCAGGAGGAACTGCGCCGGCAGACCGTGGCGATGGCGAAGGCGCTGAAGGTCAACGGCCTGATGAACGTGCAGTTCGCGATCCAGCACGGGCCCGAGGGCGACGTCGTCTACGTGCTGGAAGTGAATCCGCGCGCCTCGCGCACGGTGCCCTTCGTGTCCAAGGCCGCCGGGCTGCCGCTGGCGAAAATCGCCGCGCGCTGCATGGCCGGCCGCTCGCTGGGCGACCAGGGCGTCACCCGCGAGATCGTGCCGCCGTACTATTCGGTCAAGGAGGCGGTGTTCCCGTTCATCAAGTTTCCCGGCGCCGACACCATCCTCGGCCCCGAAATGAAATCCACCGGTGAGGTGATGGGCGTCGGCGAAACCTTCGCCGAGGCTTTCGTCAAGTCGCAGCTGGGTTCGGGCGAGCGCCTGCCGAAGTCGGGCAAGGTGTTCATCAGCCTGCGCGACGACGACAAGCTGCGCGTGCTCGACATCGCGCGGGTGCTGACCGGCATGGGCTTCACGCTGGTCGCCACCCACGGCACGGCCAAGGCGCTGGAGGCGGCGGGGCTGGCGGTGATGCGCATCAACAAGGTGGCCGAGGGCCGGCCGCACATCGTCGACATGATCAAGAACGGCGAGATCGTGTTCATCATCAACACGGTCGAGGAAAAGCGCTCGGCGATCCGCGATTCGTATTCGATCCGGCGCGCGGCATTGCAGCAGCGCGTTACACTGTATACGACGCTGGCCGGCGCGCGCGCCGCGGCCAACGGCATGGCGCAGGCGCGCGAACTGCAGGTCTACGCGGTGCAGAACCTGCACAAGCGCCTGGCCGCCTGAAATCCGGCTAACACGGGAGTCTCCATGATTGCCAAAACTCCATTGACGGTGAAGGGCGCGGAGCTGTTGCGCGCCGAACTGCATGAACTGAAAACGGTGCAGCGGCCGGCGATCATCAGCGCCATCGCCGAGGCGCGCTCGCACGGCGACCTGTCGGAGAACGCCGAGTATTCGGCGGCGAAGGAGCGGCAGAGCTTCATCGAGGGGCGCATCGCCGAGCTGGAATCGAAGATTTCCAACGCGCAGGTCATCGATCCGTCGACCATCGACGCCGACGGGCGCTGCGTGTTCGGCGCCACCGTCGAGCTGGAGGATGTCAGCGCCGGCGGCACGGTGACCTACCAGATCGTCGGCGACGACGAAGCCGACATCAAGCAGGGCAAGATCTCGATCAGCTCGCCGATCGCGCGCGCGCTGATCGGCAAGTACGCCGGCGACGTCGCCGAAGTGCAGGCGCCGGGCGGCGTGCGCGAATACGAGATCATCGACGTCCGTTACGCCTGATGCGCGGCCTCGCCGATGCGTTGCAGGCCGTTGCCGCGACGCTGTGGGTCGGCGGCCTGTGGGTGACCGGCTTCATGGTCGCGCCGGTGCTGTTCTCGACCCTGGATGACCGCGCGCTGGCGGGACTGCTCGCGGGAAAACTGTTCAGCCTGATCGCCTGGATCGGCATCGGCTGCGCGTCATGCCTGATCCTGCTCCGTTTCGCGCGTCATGGCGCCGCGGCTTTCCGCCAGGGCGCGACGTGGATCGTGCTGCTGATGCTGGCGCTGGCCTGCGTTGTCGAGTTCGGCGTGCAGCCGGCGATGGCGGCGTTGAAGGCGCAGGCCTTGCCCGGGCAGGTCATGGAGTCGGTGTTCCGCGATCGCTTCGCGGCCTGGCACCGCGTGTCGGGCAGTCTCTACGTGACCCAGAGCGTGCTGGGGATGGTGCTGGTCGTCCTGCTCGGCCGCAAGAATGGTATTTAAAAAATACGTTTAAAAACAATAATTTACATAAAAGATCAACCCTGGAAACTGCGTTTGGTCCGCCGCGGCGCCTTGCCCCGGCCCGCCTTCGCGGCTTTTTTGCCGGCGCCCGCGGCGGTTTTGCGCGCTGATGCCGCGGCCGGCTGGTCGTCGGGACGCGGCCTGAAGATCACCAGGATTTTTCCGATATGCTGCACGGGCGCCGCGGCGAGCGGTCCGCAGATGGCTTCGATCAGCCCGGCGCGCGCCGCGCGGTCGTCGCCGAGCACGCGGATCTTGATCAGTTCGTGGCTTTTCAGGTTGACGTCGATTTCGCGGAGCACCGTCGGCGTCAGGCCCGCGTCGCCGACCATGACCACCGGATGCAGGTGGTGCGCCCTGGCTTTCAATGCGCGGCGCTGCGCAGGAGTCAGATTGATCATGCAGGCAGTCTAAACAATGGCCCGGAACAAAACCAGCAAGGCGTGGATGCACGAGCACGTCAACGATCCCTACGTGCGCCGCGCGCAGGCCGAAGGCATGCGTTCGCGCGCGGCCTACAAGCTGCAGCAGCTCGCCGGGCGCGACAGGCTGCTGAAGCCGGGCATGGCGGTGGTCGATCTCGGCGCCACGCCCGGCGGCTGGTCGCAGGTGGCGGCGGCGGCGGTCGGACCTTCGGGCAGGGTGGTGGCGGTGGACCTGCTGGAGATGATTCCGGTGGCCGGCGTGCACTTCATCCACGGCGACTTCGGCGACGATGCGGTGCTGGCCGAGGTCGAGCGGGTGCTGGGCGGCAACGGCGCGGACCTTGTGCTTTCCGACATGGCCCCCAACATCAGCGGTGTGGCCGGTACCGACCAGGCGCGGAGCATCGGGCTGGCCGAGCTGGCGCTGGATTTCGCGGTCAAGCACCTGAAACCGCAGGGGAATTTCCTGGTCAAAGTGTTCCAGGGATCGGGCTTCGAGGCGCTGGTGGCGGAGATCCGGCGCCATTTCGTCCAGGTCGCGATCCGCAAGCCCGAAGCTTCGCGCAGCCGGTCGAGCGAGGTGTATGTGGTGGGGAAGGGACTGAAAGCAGGGCTGAAAACGGACGGATAGCCCGGAATCGGGGAGGCTGCGGCAGGGCTGCCCGTGCTGCGGCAGGCAGCGAAAGCGTCTAGAATTGAACCACTTGGCTTAAGCGGCGCCCCGGCGGCGCTGCGCAACGAGGAGCGACCTTGAACAATCTGATGAAAAACATGGCGATCTGGCTGGTGATTGCGCTGGTGCTGATGACCGTGTTCAACCAGTTCAACGTGCGGCAGACCACGCAGAAGGCCATGGAATATTCCCAGTTCATCGACGAGGTGAAGCAGGGCAAGATCGCCAAGGTCACCATTGAAGGCCGCGTCGTCAAGGGCGTCAAGTCCACCGGCGAAAAATTCACGACCTACGCGCCTTCCGACATCTGGATGGTCACCGACCTGCTGAAGAACGGCGTGATCGTCGAGGCCAAGCCCGAGGAGGAGCCCTCGCTGCTGATGAACATCTTCGTGTCGTGGTTCCCGATGCTGCTGCTGATCGGCGTGTGGATATTCTTCATGCGCCAGATGCAGGGCGGCGGCCGCGGCGGCGCGTTTTCGTTCGGCAAGAGCCGCGCGCGCATGCTCGATGAAAACAACAACACGGTGACCTTCGCCGACGTCGCCGGCTGCGAGGAGGCCAAGGAAGAGGTTTCCGAGCTGGTCGAGTTCCTGCGCGACCCGTCGAAATTCCAGAAGCTCGGCGGGCGCATCCCGCGCGGCGTGCTGATGGTCGGCAATCCCGGCACCGGCAAGACGCTGCTCGCGCGTGCGATCGCCGGCGAGGCCAAGGTGCCGTTTTTCTCGATTTCCGGCTCCGACTTCGTCGAGATGTTCGTCGGCGTCGGCGCGGCCCGCGTGCGCGACATGTTCGAGAACGCCAAGAAGCACGCGCCCTGCATCGTGTTCATCGACGAGATCGACGCGGTCGGCCGCCAGCGCGGCGCCGGCCTCGGCGGCGGCAACGACGAGCGCGAGCAGACGCTGAACCAGTTGCTGGTGGAAATGGACGGCTTCGAGGCGAACTCGGGCGTCATCATCATCGCCGCCACCAACCGCCCCGACGTGCTCGACCCGGCGCTGCTGCGCCCGGGCCGCTTCGACCGCCAGGTCG
>CAZHJU010000037.1:0-26129 GCA_964533495.1 uncultured Bordetella sp. | reverse complement strand
AACGTGGCGCTGGAGTCGATGGGCTTCCGCACCTTCGGCTTCGCCGGCGGCCGCGAGGACGTGTGGGAACCGGACCAGGACGTGAACTGGGGTCCGGAGATGAAGTGGCTGGGGGTGGATGCCAAGCGCATCGACGACGGCAAGCGCGAACTTGCGGGGCCCTTCGGCGCCTCGCACATGGGCCTGATCTACGTGAATCCGGAAGGCCCGAATGCCAGCGGCGATTACCTGCTGGCGGCGAAGGACATCCGGGCCACCTTCTACCGCATGGCGATGAACGACGAGGAAATCGTCGCGCTGATCGCCGGCGGCCACACCTTCGGCAAAACCCACGGCGCCGCGCCGGAATCGCACAAGGGGCCCGAGCCCGAGGCCGCGCCGATCGAGGCCCAGGGTCTGGGCTGGAAGAGCAACTACGGCAGCGGCCACGGCAAGGACACCATTTCCAGCGGCCTCGAGGTGACGTGGACCACGACGCCCGCGCGCTGGAGCAACGATTTCCTCGAGATCCTGTTCAAGTACGAATGGGAGCTCGTGAAGTCGCCGGCCGGCGCCAAGCAGTGGATGGCCAAGGATGCGCCGGAGATCATTCCGGATGCGCACGAGAAGGGCAAGTTCCACAAGCCGACGATGCTGACCACCGATCTGACACTGCGCTTCGATCCGGAATTCGGGAAAATCTCCCAGCGCTTCCTCGGGAACCCGCAGGCCTTCGCCGACGCCTTCGCGCGCGCCTGGTACAAGCTGACCCACCGCGACATGGGACCCAAGGCCCGTTATCTGGGGCCCGAGGTGCCGAAGGAAGATCTGATCTGGCAGGATCCGCTGCCCGCCGCCACGCACAAGCCCACCGCGGCCGACATTGCCGACCTCAAGGCAAAGATCGCCGCTTCCGGCCTCTCCGCGGGCGAACTGGTGTTCGTGGCCTGGGCCTCGGCGTCCACCTTCCGTGGCGGTGACAAGCGCGGCGGCGCCAACGGCGCGCGCATCCGTCTCGCGCCGCAGAAGGACTGGGCCATCAACAAGCCCGTGCTCAAGACCCTCGCCAAACTGGAGGAAATCCAGAAGGCCAGCGGCAAGGCTTCGCTCGCCGATGTCATCGTGCTCGCAGGCTGCGTGGGCGTGGAGCAGGCGGCGAAGGCCGCCGGGGTCGCCGTCGAGGTGCCGTTCGCGCCGGGCCGGGTCGATGCTTCCATGGACCAGACGGACGCGGAGTCCTTCGCCGTGCTGGAGCCCGTGATCGACGGCTTCCGCAACTATGGCCGCGGCAGGGACGGCACGCCGACCGAGGCCATGCTGGTCGACAAGGCGCAGATGTTGACCCTGACCGCGCCGGAAATGACGGCGCTCGTCGGCGGCATGCGCGTGCTCGGCACCAATGCCGACGGCAGCAAGCACGGGGTGTTCACCGACAGGGTGGGCGTGCTGAGCAACGACTTCTTCGTCAGGCTGCTCGACATGGGCACGGAGTGGAAAGCGATGGACGGCAGCACCGAAGTGTTCGAAGGCTTCGATCGCCGGAGCGGCAAGGTCAGGCACACCGGCACGCGCAACGACCTGGTCTTCGGCTCCAACTCGGTGTTGCGCGCCTATGCCGAGGTCTACGCCAGCGCCGACGCGCAGAAGAAATTCGTCGACGATTTCGTGGCGGCCTGGAACAAGGTGATGAACCTGGACCGTTTCGATCTGCAGTAGGCGGGCAGGCAGGGCGGTGGCGCCTCACAAGGGCGGCGCGCCGGCCGGCGCGGGATTTCACGAGAATCCGGGCGTGCGGCGGAAAGCGGGCGGAAGAATATTCCGCCCGCTTTGTCATGGCGCTTCCGGGACAGTGCCCGCGGGCCTTATTTGTTCACCGCGCTTTCGGGCAGTCACAGTTTGGCGGCGAGTTTCACGCCGTCGGGCATCGAGATCGGGTGATGGTTTTCACGGCAAGGAGGGAATGAATGGTGGAGACATGGTTTGCGGGCAGCGCAACTCCTTTTGCCACATCGCCAAACGGGCGGCTGTACCGACTGTTCGTTCAGGGGATGGTGCCGCAGATTGCCGGAAGTTCGAATGCGGCACTGCTGCGTGCGTTTCTTTTCTGCAGCAGCGCCATTCCCGATAAAATGACGGCTGCTACCCAGGAGGCCAGCCCATGGACGACGGCGTCATACACATCAAGGACAAACCGGCATCCGGCCCGGTGATCCGGCTGCACGAGAACGACAACGTGCTGATCGCGCGCGGCGACATCGGCATCGGCAGCAAGCTCGACGGCGGCTTGACCGCGAAAAGCCAGGTGCCCGCCGGCCACAAGATCGCCGCCCGCGACATCAAAAAGGGCGAGCCCATCCTCAAGTATGCGGTGACCATCGGTTTTGCATCGGCCGACATCCCTGCGGGCACCTACGTGCATTCGCACAACCTCGAGTTCCGTGAATTCGACCGCGACTATGCCCATGCCCGCGATTACAGGCCGGAACAGATGATCCCGGAAGCGGAGCGCGCATCCTTCATGGGAATCGTCCGTGCCAACGGTCAGGTCGCGACGCGCAACTATCTTGGCGTGCTGGCGACGGTGAACTGCTCGGCGACGGTGGCGCACAGGATCGCCGAATATTTCACGCCGGAGCGGCTGGCGGAATATCCCAATATCGACGGTGTCTGCGCCTTCGCCCACGGCACCGGCTGCGGCATGGAGATGACCGGCGAGCCGATGGACCTGCTGCGGCGGACCATGGCCGGCTATGCGCGCCATGCGAACCTCGCCGGCGCGCTGATCGTCGGCCTCGGCTGCGAGCGCAACCAGATCAAGGGGCTGATGAAGGAGCAGAACATCGACGTCGACGACCGCTTGAAAACCTTCGTCATGCAGGAGTCGGGCGGCACCCGCCGGACCGTCGAGTCCGGCATCGCCGCGCTGAAGGAAATGCTGCCCGAGGCGAACCGGGTCGCGCGCCGGCGCGTGCCGGCCAGCCACCTGATGATCGGTCTGCAGTGCGGCGGTTCGGACGGTTTTTCATCGATCACCGCCAATCCGGCGCTGGGCGCGGCGATGGACCTGTTGGCGCGCCACGGCGGCACGCACATCCTGTCCGAGACGCCCGAAATCTACGGCGTCGAGCACACGCTGACCCGGCGTGCGAAATCGCGCGAAGTCGGCGAGAAGCTGATCGAGCGCATCCGTTGGTGGAAGGACGTCTACAACGCCGGCCGCGACACCCAGATCAACGGCGTGGTCAGCCCCGGCAACCAGCACGGCGGGCTGGCGAACATCTTCGAGAAATCGCTGGGATCGTCGATGAAGGGCGGCACCGGCCCGCTGAACGCGGTTTACCACTATGCGCAGCCGGTGACCGAGCGCGGATTCGTGTTCATGGACACCCCGGGCTTCGACCCGGTGTCGGCCACCGGCCAGATCGCCGGCGGCGCCAACATGATCATGTTCACCACCGGGCGCGGCTCGATGTTCGGCGCGAAACCCGTACCCTCGATCAAGCTGGCGACCAACACGCCGATGTTCAACCGGCTCGAAGAGGACATGGACATCAACTGCGGCGAAATCCTCGACGGCACGAAGTCGCTGTCGCAGAAGGCGCAGGAGATCTTCGACCTGATGCTGCGCATCGCCTCGGGCGAAAAAAGCAAGAGCGAGTTGCTGGGGCTAGGCGATCACGAGTACGTGCCGTGGAACATCGGTGTCACCAGTTGATGCGCCGGGTTATCGCATGAATGCTGCCGGCCTCGGCGCGAGGCCGGCAGCATTCATGCGGCACGCCGCGCCGGCGGCCTGAGCCGTGTCAACGGCGGTTCAGCAGCGCCCGCGCGGCATCGGCCAGTTCGCCCGCGCTCAGTCCGACCGGGCCGATGCCCGCGGCAACCAGCCGATCCGCGGCCGCGCCGTGCAAATGGACCGCGGCGGTCAGGGCATGGCGCTCGTCGACGCCCTGTGCCAGCAGCGCAGTGATGATGCCGGTCAGCACGTCTCCCATGCCGGCCGCGGCCATGCCCGGATTGCCCGAACCGTTGACGGTCCAGTGGCTGTCCGGCCAGGCGCAGAGGCTGCCGCAGCCTTTCAGCACCACGCCGCAATCCAGTTCGCGGGCGAGACGCAGGACGGCGGCCACGCGGTCATTCTGCACTTCGGCCGTGGCGCAGCCGAGCAGGCGCGCGGCCTCGGCCGGGTGAGGCGTCAGAATGGTTTCCGCAACCCTTTGTTTCAGCTTGCTTTTCAGTTCGGGAAAGGCGGCGACCAGATTCAGCGCATCGGCGTCGAGCACCAGCGGCAGCTCTTTTTCGAGCGCCCAGTCGAGGTACTCCGCGGCATCCGGTGAATCACCGAGTCCGGGGCCGATGGCCAGCGCATCGAGATGGTCGAGGCGCAGCACGCCGTCGGCGGGGCGCAGCATCAGCTCGGGCTGCAGAGGATCGAGCAGCGGCACGTCGTCGGCGAGCAGCCCGGCATGGACGCGCCCGGCCCCGCATTTCAGCGCGGCGCGGGCGGCAAGCAGAACGGCGCCGCTTATGCCATGCGCGCCGCCGACGATGCCGGCGCTGCCGTAACTGCCCTTGTGCGAATTTCTCGGCCGCGGTGGCAACAGGCGGGCCAGCACGCCATCCGAAATCAGCACGCCGTGCGCGGCGCCGGCCGCGGCATCGGCGAGACCGAGGTCCGCAACATGCAGGATGCCGCAGTGATCGGGGCCGTCGCCGGTCAGCAGCCCGGGTTTCAGCGCGATGAAGCTGATGGTGTGGTCGGCCACAATGGCCATGCCGCGCGCGCAGCCGGTATCGGCATCGAGACCGCTTGGCAGGTCCAGCGCCAGCACCGGCGCATCCAGCGCATTGACCTGTTCGACTAGCACGGCAAAATCGGCGGACAGGTCGCGCTTCAGGCCGATGCCGAACAGGCCGTCGACGACCAGTGACCATTCTTCGCCGGCCGGCAGAGTCGCGGCGATTTCGCCGCCGGCCTGCTGCCAGGCGCGCAGCGCCGCTGCGGCATCGCCGGCGTAATTGCCGGTGCCCGCGGGACAGATCACGACGACCTTGAACCACCAGTCCTTGAGATGGCGCGCGACGACCAGCGCATCGCCGCCGTTGTTGCCGGGACCGGCGAGCACCAGCACCGGTTTGCCGCTGTCGCCGGCCAGCTTGCGCGCCAGTTCGGCGGCGGCCAGGCCGGCGTGGGCCATCAGCGGAGCGGGATCGCGACCGGAAAGGGCGGCTTGCTCGACGCCGCGCAGGTCGGCCGTCAGCAGCACCGGCGCGGCATGCGGCAAGTGACTGTTCATCCTGCGATTTTAACGCATGGGCCGGAGTGGTCCCCTGCGGGTTTCGGGTAAAATCGCGCTTTACCGACACCTGCATACCATGCCGCATTTCCTCAAGCTCAGAGGACGCGACGCCCTCTCCGCATTTCGCCGCACCCAGCTGCTCCAAGCCACAGCCGCCGCCGTTCCCGGCCTGCGGATCGACGCCGAATACTGGCATTTCATCCAATTGCGGCAGGCGCTGGACGCCGCGGACAGCCACCGGCTCGAACGCGTGCTGACCTACGGTCCGGCGACGGCGCCGGTGGCGCAGCAGGGCACGCTGCTGCTGGTGACGCCACGGCTGGGCACGATTTCGCCGTGGTCGTCGAAGGCGAGCGACATCGCGAGACATTGCGGCCTGCCGGCGGTGGAGCGCATCGAGCGCGGCGTGGCCTGGTGGTGCAGTGTCGCCGGCAAGCCGCTGGATGACGCGCAGCGCAAGGCGCTGCTGCCGCTGATCCACGACCGCATGACCGAGTCGGTGCTCGGGACGCTGGACGACGCGGAGGCGCTGTTCCGCCGCATCGAGCCGAAGCCGCTGGCGACCGTCGACCTGCTGGGCGGCGGACGCGCGGCGCTGGTACGCGCGAACGCGGACATGGGCCTCGCGCTGTCGCCGGACGAGATCGATTACCTGCTCGACAATTTCACGCGCATCGGGCGCAACCCGACCGACGTCGAGCTGATGATGTTCGCGCAGGCCAATTCCGAGCACTGCCGGCACAAGATTTTCAACGCCGACTGGATCGTCGACGGCGAGAAGCAGGGCCGCTCGCTGTTCGGCATGATCCGCACCACCCACGAGAAGCATCCGCAGGGGACGGTGGTGGCGTATTCCGACAATTCGTCGGTGATCGAGGGCGCCGAGATCGAGCGTTTCCATCCGGCCGAAGACGGCGGCTACGGCTACCACCGGGAACCGACACATATCCTGATGAAGGTGGAGACCCACAATCACCCGACGGCGATCTCGCCGTTCCCCGGTGCCGCCACCGGCGCTGGCGGCGAAATCCGCGACGAAGGCGCCACCGGCCGCGGCGCCAAACCGAAGGCGGGGCTGACCGGATTTTCGGTGTCGAACCTGCGCATTCCCGGCGCCGAGCAGCCCTGGGAAGCCAATCCGGTCGGCAAGCCCGGCCGCATCGCCTCCGCGCTGCAGATCATGCTCGACGGCCCGATCGGCGGCGCGTCCTTCAACAACGAGTTCGGACGGCCGAACCTGGCGGGTTATTTCCGCAGTTACGAGCAGCGCGTCGGCGGCGAGGTCCGCGGCTATCACAAGCCGATCATGATTGCCGGTGGCCTCGGCAACATCGCGGCGCGGCATACGGCCAAGCATGCGCTGCCCGAAGGGGCTTTGCTGATCCAGCTGGGCGGTCCCGGCATGCTGATCGGACTCGGCGGCGGCGCGGCTTCCAGCATGGACACCGGCACCAACCAGGAAGACCTCGATTTCGACTCGGTGCAGCGCGGCAATCCGGAGATCGAGCGCCGCGCGCAGGAAGTCATCGACTGTTGCTGGGCGCTGGGCGACGCCAACCCGATCCTGTCGATCCACGATGTCGGCGCCGGCGGCCTGTCGAACGCGCTGCCGGAACTGGCGCATTCGGCGCAGCGCGGCGCGCGTTTCGAGCTGCGCGATGTGCCGAGCGAGGAGCCGGGCATGTCGCCGCTGCAGATCTGGTGCAACGAGGCGCAGGAGCGCTACGTGCTGGCGATTGCGCCGCGGGACCTCGGGCGTTTCCGCGCGCTGTGCGAACGCGAGCGCTGCCCCTTCGCGGTGGTGGGCCAGGCCACCGCCGACGGCCAGCTGCGGGTCCACGACCGCGTGTTCGGCAATAATCCGGTCGACATGGCCATGGACGTGCTGCTTGGCAAGCCGCCGAAGATGTTGCGCGACGTCAGGCGCGTCGTGCGCGAGGGCCAGGTTTTCGACGCCGCCGGCATCGACATCCGCGAGGCGGCCTATCGCGTGCTGCGCCTGCCGACGGTGGCCGACAAGACTTTCCTGATCAGCATCGGCGACCGCACGGTCGGCGGCATGACCGCGCGCGACCAGATGGTCGGGCCGTGGCAGGTGCCGGTGGCCGACGTCGCGGTGACGCTGATGGGATTCGGCGGCTTCCGCGGCGAAGCGATGGCGATGGGCGAGCGCACGCCGCTGGCGGTGCTTGATCCGGCCGCCTCGGGGCGGATGGCGGTGGGCGAGGCCATCACCAACATCGCCGCCGCGGCGATCGGAAAAATCGGCGACGTCAAGCTCTCGGCGAACTGGATGGCCGCCGCCGGCCATGCCGGCGAGGATGCCGCGCTGTTCGACACCGTGCGCGCGGTGGCGATGGAATTGTGCCCGCAACTGGGCATCAGCATCCCGGTCGGCAAGGATTCCCTGTCGATGAAGACGACCTGGTCCGAACAGGGCGTGCGCAGGGAGGTGGTGGCGCCGCTGTCGCTGATCGTTTCAGCTTTTGCACCGGTGACCGATGCCCGCCGCACGCTGACGCCACAGTTGCGCAGGGATTGCGGCGAAACGGAATTGCTGCTGGTCGACCTCGGCCGCGGCCGCGACCGTCTCGGCGCCTCGGCGCTGGCGCAGGTCTACGACGCCATCGGTGACCGGGTGCCCGACATCGTCGACGCGGACGACCTGAAGGCGTTTTTCGCGGCGATTCAGAGGTTAAATGGAGAAGGTCTATTGCTGGCCTATCACGACCGGTCCGACGGCGGGCTGCTGGCGACGGTCTGCGAAATGCTGTTTGCCGGACGTTGCGGCGCCAGCCTCGGATTGCGGGGCGATGCCGCTGCCGCGCTGTTCAGCGAAGAACTCGGCGCCGTGCTGCAGATCCGCCGCGGCGACCGCGAGGCGGTGATGGAAGTCCTTGCCGCCGCCGGGCTGGAGGGCTGTGCGGCGCTCATCGGCACGGTCGACGACGGCGACCGCCTGCGGGTTCGTGTCGACGGCCGGGCCGTGCTCGACGAGGCGCGTGCCGACCTGCATCGCGCCTGGTCGGAGACGACCTGGCGCATGCAGTCGCTGCGCGACAACCCGGAAAGCGCGCAGCAGGAATACGACCGCATCCTCGACGCCGGCGATCCCGGGCTTTCGCCGAAGCTGACTTTCGATCCGGCGGAGGACGTTGCCGCCCCCTTCATCGGCAGGGGAACGCGTCCGCGGATGGCGATCCTGCGCGAGCAGGGCGTCAACGGCCAGATCGAGATGGCGGCGGCCTTCGACCGCGCCGGTTTCGCGGCGGTCGACGTGCACATGAGCGACATCATTGCCGGCCGTGTCAGCCTGAAGGATTTCAAGGGCTTCGCGGCCTGCGGCGGCTTTTCCTACGGCGACGTGCTCGGCGCGGGCGAGGGCTGGGCGAAGTCGATCCTGTTCAATGCGCGCGCCCGCGACGAATTCGAAGCTTTCTTCAAGCGCGCCGACAGCTTCGCGCTGGGCGTGTGCAACGGCTGCCAGATGATGAGCAATCTGCACGAGCTGATTCCAGGCGCGGAGCGCTGGCCGCATTTCGTGCGCAACCGCTCCGAACAGTTCGAGGCGCGCTTCGCGACGCTGGAAGTGCAGGCTTCGCCGTCGCTGTTCTTCCAGGACATGGCCGGGAGCCGGATACCGGTGGCCGTGGCCCACGGCGAGGGATATGCCGAATTTGCCGATGCCGCAGCCCTGGCCTCGGCGCAGGCGCTGGTGACCGTGCGTTATGTCGACAACCGCGGCATGGCCACCGGGCAGTATCCGCTGAACCCCAACGGGTCGCCGCAGGGGATCACCGGGATGACCACGCCCGACGGCCGCTTCACCATCCTGATGCCGCATCCGGAGCGCGTATTCCGGACGGTACAGAATTCCTGGCATCCGGCGGAATGGCCCGAAGACGGTCCGTGGCTGCGCATGTTCCGCAACGCCCGGAAGTGGGTCGCCTAGGCCCCGTCATGGCCGGGCCGTTGAAAACCGACGCGCCGTTCTACACCGAAGAAGAGCTCGACCTGCTGGAAGCGGTCGACCCGGTGGCCGCGTTGCGCATCGCGCGCGAGCAGGCGCAACTGAAAAAACGGCTGGCAGCGCCGCCGTCCGCCGCAGCCGGCCCGGCGCCCGGTGCCGATGAACTGCAATCCGTCATCGCCGAAGCCCGGCAGATCCTCGGCCGCGACGGCGGCGACCTCGAATTCGTCGCTCTGGAAGGACAGGTGCTGACGGTGCGCCTGAAGGGCAGTTGCAGCAGCTGTCCGCGCGCGCCGCTGGACCTGAAGCAGGTGGTCGAGGCGCTGGTGCGCCGGCGCTATCCGCAGATCGCCGAGGTGCGCAACGTTTCCTGATCCGCCCGGGGCGCGACAGCGGCGGTTTTCATTCTTCCTTGAAGCCGATGGCCTTGATCAGTTTCGCGTAGCGCGCCAGTTCGGCCTTGATGTGCTCGGCAAGCTGTCGCGGCGTGCTGCCTTCGGGCTCGTACCCGACTTTCATCATCCGCTCCTGCGCTTCGCGGGATTGCGTCACCGCAACCACGGCCGCGTTGAGGCGGTCGACGATCGCCGCGGATGTTCCGCGCGGGGCGGTCAGGCCGTACCAGGGGGTCATTTCATAGTCCTTCAGCCCGCTTTCGGCAATGGTCGGGATCTTCGGGTCCAATGGCGATCGTTTGGCGCCGGTCACCGCAATGACCCGCAGCTTCCTGGTCGTGACAAAGGCGGACAGCGCCGAAAGGCTGCCGAAGGTCATCGTGGTCTCACCGCTGAGCACCGAGGTGATCGCCGGATTGCCGCCCTTGTACGGCACATGCAGGATATCGAGGCCCGCCAGCACCTTGAACTGCTCCCCGGAGAAATGCGTGCCCGTGCCGGCGCCGGCCGAGGCGAATGACATCTGTCCCGGCCTCGACTTGGCGAGCGCGATGATCTGCTTGACGGTGGTCGCCGGCAGCGAGGGATGCACGGCCAGCGCGAAGGACTGCGTTGCCAGCAGCGACACCGGTTCGAAATCGCGCTGCGGATCGTAGGAGAGCCTGGGCCGCAGGTTCGGCAGCAGCGCGTACGTGGTGTGGCTGGTGATCAGCAGGCTGTAGCCGTCGGGGGCCGACCGGGCAACGTTTTCCGCGCCGATTGCGGTGCTGCCGCCGGAGCGGTTGTCGACGACCATTTGCTGCCCGAGCCGCTTGCCGAGCTCATCGGCGACGATGCGGCCGATGATGTCGTTGCCGCCGCCCGGCGGGTAGGGAATCACGATGCGCACCGCGCGCGAAGGATAGGCGGTGGCAGTCTGGGCTGCGGCTTGGGCCGCGCAAAGCAGCGCGATTGCCGCCGCCCCGCAGGTGAAAACTGTTTTCCGGTGAAGCATGACGATCTCCTTGCCCTGGCAGCGAAGCACCGGAAGATACTGCATTCCGGAAGACAGGATGCCGCGATGTCCACGTTATGTGGCAGTTTGAGTGGTTAATCGCGCACGGCGCTGGCGGCGCCTGAGCGGCCGCAGCCGGAATCGGGTCAGAGCCTGACGGGCTCGCCGGTGCGGATCGAGGTGATGATGGCCTCGAAGGAGGCGATGGTGTCGATCATCTCGGCGGTGGTGATGGGGTAGGGCGCGACGCCGGCCACGGCATCGGAGAAGGCGTCGATCTCCGCCAGCACCGAATCGATTTTCGGAAAATCCCTGACTTCGGTCCTGCCTTCCCCCAGGCGGATGATCGTGCGCGTCTCGTCCAGGGCCTCCACCGAGCCTTCGTCGCCGAACACGTGCACGCGGAAATAAAGCGGCGAGGCGCGCACCGCGCCGAGGAAGCCGCTGATGCCGTTTTTGAAGCGGAACAGCGCCGATACGGTATCGCGCGGGTCGGCGCCTTCGCGCCGCGAGATGAACTGCGCGGTGATTTTTTCCGCGGGGCCGGCGGCATTGGCGAAGGCGTCGAGAATGTGGATGCCGGTGCCGGTCATGCCGGCGCCGGGGGTTTCCGACGGCAGATCGCGCCAGGGGGCGAAGAACTTGCTCGAATGTTCGTTCGAGTAGTGGCCCTCGACGTGCATGATGCGGCCGAGAGCGCCGCTGGCGATGACGCGGCGCAGCTCCGTACACGACGGCCAGAAGCGCTTGTTCTGGCCGACGCCAAGCGGCACGCCGGCTTTTTGGCAGGCGGCCACCGCGCGTTCGGCATCGGCGCGCGTCAGGGACAGCGGCTTTTCGCAGAACACGGCCTTGCCGGCCGCGGCTGCCTGCTGCACCTGGCTGCAGTGCAGGGAATGCGGGGTCGCGAGCACGACCGCCTGCACTGCGGGATCGGCCAGCGCCTCGCCGAGCGTAGCGGACAGGCGGAAGCCTTTTGCCTTCGCGTAATCGCGCGTGGCGTCGAGTTCCTGGGTCACGCCGTGCACGAAACGCAGTTTTGCACTTTTGCCCTGCACGGCATCGGCAATGTTCCTGCCCCACCAGCCGAGGCCCACAATGGCTGCATTGATCATAAAATTATCAATAAAATCAAATAGTTATAACAACACTCTCAGGCAACTCAGAGATTGTCGATGGTGTGCATCGCGGCATAGCGGCCGCGGAAATAGCCGAGGGCGCTGCGTTCGGCATAGCGGTACATCAGCACATGCCCGATGAAAATCACATGGTCTCCGGCATAGTGGCGGGCTTCGGTCCGGCATTCGAACTGCGCTGCCGCGCCGTCGATCAGCGGCATGCCGTTGGCGCCGAAACCGTGCGCCACGCCTTCGAACTTGTTGGACATGGGCTGCGAAAAACGCCGGGAAAGGGGAATCTGGTCCTGCGCCAGGACGTTGACCGCGAAATGCGCGGCCTGCAGGAAATTCGGCAGATTCGGCGAGCGCAGCGACAGGCTCCACAGCACCAGCGGCGGCGACAGGGACACCGAGCTGAAGGAGTTCGCGGTGAGGCCGATCGGCTCGCCCGCGGCCGTTTTCGTGGTAACGATGGTGACGCCGGTGGCAAACAGGCCCAGCGCATTGCGGAAGTCGCGCGGATCGTGCTCCGGGTTGCCCGGTGTCGCCGGAGTATCGGCCATCGTTACAGCGTGGGAATGTCGGCGGCGATGCCGAGCAGCGACTTGCCGGCGAGCGTGGTCGCGATGTCCCAGGCCAGCGCGTAGTGGCTGTTGGCGGCATGGATGTCGCGGAAGGAGCGCTGGATCGCCTGCTGGTTGTAGAGGAATTCGCCGCCGCCGGCGCCGAACAGCAGGTCGACGCCTTCGGTGCACAGGTGCGCGGCATAGGCGCCGTCGCGGCGCAGGCGGATCTTCTCATCGCGCGAGGGCACGGCCCGGCTCTCGGCGAGCGCCATCGCTTCGCGGCAGTTGCCGGTGAGGATGCGTTCGGCGGCGGAGACCGCGGCGGCGGCATGGCCCAGGCGCGCCTGGGTCGTCGCGTAGTCGGCGAGCAGGGTCGTCGAGTAGGCGGTGATGCGGTGGCGGATGTCCTCGGCGAACACTTCCAGGGCGCCCTGGGCGATGCCCAGCGCCGCGCCGGCAACCACGTACGGGAACATGTCGAACGCCGGGAGCTGGTAGAGCGGCGCGGTTTCGCCGCCGGCACCGACGCCGCCCTTCATGCGGTCGACGGACAGCACGCGATGGGCCGGGATGAAGATGCCGGCAAGCTCGACGTCCTTGCTGCCGGTGCCGCGCAGTCCGGCGACGTGCCAGGTGTCGATGATCCGGTAATCCGCCTTCGGCACCAGGAAAACATGGTACTCGGGCAGTTCGCCCTCGGCGCTGGCGACGATGCCGCCCAGCATGCACCAGTCGCAGGCGTCGATGCCGCTGGAGAACTTCCAGCGGCCGGACAGCCGGAATCCGTGGCCCTCGCGCTGCGCGTGGCCGGCGGGAAACATCAGCGCCGAGCCCACCAGCGCATCGGCCGAGACGCCCCAGATCTCGTCCTGCGCATCGCGCGGCCACAGGGCGAGCATCCAGTGGTGGTTGGCGAGATTGGCCAGCACCCAGGCGGTGGAACCGCAGCCGCGCCCCACGATCGCGGTCAGCTCGACGATGGCCTCGTAGGACAGTTCGCTGCCGCCGACGCGCTTCGGCTGCAGCATGCGGAAGAGGCCGCTCGCGTGCAGGTCGGCCAGCGTGTCGTCCGGAATGCGCCGCAGGTCCTCGGTGCGTGGCGCGCGCTCGCGCAGCACCGGCACCAGCTTCCGCGCGCGCTCGACGAGCTGCTCGCGGCTGGGCTGGGTCGCCGGCGTGGCCATGGGTCAGGATTCGACCTGGACGATCTGGCCGGAGGCGGCCGATTTGAAAATCGCTTCGAGCGCCGAGATGTTGGCGATCATTTGCGATTGCGGCACCGGGTAGGGCGCGCGGCCCGCGGCGGCGTCGGCGAAAGCCTCGAGGTTGGCCAGCACATTGGGGGCGGGCGGATATTCCTTCACTTCCCTGCCGGCGCCGCGCACGACCTTGGTGAAGGTCCAGCCGGTCGGTTTTTCAGGGTGTGTCTTGTCGCGCACCTCGACCCAGCCCTTGCTGCCGTAGACCGTGAAACGGCCGTCGAAGGGCGTGGCGAGGATCGCGCTGATCAGCGAGTGGCCGCCGTTCCTGAACGACACCATGATCGCCAGGGTGTCGCCGTTGACGAGCTGGCTGCCCAGCTGCTTGACGCTCGCCAGCACGCGCTCGGCCTCGCCGAACACGCCCACCGAGAGGTCCAGCAGGTGAATGCCGGTGGCGGTCATCGGGCCGGCGGGCGCCTCCTTGCCGGAAAGCCGCCAGTTGTCGGCGGCAAGGGTCAGGAACTTGTCCTGGCTGAAGTTGGCCTCGACCTGCAGCGGCACGCCGATCTCGCCCGATTTCACGACCTGCATCAGGTCGATGATCGGCGGCTCGAAGCGGCGTTCGTGGCCGACGGCGAGGGCGACCTTGTTGTCGTTGACGGCCTTGATCGCGCGCAGCACGTCGGCGCGGGTCATCGACAGCGGTTTCTCGCAGAACACGTGTTTGCCGGCATTGGCGACGGCGATGATCTGTTCGGTGTGCTGGGTGTGCGGCGTGCACAGCACGACCCCCTGGATGGACGGGTCCTTCAGCACCTCGTCGAGACTGGTGACGACCTTCACGCCGTGCTGCTGCGCGAAGTCCGCGATGCCCGCGGCATTGATTTCGACGACGGTGCTGACGCTTATTTTTTTGCTGGTCTTGAGCAGCGGGACGATGATCTTACCCCACCAGCCCATGCCGACCACGGCGACATTGAACAACGCGTTCTCCTTGCTGCGGTGATGTTCAGGCGGTCCTGCCGCCCCCGGCGATGGCGGCATTGACTGCCGGCATCACTTTTTCGGCGAGCAGCTCCATCGAGCGTTTGCCCAGTTTCGGGTCCACCCAGTCGTGACAGGCGTAGACCAGCGTGCCGAAATCGCCGACTTTCTCGCGGAAGGCGAGAATCTGGTCGACCACGCTGCCGACGGTGCCGGCGATGACCAACTGGTCGGTGACGTATTCCGGCGTGATCGCCGAGTCCGGCATGTTCTGGTCGACCTTGAACAGGTTGCCGCGGTTGCCGAAGCCGACCAGTTTGCGGACCAGCTGCTTGAAATAGAAATGATAGGGGCCTTCGGCCGATTTGCCGTAACGCCGCGCGGTGGCCTCGTCGTCAGCGACGAAGATGCTCTTGGCGATGCGCCAGTCGGCGGGATCGGCGGCCTGGCCGATGTTTTTCTTGCCTTCGACGTAGTTGGGCCAGTGCGTCTTCACCCATTCCGGCATCAGGAAGTTCGCCGAGATCGGCAGCCAGCCGCGCTCGGCCATCGCGGTGACGCCCTTGGAGTAGGGGGCGACTACGGTGCCGACGATCGGCGGGTGCGGCTTCTGGAAGGGCTTGAGGATGATGCCCTGGCCGATCTCGGGAATCATCGTCTTTTCCGTGCTGACCTTCCAGAACTTGCCTTCCAGGTTGTACGGCGGCTCGGACTCCCAGATCTTCAACACCATGTTGATGCCTTCGATGAACATCGCCGTGCGGTCGTTGCCGAGGTTGCCGAAGACTTCCGCGTCCGACATCAGGCCGCCGGGGCTGATGCCCATCATGAAGCGGCCTTCCAGCATGTTGTCGAGCATCGCCACCTGCGCGGCGATCGCCGCCGGATGCGAGTTCGGAATGTTGATGGTGCCGGTGCCCAGTTTGATGCGCTTCGTTTCGGAAATCAGCGATGCGAGGAAAGTCATGCAGTGCGTGACGGTTTCCGCCGCGTCGGTGACGTGTTCGCCGACATAGGCTTCCTCGAAGCCCAGCCGGTCGGCCAGGATGATGGCTTCGCGGTCTTCGCGCAGCGATTGCGGATAGCTCTTCCCCGGAGGGTGGAGCGGCATCATGAAGGCGGCGAGTTTCATCCTGGCTGTCCTGGCTGGTTGGTCTGTCGGCGGGATGCGAAGCTGACGGTCATTCCGTCGGGATGTTGTTGTCGCGGATGGCCTTGCCGAAGCGGTCGGTCTCGCTTTTCACGAAGGCGCGGAAATCGGCGGGATCCTTGCTGGTCACCACGACCACGCCGCTGTCGCCGAGTTTTTTGGCGACACCGGCGTCCTTCACCGAGGCCTGGCCGATCTTGTAAAGGGTGTTGACGACATTGGCCGGCGTGCCCTTGGGCACGAACAGGCCCTGCCACGATCCCACGACCATGTCGAAGCCCTGTTCGCGCATCGTCGGCGCTTCCGGCATCGCCGAACTGCGCTCCGGCGCGATGATGCCGAGCATGCGCAGGCGGCCCTGCTTGGCGAAATTGACCGTGGAGCTGAAGGTGGCCATCAGCCACTGCACTTCGTTGCCGAGGACGCCGACGGTCGCTGGGCCGGCGCCGCCCTTGTAGGGAACCATGGTCGCGCTGGTGCCCGACATGTTGAGGAACATCAGCGCTTCCAGGGTGTTTGCGCTGCTGGGGGCCGCCGCGCCATAGTTCAGCTTTCCGGGGTTGCCTTTCATGTAGGCAACCAGCTCCTTGACGGTTTTCGCCGGCACGGAAGGATGCGACACCAGGCTGCCCGGCACGTCGACCACCTGCGTGATCGGAATCAGGTCGTTCAGCGGCTTGTATTTGAACTTGGTGTAGAACACCGGATTGATGGCCATCGTGCCGACGTTGCCGAGCAGGAGGGTGTAGCCGTCGGACGTCGCGCTCGCGGCGGTCTCGACACCGATGTTGCCGGCGGCACCGGAACGGTTTTCGACGATCAGCGGCTGCTTCAGCAGCTCGGCCATGGCCGGCTGGATGATGCGGCCGACGAAATCGGAGGCGCCGCCGGGAGCGAAGGGCACGATCATGCGCACCGGGCGGTTGGGGTAGCCGTCCGCGCTGAGTGCGGGGCCGGCGACCATGGTCGACAGCGCGATGGCGAGGGCAATGCGCTTGAAGTTGAAGTTCATGGCTGTTCTCTCCTTTGGTGTTTAACTATATGTTTTTATTTGATTTTTTCATCGCCGGGCGCGATGGGCAGCGACACCGGCCGTTTCAGCCTGGCCGACAGATCGATGGCCTTGGTCAGCATCAGGCGATTATGGCCCTCCGCGGCCGTGGCGTGTTGGGTCGGCACGCCCAGCGACACGCGATTGAGCCAGGAATTGGTTTCCTCGCGCATCGGGCCGCGCAGTTCGCCCAGCGCCATGTCGCCGACCGGATAGCTGGTCAGGAAGTCAACGTGGCGGCGCTTGTCCGGCGCATAGCCCTCGCTCTGGATCAGGTTGGTCGCGAGCACGATGTCGCGGTGGGTGTCGTCGATGGTCAGCACGCCCTCGGTGCCGACCGCGCCCACTTCGAGGCTGTAGACCGCGCCCGGCCAGATTTCGGGCAATGCCCAGGAAATCACGCCGTGATAGATCGCGCCGTCGTCGAAAGTGATCGTGTAGCCGGTGCCGTCAACGCCCTGCCAGGTCGGGCCCAGCGCCTTGTTCACCGACCGTGCATAGACCTCGACCGGCTTCTTGGCCTCCATCAGCCACATCACCACGTCCAGCGCGTGCGTGCCGGAAATGACCATCGGCGTGACTTCGGCGCGGTTGTCGCTGCGCTTGTAGTTGTCGATGGCGACCAGCCGGTTCATGAAGGCGCGCGAGGTCACCATCGTCACGTCGCCGAGCGAGCCGGTCCGCACCTTCTCCTTGGCGACCAGCCAGCGGCGGCGGAAACGCTGCGTGTAGCCGATCACCGCGTCGACGCCGTGCTTCTCGATGGCGGCCAGCGTCTGCGCCGACTCGCCGAGGTCGGTGGCCAGCGGCTTCTCGATCAGCATCGGCAGCTTGCGCTCGGCGGCCATGATCACCGGGTCGACGTGCAGGTGCTCGTCGGTGCAGACCGCGACCGCGTTGACTTCGGGGCGTGCCAGCAGTTCGCGGAAATCGGTGGTGACGAAATCGCCGCCGCATTTCTCGCGGACGATCTCGCCGCGCTCGGGATTGATCTCGGCGATGCCGATCCAGCCCACCTCGGGATGACGGGCAGCGAGTTCGGCGCGGATCAAGCCGACGCGGCCGGCGCCGATGATGGCAAGTCCGATTTTCTTGGGATTCTTCTTCATTGCGGGTTCCAGTTCAGAACAAAATCAAGGTCAAAGGCGTTTTGCCACAGAGGGCACAGAGAATTTCAACAACCGGACAGACGGGCAATCCCGGCGGTCCGGCTGGTTTTTTTGCTTTTTCTCTGTGAACTCTGTGTCCTCTGTGGCTAAAAAGGTTTTCGTTTTACCGTCCCGCCGCCGCAGCAAGCGGCCGCGATTCCGGCAGCGGCAGCATCACCGGCTCGTTGCGTTCAGCCGAGAGATCGGCGGCGATGTAGACCTCCATCACGTTGCGCGCCTCCTCGGCGGTGACCAGCACCGGGCGGTCGCAGCACACGGCCTCGATGAAATGCACGGTTTCGGCGTGCATCGGGCCGGCGAAGGCGTGGTCCACGCGTTCGCCGGGCATCGAGGACATCGGCAGTTGCATGCCGTTTTTCATGGTGTTGAGCACGACGTCGCGGTGAGTGTCGTCGCAGATCACCGCGCCGTCGGTGCCGATCATCTCGATCCAGGTCGAGCAGGCGTTGGGATATCCCGGCGGCAGGCTCCATCCGGCGCCGATGACGAAGGCCATGCCGCTGTCCATGGTCACGGTGATCCACTGGGTGTCGGGCACGTCGGCGCCGCTGTTCGCCTTCATCGCGCCGTAGTTGAGTTGCGAATAGACGCGGACCGGCTTCGCCGGCGCCAGGCACCACAGGATGAAATCGAGATCGTGTGTTGCCTCCATCGCCGCCGGCGACAGCTTGCTGCGGCCGGTGATCTTGGCGCCGAGGCTGCGCTGGATGTGGCGCGACACCAGCGCGCTGACCGGCTTGCCGATCAGCCCGGTGTCGATGCATTTCTTGACATAGGCGTATTTCGGGTTGTAGCGCTGCGAGTAGCCGATGGTGAACTTGACGCCCTTGCGGCGGGCGATTGCGATCAGTTCGTCGGCCTCGTGCAGCTCGACGGCGATCGGTTTCTCCATGAACACGTGCAGGCCGGCTTCGAGGCAGTCGCGCGCCATCGGGTAATGCAGCTTCTCCGGCGTCGCCGAGATCATCACGGCATCGAGGTTTTTCACCTCCAGCAGCCTGCGGTAGTCGTCGGTCGCCGTTTTCGCGTTGCAGGACCGGGCCACCTCGGCGAGGCGTTCAGGCCGGGTTTCGACGATGTGCAGGTCTTTCACTGCGGGGTTGATGGCACAGGTGTCGGCGCGGATGCCGCCGCACCAGCCGGTGCCGATGATGCCTACGTTGATCTGCTTCACTGCGGGGTTCTCCTTGGGGGACGCCGGCGCGCGCCGTGGCCGGTGCGGCTGCCATCTTAACGACGGGCGGTAACACCGACAAATGCCGAATTGGCCATCGTGACATAACGATTGGGCATGGCTACACTGCGCACCGGGCATGGCTGCGGATGACGCGGCGCAGCATCGCTCACGGGGAATTTTGCATCCGCGGCAGGTTTTTCCAGCGGCGACGGTCCTGAAAACATGCCGCTTTGTTATCTCACGAAGAAAGCGAACGATTCATGGATCTGCGCGGCATCCGTTATTTCGTCCAGATCGCCGAACTCGGCAGCATCACCCGCGCCGCCCAGCACCTGCGCGTGGCGCAGCCGGCGCTGTCGCGGCACGTCCGCGCCCTGGAGGAGGAACTGGGCGTGCCGCTGCTGGTCAGGCTGCCGCGCGGCGTGCGCTTGACCACTGCGGGACGGCAGTTCCTGGACCACTGCCAGCGCATCCTGCGCGAGCTGGACCGCGCGCAGGACGGGCTGCGCAGCGGCGGCGGGGCGGCGCAGGGGCGGGTGATCCTTGGCGTGTCGCCCACCACCGGGCCGCTGCTGCTGCCGGGCGTCGTCGAGCGCATGCGCCGGCAGTGCCCGCAGATCAGCCTCAAGGTCGTCGACGGCTTCAGCAACCAGCTTTACGACTGGCTGCAGGCGGGGCGCGCCGACGTCGCCGTGCTGACCAATCCGGTGAATTCGCGCTCGGTGACGGTGACGCCGCTGATTTCCGAGCCCATCGTGGTGTTCGCGAAGGCGCAGGCGCGCGCATCGAGGCGCTTCTTTACCGTTGCCGAGCTGGCCCGCACGCCGGTGGTCAGCACCGAGGCGATCCGCATCATCGCCGACGAGCAGCTGCAGCGCCACCGCGCCCGGGTCAGCGTGGAGGCGGAGATCGATGCGGTGGAGGCGATCCGCCGGCTGGTGCTGCGCGGCACCAGCATGGCGCTGATGCCGGTGTCGACATTCCACGAGGACGTGGCGGCGGGGCGCAGCACGGCCGCGCCGGTTGCCGATGCAAACATCCATCGTATACTCACGCTCGGCCGGCAGGCGGAACGCCGGGCTTCGGCCGCCGTCGACGAGGTGGTGCAGATCATGACGGCGGAAGTGCGCGCGCTGGCGGACGACGGCGTGTTCAGCCTGCCCGGCGGCACGGCGGAAAAAACAGCGGCGCGGACGCCGCGGCAGAAAAAAGCACGCAACCAGGAGCAGGCATGAAGCGCATCGATGTGCACAACCACGTGATTCCGGAGACCATCGTCAGGGCGATGCAGTCGAATCCCGCCTACAACACGAAAATCGAAGGGGAGGGCCACAACCGGGTGTTCATCCGCGGCAAGGTGCGTTTCCCGTTCGAACCGGAGTTCTACGACGCCGACGCCAAGCTGGAGTCGATGGACCGCAAGAAAATCGACATTGCGTTCATTTCACCCGGCCCGCAGACGTTTTTCTACAACCTGAAGGACGAACTGGCGATCGAGACCGCGCGCATCATCAACGACGGCGTCGCCCGGATGGCCGCGGCGAAGCCGGACCGCCTGCGCGGCATGGCCACGCTGCCGATGCAGCACCCGGAGGCGGCCATCGCCGAGCTGGAGCGCGTGGTGAAGGAATACGGCTTCAGGGGCGTCGAACTCGGCACGGCCATCGGCGATGAGGAACTGGCCGACCCGAAGTTCCGCCCGGTGCTCAAACGCATCGAGGAACTGAAGGTGGTGATCTTCGCGCACCCGAACACCCAGGGTGCGGCGGGGCGTCTCGACTGCTATTACCTGATGAACCTGATCGGCAATCCGCTGGACACCACGATCATGGTCGGCAAGCTGATGTTCAGCGGCGCGCTCGACGAGCTGAAGGAGCTGAAAATCCTGCTCGCCCACGGCGGCGGCTTCCTGCCGTACCAGATCGGACGTTTCGTGCACGGCCACAAAGTGCGCCCGGACACGGCCGAGTTCACCGCTTCCGACCCGATGCGGATGCTGAAGCGTTTCTGGTTCGACGCGCTGACCCACAGTCCGCAGTCGATCCGCCACCTGATCGACGTCGTCGGATCGGAGCGCGTGGTGCTCGGCACCGACGCGCCCTTCGACATGGGAGAGATGGCGCCGGTGGACCGCGTCGAGATGACGCCGGGCCTGACGCGGCAGGAACGCGAAAACATCTGGTGCAACGCCGCCACCGCGCTGTTCGACGGCAGGATCTGAGGCGGCGGTGCCGGGCGTGTTCGTGCCGGGCCACCGCGGCCCGGCCTTCGTCGATGAGGAGGTCGTCTGCTGCCTGTTCCAGGGCAGCCGCGTGCTGGTTGCGCGCGACGGCGGCGGGATGCCGCGATTGCCGGCACTCGACGCCCGGGCAAGCGGGTTCCCGCTGAAATCCGCGCATTACCTCGGCCGCCTCGACGGCCGCCACTGCTACGGCCTGCAACTGCCGCGCGGTTGCGAGCCGCCCGCCGGGCTCGAGGCGCTGGGGCTGCGCGCACTGATCCTCGAGGGCAACGACCTCGCGTCCGCGCTGGCGGGGCAGGCTTTCCAGCTGCTGGAATGGGAACGCACCCACCGCCACTGCGGCTCCTGCGGGGCGCCGACCACGCCCCATGCCGCCGATCGTGCGGTGGAATGCGCCGGCTGCTGCATCGTCTATTACCCGCGCATCGCGCCCGTGATGATGGCGCTGGTCTACCGCGAGGGCGAGCTGCTGCTGACGCGCAAACCGAACTATGCGCCGGGCCGTTACACCGTGATCGCCGGTTTCGTCGAGGCCGGCGAATCCCTGGAGCAGTGCATCGCGCACGAGGTGAAGGAGGAAGTCGGCGTCGAGATCCGCAACCCGCGCTATTTCGGCAGCCAGCCCTGGCCCTTTCCCCATTCGCTGGTGATGGCTTTCAGCGCGGAATGGGCGGGGGGCGAGGCGGCGCCCGATCCGGGCGAGCTCGAGGATGTGCGCTGGTTTCCGGTCGACGCGCTGCCCGATCTGCCCGAAACGGTGCACATTTCCCGCCAGTTGATCGACGACACGCTGGCCCGGCTGCGCCGCGTCTAGCGCATCGTGGAGGGCCGCCGCCGGCGGCCGGTTGCCGCGTGCTAGGATATTCGCAGGAGGAGGTGACCGGCGCCCACGCCGGCCCGACCGTCGTTCAACACCACCAAGCGGACCCGCCGACATGCCATTTCATCGTTTCGAGGATTTCGAGAGCAATTACCTGACGCCGCACCTGTCCACCGGCAAGGCGCCGGTGATCGAAGGCCGTTACATCTATTTCTGCCTGCTGCACAAGGTGGCGGGCACCGGCTCGGAGCTGCATTACCACCCCAACGAGCTGCTGATTTTCCCGGTCCGCGGCAAGATCAACGCGATCGTCGGCAAGGACCGGCGCATCGTCAAGCCCGGCACCTTCGTCCATGCGCCGGCCTATGCCCGCCATTCGATGAAGGCGACCGAGGACGGCAACCTGCAGTACCTCTACATCAAGGACAAGACCTGGACCGTGGTCGGGCTCGCCGAGGACGAAGCGGTGCCGGACAAGGCGATGACCGTGGCCGAGGTCAACAGCAAGTACAACGTCGGCGACCGCGACAAGCACCAGAAGACCCAGGGCAGGTCGCAGGCGATCATCGAAGGCCTGCCGGTCTGTTTTCATCCGATTCTCGACAGCCTCGACGCGCCGCCGCGTTCCGGCCGCTGCGTGAACTGGATCGAAGGTGAGCGCCTCGCGTTCGGGCTGTTCGAGGTGCCGGCAGGCTATGCCGAGCCCGAGGCGGTATCCGAACGCGAAATGTTCGTCTACGTGCTGAGCGGCAGGATCGACGCCCGGGCCGGCGACGCGCGCAAGACGCTGGGCGCCGGGGACATCGTGTATCTGCCGCGCGGCGAGCGTTACCGCCTGCAGGTGCGCGAACACGCGCGTTATGCGACGGTCTGCTCGACGCCCTGGCTCGAAAACCGGATCGACAACATGACGCCGGAGGAGGCGGAGCAGGCCCGCATCAACATGAAACCGAACTGAGCGGCGACAAAAAAGCCGCCACGACAAAAACAGGCTCCGCCCGCCGCCACAGCGCCGGGCAGGGGCCGGCAGCAGCAGCAAGGAAACATCGGCCGTGCATTCAACCCATCAACGGAGAGGAACGATGAAAAACTTGTTTATAATCAATAAGTTACAGTTTATTCTGCCGGGCATTCTGGTCGCGCTTGCCGCGGGGACGGTGCAGGCCCAGGGCTGGAAACCCGATCGTCACGTCGAGCTGATCGTGCCGGCGGGGGCTGGCGGGTCGCTGGACCATGTCGGCCGCACCTTCCAGAAACTGTGGGACGACATGAAGCTGGTGCCGGTGTCCAGCGCGGTGGTCAACCGCTCTGGCGGCGGCCACGCCGTGGCCTACAACTTCCTGAACCAGCAATCCGGCAATCCGCATTTCATGAGCATCACGTCGTCGACGCTGCACACCAGCCACATCAACGGCCGGATCAAACTGTCCTTCCGCGATTTCACGCCGCAGGCGGTCATGCTGACCGAATACATCGCCTTCGCCGTGCGTCCGGAATCGCCGCTCAAAACCGGCAAGGACCTGATCGAAGCCCTGCGCAAGGATCCCGGCAGCCTGAGTCTCGCGATCAGCAGCGCGCTGGGCGGCACGCACCATATCTCCTTCGGCCTGCCGCTGATGTCGGGAAAGGTGGACATCAAGAAAGCCAAAATGGTCGCCTTCAACTCCACGGGCGAAGCGGTGACGGCGCTGCTCGGCGGCCATGTCGACGTGCTGTCGGGCGGAACCGTGCAGATCGCGCCGCACGTGGAAAGCGGCAGGATGCGCATCCTGGCAGTCACTTCCGCGCAACGCCTGCCCGGACCGCTGGCCAGCGGCCCCACTTGGCCCGAACTCGGGTATAAAGGCGTCTTTGAAAACTGGCGCGGCGTCATCAGCCCCGGCAAAATCACGCCGGAACAGACGGCCTACTGGGACGGCGTGTTCGGCAGGATCGCGGGCAGTGCCGAGTTCAAGGCGATGGCCGACAAGAACCAGTGGGTTATCAACTACAAGAACTCGGCGGAAACGCGCAAATTTTTCGAGACGGAATACGCGGAGCTCAGGGAAGTCATGGATTTCCTCGGCCTGGCGGGCAAATAGAAGAGGCAAGGAGCGGCAGCCATCAAGCAGCGGCATATCGGCGGCATCGGTCTCGGCATCATGGGCGGCGCCTTCGCGCGCCACCTGCTTTCTGAAGGTTTCGCGGTCACCGGCTTCGACATCGATCCGGGACGGCGCGCCGCCCTGCGCAAACTCGGCGGCGCGCCGGCGGCCACGGCCGCCGCGGTTTCCCGCAAATGCCGGATCCTGGTGACTTCGCTGCCCAGCATCGCCGCGGTCGATGCCGCGTTTTTCGGCAAGGGGGGCATCACGGACACGGCGCAGCGGGGCACCGTGGTGATCGAGACCAGCACGCTGCCGCTGGCCAGGAAACACGAGATCCGCGAACGCTGCGCCGCGCGCGGCATCGCCGTGCTGGACTGTCCGGTTAGCGGCACCGGCGCCCAGGCGGCCGACCGCGATATCGCGATCTATGCCAGCGGCGACCGCCGCGCCTACGGCCGCGCCGAGGCGGTCCTGAAGGGGTTCTCGCGCAGCGTCTACTACTGCGGGGAATACGGCAACGGCTCGAAGCTGAAATACGTCGCCAACCTGCTGGTGACGATCCACAACCTGTCGACCGCCGAGGCGATGGTGCTGGGCATGAAGTCCGGGCTCGATCTGGAACTGCTCCACCGGGTGATCCGCGACGGCGCCGGCAATTCGCGGATGTTCGAGGTGCGCGGCCCGATGATGATCCGCGGCGACTACAGCCGGGCGACGATGAAGATCGACGTCTACAAGAAGGATATTGATATCATCGAACAGTTCGCGGCCGACCTGCATTGCCCGGTGCCGCTGTTCGAGGCTTCGAAACCGTTTTACGCCGCTGCCCATGCGCAGGGCCGGGCGCTGGAGGACACCGCCGCCGTCTGTGCCGTGCTGGAGCAGATGGCCGGCGTGAAGCGCAAGAAACGCAACACTTCTCAAACCGGAAAGAGAAAAACCCGATGAAACCGACCATGTCGCCGCAGGGCCAGGCTGCACAGACCATTTCCCGCAACATGAAGCTGATCTCCCACAACGAGCTCGCCGGTTTCGGCGGCATCGGCGAGGGCATCAACATGCAGGTGACCAGGGACGGCCGCCGCATCCTGTGGCTGGCGCACGAGTCGGCGCCGAAAAACTTCACCGGGGTCGACGTCACCGACGTGAAGAATCCCAAGGTCATCGTGCAAACCGACCTGCCGCACGAGCGCGTGCGCTCGAACTCGCTGGACGTGGTCGGCGACATCATGGTCGTGGCCTACCAGACCAAGAAGGTCGGCGACAAACCCGCCGGCATGGACATCTTCGACATCAGCACTCCGGAAAAGCCGAAGCTGATTTCGCATTTCGACGCCTCCGGCCCGCATTCGCGCGGCGCGCACTGCGTGTGGTTCGTCGACGGCGATTACGTGCACCTGACTTCCGGTTCGGAGGATTTCGAGCCGACGCATCCGAACGATTTCCAGTTCTACCGCATCATCGACGTGCGCAACCCGTCGAAACCGGTCGAGGTCGGCCGCTGGCACTATCCGGGCACGCACAAGGGCGACAAGGAAGCGCCGCCGCCGCGCCATCCGAAGTTCGACGGCGGCTACCGCCCCCACAACATCAACGTCTTTCCGGAGCGTCCGGACCGCGCCTACATCGCCTACCTCGATGGCGGCGCGTTGATCCTCGACATCTCCGACAAGGCCAATCCGAAAGTCATCACCAACTGGCGCTACTCGCCGCCGTACAACGGCTTCTGCCACACGGTGATGCCGCTGCTCGGGCGCGACCTGCTGCTGGTCACGGACGAATGCACCAAGGACGACGGTCTCGACTGGCCGAAACTCGGCTGGGTCGTCAACGCCAGCGTCGAAACCAACCTGGTGCCGATGTCGACGCTGCCGCTGCCGCCGGTGGAAAACTTCGCCAAGCGCGCCGTAGCGGCCGCCGCGCTT
>CAZHJU010000036.1:0-26152 GCA_964533495.1 uncultured Bordetella sp. | reverse complement strand
CCGGCTACGATTTCATGGTGCAGGGCATGGGCGGGCTGATGAGCATCACCGGCGAACGCGACGACCTGCCCGGCGGCGGGCCGCAGAAGGCGGGCGTCGCCATCGCCGACCTGATGACCGGCATGTACTCGACGGTGGCGATACTCGCCGCGATCGAGGAGCGCCATCGCAGCGGCCGCGGCCAGCACATCGACATGGCGCTGCTCGACACCCAGGTCGCCTGGCTCGCGAACCAGAACACGAATTACCTGATCGGCGGCGAGGCGCCCGTACGCATGGGCAACGCGCACCCCAACGTCGTGCCCTACCAGACCTTCCCGACGCGGGACGGCAGCATCATCCTCGCCGTCGGCAACGACGGCCAGTTCCGGAAATTCTGCGAGGCCGCGGGCATCGCGGACACCGGCAACGATCCGCGCTTCGCGACCAACGCGCTGCGCATCGCCAACCGGGAAGCGTGCATCGCGGCCATCGCGCCGGCGATGCGACGCAAGACCACCGCCGAATGGATCGCCGCGCTCGAGCCGCTGGGCGTGCCCTGCGGGCCGGTGCACCGGCTCGACGAAGTGTTCGCCAATCCGCAGATCGGGCACCGCAGGATGAAGGTGGACGTGCCCCATCCGCTGTCCGGCACGGTGCCGCTGGTGGCGAATCCGATCAAGTACTCGCGGACGCCGCTGGCTTACGACGCGCCGCCGCCGCTGCTGTCGCAGCACACCGACGAGGTGCTGCGCGGCCTGCTCGGCAAAAGCGACGCCGACATCGCGGCGCTGCGCGCCGCCGGCATCATCTGAACGGGAAAACCGCGGAGTCTCAGGCCAGGCCGGCCAGCGCCGACGCGTAGACGGCGGCCACGTCTTCCGTCGAGCCCGCCGTGAATTCGAGGTCGCGCACCAGTCCGTCGCTCAGGCCGTAGACCCAGCCGTGCACCGCCAGATCCTGCCCGCGCTCCCAGGCATCGCGGACGATGGTGGTCTGGCAGACGTTGGCCGCCTGTTCGATCACGTTCAGCTCGCACAGCCGGTCCGCGCGCCGCGCGGCATCGTCCAGCGCCAGCAGCTTCGGTTCGTGTTTCTGGCGCACGTCCTGCACATAACGCAGCCAGTTGTCGCTCAAGCCGATGCGGTCGCCGCGCAGCGCGGCGCCGACGCCGCCGCAGCCGTAATGACCGACGACGATGACGTGTTTCACCTTGAGCACGTCCACCGCGAACTGGAGCACCGACAGGCAATTGAGATCGGTGTGGGCGACGACGTTGGCGACGTTGCGGTGGACAAAAACCTCGCCCGGCAGCAGGTCGATGATTTCATTGGCGGGCACGCGGCTGTCGGAGCAGCCGATCCACAGGTACTCCGGCGACTGCTGGCGCGCGAGCTTGCTGAAGAATTCCGGATCCTGGCGGCGGATGCGTTCGGACCAGGCGCGGTTGTTGTCGAACAGGTTCTGGAGTTTTTTCACGGCAGGAGATGACCCGGGACGATATGCGGATCCGGCGGAGCGGACCGGCTGTATTTTCGCACAGGTGTCGGCTGCCCACGCATGCGGCGGCTCCCGTCAGCGCCCTCCCGGCGACCGGGATCGCGCCGAAGCCCTGCGCGACGGTACCGTGGCGCCGCTGACGGTTCTGCCGGCGGCGGCCCCCTCGCCAGCCAGCCATTCGCAGAACTGTCCGACCTTCGCATCCGATTCGCGGTCCTTCCTGCAAATCACGTAATAACCGGGCGTGCGCGCCACCAGTTTCGGAAAAGGCATGCACAGCGTGCCCGAATGCAGTTCTCCGCCGATCATCGACAGCGGCCCCATCGCGACGCCCATGCCGTCCGCCGCGGCCTCGAGGGCTAGCGCGCTGTGATCGAAGCGGGACAGCCGCTTCGGCGCAAGTTCCGGCACACCGGCGATGTCCAGCCATGTCTTCCAGTCGGAGGGGCGGGCCTCGGCGTGCAGCCAGACCTGCTGGCGCAGGTCGGAGACGCGGCGCAGCCGCGCTGACAGCCGCGGATGACACACCGGCGTGATGGTTTCCCGCAGCACGAGGCGGCTGTGAACGCCCTTCCAGGTTTCGGGGCCGCGCCGGATCGCGACATCGGCGCTGCGCAACGCCACGTTCACGCTTTCACGGCGCGTGCTGAGCCGGGTTTCCAGCAGGGGATAACGGATCTGGAACCTGGAAAGGCGGGGCACCAGCCACTGGATGGTGAACGTCGGCGGCGCACTGATGTCCAGCGCGTCCGGAAATCCCTGCTCCGAAACCCTGGATGTCGCCGCGGCAATGCGATCCAGCGCCTCGGCGATTTCGGCCTGGTACGCCCGGCCGGCATCGGTCAGCACGACGCCGCCCGGATGCCTGCGGAACAGGTCCAGGCCCAGGCGATCCTCGAGAATCGCAACCTGCTTGCTGATCGCGCCGTGGGTCACCGACAACTCGGCCGCGGCGCGAGAAAAACTCTCGTGGCGGGCGGCAGCCTCGAAGGCGCGGATCGAATTCAGTGGCGGCAAGCGGCGCATGGCTCCGTGAGTTTATCTCACAAGGCGCCTCACCGATATTCGCTTGCCGCGGACGGGCCGCGCGTCGATCATGCGGGACACCAATCACCGGCAAGACAAAAGGGGCGCCGCGCGCTCCGGAGGAGAACGCATGAACCTGCAACTGACATCATTTGCATCGATCGCCCGCATCGCGGCCGGACTGCTGATCGCCGCCCTGCCGGGCATCCTGCCCGCGGCACAACCCTATCCGGCCAAGCCGGTCCGGATGATCGTGCCGTTCGCGCCGGGCGGCGGCACCGACATCATGGCGCGCACGCTGAGCCACAGGCTGGTCGAACTCTGGGGACAGCAGGTCGTCGTCGACAACCGCGGCGGCGCGGGAACGGTCATCGGCACCGAACTGGCCGTGCGGTCGCCCGCCGACGGCTACACCGTCATGCTGGCCAACATCGCGCTGGCGCTGAATCCCGGCCTGCGCACGAACCTGCCCTATGACGCGCTCCGCGATCTCGCGCCCGTCATCCTGATCGCCTCGCAGCCCAGCGCCGTCGCGGTCAATCCGTCCGTGCCGGTGAAAACCGTCCAGGAACTGGTCACTCTCGCCAAAAGCAAATCGCTCAGCTTCGCCTCCTCGGGCACGGGCGGCGTCGGGCACATCGGCGGTGAAATGTTCCGGATCGCGATCGGCGCGGACATGGTGCACGTGCCCTACAAGGGCGGCGGCCCGGCCGCGGTGGACCTGATGGCCGGGCAGGTGCCGGTCGCCTTCATCAGCCTGCCCACCGTCACGCCGCATGCCCGGAACGGCAAGATCAGAATCGTCGCCATCACCGACAGCGCGCGCTCCGCGGCGGCGCCGGACATCCCCACGGTTTCGGAAACCGTCAAGGGGTATTCGGTCGACAACTGGATCGGCATGCTGGTGCCGGCCGGCGTGCCGAAGGAAATCGTCGCGAAACTCAACGCCGACATCCTGAAACTGGTCGGCCAGGACGAGATGAAGCAGCGCCTGGCCAGCCAGGGATTCGATGTTCGCGGCGGTTCGCCCGGACAGTTCGGCGCCGTCATCCGCGCCGACATCGAGAAATACACGAAAGTCATCCGGCAGGCCGGCATCAAGGCCAACTGAAAACACGCCCGAAAACGAAAGGAACGGCGGCATGGCGCTCAACATCGGCATTCTCGAAGGCGACGACATCGGACTGGAGGTCGTGCCCGAATGCGTGAAGGTGATGAAGGAGGCCGCATCGCGCGCGGGACTGAACATCGCCTGGAAGCCGGTGCCGATCGCGCGCAAGGCGCACGAGCAGCTGGGGCACACCGTGCCGCCGGGCACGCTGGAAACCCTGGCAGCCCTGGACGGATGGGTGCTCGGCCCGATCGGGCACCGCGAATACCCGCGCAACGATCCGACATGGATCAACGCACACCCGCTGCTGCGCACCCACTTCGGGCTCTACGCCAACTACAAGCCGTTCAAGTCGTACGACAAGCTGCCGTCGGTGCACAAGAACGTCGACATGCTGTTCCTGCGTGAAACGACCGAAGGCTTCAAGGTGGACGCCAACCTGTTCAGGGGATACGGCGAGTTCATGCCGACCGAGGAGCTTGCCATCGGTGTGTGCGTCACCACGCGCACCAAGAGCCGCCTGATCGCCGAAGCGGCGTTCGAGGCGGCGCGCCACCGCCTGAAAAAGGTCAGCGCCGTCCACAAGAACACCGTCTACCGGATGGGCGACGGGCTGTTCGCCGAGGAATGCCGCAAGGTCGCCGCGCGTTATCCGGACATCGAGTTCGAAGAGGTGATCGTCGATACCTGCGCGCTGCGCCTGGTCATGAACCCGCAGCAGTACGACGTGCTGGTCACGACCAACCTGTACGGCGACATCCTCACCGACGAGGCCGCGGGGCTGGTCGGCGGGCTGGGCATGGCGCCCGGCGTGAACGCCAGCAGCACGCACGCGATGGCGCAGGCCACCCACGGTTCCGCGCCGGACATTGCCGGGAAAGGCATCGCCAACCCCTACGCGATGATCATGTCCGGCAAGATGCTGTTCGACTGGCTGGGCATGAAGAAAAACGAGCCGCGCGCCCTGGAAGCCGGCAGGCTGATCGAAAATGCCGTCGAGCGCGTGATCGACGAAGGCACCGCCCTGACCCGGGACCTCGGCGGCAACGCGGGTACCGCGGCAATGGGCGATGCCGTGGCCCGCGCAATCGCCGGCACCTGACAAACGCCTGGCGGCAGGCCCCGCTCAGGAAACCAGCCTGCGCATTTCCGCGTAAAGCGCGTTCTGCGCCTCGAAACCGATGCCGGGACGGTCGGGCAGCTTCAGCCAGCCGTCCTCGACCTTCGCGTCGTCGGCGAAGCCGGCGAACATGCCGAACACCCCCGGAATTGGCGCCGCCACAGGCTGATACTCGGCATACGGTTTTTCAAGATGCACTACTAAGGGGCGCGGATCCATAACGTACCGCCTAACGCTCGCATCAGCGGCGTGGCAAGGTGGTGCGCGTTTTGCGCATGCAAAATACGTGACGCCTTGGCACGTCCGTCTGCATGCAAATGTTAGACACCAAATCGCTTTGACATGTGCACAATCAGCCGATCCGCAGATACAGGATCAATAGAAACCGATGTGCTGATCGGGTGATGAATTCCGAACTCCGTTCTAACGACCTCTGCGGGCACTCCCTCAGATAGGCTCTTAGCGACTGCCTTCCAGGTAATTGATATCCGATGCCTGCAGTTGCCGCCCAAGAAATCATCGCTACTACCAGCCGCAACGATGCGATACGAACTGGGCTGCTCAATCACCCCCCAACCGACAGCCCCGTGCCCTTTAGCGTAACCAACAATGCGATCACCCGCTATGTAACGGGACATGATCTTTGCTCCCTGGTCGTCCGGACTATTATCGAAGCAGGCGGGAAGCTGTCCATGTGCCAACAAGAACTCCCACCACTTCTGATCCGCTTTCGCGATGTTGTGCCAGAAAACCGCTGGTTCGCGAGCCGATGCGGCGAAGTTCAACTGATAAACAGCGGTTTCAGAGCGATCAAACGCGATGGAGAAGGACAACAGCCGCTTGCCGCCTATCTCAACTGGCCAGTAACTAATACACCTGAACGAAACGCCTTTCTCGCTCAGCCATTCACCCATCGAAAACAATGTTTCATCAAAGTGGCGGGCAATCAGAATCACACGACTCGATTTGTTTACGTTATCGAGTTCGACGTCATCGCCCAGGAATCCACGAACTACTTTTTCTAAGTCATGGCGGTTCTTTGAGAATTTTCTTATAAAATCAGCGCCTCTATATTGCGAAAAATCTGAAAGATACTGTAGCGCCTGCGTTTCCACACCCAAACGCCCTTCATCACGCTTGAGCTCGACTATGACGCCGTTACCGTGCTTGTCGAGCGCCAAGAGATCCGCTCGCTTGCTGCGACGCGTTGCGACTTGATTACTGATGAGCAAGAGCTCCTCACCAAAGACACGATTCGAAAGCACCGGAACCTCGTCGTCGGCTAGCGTAATTAGATACCTCTCGAGCTCGAGCTCCTTAGGCCGCCAATTGGATAAATGTGGCTTCAGTTGCCCGGATGTTTCATCCACCTCAAATAGCACGATTACCCTTCCATTTGGTGTCTAACGTGTATTGGTTGACATTTTTAGTTGCCAAATTTAGGTGACTTTTTTAGTTGACATTTTGCACCAGAAGAATGCACGCACCGACGAATTCCCGGCCATTGTTGATGGGCGGCACAACTTCTCCCCGCCCGCACAACCACCGAAGTCTGGCAAAAATCCGCGCCCCGGCAACCCCGATTCAGGCTATCAACCTGCACATCTCCGCATACAGCGCGTTCTGCGCCTCGAAGCCGATGCCCGGGCGATCAGGCAGCTTCAGCCAGCCGTCCTCGACCCGCGCATCGTCGGCAAAACCGGCGAACATGCCGAACACCCCCGGATAGGCTTCGCAGCCGCCGAGGCCGAAGCCGCCGACGATGTGCAGCGTCATCTGGTTGCCGCCGTGCGGGAACACCGACTGCGGCGACCAGCCGCGCGCCTTCATCATGTCCAGCGTCTGCGCGAACTGCGCGATGCCGTAGGACTGCGGTACGTCGGTCTGGATGATGTCGCGGTCGGCGCGCAGGCCGCCGAAGGTGATCAGGTTGCGCACGTCCTGGGTCGAGAACAGGTTCTCGCCGGTGCCGATCGGCGCGTCGTAGATCGCGGCCACTTCCGCCAGCAGCGCGAAGTCCAGCGGATCGGTCGGCTCCTCGAACCAGCGCAGCCTGTACGGCGCCAGCGCCTTCGCATAGGCCAGTGCGCGATTGCGGTCGAAGCCGGCGTTGGCATCGACGGCCAACCGCGTGCTGTCGCCGATGAGTTTCAGCGCGGCCTCGACGCGCGCGACGTCCTCGGCAATGGACATCCCGCCGACCTTGATCTTCATCGTGCGGTAACCCTGGTCGAACTTCTCGCGGATTTCGGCCAGCAGTTCCGGGATGCCCTTGCCGGGCGCATACCAGCCGCCGCCGACATAACAGGGCACTTTCTCCAAGTATTTGTTTTTATTGTATTTTTTTGCAATCAGCGCGTGCAGCGGCAAACCCGCGATCTTGGCCGCGGCGTCCCAGCAGGCGACTTCGATGGTGCCGATGGCCACCGAGCGTTCGGTATGGCCGCCGGGTTTCTCCCGCTGCATCATGGCCGCGAGGATTTTTTCGGGATCGAGATTGGAGCCCGCGTCGTCGAGCAGCGATTCCGGCGCGGCCTTGAGGATGCGGGGAATGAAACGCGCGCGCATCTGCGCGCCGCAGGCGTAACGGCCGGTGGAGTTGAAGGCGAAACCGGCGACGGGTTTGCCGTCGCAGATCACGTCGGTGATGACGGCGACCACCGAGGTGGTCATCTCGCTGAAATCGAACACCGCGTTGCGCAGCTCCGATTTCAGCGCGATGGCGGTTTCCCGGATGTCAACGATGCGCATGTCCGCTCCGCCGGCGGCACGGCGCCGGGAACCCCATCAATTGACCTTGATGCCCGCGGCCTGGACGACCTTGGTCCACTTCTCCACTTCGACCTTCACCTGCGCGGCAAACTGCGCCGGCGAGCTGGCGATGATGTCGAAGCCGAGGCCTTCGACCCGCGACTTCACGTCGGGCTGGGCCATCATTTTCGCGACCTGGCCGTGCAGCCTGTCGACCACGGCCTTCGGCGTGCCGGCCGGCACCAGCAGGCCCTGCAGGGTGTCGGCTTCCTGCCCCTTGAACCCGACCTCGGCCATCGTCGGCACGTCGGAGATCGCGCCGGTGCGTTTGGCGCTGGTCACCGCGATCGCGCGCAGCCGACCAGCCTGGATGTGCGGCGTGGTCGGCGGCAGCGCGGTGCAGCCGATCGGCACCTGGTTGCCCACCACGGCACCGACCGCCGGACCGGCACCGCCGAAGGGCACGGTGATGAAATCGAGCTTGGTCGTCAGCTTCAGCAGTTGCGCCGACAGGTCCGGCGTGGTGCCGACGCCCGGGGTCGCAATCGAGAATTTTTTCGGATCGGCGGACACCAGCGTCAACAGGTCCTTCATCGACTTGGCGGGAATCGTCGGATGGATCGTGAACACGTTGGGCGACGCCGCCATGTTCGACACCGGGATGAAACTCTTGTAGGGATCGTAGGGGATGTTCTTGTAGAGCCCCGGGTTCACGACGAAGCTCGAGCTGACGACGATGACCGTGTGGCCGTCGGGCGCGGCGCTCGCCGCCAGCCCCATGCCGATGTTGCCGCCGGCGCCCGCGCGGTTGTCGACGACGACCTGCTGGCCCAGCCCCTCGGTCAGCTTCTGCGCGACGACGCGGGCAATGACGTCGGTGGGACCGCCGGCGGCAAACGGCACGATCATGCGCACCGGGCGGTTGGGATAGTCCTGCGCGGATGCGGCGGAAGCGAAGGCGGCGACGGCAAAGCCGGTCAGGGCGGCGGCGATGGTCTTGCGGTTCATGTGTTCATCCTCGATGTTTGTGTGCGGGCGCGTTCAGTTGGCGGTCGCGCCGGAGGCGCGCACCACCTTGCCCCAGCGCCCCGTTTCGCTGGCGATGAATTTGGCGAACTCCTCGGGCGTGCTGGTCAGCGCATCGGTGCCGCGGCCCGCCAGCTGCTTGCGCATGGCCGGATCGTTGAGCATCTTGACGAAGGCGCCGTTGAGACGGTTGATGATGTCGCGCGGCGTGCCGGTCGGCGCGAGCACGCCGTACCAGGTGTCCACGGTGAACCAGGGCATGCCGGCCTCCGCGACAGTCGGCACCTCGGGCACCGCCGGATCGCGATTCTTGCCCAGCGCCGCCAGCGCGCGCAGCTTGCCGGCCTTCACGTGCGGGGCCGCCGCCGCGGTGCCGATCACCAGCATGTCGACCTCGCCCGACAGCAGCGCGACCTGGGCCTGGCTCGCGCCCTTGTGCGGGATCATCTCGATCTTCAGCCTGTTCTCGGCGATGAAATAACGGGCGCCGAGGTCGTTGGTGGTACCGGGGCCGCCCGAGCCGAAATTGAGCTTGTCTGGATTTTTCCGCGCCAGCGCGACGATTTCCTTCAGCGACCGCGCCGGCACCGACGGATGCACCACCATCAGGTTGGGAATCGAGGCCACCAGCGAAATCGGCGTGAGGTCCTTCGCGGGATCGTAATTCAGCTTCTTGTAAAGACTGGGGCTGATCGCGATCGACGGCGAGCACAGCACGATGGTGTAACCGTCGGGCGGCTGACGCGAGGCGTATTCCGCGCCGACGTTGCCGCCGGCGCCGGGCCGGTTTTCGGCGATGACCTGCTGGCCGATGTTTTCACCCAGCCTCTGCGCGAGCATGCGGCCGAGGATGTCGGTGCCGCCGCCCGGCGGGAACGGCAGGATCAGCCGCACCGGCTTGGCGGGATAGGCCTGCGCATGCGCGGGCGCCGCAACGGCCAATACCGACAGCGCGGCCACCGCAGCGGCCGCTGCGCCCTGAAATTTGTTCATGTTCTGCTCCTCGGATAACCGGCACTGCGCCGGATGACTTGCCGTTGTCCGGATTCTGTGCGCACGGCAGAGGCAGATTGTCCACGCGGCACCCTGTTTGTCAAACGTGCGGACGGCGGGACAAGCAAAACGGTTAGAATGCAGCCCTCGTCAACCACCCGTTTCCGCCATGAAATCCCCGCGCATCGCCCTGATCCACGCGACGCCGCTTGCCATCGAGCCCATTGTCGCCGCCTTCGGCCGCCTGTGGCCCGAAGCGCGCACCACCAACCTGCTCGACGATTCGCTGTCGGCCGACCTCGCCGCCGAAGGCCGGCTCACCGATGCGATGATCGAACGCTTCCTGACGCTGGGACATTACGTGCGCGGCAGCGGCGCCGACGCCATCCTGTTCACCTGCTCGGCTTTCGGACCGGCCATCGAGGCCGCGGCCGCGGCGCTGCCGATTCCGGTGCTCAAGCCCAACGAGGCCATGCTCGACGAGGCGCTCGCCGCCGGCGGCAGCATCGGCCTGATCGCGACCTTCGGCCCGAGCATCCCGGCGCTGAAAGCCGAACTCGAGGACATGGCGCGCGCGAAAAAACAGCCGCTGAATCTCGCCACGCGCGCCCTGCCGGACGCCCTCGCCGCACTGCAGCGGGGAGACGCGGAAACCCATGACCGGCTGATCGCCGATGCCGCCGCCGGGCTGATGCCCTGCGACACGCTGGTCCTCGGCCAGTTTTCGATGGCCACCGCCGCGCGCCTGATCCCGGCCAAGGCCGGCTGCCGCGTGCTGACCAGCCCGGATTCGGCGGTGATGCGTCTGCGGTCGGTGCTTGGCGCCTGAACGGCTGCGCCGCAGGCATCGTCTCCCTGCTCAGATATAGCAGGGGCCGGGAATCCCTAGAAGTTTCGGGAACAGGGATTCATCAACCTCCACACCCAGACCCGGCCTTTCGTTCGGTTCGACATGGCCATCGTTCAGCGACGGCCCGCCGGAGACCAGTTCGTCCCGGAACGGATTGAAAGCCGCGCAATCGCTCTCGTAGACCAGCCCGTTGGCGCTCGCGCAGAGCAGGTGCAGGCAGGCCGCGCCGTCGATTCCGCTCATGCCGGTGTGCGGGGCGAACGACCGCCTGAAGGCCGATGCCAGATCGGCGATTTTCCTGCACTCGGTGATACCACCGGACTTGCAGGGATCCGGCTGGATGATGTCGACGGCGGCGGTTTCAAGCAGTTGCCTGGCCTGGTAGCGGGTGAAGTGGTTCTCACCGCCCGCCAGCGGTATGCGCGTTGACGCGTTGACACGCGCATAGTCCGCGACGTTGTCCGGAGTGAAAGGCTCCTCGAGCCAGAACACGCCGCACTCCTCCAGCACGGGCAGCACACGTTGCGCCTGCAGATAGGTGTAGCGCGTGTTGATGTCGACCATGATGTCGACCGCAGAAGGCAGATGTTTCCGGACATGGCGAACGCGCTCGATGTCGTTCTCGACCGAGTCCCCCAGCCGCAGCTTGAGCGCCGTCCAGCCGCGCTCGACAAATCCTGCCGCCTCGTCGAGCAACTGCGTGGGCGGCTGGTAGCCGAGGCAAACACCCCCGGCGTAAGCACGGACCCTCTTCCGCATCCCGCCAAGAAGGCTATACACGGGCTGGTTCAGCGCCTTGCCGCGCGCGTCCCAAAGCGCCATGTCGACACCCGACATGGCCTTGTAGAGCGCCCAGCCGGGACCGTGCGTCTGACCCTGCTTGACATAGATCTTCTGCCAGATCTCCTCGACCGCCATCGCGCTCTCACCGACGACGATTGGCGCGAGATTGTGGTTGACGATGTCGGCCACGACCGTGGGCGCCAGCGCGTGGTGCGCCTCGCCGTAGCCGGTGATGCCGTCCTCGGTCCTGACGCGGATCAGCACCATGTCCTTCTTCACCGGCTGGCCGCTGCCGCGGCGCGGCGCGTTTTCCAACCTGAACGACAGGGCAATGCCCCTGACTTCGGTGATTTTCATGCTGTCCTTCCGGCCGCAGGCATGGGCCTCAATCCACTCTCGCGCCGGACTGCTTCACCACCCGGCCCCAGGTTTCGATTTCCTTCGCCAGTTCCGTGCCGAACTGTTCCGGCGTCCCGGCAACGATCTCGAAGCCCTGCGCGGCCAGCCGCTGGCGCAGCGCGGAATCCTTCATGCCCCTGTTCAGGGCCTCGTTCACCGCGGCGACGATGTTCCGCGGCACGCCAGCGGGCCCGAGAACGCCATACCAAGTCAGCACCCGGAAGCCGCGCAGCCCCGCTTCATCCAGCGTCGGCAACTCCGGAATCAGTTCGGAGCGTTTTGCGCTGCTGACACCGAGGCCGCGCAGCTTGCCCGCCTGGATCAGCGGAATGGACGAATGCACGCCGATGAACATCATCTGGATCTGCCCGGACATCAGGTCGGTGGTCGCCGGACCACTGCCCTTGTACGGCACGTGCACGATGCGGGCGCCTGCCGCGAGCTTGAAATACTCGCTGGTCAGGTGCGACGTCGTGCCGCTTCCGCCCGATCCGAAATTGAGCTCCCCGGGTCGCGCCTTGGCCAGCGCCACGAATTCCTTCAGATTTCTGGCCGGAACCGACGGATGGATGGTCAGCGCGAGCGGCGCCGTCACCAGCAGCGCGACGGGCGTGAAATCCTTCACCGGGTCGTAAGGCAGCTTGGGATAGATGCTCGGTGCGATGGCATGGGAACTGGGGCTGCCGACCACGAAGGTGTAGCCGTCGGGCTTCGACCGCGCCACGAAATCAGTGCCGAGGGTATTGCCGGCGCCGCCGCGATTCTCGACGATCACGTTCTGTCCGGTCTGCGCCGACAGCACACCGGCCACCTGCCTGCCGATGATGTCGGTCGGGCCACCCGCCGGAGCCGGGACCACCAGCGTTATCGGCCGGACCGGGTAGGTCTGCGCCATCAGCGTTCCGGGAACGGCCAGTGCGAGGCACAGGCCCGCAATTGCGTGTCTTTTCACGGTCTCCTCCTGCATGTCCGCAAGAACCGGCCCGCATCCGGCACATCCGGCGCGACCTCTTGCGCATGGAGAAACGGTAGCGCCGCTCGGCATGACTGTCCAATATATAATTGATCCGTTATTGATGCATTCAATGTATCAGTCATGGAACTGAAGACGCTACGCTATTTCGTGACCCTGGGCGAGGAACTCCACTTCGGCCGCGCGGCGCGAAGGCTGCACATTTCCCAGCCCCCGCTGAGCCGGCAGATCAGCAGGCTGGAGGAAGAGATCGGTGCGAAGCTGTTCTACCGCACGCAAAGGCACGTCGAACTGACGCCCGCGGGGGAACTGCTGCTGCGCGATGCCGCCGCGATACTGGCCAACGTCGCGGAGGCGATGAACAACGCCCGGCGGGCGGGACGTGGGGAAATCGGCAAGCTCTCCGTCGGCTTTTTCCTCGGGGCCACCTATACCCTGCTGCCGCGGATACTGCAGAATTTCCGCGCGCTCCACCCCGAGGTCAAGCTGGTGCTGCAGGAAATGGGCATCACGCAGGTCACCGACGCGGTCGCCAGCGGGGAAATCGACGTGGGTTTCCTGCGTCCGCCTTCAGCGGATCCGGCAATCCTGAGCGAAGTGCTGCTGCGCGAACCTTTCCTTGCGGTCGTTCCGCAAAACAGCCGGTTCCAGTCCGCGCAGAGCATTTCCCTGAAGGATCTCGCCGACGAGCCGTTCATCATGTACACACCCGGCAACTCGATCCTGTACACGCAGATCATGACCGCCTGCCACAAGGCGGGCTTCCAGCCCCGCATCGTGCAGGAAACCCGGCGCCCCATCACGATGATCAGTCTGGTGCGGGCGGGCATCGGCATCGCCTTGGTCACCGCGTCGGCCCAAGTCACCGGCAACCAAGGCGTCCTGTTCAAGAAAATCACCGGACCGCTGCCGATGACCGAAATTGCCGTCGCCTGGCGCGCCCGGAACCCCTCCCCCCTGCTGCAATCCTTCCTTAGGATGGCGCGGCAAGCCGTACGCAGGAAATCCGCATCCGGCTGATTCCGCCGGCTCCGCACTGCCCGATTTCGCTTAGGCCTCGCCCAGCAGCGATTTCGCCGTGCGCTCGCAGAGCCATTCCTTCTCCTCCGCCGTCAGACCCGGAATGCCGTCGATGGCCGCCGGCACGTCGAGCGGCGCCATGTCGAAGGGATGGTCGGTGCCGATGACCACGCGGTCGGCGCCGACCTGGTCGATCAGGTACTTCGCCGCCTTCGGATCGTGGGTCAGACAGTCGAAGTAGAAGCGCTTGAACAGCTCGCGCGGCGGCGTGGCGTTGTTGACCTTGGGTTCGTTGCGCACCTGGTGGCCGTGGCGGAAACGGCCGATCTGGTACGGGATGAAGCCGCCGCCGTGCGCCAGCATGATTTTGAGGTCAGGCATTTCATCCAGCGCGCCGCTGAACATCAGGTGCGCCACCATCAGCGTGGTGTCGAGCGGGAAGCCGACGAAGTTGGACAGGTAATAGTCCTCCATCGCGCCCTTGGCCAGGCACTGGTAGGGATGGGCGAAGATGAAACAGCCCAGTTGCTCGATGGTCTTCAGCACCTTGCGGAATTTCTGCGCGGCGAGCGGCGTGCCTTCAATGGAAGTCGCCAGCTCCACCGCCTTGAAGCCGTGCTCCTTCACGACGCGTTCCAGTTCGGCGATGGCGGCGTCCGGATCCTGCATCGGCAGGTGCGCCATGCCGCGCAGCCGCGACGGATGTTTCGCCACCATCTGCGCGATGCCATCGTTGGCGAGCTGCGCCGCGTGGAGACCCGCTTCCGCCGGCAGCCAGTAGAAGTAGATCGGCGGACCGACGGAGATGGCCGACACATCGAGCCTGTTGCGGCTCATCCATTCGACCTTGGCGTCGGCGTCGTAGAAATCGGCACTGAGCACCGCCGGGCGGCCGTGCACGTCGAAATACTTTTTGCCGTCCTTTTCCCAGATGCTGGTCTGGAAACGCTTGGGGTCCTTCTCCATCGCCGCGATGATGGTCGGCGGGATGACGTGGCTGTGCAGGTCGTAACGCATGGCGGATCGGATTCCCTTGGTCAAAAAGACGGTTTCGGAGTTGCGCAACACCTGCCCTGCCGTCACACCGGCTTGCGCCGGCATGACGGGTGCTTCTAATGGATCACGCCGGCGATTTTACTGCGAGCAGCGGACGCAGCGCGCGCAGGTCACGCACGCGCTCGATGTGCCGCACGGTTTCGATCAGGCGTTCACCGCGCCGCGCGCCGATCACCGGCCGCAGCAGGTCGCGCGCCTTGGCTTCGACCTCGGCGCGCGGCATCGGATTGGCCGCCGTGCCGCGCACGGCCTTCGTGTGGTGGCGCAGGCGGCGGCCGTCGCGGGTGACGATCTCGACGACGGCCTGCGTCGTCTTCGCACGGCCCAGCGCGGCGCTGCCCTTGAGTTCGATTTTTTCCTTCAGCTTCAGCACCCGCGGATCGCGCACGCGGCGGTCGTCGTGGGCCGATGCGAAGCTGATGTCGCCGTCGAGCAGCATGACGGCGACCAGGTGCTGGATGTTGATGCTGGCCATCGTGCGCTGGTTGACCGTGCGCGCGCCCTGGTCGTCGATGGTCACGATGACCCGCTCGACATCAGCGGCCTTCAGGCAGTGTTTCTCGATCAGGTTCATCACCGCATCCAGCGGTGCCTGAATCGGATAACCGACGGCCCAGCGCTTGATCGAGGTGTTCATGATCTCGTAGCCGCGCCCGAGGCCCCTGACCAGTTTTTCCGGGCTGGCGGTCAGGCCGTGGGCATGGAAAAAACTGCGATCGCCGTCGAACACGTCCTCGACGCCGGTGAAGCCCATCGAGGCCATCAGCGCCGCGGTGACGCCGTTGCGCGCCGGCATGCCGCCGAAATCGAAGGCCTTCTCGACGTGCTCGATGTCGCGCGCCCAGCAGGACAGGCCCGAGGCCTGCTGGGCGGTGTACGACAGCAGGTAGCGCGTCTGGTCAACGTCGAGCTTCATGATCGCGGCCCCGGCGGCAGCGGCGCCGAACATGTGGCCGAAGCTGTGCGTCGAATGGCCGCGCTCGCGGAAACGCTCGATGCCCAGCGCGATCGACATGCGCGCGCAGACGTCGTAGCCCAGCGCCACCGCGCGCAGCAGCGCCGTGCCGGTCGCGCGCTGGCGCTCGGCCAGCGCCAGCGCGGCCGGCACCACGGCGCAGCCGGGATGCACCAGCGCCAGGTAATAGGTGTCGTCGGTCTCGTCGGCATGCGCATGCATGCCGTTGGCCAGCGCGGCGTTGATCGCGGTGGTCACGATGTCCGAGCCGATCACCTGCGCCTCGGGCACGCCGCCCTGGGCGGCCGTGAATTCGATCGCGCGGCGACCGGGCAGCAGCCGCGATCCCGACAGCATCGCGGCCAGCGTGTCGAGCAGATGGTGTTTCGCGCGCTCGGCGACTTTCGCCGGCAGCGCGCGGCGCGGCGCGGCGGCGATGTAGCCCGCCAGCGCGCGCATCAGCGGCGAAACCCCGGCCCGGGATTTTTTCGTTGCTGCGGACATGCGGCCCCCTCGATCCGGTTTTCCTATTCGGGTTTGATGCCGGCCGCCCGGATCACCTTCGCCCATTTCGCCGTCTCGCTGCGCAGATAGGCCGCGAATTCCTCGGGCGTGCCGCCGACGGGCTCGGCGCCGTCGCCCAGCAGGCGCTGGCGCACCTCCGGATTCTGCAAGGCGCGCGCGGTGCCGGCATGCAGCTTCGTCACGATGTCGCGCGGCGTGCCGGCCGGCGCGAGCACGCCGTACCACTGCACCGCCTCGTAGCCCGGCACGCCGGCCTCGGCGATGGTCGGAATGTCGTCGGCGCCCGGCGCGCGTTTCGCGCCGGTGACGCCGAGCGCGCGCAGCCGGCCCGACTTGATGTGCGGCTGGGCCGACAGCATGTTGGGCATCATCACCGGCACGTGGCCCGCGATGAGGTCGGTGACGCCGGGCCCGGAACCCTTGTACGGCACGTGCAGCATCTTCAGCCCGGTCATCACCAGGAACAGCTCCATCGACAGGTGCGGGCTGGTGCCGACGCCGGCCGAGGCGAAATTGATCTGCCCCGGACGCGGCTTCACCAGCACGACGAATTCCCTGACGTTTTTCGCCGGCAGCGAGGGATGCACCACCAGCACGTTCGACAGCGTGACCGCCAGCGAGACCGGCGCGAAATCCTTCAGCGCGTCGTACGGCACTTTTTTGTACATCGAAGGATTGATCGCCAGCGTGCTGATGCCCATCAGCAGCGTGTAGCCGTCGGGGGCCGCGCGCGCGACGACCTCGCCGCCGATCATCGTGCCGGCTCCGGCGCGGTTCTCGATGACCACCTGCTGGCCGAGGAACTGCGACAGTTGCGGCGCGATGATGCGCGCCGAGATGTCGGTGCCGCCGCCCGGCGAGGACGGCACGACGAGGCGCACCGCGCGCGTCGGATAGCCGCCTTGCGCCTGCACCGGCAGCGCGATGGCCGCCAGCAGCAGGGACAAACATAAGTATTTGATTTTATTCATTATTTTATTCTCCTCCAAAAATCGTCTACAGATGCGAATAAAGCACCTTCCCGGCCACCGGCATCGTCGCCGTCAGGATCTCGCCGCGGTAGGAATCGCAGATGAACAGCGTCCTGCGGTCGGCGCCGCCGTAGGCCATGTTGGTCATGCGATTGCCTTTCTGTTTGCCCTGCACGCGCGCCAGCGGCTCGCCCATCGGCCCGAACAGCCAGACGATGCCGGGCCGCGCATGCGCCGCCGACAGGTTGCCCGCCTCGTCCATCGCCAGCCCGTCGGGCCCGTGAATGCCCGGCAGCACGGCGAACACGCCGGCCTTGTTGACCGATCCGCCCTTCAGCGGACAGTGCCACATGCAGTTGGCGCGGGTCATCGCGACGAACAGCACCCTGTCCTGCGGATCGAGCACGATGCCGTTGGGGCTGGGCCCGTTCTCGATCAGGCAGTCGAGCCGGCCGTCGGCGCCGCAGCGGTAAACCCGTCCCGTCGGATCGTGGATGCCGGTCTGCCCCTGGTCGGTGAAATAGAGGTCGCCGTCGCGCGCGAAGGTCAGGTCGTTGACGCCCTTGAAGCCTTCGGACTGGTTGTGCGTCAGGAAATCCTCCACCCGCCCCGTTTTCGGATCGCAGCGCAGGATGCCGCGGCGGTAGTCGGCGATGAAGATCGAACCGTCCCGGTGGATGGCCAGCCCGTTGGGCCAGCCGTCGTACTCGGCGGCGACGTCGAACTCGCCTGCCGGCGACATGCGCAGGATGCGGCCGTAGGGAATGTCGACCATATAGAGATTGCCCTCGCGGTCGAAGGCCGGCCCCTCGAGGAAACAGTCGAGTTTTGAGCCGGGATGATTGGCGTCGATCCAGCTCGACGGCGCGCTGCCCTTGCGCAAGCGGTCGGGCACGGATGCGAAGACTTCCGCTTCGATCAGCGGCGGCGGCTCGAAAAACGACATCGGGACTCCTCCGGATAAAGGCCGGTCAGCGGATCATTCCGCCGGAATGCCGGCATCCTTGATGACCTTGGCCCACTTGGCGATCTCGGACTGGATGTAGGCCGCGAAAGCCGCGGGCGTGCCGCCATCGGGCTCGAAACCCTGCGCCTCCAGGCGCTGTCGGGTCGGACCGGCAAGAATCTTCACGACATCCGCATGCAGCCGGTCGACAACGGGTTTCGGCGTGCGCGCCGGCGCGAGCAGGCCGTACCAGGTCGCCGCGTCGTAGCCTTTCACACCCGCTTCCGCGATGGTCGGCAGCTCCGGCATCGCCTGCGAGCGCTTCGTCGTGGTCACCGCCACCGGCCGCACCTTGCCCGATTTCACGTGCGGCATCGCCGCCGGCATGGTCGCGAACATGATCTGCACCTCGCCGGCAATCGTGGCCACCATGGCCGGGCCGCCGCCCTTGAAGGGCACGTGGACCATGTCGATGCCGGCCAGCGATTTCAGCAGTTCGCCCGCGAGGTGCGAGGAGCTGCCGACGCCGGCCGAGGGAAAGTTGAGGGCGCCGGGCTTCGCCTTCGCCAGCGCGACCAGTTCCCCGATGCTCTTCACCGGCACCGAGGGATGGGCGACGAGGATGTTGGGTGTGATCGCCACCAGGCTCACCGGCGCGAAATCCCGCACCGGGTCGAAGCCGAGCTTTTTGAACAGGCTGACGTTGACGGCGTTGGGCGCGACGTTGCCCATCAGCAGCGTATGGCCGTCGGGCACTGCGCGCGCGGCGAGTTCGGTGCCGATGTTGCCGGTGGCGCCGCCGCGGTTGTCGACGACCACCTGCTGGCCCAGCGTCTGCGTCAGCTGTTCGGCCATCACGCGCCCGACCTGGTCGGTGCCGCCGCCCGGCGGATAGGCCACGATCATGCGGATCGGCCGCAGCGGATAACTGTCGGCGGCCTGTGCCGCGGCGGCGGCCACTGCGCACAGCACGGCCAGCAATGCATGTCGTTTGTTCATCGCGATCTCTCCCGTCGTGTCGTCGTTATTGCGCCAGCGGCAGAGTCACCGCGCGGCCGGTGGCCATCGAATGCTCGATCGCCAGCGTGACCTCGAGGTTGTGCCGCGCCTCCTGCGGCGTCGCCAGCGTGCAGGGCCTGCCCATCGCCAGGTGGTCGAGCCAGGCCCGCGTCTCGTTGGCGATCGGCCCCCAGAACTCGCCGAGCGCCCAGTCGCCGGGCGTGCCGCTCTGCAGGAACACCATGTTGACGTAATGATCGGGGAGATAGACGTGGGGAATGCCCTTCTCGGTGTACATCAGCTGGTCGGTATGGTCGTCGTCGAGGATCATCACGCCGTCGGTGCCGACCAGCTCGACGCGCGCGGCGTGACCCAGCGCGGGATACTTTTCCGGCAGCGCGTAGCTGATGCCGAGGTTCATTACCGCGCCGTCTTCGTAGGTGAGGATCGCGTAGCTGATGTCCTCGACATGGTCGTAACCGGCCTCCCTCAGCACGCCCTTCTGGCCGCGCGCGTAGACCTCGACCAGGCGCTTGCCCTCGTGAAACCAGTTCATCAGGTCGACGTAATAGGTCAGCGCGTCGACCACCGGCGTCGCATGCGGATTGCGCCGGAGCATGCCCAGCGCCTGCGAGCGCGAATTGAACACCCGCGCCGCGCCGCCGGTGAGCCGGCCGACGCGCCCCTGCACGATCTGCTCCTTGGCGATCTGGTAGCGCTCCTTGTAGCGCCGGCTGTAGCCGACATGCACCGGCACGCCGGATTTCTCGATGGTGCGGATCACCTGGTCGGCGTCGGCCAGCGACAGCGCGATGGGTTTTTCCACCAGCACCGGCTTGCCCAGCTCCAGCGCCTTCAGGATCGGCGCGAGGTGCTCTCCTTCGCTGGTCGACACGATGACCGCGTTGACCTCGGGATGCGCAATGATCGCGTCATTGTCGCCGGAATGCGCGGTGGCGCCGACCTTCTTCGCCAGCGCCTCGGCTTTTTTCGGATCCTGGTCCGACGTGGCGACGAAACGCACCGCGGGATGTCCTGCCGCGAGCTGCGCGCGCAGCCCGCCGATGCGGCCGGAGCCGATCACGGCCAGGCCCAGAGTCTTGCGTTCGATGATGTTCTCCTCCGGATGCCGCGCCGGCAACGCGCTGGCTGCTGGACATTCGATGCTGGACGCGTCCGTGGACGCCCGCAGTTCAGCGGAGTCTAGCCAAGGCCCCTCTGCGGCACAAGCCGCGGCGGACCCGCGGCCACAGCATGTGGAATACGCGGGCCCGCAAGGGACCGGGGAGAACGGTACGGCGCGCGGGAGACCCGCGGAACGATTACTGCTTCTGGATGCCCGCGGCGTCGACAACCTGCTGCCAGCGCGCGATCTCGCCGGCGAGATACTTCGAGAACTCCCGCGGCGCACTGGCGTGGACGGTCAGGCCCTGGCCGGAGAACCGTTCCGCCACGCGCTGGTCGACGGCCTGCCGGGCGATGTCGGCATGGACGCGGGACACCAGCGCCGGCGACGTGCCCGCCGGCATCAGCATGCCGTACCAGGTGGTGTATTCGAATCCGGGCAGGCCGGCTTCGGCGGCGGTCGGCAGATCCGGCGCCGAAGGCACCCGTTTGGCGCTGGTCACGGCCAGCCCCTGGAGCCTGCCCGAACGCACCTGCGGCAGCGCGGTGGCCATGTTGGTCACCATGAACTGGATTTCCCCGGACAGCAGTCCCGTGGTCGCCAGCCCCGCGCTCTTGTACGGCACGTGCATGACATCGACCTTCGCGTTCAGCTTGAACAGTTCGTTGGCCAGATGGCTTGCGGTGCCGTTGCCGGCGGAACCGAAGGCATACTTGCCGGGCTGCGCCTTGAACAGGGCCAGCAGCTCGGACAGCGTCTTCGCCTGAACCCTGCCGTTGACGGCGATGATGCTGGGTTGGTCGGCGATCAGCGTCACCGCCGCAAAGTCGCGCACCACGTCGGCCGAGGGATTCCTGTACAGCGCCGGACCGATGGCCATGGTCAAGCTCGACACCAGCACGGTATGGCCATCCGGCGCCGACTTGGCAACAATGCCATTGCCTATGGTGCCGCCGGCGCCGGGGCGGTTGTCGACGATCACCGGTTGCCCCCAGTCGTCGGCCAGCGCCTGGGCCACGATGCGACCCACGATGTCGCTGCCGCCGCCGGGCGCCAGCGGCACGACCATGCGCACGGGTTTTTCGGGAAATTTTTCGGCCGCCGCGGACATTGCCGGGGAAACCGCCAGGATGCCGGCCAGCACGACAGCGCGCCCGGCCGCGGAAATCCGCATTTCAAGAGACACGGTATGACCTTCCTTCACATGTTGACCTGAAGGCAGGTTATCCGGCGCGTGTTACACGGCCATTACAGGCGGCGCGCCACCGCGCCGGATTGACAAGAGACGGATACGCGGATAATTACGGAGCCATGACATTCTTCCTGCGGAGCGTTTCATGATCCATGCCGTCCCGGGGCTGTTCCTGCGTTTCGAACCCGCGGCCCCGCCCGCGCCGCTGGTCGTCGACGTCTCGCGCAGCGGCCGCGAATACCCGAAGGAATACCGCTCCCCGCTGCCCTTCACGACGGTGCACGACAATGTGTCGATGTACGTCGAGGACCTGTGGGCCGGAACGCCGGCCGCCGGCGGCACGCTGCTCTACTGCTGCTTCCCGAACACCTGGGTCGACGTCAACCGCAACGAAGCGGACATGGATCCCGCGGTCGTCGACGGCGAGTGGCCCAGGCCGCTGAAACCCACCGCGCGCACGCTGGAGGGCCTGGGCCTGATCAAGACCAGGTCGCGCTACGGCGAACCTTTCCAGGAACGCAGGCTCACGGTCGCGGAAATCGAGGAGCGGCTCGCGCGGTATTACCGGCCCTACCACGCCGAACTGAAACGCCTCGTGGACGAGACCTACGCGCGCTTCGGCGTGCTGCGGCAGATCTCCTGCCACTGCATGTCGGCCGTCGGCGCGCCGACCCACCCCGACGCCGGCAAGCCGCGCGCGGACTTCTGCATCAGCGATCTTCACGGCAAGACCTCGTCGCCGCAAACCATGGCGCTGATCGCCGACACGCTGAAAGGACTGGGCTACAGCATGTCGGTCAACGAGCCCTATGTCGGCAACGAACTGATCGGCCGCCACGGCGACCCCGGGCGCGGCATCGACTCGGTGCAGGTCGAGATCAACAAGAAGCTGTTCATGGACACGAAGACCTTCCGCCGCACCGCCGGCTTCGACAGGCTCAGGGCCGACCTCGACCGGTTGCTGCGGGTCGTGGCCGCCGACGCGCTGAAACGCGCCTGACGGCCTCCCCCGGCGCTCAATTGGCCTGCGCGCCCGACGCCTTGACCACCTTCCCCCATTTCGCGATGTCGTCCCGGACCACCTTCGCGAACGCTTCGGAGCCGGTCGCGTAGGATTCGGCGCCCTGCTTCAGGAACAGTTCGCGCACTTCGGCCGAATTGACGATGCGGACGATGTCCGCATTCAGTTGCCGGACGATCTCGCCCGGCGTGCCGTCCGGCGCGAATACGCCGTACCAGGCCACCGCCTCGTACCCCGGCAGGCCGGACTCCGCGACCGTCGGATAGCTCTTCGCGCTCGGGAACCGCTTCGCGCTGGTCACCGCCAGTCCGCGCAGCTTGCCGGTTTCGACCAGCGGCAGCGAGGACACGATGGTGGCAAAGGACAGCCCGACTTCCCCGGACACGACGGCCGGCATCGCCTGCGATCCGCCCTTGAACGGCACGTGCAGCATCCGGACATCCGCCATGCTGGTGAACAGCGCGCCGCTCAGATAAAGAAAGTTGCCCGAGGACGCATAGGACAGGTCGCCGGGATGTGCCTTCGCCAGGGCGATCAGTTCGCGGACGTTTTTGGCCGGAATCGACGGATGCGCGACCAGCATGTTGGGCAGCAGCGCCGTCGGGGTCACCGGCGCGAAATCCTTCACCGGATCGTACAGGGGTTTGGCATAGAGGCTGGCGTTGATGGCATGCGTGCCGGTCGTGCCCATCACCAGCGTGTAGCCGTCGGCCGCCGCGCGCGCCACGATTTCCGAACCGACGACGCCGCCGGCGCCGCCGCGATTGTCGACCACGGCCACCTGGCGCTTGTAGTGATCGTTCATTTTCTGCGCGACGACCCGGGTCACGATGTCGGTCGCGCCGCCCGGCGGGAAAGGCACGACGAAGCGGATGGGTCTGGACGGATAGTCCTTGACCTGCGCGCCCGCGGCTCCGGCAAAAAGCGCGGAAACGGCGGCAACGGTGGAAACGGTGAAAATGGCCAGAACGCTGGCGGCAATACGCATGACTGGGCTCCTTTCGATGGAATGCAGGAGCCTAGCTTAACAAGCTTTGCGCCGCCTTCGCAGCCGGGAATCTCAGGACGGACGCCGTACCCCGTCGGACGGCTGCAGATCCACCGCCTTCGCCCGCAGGGCCTTGTCCTCGCGCAACTGCGCCTTGGCGATCTTGTGCGTCGGCGTGTGCGGCAGCTCGTCGACGAAGGCGACGAAGCGCGGCACCTTCTGCGGTGCGAGCCGCGCCCTGCACCAGTCGGCGATCTCCTGCGCCATCACCTGTGCGCCCGGCTTGACCGCGCAGACCACGAAAATCTCGTCCTCGCCCAGATCCGAGGGCACCGCGATGGTGCCGGCCTCGGCCACCGCCGGATGCTCGCCGACCACGCGGTCGAGCTCGGCGGCCGCGATGTTCTCGCCGCGGCGGCGGATGATGTCGCGCTTGCGCGAGATGAAATAGTAATAGCCGTCGCTGTCGCGCCTGACGAGGTCGCCGGTCTTGAACCAGCCGTCGTGGAAGGTATTGGCCGTCTGCTCCGGATCGCGGAAGTACCCCTGCATGATGATCGGCGTCTTCACCCACAGCTCGCCCGGTTCGCCATCAGGGAGGTCGCGCCCTTCGTCGTCGACGACCCGGCATTGCGCCCAGGGCCGCGACGGATCGGGATGGCGGCCGACCGGGCCCATGCTGCCGAGCTTCTGCGGCCCCTCATTTTCCACATCAAAGGGATTGCAGGTCACGCCGGGAATCTCGGTCATGCCGTAGCCGCCGATGCGGTGCGGAATGTTGAACTCGTCCCTGAAAGTCGCGTCCATGCTCGCGCGCACGCCGTAGACCTTGGCGAGCCTGTGCTCCGGCCGGAACTCGCTGCGCGGCCGCGCGCGCAGGATGCTGCCGATGGCCTCGATGATGTTGACCTCGGTGGCGCCGGTTTCCACCGCGGTCTGCCAGAAGGTCGAGGCCGAGAATTTCGGAATGATCACCATGCTCGCACCGGCGGCCAGCGTGCCCGCCACCGAGTAGAACATCGCGTTGATGTGGAACAGCGGCAGCACGATCATCACGCGGTCGTCGTCCTGCAGGTAGACGCGCTGCACGAAGGCCTCGCCGCCGGTGACAAAGCTCCTCTGGCTGTGCATCGCGCCCTTCGGGAAACCGGTGGTGCCCGAGGTGTAGACGATCAGGCAGGTGGCCTCGCCGTCGATGTCCTGCGGCAACGCCGCCGCCACCGCGTTTTTCAGCAGTTCGTCGAGCAGCGGCGCATCGGCGGCGGCCGCGTCCAGTGTCAGGAACCAGGCGGGCGTCTTCAGCCCCGCGGCCGCCTTGCGCGCGACTTCCAGCGTGTCCTGCGTCGCCGCCACCGCGCTGACCTCCGCGTGGTGCAGCACGTACTTCGCCTCCTCGACGCCGAACTCGGGATTCACCGGCACCATGATCGCGCCCAGCCGCGCCAGCGCGAACAGCATGACGATGTGGCCGTCGCAGTTGCGCGCCATCACGCCGACACGGTCGCCCTTGCGGATGCCGCGCGCGGCCAGCACGCGCGCCGCGGCCTCCGCCTTCTGCGCGAACTCGCCCCAGGACCAGCTGCGGCCGCGGAAAAACATGAACGGCCGCGAGGGATCGCGGCTGGCACGGCTCGCCAGCACGCCGTTCAGCGTGTAATCGTGTTCGGGATAAAGGCGCAGGACCTCGATCGGCTTTTTCATGGACTGGACCCGGTAAATTGAGCGGGAATTCTGGCATACAATCCCCGCTCTTCCCGCCGATCAGTCCAAATGGTATCGACCTGTGCAGGCGCGCCCGCCTGCCGATCGAAAACCGCCGGAGTGGCGGCATCTGAAATCCGGATACGAACACTACCCCGAACAGAGAAATCATGAGCTTCTTCGCGCCGCCCGAACGCATCACCGCCGACGTTTTTACCGAACTGCCGAAAAAATACCGCCGCACGAAGGTTTCGGCCGAGCGCCTTGCCGCGGGACGTCCCGCGCCACACGGCGGCTGCTTCCTCGAAGGTCCGTCCTTCGACCGCAGGGGCAACCTCTACGTCACCGACATTCCCTTCGGCCGCATTTTCCGCATTTCCCCGAAAGGGCAATGGGATCTCGTCGTCGAATACGACGGCGAGCCCAACGGCCTGAAGATCCACAAGGACGGACGCATCTTCGTCGCCGACCACAGGCGCGGCCTGATGCTGCTCGACGCCAGGCGCGGCCGCATCGAAACGATCGTCAACCGCTACAACCTCGAAACCTTCAAGGGACTGAACGACCTGGTGTTCGCCGGCAACGGCGACCTCTACTTCACCGACCAAGGACAAAGCGGCCTGCAGAACCCGACGGGGGCGGTGTACCGGCTGCGCGCCAGCGGCAAACTGGAACGCATCGCCGACAACATCCCCAGCCCCAACGGCCTCGTGCTCAACGCGGCGGAAAACGCACTGTTCGTCGCGGTGACCCGCGCCAATGCGGTGTGGCGCCTGCCGCTGCTGCCGGACGGCACGATGTCGCGCATGGGCGTGTTCATCCAGATGTCGGGCGGTCGCGGCCCCGACGGCATGGCCATCGACGAGGACGACGGGCTGGCCGTGGCGCACCCGGACATGGGCGCGGTGTGGGTGTTCAACCACCGCGGCGAGCCGCTCTACCGCATCGACTCGCCGGGTTCGGACGTGGTCACCAACTGCGCCTACGGCGTGAAGGATCCGCACACGCTGTACATCGTCGATTCCGAAGGCGGCGCGATTCTCGGCGCGGAACTGCCGACGCCGGGACGGAAGATGTATTCACACAGCTAGAGCGTGTTATGGACTTGTACTGTGAGTCGTAATCTGGCACACAGTGGGGA
>CAZHJU010000035.1:0-28154 GCA_964533495.1 uncultured Bordetella sp. | reverse complement strand
CGGCCAAAGGCCGCCACCCCTTCATGCATCGCACGCAGACCATCGACTACGCCGTGGTGCTGAAGGGCGAAGTGACGATGCTGCTCGACGACCAGGACGTGGTGCTGAAGGAAGGCGATGTCGTCATCCAGCGCGGCACCAACCACGCCTGGAGCAACCGTTCGGACAAGCCGGTGCTGATGCTGTACGTGCTGATCGACGGCAAGTTCGACGAGGAACTGCAGGGGCATTTCGGGGCCGGCGGGCACTGAACCCGGCGATGAATGCGGAGTGATGAGTGATCAGCGAAAACCACACCGTCATTCAGGCGCACGCCGGAATCCGGCAGACATGGTCTCGGCGCATGCCCCTCCTGGATTCCGGATCGCGCCTTGTGCGTCCGGAATGACGGTAGTGGCGGTTCAATAGTCGTCGGCTGCAGCAGTCGTCATTCCGGCGAAAACCGGAATCCAAGCATCTCCGGTCGTGTGCACCCCGAGCACCGGAGTCTGCGGCTGGACACACCGGGTTGCACGCGCAGGCGATGAACGAATCCAGGCTGGCGTTATCCAGCGCGGGCACGATATCCGTGCGATGGTCTCATCCGCGGCACACCATGCAAGCGCATTGCCGGCCCGCCGATCGGCAGGTAACGGGCGCGGCGCTCGTGCAGTCAACGTGAGCGGGCGTGCAGGATGGTGCTGCCACGAGCCACCGCAACCCTGGCCGGAGGGGCGGAAACTCAGCCCGCGTGGATTTTCATGGCTGCCGCCGCGATCGGTTTTGCCCAGTCCGGCACCTGCGCCAGATCCTGCGGATTGAGGATGCGTCCGCACTCCATGTGCAGCACCAGCACCGGTTCGGGTGCCTTGCCCGCGGCGGGATCGGCTTCGGCGCTGTTGTCGTACACCCGCAGCGAGGCCAGCACGGGCAGCAGCATGATCAGGTTGAGCCGGCTGTGCCCGAAACGGCGGCGGATGGCTTCTTCGGGAATGTCATGACCGCCGCGCGTGACGCGGGCGCGCACCCGCGCGATGTGCAGCTCCGGCGTCGCGAGCCCCGCATACCAGACGTGCACCTCGATACCCTGCCCCGCTGCATCGATCAACAGTCCCGGAATGGTTGATGCGCCGAGCGTTGTTTCAAATGCGAAATCTAGCCCGCCGGCAATGGCACGCTCCAGGAGTTCCCGGCCGCGATGCCAGGCTGCGCTGTTGGCCCGCACCTGATCCAGCCCGGGATTGGCCAGCTTCAGCGCCCGTGCGATCTCGTCCGGGTTGTAGTAATCAGCGCCCCTGTCACGAAATGCCGCGCCGGCAATGCTGCTCTTGCCTGCGCCATTGACGCCGGCCAGCACGTAAACACGCGACAACGGCCCCGCCTTCCGTCCGCCAGGCTCAGCGCTGCTTGCGCGCGGCCTTGACTGCCGCGCGCCCCATTTCGGCAGGCGCTGCATTGAAGGCTGCAGCCATTGCCTTGCGTGCTTGCGGCGTCTGCATGCGCGCCAGCAGCACGTCGTATTCGGCAGCCAGGTCGTTCAGGACCGGCGCGCGGTCCCTGGCCAGCGCCACGAATTCCTCGTAGGCGATCAGCACGGCCTTGGGTGTTTCGTGCCGGGTGATGACGACAGCGCCGCCGTGCATCACCTGATCCAGCACAGTGGCCAGCCCGTTCTTGAGCTGCGTCGAAGGCACGGCCGGAACGTCGACGAGTTCGCCGTGGTTGTTGCGGTAGGTCAGTATCGGCATGGCATGCCTCACGAATGGATTGGCCCATTTTAGCCAAAATAGACATTTTGGGCCACTGGGTACCCCGCAACTGGAGCACACACACCCGCAAAACACCATCCACTTGTTTTTATTGATATTTTTATCTGCCAGGCCCGGATCATCGATCAGAAGCCAGCCCGCAGCACGGCGGGAAAGTCCGAACGGGGATCGCGCCCCGGACCCGTAAGCCTGTCCTACAGCGTGATGACCTTCGCCGCCCGCTGCTGGGCGGCGAGGATATCGCCCATGCCGCCAATGACGCCGGCTCGCAACCGGTCGACGAGATTGAAATACTTCAGGCAGGTCATGCAGGCCACGAGCGGCACGCCGCGCGATTCGAGGGTCTTCAGCGCATCGAGCACCGGGGAACCCTCGACCAGCAGCTTGACGCCTTCGCCGTAAAAGCAGATCGCCAGCGGCTTCAGGCCGTTTTCGGCGAGCAGTTTGAAATAGGTGCCGGCCAGCGTCGCCTGCAGCTCGGCCGGCGCCTCGCCCATGCCGGCGCGGTTGACGATGATGACGGTATCGTCCACGGCGTCACCAAGCCAGCGCGTACCCCTCGCGCCGCGGATCGGCGCCGGCATGGCGCAAGCCCGTCTCCGGATCGACCTTGATCGCGCACACCGCGGCATTGGCCGCGGGGAAACGCGGCCAGACTTCGACGTCGTGGCCGCGGCGGCGCAGTTCCTCGATCACCGCCGGCCCGAGGTCCTCCTCGACATTCAGACGGCCGGGGTAGTAGGCATGCGGCGCGAAGGAGTTGGGGAAGCTCTGCGAGGAAATCCGCGGCGCCTCCACCGCCTGCTGCATGGTCATGCCATGCTCGACGACGTTCAGGAACACCTGCAGCATGCCCTGCGACTGCTGGTCGCCGCCCGGCGTGCCGAAGGTCATGAACAATTTGCCGTCCTTGAAAGCCATCGCCGGGTTCGGCGTCAGCCGCGGGCGCTTGCCCGGCTGCACTTCCGCCGGATGGCCCGGCTCCAGCCGCGACTGGCAGCCGCGCGAGGAAATCGCCAGCCCGGTGCCGGGGATGATCGGCGTTTCGCTGGCGTTGTCCGAGGTCGTCGCCGAATAGGCGTTGCCCCAGCGGTCGACCACGCAGTTGTAGATCGTGTCCTGCGACAGCCGCGACAGGCCGTGCGGCGCGGCAACGGCGCCCTCGGGCATCACGCCGGGAATGCGGCCGGTCATCTCGGGATCACCCGGATCGGGCAGGCGGCCGAAGGCCTTCTGCATGTCGATGCGCGCACGCTGGCGTTTCGCGTAGGCCTCGGAAATCATCGCGTCGCGCGGCACGTGCATGAATTTCGGGTCGCCGACGTAGGCCTCGCGGTCGGCGAAGGACAGGTTCAGCGCCGCGGCGATCAGATGCGCGTAGTCCGGCGAATTGTGTTTCATGGACTTGAGGTCGTAACCCTCGAGGATCTTCAGCGACTCCAGTAGCACGATGCCCTGGCACCAGACGTCGCAGGCATGGACGGTATAGCCGCGGTAATCGACCCGGATGCTGTCCTCCACCGGCACTTCGAAACCGGCCATGTCCTCGAAGGTCATGAAACCGCCGTTGGCGGCGTGGTAATCGGAAATCTCGCGCGCGATCGGCCCACGGTAGAAATAGTCGTGCACGGCGGCGAGTTTCTTGTCGCGGTCGCCCTTGCAGTCGCGCTCGGCCTGGATCAGCCGGGCCATGGTCTTCGCCAGGTCTTCCTGCAGGAACAGCTCGCCGACCTTCGGCGCGCGCCCCTTGGGCAGAAAAATGCGCTCGTTGTCGGGCCAGCGGCGGAAGCTGTTCTCGAGGTATTCGACGTTGCTCGCCAGCAGCGGATAGACGGCAAAGCCGTTCTTCGCCAGTTCCATCGCCGGCGCCACGGCCTCCTCGAAGGAGATCGTGCCGTAGCGGCGCAGCGCCGCGATGTAGGTCGCGGGCGCGGCCGGGATCACCGTGCGCAGCAGGTTCTCCGGCACCGCCTTGCCGTTGCCGGCGGCGATCAGCTTCGCGACGTCGGTGCTCTTCGGCCAGTAGCCGAGCCCGGCCAGGCTGACGACCTTGTCCAGCTCCTTCATGTAGATCAGCGTCGGCGCGACGCAGGCGAAGCTGACCATGTCCGGCTGCAGCACCGACAGCGCCATCGACGCGGTGACGCCGGCATCGACCGCGTTGCCGCCGCGGTCGAGCACGCGCATCGCCGCCAGCGTCGCGAGATAGTGGCCGGCCGAGGCGGCGTGATTGCGGCCGACCATCGTCGGCCGCAGGCTTGCCGCCGGGACGGCCATTTTGACTGCGCGTTTCTTCTGCTCTGCCATGACGCTCTCCCGTCCTCCCGCCTCAGCCTTTTTCAGCCAGGGTCTTGCCGCCGATGCCCCAGGAATGCTTGGGAATGTCCTGCACGGTGATCCACACCGATTCCGGCTTGACGCCGACGGCGTCGACGAAAGCCTGGGTGACTTTCTCGATCAGGACTTTTTTCTGTTCCGGGGTGCGGCCTTCGGCCACGTAGAGCTGTGCGAACGGCATGGTGCTTCCTTTTTTCAGTGATGGATGACTGGCAATCGGTGACTGGCGGGCAGCGAGCGGCTATTCCAGCTTGATGCCGGCTTCCTTGACGACCTTGCCCCACTTCGCGGTCTCGTTCTTCAGGAAGGCGGCGAACTGCGCGGGCGTGCTGCCGACGGCGACGGCACCCGAGGCCTCGAAGGTCTTGCCGATTTCCGGCGACTGGACGATCGCGGCGACTTCCTTGCCGAGCTTCTCGACGACGGCGCGCGGCACGCCGGCCGGCGCGATCATGCCCTGGAAGGCCTCGGCCTGGTAACCCTTCAGCGTCTCGCCGATGACCGGCACGCCGGGCATGCTGTCGAGGCGCCTGGCGCTGGTCAGCGCGAGGCCCTTCACCTTGCCGGTCTTGATGTGCGGCGCAGCGGAGATCGTGGTCGTGAACAGCATCGTCACGCGGCCGCCGATGACGTCGGTGATCGCCGGCGGGATGCCCTTGTACGGCACGTGGATCATCTGGATGCCGGCGGTGCGCTGGAACAGCTCGGCCGACAGATGCGGCGCGGAGCCGGCGCCCGGCGTGGCGAAGGTCAGTTCGCCCGGCTTCGATTTCGCCAGCGCGATCAGGTCCTTGACGCTCGCGGCCGGCGCGGAGGCGCTGACGACGAGGATGTTGGGCTGGTAATTGAGCTGGGTGACCGGCGCGAAATCCTTCAGCGGATCGTATGGCAGCCTGGCATAGAGGCTGGGATTGATCGCGAAGGTGGTGGTGATCATCAGCATCGTGTAGCCGTCGGGTGCGGCCTTCGACGCGATCTCGGTGCCGACGATGGTCGCCGCGCCCGGACGGGCGTCGACCACCACGTTCTGCCCCCATTTCTCGGTGAGCTTCTGGCCGATCAGCCGCGCGGTGATGTCGAGGCCGCCGCCGGGCGCGAAGGGCACGATCATGCGGATCGGCCTGGACGGATATGACGCCGCGGATTTGTCCTGGGCGGCGGCGATGCCGCTGATGGCGAGAGAAGCAATGGCAATGGTACAGCCGGTGACGAGCAGGTTTTTCATGGGGAATATTCTCGAAGGAATGCGATCGATATTATCACGCGTGCGCGCGACTTCAGGCTTCACTTCAGGACGGCCATCAACATCCGGACCGGATTCGCCGGCGACAAAAAAGCCCGCGGCGCGGGCTTTTTCAATGAAGCGGATCACTTCAGGTCCAGCTTCGCCGCCTTCGCCAGCTTGTTCCACTTCGCCATTTCGGAGCGGATGTGCGCGGTGAACTGCTCCGGCGTCGAGCCCACCGGCGTCGAACCCTCCGCCGCCAGGCGTTTCGCGGTTTCCGGCTGTTTCAGCGCATCGACGATGCCGTTGCGGATCTTGTTCACGATGGGCTTGGGCACCTTCACGCCGGTGATCACGCCGTACCACTGGTCCACCTCGTAGCCGGGAACGCCGGCCTCGGAGACCGTCGGCAGGTCGGGCACCGCGGGGGAACGTTTGCCGGCGGTGATCGCCAGCACGCGCAGGCGGCCCGCCTGCCAGTGCGGGCGCACGCCGAAGAAGGTGCCGAAGCCGAGCTGCACGTCGCCGGACAGGTTGGCGATCACGCCGGCCGCCGTGCCCTTGTACGGCACGTGGGTCATCTCGACCTTGGCCATGTACTTGAACATCTCCCCGGCAAAATGCTGCAGGCCGCCGGTGCCGGAGGAACTGAACAGGATCTTGCCCGGATTGGCCTTGGCGTAGGCGATCAGCTCCTGGATGCTTTTCGCCGGCACCTTGGGATTGAGGTACACCGCGTAGAACAGCGACGTCGCCTGCGAAATGCCCTGCAGGTCCTTGCCCAGGTCGTAGGGCATTTTCGGATTGGTGCCGGAGTTGACGCTGTGCGAAGCCGAAATCAGGCAGATCGTGTAGCCGTCGGGCGGTGCCAGCGAGGTCAATTCGACGCCGATCGAACCGGCGGCGCCGGTGCGGTTGTCGACCACGAACTGCTGCCCCCACAACGAACTGAGGTGCGCCGCCAGCGCGCGCGCCGTGGAATCGGTGCCCGCGCCCGGCGTGAATGGCGAAATGAACCGGACCGGCTTGCTGGGGTAATCCCTGGTAGCGTCGGCCGCAAGCGAAACGGGAGCAACGGCGGCAATGGCCGTCGCTGCGAGCACGCCGGCGGCGCATCTGAAAATGACTGACATGAGAATCCTCTCCTTGAATGTGGATTGCTGTTGTTTTCCCGCTCGTTTCCCACTCCGCCGCCAGGGCCGCCGGCGCGGGGCTGCGGCAAGACGCCCGAGACCCCGCATTGTAAGCCGGCCGGCCCGCCACGGTGAAAATCCGGGGGCCGCCGACCGCCGCGGCGGTCAGCGGGGCGTAACGGCCAGGTAGAGCAATAGCGCCGAATACAGCGCGACGGCGCCGGCGACCGTGGCCAGAAACAGCCAGTCCAGCCAGTAGCGCAGATCGCCGGGGCCGCCGCCGATGACCGCGAACGCGAGCAGCGGACCCAGCACGAGGCCGAGGACGCCGCCGCCGAGCGCGCCGAGACGGCGATTCCGTGCGCACCAGCCGCGCCGGCGCAGGGCGACGATCCACAGCAGCAGCGGCAGCCCTGCGGCCAGCAGCGCGAGCGGCCAGGCCTCGATGACCATCATCAGGCCGACCGGCAGATTTTCGAGTATGCCCTGCATCGCCCCCTCTCAGGTCCAGCCCTTGAGCATCGCGAGATAGGCCGGTTTCAGCATGCGCTCCTCGAGGAACCATGCGAACCAGCTCTCGGTGAGCGGCTCCACGCCGGGCAACGTCGGCGTCAGGCGTCCCTCGTAGTCGAATTCGATCAGCATCGCGCGCCCGATCGAGGTCACCATCGGACAGGAGGTGTAACCGTCGAACTGCAGCGCCGGCTCCCTGCCCGCGATCACGGACACCAGGTTGGCGGCGGCGACGATGCCGCCCTTCTTGACGGTGGCCGCGGTCTTGCCGCGCGGCGTGCCGTTGACGTCGCCGCAGCCGAACACCTCGGGAAAACGGGCGTGGCGCAGCGTGCCCTTGTCCACCTCGAGCCAGCCGCCGTCGGCCAGCGGGCCGCTTTTGACCGACAGCGGGCTCATGCGCACCACGGCGGGCGCGCGCATCGGCGGCACGACATGCAGGAAATCGTAGGCCTGCTCGATGTCGCCGTCGTTCGTGGCGAAGACGGCGATCCGTTTTCCGGGATCGACCGCCTTCAGCCGGCGGCCATAGGCGACGCCGATGTCGCGCTGTTTCCACAGGCCGAGCACGCGCGCGTTGACCGCGGGCACGCCGAACACCGAGGACAGCGGCGACAGGAAATTCACCCGCGAACGGCCGCGGCCGCCGTGGCGGCGCAGCAGGTCGTCGGCGATGAAGGTCAGCTTGAGCGGCGCGCCGGCGCACTTGAGCGGCGTGTGCGGCAGCGTCATCACCGCGTCCCCGCCCTTTTCGGCCAGCGCCATGATCATGCGGTAGGTGCCCAGCGCGGCCTCGGGACCGGCATAGACGCAGCCGAGGCCGCCGCTGCCAATCAGCTTCGGATCGAACCCCGCAATCTGGTCGAAGGCGAGTTCGAGGCCCGGCGCGACCACCAGGAAATCGTAGGCGACGCGCCGGCCGCCGGCGGTGGTCACCGCCTTCGCCACCGGATCGATCTCCGCCGCGTGCGCCTGCAGCCACTCGACGCCGCGCGGCATCCACCCCGCTTCGGATTCGATGACCTGCTCCGGGTCCCAGGTGCCGGCCGCGACCAGCGTCAGCCCCGGCTGGTAGATGTGCCGGGTCGCGCCGTCGATCAGCGTGATGCGCGCCCCTTCCAGCTGCGCCGACAGCCGCGCCGCCATGCTGATGCCGGCCGCGCCGCCGCCGACGATGACGATGCGGGCGCTGCTGCGCACGGCGGCGCGCGACGGTGCCGCCACCGATGCCGCGGCCGCCGCAAGCCCCGCCTGCAGAATGCGGCGGCGATGCAAATCGGGCAGGTGCGGACGGTTTTCCATGTTTGCAGCCTAACCGTGGCGGTCAGGCCGCGGTTTGACGCACGTCAAGGTCCGCGCGGAACGTCAGCGGCGCCGGGCGATGCCTTCGTCCCATGAATAGGACGCCCGCTCCCCGGGACCGAAGGGAACGCCGATCACGCTGCCTGCGGGATATTCCCGGGCATGCTGTTCGAGCTGGCGCAGGCGCTGCGTTTCGCGCGGGTGCAGCAGCGCCAACGGATCGGCGATGCCCAGATCGCGTGCCGCGTGCAGCGGCCAGTTGGGATCGTCCATCAGGCCGCGCGCCAGCGCAATGAAATCGGCGTGCCCTTCGCGCAGCAGGGCCTCGGCATGCCGCGGCTCGCGGATCATGCCCACGGCCACCGTCGGCAGCCCGGCCGCGCGGCGCACTTCGCTGGCATAGCCGGCCTGGAAGCCCGGCACGCGCGGCACCGGCGGCAGCGGGCCGTCGCCGCCGACGCCGCCGGACGAGCAATCGATGGCATCGACGCCTCGGGCTTTCAACGCATTGGCCAGCGCCAGCGTCTCCTCGATGCCCCAGACCCCGCCCGGCCCCTCGACCGCCGAAGCGCGGAACCACAGCGGCCGGTCGGCCGGCCACACCGCGCGCACGGTCTCGGCCACTTCCAGCGCGAAACGCATGCGGCCTTCCAGGTCGCCGCCGTAGGCGTCGGTGCGCCGGTTCGACAGCGGCGACAAGAACTGGTGGATCAGGTAGCCGTGGGCGCCGTGGATCTCGCAAAGATCATAGCCCGCATCCAGCGCGCGCTGCGCGGCAAGCTTCCAGGCCGCGAGACAGTCGCGGATGTCGCCGGAATCCATCGCCTTCGGCAGCGGGCCGCCCGGCGATGCCGGCAGCGCGCTCGACGACAGTCCCTGCCAGGGCCTGCGGTTGGCCGCGGCATCGGCCTCGGTCAGGTGCGCGCGGTCCTCCAGCGGGCCGCGCTGCGAGGCGCGGCGGCCGCAGTGGCCGAGCTGGATCGCCGGCACGGCGCCGAGCGACTTGATGAAGTCGGTGATGCGGCGGTAGGCCGGCACGTGGCGGTCATGGTAGATGCCGGCGCATTCATGCGTCTTGCGGCCGCGCGCGTCGACCGCGGTCTCCTCGGTGAACACGATGCCGCAGCCGCCCATCGCGAAGCGGCCGAAATTGACCAGTTGCCATTCGCCGGGGCTGCCGTCCTCGGAGGCGTACTGGCACATCGGCGAGCTGACGATGCGGTTGCGGGCGGCGATGCCACGCAGGCGGATCGGCGTGAACAGGAGGGGCAAATCACCGGCGGCTGCATTCATGTCGTGAAATCTTTCGGCACAGATTGTTGCTGAGTGTAATCGATACACCTGCCCCGTCATTCCGGCGCACGCCGGCATCCAGGCAATCGCCGTCGCCGGGGTGACGGGCTTCGGGGTCGTCAGCCCATGGCAGTCCACAACTTGTCGAGCCGCTTGTACGACACCGGGTACGGCGTCTTCAGCTCCTGCGCGTACAGCGACACGCGCAGTTCCTCGATCTGCCAGCGGAACTCGAGCAGTCGCGGGTCCACCGCGCCGGCCTTCTGCTGCTGGTCGAGGCGCATCTCGTAGCGTCCCCACAGCTCGGCGATGCTGGCGGCGTGCTTGCCGTCGCGTTCCGCATTGGCCGGATATTTCTGCAGCCGCAGCTGCGCGGCCTTGAGGTAGCGCGGCAACTGCGCGAGCTGCGGCCAGGGCGTCGCGCTGAAAAAACCCTTGCGGATCAGCCGCTGGTTCTGCGCGCGGATGTCGTTCGCCGCGCGCGCGACATTGCCCTTCGCCGCGCCGAGCGCGAGCGCCAACTGGTGCTGCTCGGCGGCGATCGCCGCGAACAGCCGGACCGCCGCCTCGCTGACCGCGGGCAGGCGCGTGCGCGCGCGCCTGACCTGCTCCTCGAACGCCTGCAGTCCGCGGGGCAGCTCGTCGTCGCCGATGAAGGCACGGTCGCAGACCGCCGCGATCAGGTCGGCGCGCAGATCGTCGGGATCCGCGGTGCCGCGCAACTGCAGCGCCGCCTGGTCGAAACCCTTCAGGCCCTTTTCGAGCTGGCGCATCTGCTCCTTCAGCGTCAGCCGCATCAGCCGCACGACGCCTTCGCGCATCGCGGCTTGCGCCGCCTGCTGCACGTCGAACAGGCGGATCGCCACGCTGTCGCCGGCGTCGGCCAGCGCCGGGTAGCCGGTGACCCTGCGGCCGGCGCGGCTGAAGGTGATCGTCGGCGGCAGGTCGCCGAAATCCCAGACCCGGATGCCCTCGCGCTCGAGTCCCGGCGCGCCGCCCTTCGAGCCTTCGCTGAACGTCAGCTGCGCGGCCTCGCCGAGCTGGGCCTTGAGCTGCACCAGGTCGCGGCCCGAGGCCAGTTCGCGGCCCGACTCGTCGACGACGCGGAAATTGCAGCGCAGGTGCGCCGGATAGCCGATGCCCGAGGCGGCCTCCTTCGCCAGCGGCGCGCCGGCCGCGCGCGTCGCGTAGCGCGCCACCGCGTCGGCGAAGGCGCCCTGCGCCGCGCCTTCAACTTCGAGAAAACGCGTGACGTGCTCCGCCGGCGGCGTCAGATGGCGGCGCCAGTTCTTGGGCAGCGCCCTGAAGGCGAAGGCGACCTTGTCGCGAATCATGCCCGGCACCAGCCAGTCGAAGTCCGCCGGATCGAGCTTGTTCAGCAGCGCCAGCGGCACCGTCGCCGTGATGCCGTCGAGCGGATGGCCGGGATCGAAGCGGTATTTCAGCTTCAGCTCGATCCCGCCCGGATTCCCGCCCGCCTGCAGCGTGTCCGGAAACTGCGTTTCGGTGATGTCCTCGGCGGCGTGGCGCATCAGGTACTCGCGCGTGAGCCGCAGCCGTCCCGCATCGTTCCGTTCGGCATCCCGGCGCCACTTCTCGAAGCCGGCGCCGTTGACGACGTCCCGCGGAATGCGCTCGTCGTAGAAGGCGAAGATCGCCTCGTCGCTGACCAGCACGTCGCGTTTGCGCGCCTTGTGCTCCAGCGCCTGCACCTCTTTTATAAGTTGTTGATTATATTGAATAAATTCTGCGGCCGTAGCGTAGTCTCCGGCGACCAGCGCCTGGCGGATGAAAATCCCGCGCGCCTCCTCCGGATCGATCGCGCCGTAATGCACGCGGCGCTTCGGCACGATGGTCAGGCCGTACAGCGTCACCCGCTCGAAGGCCACGACCATCGCGCGCTCGCGCTCCCAGTGCGGATCGAAGTAATGACGCTCGACGAGATCCTGCGCCAGCGGCTCGATCCACTCGGGCTCGATGCGCGCGACCGTGCGCGCGTAGAGCCGCGCGGTGTCGACCAGTTCGCCGGCCATGACCCACTTCGCTGAATTGACGTTTTTGGCCTTGCGCAGGCCCGAGCCCGGAAAGATGTTGAACTTGATGCCGCGCGCGCCGAGATACTCGCCCTCCTCGGTCCTGAAACCGATGTTGCCGAGCAGGCCGGCGAGCAGCGCGCGGTGGATCTGCTCGTGGGTCGCCGGCTGCTCGTTGGGGTGCATGCCCAGCTCGCCGACCAGCGCCGCGAGCTGGCCGTAGATGTCGCGCCATTCGCGCAGCCGCCGCTGCGACAGGAATTCCTCCGCCAGTTGCTGCGCGAGCCTGCGGTTGGACTGTTTGTGCCGGATCGATTCGTCGAAGTGATCCCACAGCTTCAGGTACGCCGTGAAGTCGGACCTGTCGTCGGCGAACTTCGCATGCGCGCGGTCGGCGGCCTCGGCTTTCTCGAAAGGCCGTTCGCGCGGGTCCTGCACCGACAGCGCGGCGGCGATGATCAGCACCTCGCGCAGGCAGTTCTGCTGCTTCGCGGCGACGATCATGCGCGCGATGCGCGGATCGATCGGAAATTTCGCCAGTTGCCAGCCCACCGGCGTCAGCTGCTTCCGCGCGTCCACCGCGCCGAGTTCGGCCAGCAATTGATAACCGTCCGCGATCATGCGCGGCGCCGGTGCCTCGAGGAAGGGAAAATCCTCGACGTCGCCGATCTTCAGCGCCTTCATGCGCAAAATCACGTGCGCCAGCGAGGAGCGCAGGATTTCCGGGTCGGTGTACTGCGGCCGCGCGGCGTAGTCGTCCTCGCCGTAGAGCCGGATCGCGACGCCGGCGGCGACGCGCCCGCAGCGGCCGGCGCGCTGGTCGGCCGAGGCGCGCGACACCTTCTCCACCTGCAACTGCTCGACCTTGTTGCGGTAGCTGTAGCGGTTGACCCGCGCGAGCCCGGTGTCGACGACGTAGCGGATGCCGGGCACCGTCAGCGAGGTCTCGGCGACGTTGGTCGACAGCACGATGCGGCGTGCGCCCGGGTTTGCCAATGAGGGCCTGAAAATCCGCTCCTGTTCCTCGAAGGACAGCCGCGCGTACAGCGGCAGGATTTCGGCGCCTTTCGGATGGTGCTTGCGCAGCGCCTCGGCCGCGTCGCGGATCTCGCGCTCGCCGGGCAGGAACACCAGGATGTCGCCGTCCGCCCGCTCGCGCGCGAGCTCGGCCACGGCCCCGACGATGGCTTCCGTCAATTCTTCATCGCTGTCCGGACCGGCACGGCCGGCGCGGGCGGCCTGCTGTTTCCCCTCCTGTTTCACCTCTCCCGCAGCGGGAGAGGTGCCGGAGGCGAGGTCCGATCCGGGCGGCCGGTATCGAATCTCGACCGGATACGTCCGGCCCGACACCTCGATCACCGGCGCGGGCTTGCCGTCCGCCGCGAAATGCCGCGCGAAGCGTTCGGCATCGATGGTGGCCGAGGTCACGACGATCTTCAGGTCCGGCCGCCGCCGCATCAGGCGCTTCAGGTAGCCCAGCAGGAAATCGATGTTGAGGCTGCGCTCGTGCGCCTCGTCGATGATCAGCGTGTCGTAGGCGGAGAGGTCGCGGTCGCCCTGGGTCTCGGCCAGCAGGATGCCGTCGGTCATCAGCTTGACGTAGCTGTTCTGCGACAGCCGGTCGGAGAAGCGCACCTTGTAGCCGACGGCGTGGCCGAGCGGGCTTTTCAGTTCCTGCGCGATGCGCGCGGCCACCGTGCGCGCGGCGATGCGCCGCGGCTGGGTGTGGCCGATCAGGCCCTGCACGCCGCGGCCGAGTTCGAGGCAGATTTTCGGCAGTTGCGTCGTCTTGCCCGAGCCGGTTTCGCCGCAGACGATGACGGCCTGGTGGTCGCGGATCGCCTGCGCGATTTCCGCGCGCTTCGCCACCACCGGCAGTTCGTCCGGATACTCCGGCCGCGGCAGGTTGCGCAGGCGGTGCTCGAGTTCTTCGGGGCTGCGGGATTTCAACGGCGTTGCGGCAACGGCTTGCGAAAGCGGGGCGCGGGAAGGCCGTATGCTAAACCACTTCGCCGCGAGCGGGTTTCAGGCGCTCAGCGCCGCGACGATGCGCTCGCGCGTGAACGGCAGGTCGCGCAGCCTGGCGCCCAGCGCGTTGCAGATCGCGTTCCCGATCGCCGCGGCGACGGGGCCCTGCGTGCCCTCGCCGGCGCCCACCGGCGGCGCCTCGGGGCGGTTGATCAGCGCGACCTCGACTTCCGGCACCTCGGTGAAGCGCAGGATCGGGTATTCGTCCCAGCTGCGCGTGGTGACGGTGCGCCTGTCGAAATCGACACGCTCCTTCAGCGCCATACTGGCGCTCTGGATCATGCCGCCCTCGATCTGGTTCAGCACGCCGTCCGGATTGATGGCCTGGCCGACGTCGACCGCGCCCCACAGCTTCGTCAGGCGCACGTCCTCCCCGACCTCCACCTCGGCGATCACCGCGATGTAGGCGGCGAGGTTCTTGTAGCGCGCGAAGCCGATGCCGCGGCCGCGTTCGCCGTCGCCCTGCCCGCGCGGCTGCCAGCCGGCCATCTGCGCGACCTTCTCGATCACCGCCTTCGCCCGCGCGTCCTTCAGGTGGCGCAGGCGGAACTCGACCGGATCGGCGCCCGCCGCTTCCGCCAGCTCGTCCATGAAGCACTCGATGGCGAAGGCGTTGGCGAAGGCGCCCAGCGCGCGCAGCGCCGAGGTGCGCAGCGGCGAGCGGCGGATCAGGTGGTTGGTGATCTTCTGGTTCGGGAAGTCGTACAGCGGAATCGCGTTGCGGTGGCTGCCGCCGCCGGGCAGCGGCGGATTGCCGGGGCGGGCCGCGGGAAACGGCTTCTCCAGGTGCCAGGCCGCGAGCAGGTTGACGCCGCCCTTGCCGCCGGGCCGCGTGCTGTGGGCATGGCTCCACAGTTCATGGCTCCAGTTGACGATGTTGCCCTCGTCGTCCAGCGCCGCGTTCATGCGCATGACCATCGGCGAGCTGAAGGGCTCCCAGCCGAATTCGTCCTCGCGCATCCATTGCAGGCGCACCGGCCTGCCCGGCACCGCGCGCGCCAGCAGCACGGCGTCGAGCGCGGCATCGTCGGCGCCGTTGTGGCCGTAGCAGCCGGCGCCCTCGGCGTGGGTGACGACGATATCCTGCCCGGGCAGGCCCAGCACCTGCGCCAGATCGCCGCGCAGCGGATAGATGCCCTGGCTGTGGGTCCAGACGCGGACCTTGCCGCCGTTTTTTCCACCGTCTTTTCCGCTGTCTTTTCCGTCATTCTCCCAATGCGCGATCGCGCAGGACGGCGCCATCGAGGCATGGGCGATGTAGGGCTTGGTGTATTCGGCGGCGAGCCGCTGCGCGCCGGCGGCGTCCGGATTGCCCTTGTTGTTGATGACCTCCGTCTCGGCCTCGGCCTGCAGCGTCAGCAACTGGCGCGGATCGTTGTCCGGCAATTCCGGTCCCGGCGTCCATTGCGCGAGGCGCGCCAGGCGCCGCGCGGCGCGGATCGCCTGATCCTCGCGCCCGGCCACCACGCCGAGGAAACTGCCGTCGCGCACCACGGCGACCACGCCGGGCATCCGCCCGACCTCCGTCACGTCGACGGATTCGAGCGTCGCCTTCGGCCCGGCGGGACGGCAGACGCGGCCGTGCAGCATGCCCGGCAGGCGCATGTCCTGCACGAAGGACGGCCTGCCCGTGATCTTGTCCGGAATGTCGACGCGCGCGAGCGAGCGGCCGACCACCGCATGCTCCTGCGGCAGCTTGGCGCTGACGTCGAAACCCGCCTCGCGCGCGAGCAGGTCCGGCGTGGCGAGTTCCCAGTAGGTCGCGCAACCGCCGCCGCGCGCGCTGACGACGCCGTCCCGCACGGTGAGGCTTTCCAGCGTGACGCCCAGCTTCTGCGCGGCGCGTTCGAGCAGCAGCCCGCGCGCTTCGGCCGCGGCATGGCGCAGCGCGAGCCCGCTGTCCTGGATCGAGCGGCTGCCCGAGGTGATGCCCTCGTCGGGACTGAACGCCGTGGTCGCGGTCTTCAGGCGGATGCGCGAGACATCGACGTCGAGTTCCTCCGCGACCATCTGCACCAGCGCGGTGAGGATGCCCTGCCCGATCTCGACCTTGCCGGTGTACAGCGAGACCGTGCCGCCGGCATCGACGGACAGCCAGCGGTCGAGACGGCGGTTGGTTTCGAGGCTGCCCGGCAGCCTGCGCGCGGGCGCGGCGTCCTTCGCCTGCGCCATCAGCGTTCCCCCCGGATTTCCCCGGCCGCGCGCCTGATCGCGCGCAGGATGCGGCCGTGCGTGCCGCAGCGGCAGAGGTTGCGTTCGAGCGCTGCGCGGATTTCGGCGTCCGACGGATCGTCGTTGGCGTCGAGCAGCGCCTTCGCCGACATCAGGATGCCGCTCGCGCAGTAGCCGCACTGCGCGGCCTGTTCGGCGATGAACGCGCGCTGCAGCGGGTGCAGCGCATCGCCGGCGGCCAGCCCCTCGACGGTGTCGATCCGCTTGCCGGCGACGGCCGACAGCGGCAGGTCGCAGGACTGGACCGCCTTGCCATCGACGATCACCGTGCAGGCGCCGCACTGGCCGAGGCCGCAGCCGTAGCGGGGACCGGCGAGCCCGAGGTCGTTGCGCAGGACATACAGCAGCGGCGTTTCCGCTTCGGCCTGCACCTCGCGCGGCCTGCCGTTCACATGGAGTATCAGGGCCATATTAAAATATTGTTTAAAATCAAGTACTTATATTTAATCCGGCTTGCCGCGCACCGCCCCCGGGCCTATACTTCGCCTCTCTCCCGCCCCCGTCGCCCGCAGCGCATGACCGAACGCACCGAAACCGAAGCCATCGAAGCGCGCATCGCCGAGCTCAAACTCGAACACCGCGACCTCGACGACGTGATCCTGCGGCTGATGCAGACCCAGGTCGTCGATCAGCTCCAACTGCAGCGGCTGAAAAAACGCAAGCTGCTGGTCAAGGACCAGATCTCGATGCTCGAACGGCAACTGACGCCGGACATTCCTGCTTGAAGTCTGTTATGAATTTGCAAAATTCTTCCCTCATCCCCACCCTTCTCCCGGAGGGAGAAGGGCTTTAAACCCCTCTCCCTCCGGGAGAGGGGAAGGGGTGAGGGCAACGGCACGTCGATTCACAAAAAATTTTCAGATTCATAATAGCTTCTAAGCGCCACGGTGCGCGCGGCACCACGCCAGCCAGACCGCGAAAACCCCCAGCAGCACGAACCACAGCAGCGACCAGCCGGCGATGGTCAGGCCGAGGAAGCGCCAGGCCGCCTCCGCGCATTCGCCGGACCCCGACAGCACGCTCTGCAGCATCCGCATCAGCGGGAACTGCTCCATCATGTACGCCAGCCCCGGCCCGCAGGCGGGCACCTGGTCGGCGGGCAGGCTCTGCAGCCAGACGTGGCGCGCGGCCAGTCCGGCGCCGGTAGCCGCGCAGAGGCCGCCCAGCACGGCATAGACGACGACGCCGGTCCTGCCCGGGCCGTGAATGGCCGCCACCAGGAACACCGCGCCGAGCGCCATGAACGCGACGCGCTGGAATATGCACAGCGGACAGGGATCCTGGCCGTCGTAGTACTGCAGATAGAGCCCGAAAGCCAGCAGGCCGGCGCAGATCGCGGCGCCGGCAATGTATCCGTAACGTGTATTCATCAGCATCCCGTGCGCATCCTATACATAAGCCAGCAGGCGGCCGCAGGCCAGCACGCCCGCCCAGATCAGCAGCGAAGCCACCGCATGCAGTTTCGCGGCCGTCGGAACGCCGGCGCCGCTGTCCCAGGCGCCGGCCCCGCGGAACGCGCCGGCGTGAAAAGCGGCCGCGTTGGCGCCGGCGCACAGCAGCAGGACCATCTTGACGATGAACGCCGTGTTGCCTACGAGGTCGCCGGCGTGCGCGATGAACATCAGCAGTCCGCTGGGCACGATCAGCAGCAGCGCGCCGATGCTCCACGGCAGCACATGCCGCACCAGCAGCCGCACCGGCAGCGCCTTCGACAGGCCCAGCAGCCGCAGGTCGAGGACGATAATGCTGCCGACCAGCGTGACGAAACCGATGATGTGGACGATCTCGACGACCGGATACAGCCACAGGTCGTGGCGCATCGCGACCGCCAGCGGCAGCTGTTCGATCGCGGCGAGCGGCGAACCCGGACCGGTCATCGCAACTCGACGGTCTTGCCGCCGGCGATGATGCGCTCGGCGCGCATCTCGTCGGGCTTCCTGCGGTTCGGGTAGCCGATCACGGTCACCGTCGCGCCCTTTTTGATGGCGTCCGGCGGCAGGCCGCGCGCGGTCATCCGCGAAGGCGGCGCCAGCACGGCATGCCAGATCTTGTCCGGGGTCGCGAGGCGGATATGGCCATGCGGGTGCTCGTAGCCGGACTCGACGACGGTGCCGGTGAGTTTCAGTTCCCTGCCGTTGTCGTATTCGCTCCAGCCGTGGTGGGCGTGGGCGGGCAGCGCGGCGCCTGCAAAAAAGGCGAGCAGCAATGCGGCTTTGCGGTACATGGCGGACTCCTGAAAAATCGCCGGTGCGGATCGGCGCGCGCGTTTCCGGCGCGCTACTTTATACTCATTCCAACATGAGAGTCACGCGCAGCATCGTCATCGACGAAACCGAATTGGTTGAGCGCTTCATCCACGCGTCCGGCCCCGGCGGCCAGAACGTGAACAAGGTCGCCACCGCGGTCGAACTGCGTTTCGACCTGCGGCGCTCCCGCGCGCTGTCCGACAGCGTGAAGGCCCGCCTGGTTGCATTGGCCGGCCGGCGCGTCTCCGGCGACGGCACGCTGGTGATCGCCGCGCAGCGTTTCCGCAGCCAGGCGCGCAACCGCGCCGACGCGCGCGAACGGCTGGCCGCGCTGGTGCGCGCCGCGGCGCTGCCGCCACGGCCGCGACGCCCCACCCGCCCGACGCGGGCGTCGAAAGAGCGGCGGCTCGAGGAAAAGCGCCGCACTGGACAGCGCAAGCGCGAACGGAGCAGCCCGGCCGGGGACTGAGCGGCGCATCCGGAAATCCCCGATATTCCCGGGATAACAGCGGGTTACGGGCGGCCCGCGGCAAGCGGCACCGCGGCAAACCGGAAGCGCGGGCTGATACAATTCGCCGCCCGCGGGAATAAAAACTCCCGTGCGCGCGTTTACCGGCAGATCGTTCGCTCAACCCACGGGAGACCCCTCAATGAAGAAGGCACTGATTGCTGCAATCATCGGCACCTCCACCCTGCTCACCAGCGGCGCGGCCTCGGCACAGGCCAAGCCGGAAGACGTCATCAAGTTCCGCCAGGGATCTTTCCAGGTCATCGGCTGGCATGTGCGCGCCCTGGGCGGCATGGCCAAAGGCCAGATCCCCTACGACCAGGCCGAATTCACGCGCAACGCGGAAATCGTGGCGATGATGAGCACGGTCGTGCCGCATGCCTTCGCGCCCGGTTCCGACAAGGGCGCGCAGACCCGCGCCCGCCCGGAAATCTGGTCGGACGCCGCCGGCTTCAAGAAAGTGATGGACAACTTCCAGGCCGAAGCCACCAAACTGGCCCAGGTCGCGAAAACCGCCGGCTCGGTCGACCAGATCCGCGGCCAGTTCGGCGCGCTCTCCAAATCCTGCGGCGCCTGCCACGACAATTACCGGACCAAGTAAAAACTTCCGGCGCAGTCAAAAAAGCCCGCGATCGCGGGCTTTTTGTCCTGTCCGTCTCCACCGATCAAAATCAGAGCTTCACCTTCGGGTTCAAGGTGTAAAGCCCCGTAACCTTCGCTTCGCCCAGCACGTGCCCGGCAATGGCCTTGCGCGCGTCGGCGCCGCCGAACCGGCCCTCGACCGGGCATTTCGCAATGTCCAGCGCGTGCAGGGTGAACACGTAGCGGTGCCTGATGCTGTCGTTCCACGGCGGGCAGGGGCCGTCGTAGCCGTGGTAGTCGCCGTTCATGTCCTTGTCGCCGGCGAACCAGGCGGTGTAGTCGTTGATGCCCTGGCGGCTGCCGCGCGGGCCGGCGGGGCCGGCCTTGCCGCGGGGAGTGACGGCGTCGGAGAACTCGCCGGCGGCGATCGCGCCGGACGCCGGGTCGAGGTCGACCAGCACCCAGTGGAAAAAGTCGACGCGCGGCAGCGAGGCCGGAATTTCGCGGCCTTCCTGGTTGACGTCGTCGGGCTTCGAGGGCACGTCGGGATCGTGGCAGATCAGGACGAGGGATTTCGTGCCGGGGGGCAGGTCGCTCCAGGCAAGCTGCGGGTTCCTGTTGGCGCCCAGGGTGCAGTGGGTTTTGGCATCGGGGGCGCAGAAGGCGAATTCGGCGGGAATCGGCTGGCCGTCGTGGAAGCTGGTGCTGATCAGTTTCATGTGCAGATCGTCCTTTTTGCGGCAGGTTGTCCGGCGCTCCGATTATAGCAACGCCGCCGCGGAGAGCCGCCGCGGCAAACCGGCCCGTTCAGCGCGCAGCCAGCGCGGCCAGCCGCGCGTTGCGTACTGCGGGCGGCAGCGCCGCCAGTTCGCGCACGGCCGCGTAGAAACGCGGCAGGTCGTTGCCCTGCCGTTCGAGCAGGGCCTGGAAGGCCGGCACCTGCTGCGTGTAGATCGCCACCGCGGCGAGATGGGCGTTGCCCAGCGGCTGCGCGAACCAGCGGTCGTAGCCGGCGAATCCGCCCCACTCCAGGCGCCGCGCCGCGTAGGCCCGCCGCAGTCCGTCGAGAATTTCCGCCTTGCGCCGCCGCTTCGCTTCGGCGTCGCCTTCGCCCGCGTACAGCGTCGCCAGCGCGCCGCGCGCGTCGACCGCCAGCCGGCGGAAATCGGCGCGGAAGCGCTGCAGTTGCGCGAAGCGCTCGCGGTCGGCCGCGCTGCCGTGGCCGGCCAACCAGCGCGCGACGCCGGCCTGCTCGACCACGGTGGCGAAGGATTCGTTGAACACGGTGTCGTCCTTCACGTAGACCACCTGGTGCGCGAGTTCGTGGAACAGCAGGCGCGCCAGCTCCGGCCCGGGATAACGGATGAAGGTGTTCAGCAGCGGATCGGCGAACCAGCCGATGGTGGAATAGGCCGGCACGCCGCCGACGTAGACGTCGTGCCCTTCCGCCGCCAGCCGCCGCGCGTGGCCGCGCGCCTCTTCCTCGGAAAAATATCCCCTGTAATTCACGCAGCCGGCGAAGGGAAAACACCACTGCTTCGGCTCGACCGAGAATTCGCCCGCGGCGAACACGTTCCAAACCACGAAGGGCCGCGCCAGGTCGGCATACGAGCGGTAGCTGCGGTTGTCGGGCAGGCCGAGTTCGCGGCTGGCGTAGTCGCGGATGCGCAGCGCGCGCTCGACCTGGGCTTTCAGTTGCGGATCGAGCGCGGGGTCCGCGAGCAGGCGTTCGACCGGCACCTCGCGCTGCCAGATGCCGAGCTGCCCCTGCACCGACTGCAGGTAATAGCCGAGGTTGCCGCAGCCGGACAGCAGCAGCGCGGCCAGGCCGGCGGCAAGCGCACCCCTCATGCGGCGAAACGCCCGTGGCGCAGGAAGGCGGCGCACTGCCGCGCCACCGCGCGCGACAGCAGCATGCCGGTGTGGCCGACGTCGAGTTCGATGCGTTCGGTCACGCCGGGCACGGCGGTTTCCCGCAGCGTCACCGCGCCGTCGTTGGGCCGCGGCAGGTCCGGCGCGACCAGCCGGCCGATGCCGAAGCCGCGGGTGCCGGCGATGATGCCGATTTCGATGTCGCCGCGCGGCAGCGGCCGCGGGCCGTCGAGCCACTCCGCGATGCTGCGGCCGAGCAGCGCGCCGCCGCCGGGGAACCGCGCCAGGCGGCGCGCCGCAAAGCTGTCGCCGTACGGCGTGCCGAGCAGCACCAGCCGGCCGCAGCGCAGTTCGCGGTGGCGTTCCAGCATGCGCAGCGCCACCAGCCCGCCCATGCTGTGCGCGACGATGTGCACGCGCGGCGCGGCCAGCGCTATGCAGTGGCGCGCAAGGCGTCCGGCGTTTTCGCTGAGCGACCGACGCAGCGTCGGATAGGACCAGGTGTGCGCGGCGAATCCCTCGCCGCCGAGACGCCGCGCCAGCAGGCCCATCACCGGTCCCTGCATCCACAGGCCGTGGACGACGACGACCGGTTCCGCGGCGTTCATTCCGTCATCCGCTGGGGTATTTTATAAATATTTGATTTTATTGATATTTTTTGCATTCCTCAGACGCTGCCGTCGCTGAAGATGGTGACGCCGTCGGCCCCGAGGTGCTCGGCGTCGCCCCAGCGTTCCACCTGCCATGCGCCGCCGTCGCAGACGAAGCAGTTGAGGCTGGCATTGACCAGCGGCACCGGGCGCGGCTCTCCGAGCGCGAGGCCGGTCGCCGCGCGGTACGCCGAATCGAGCACCATGCCGTGCGTGACCACTGCGATGGTTTCGCCGCGGTGGCGCGCGGCGAGATCCTCGAGCGCGTCGCGGCAGCGCGCGAAAAATCCCGCGGGGCTCTCGCCGCCGGGCACCGCGTACTGCGGATCGCGCGACATGAAGCGCGCGTAGACCTGCGGGTCGAGCCGCTCCATCTCGGAGTGCGTCATGCCTTCGAACATGCCGAAGCCGCGTTCGCGCAGGCGCCCGTCGTCGACGATGGCGTGGCCGCTGAGATCGGCGATGCGCTGCGCGGTGAGCCGCGCGCGCGGCAGGTCGCTCGAATACAGCGTGGTGAAGTCCATCGCGGTCATGCGTTCGCCGAGGCGGCAGGCCTGCCAGATGCCGCGTTCGGTCAGCGGGCTGTCGAGCTGGCCCTGCATGCGGTGTTCGGTGTTCCACAGCGTTTCGCCGTGGCGGATCAGGATCAGTCGAGTCATAAAGGGCAGCGATGAATGATGAGTGATGAGCGCAGAGCGCCCCCGCGTTTCCGGCGATTCTACCGCCCATTGCGAAAGCTGCAGCTATACTGCCGCGATGACCGTCGCCGACCTGCTGCAGCCTCACATCCTGATCCTCGCGCCGCTGGTCGTGTTCGCGGCCTATGTGGTGTTCGGCATCTCCGGCTTCGGCTCGACGCTGGTCGCGGTGCCGCTGCTCGCCCACCTCTTTCCGCTGAAATTCCTGGTGCCATTTTTCGTGCTGATCGACTGCGCCGGCGCCTTCGCGATGGGCCTGCGCCTGCGCGCGGACGTGATGCGCCCCGAGCTCGCGCTGCTGCTGCCGTTCATGCTGCTCGGCAGCCTCGCCGGGGTATACCTGCTGCTGCGGGTCAATCCCGAGCTGCTGATCGGCGGGCTGGGGCTGTTCGTGATCTTTTTCGGCGTCTCCTATGTCGCCAAGCGCGGCAAGGGCTTCCCGCTGCCGCGCTGGGCGGCGGCGCCGATCGGCACCTTCGGCGGCGCGACCTCGACGGTGTTCGGCATCGGCGGCCCGATCTACGTGTTCTACCTCGCCGGGCGCAGCGCGGGCCCGGACCAGATCCGCGCGACGATGCCGGTGATCTTCATGTTCACGACAGTCGCGCGCATCGTGCTGTTCACCATCGCCGGCCTCTACTCCCCGGCCGCGCTGGTCGCCGCGCTGGCGCTGATGCCGGTGATGGCGCTCGGCGTGTGGACCGGCCACCGCCTGCACCTCAATCTGTCGCGCGACACGGTGATCCGGGTGATCGGCGCGCTGCTGGTGGTCAGCGGCATTTCGCTGCTGTTGCGGGCTGCCGGCTGAACCCCCATGCAAAACGGGGCCCGCGGGCCCCGTTTTGCAGAGCGGATCGCGCGGCTCAGACGCCGTGCTTCCTAAACCACTCCGCCGCGCGTTTCCAGCCGTCCGCCGCCTGTTCCTTGCGGTAGCTCGGCCGGTAATCGGCATGGAAGGCATGCGGCGTGTCTGGATACAGATGGATCATTGAAGGTTTGCCCTTCTCCTTCAGCGCCGCATTCATCTTGTCGACGGTGTCGTTCGGTATCCCGGCGTCGGCGCCGCCGTAAAGCCCAAGCACCGGCGCGTTGATCCGGTCGACAAGGTCAATCGGGTGCTTCGGCGTCATGTCCGAGGCCTGGCCGACGAGGCGGCCGTACCAGGCCACGCCGGCCTTCACGTTTTTGTTGTGCGCGGTGTAGAGCCAGGTGATGCGGCCGCCCCAGCAGAAGCCGGTGATGCCGAGGCGCTTGCCGTCGGCGCCGTTCCTGCCGGCCCAGGCCACGGCCGCGTCGAGGTCCGACATCACCTGCGCGTCGGGCACGAAGTTGACGACCTTGGCGAAGATTTCCTTGTTGTCCTTCAGTTGCGACACGTCGCCCTGGCGGAAGAACATCTCTGGCGCGATGGCGAGATAGCCCGCCTTGGCGAAGCGGCGGCAGACGTCCTTGATGTGTTCGTGCACGCCGAAGATTTCCTGCACGACGAGGATAGTCGCCAGGTTTTTGCCGTTGGCGGGCATCGCGCGGTAGGCGGGAATGTCGCCGCTGGCGGTCGGGATCTTCACTTCGCCCGCGGTCAGCCCGGCGGTGTCGGTGGTGATCATCGTCTGTGCCGCCACCGGCTGCACCGCCAGCGCGAATCCCGCGGCCAGCGAGCCGGCGACGAATTCGCGGCGGGATACGGTGGTGCGATTGGATACCAGGGCAAGCAGGTCTTCACGCAGCATGTCGTTCATGACGGCCTCCGGAAACGGGGTTCGGAAAGAAGGGTTGAAAAAGGGTTGAAAAGAAGGGTGGAAACGCAGGCGATGAGGCTAGGCCAAAGCGGCGGGGTTTGGCAAGACACAGCCGCGGACGGCGGATTATTCCGCCCGCGGGATGGTCACCCGCCCATGACGGAAACCGTCAGGTGCGGTACGGCGGCGGCGCAAAATCGTCGGGCGCCCCCGGCGGAACCGGCGGATTGCGTTTCAGGCCCTCCTGGAAGTCGTGCATCATGCGCCGGATCGGCGTGCGCGCCCAGCTCGCCTGGGTGTTGACGTCGGTTTCCTCTTTCGGGTCCTGGATCAGGTTGAACAGCAGCGGCGATTCGAGGTGGTTGACGCCGGCATTGGGCTCGGTTTCCCAGGCCAGGTGCATTTTCCAGTCGCGCCATTTCGCCGCGCGCAGTTCGGACTTGATGTAGAACAGGAAGCCTTCGCGCGCGGATTTCGCGTTTTTCCCGGTGAGAAAATCGAACTGGTCGACGCCGTCGACCGGCCGGTCGGCCGGCACCGCCGCGCCGGCGACGCGCGCCAGCGTGGCGTAGAGATCGGTGACGTGCACGATTTCGTTGGACACGCCACCCGCGGCGATTCGTCCGGGCCAGCGCAGGATGCACGGCGCGCGCAGGCCGCCTTCCATCGCCGTGTGATAGGTGCCCTGCCACATGCCGGCCGAGCCGCGCCAGGGCCGGCGGAATTCGGGGCCGTTGTCGCTGGCGAAGATGAACAGCGTGTCATCCGCGATGCCGAGTTGCGCGACGGTGTCGGCCAGTTCCCCGACGCGGTGATCCATTTCCACCATGGCGTCGGCAAAGTCGCCGGCGCCGGTCCTGCCGGAAAAGTCGCGGTGCGGGATCGTCGGGTAATGCAGTTGCGTCAGCGGCACATAGGCGAAAAACGGCCTGCCCGCCTTATGCTGCCGGGTGATGAAGTCCCGCGACTTCGCCACCAGGTCGCCGTCGATGCGCCGGCGCATCTCCAGATCGTAGACGCCGGCCTCGCGCGGCGTTTCGCCGGCCTTCGCCTCCAGCACATAGGGCAGCGGCGTGACCTTCGGATCGTAGCCGGGCGAGCTGGTGAACATGCTTTCGTTGGTGGTGCGCGGAATGCCGTACCACTCGTCGAAACCGCGGTCGGTCGGAAAGCGGCCCTTGCGGTCGCCGAGATGCCACTTGCCGTGGATCGCGGTGGCGTAACCCTGCTTTTTCAGCAGTTGGGCCAGCGTGATTTCCCAGGGAATGATGCCCTGCGGCAGCCCCGCCGGCACCGACTGCAGCGCGCCGGTGCGGATCGGATGACGGCCGGTCATCAGCGCGGAACGCGTCGGCACGCAGTCGCTCTCGACGTTGAAGTTGAGCAGTTGCAACCCCTCCGCGGCCAGCGCGTCGATGCGCGGCGTCGGCGCGCCGCGCAGCGCGCCCCCGCCGTAGCAGCCGGGCTCGCCCCAGCCGAGATTGTCGGCGAGGATCAGCACGATGTTGGGGCGGCGCCCGTCATGGCTCCCTGTCATTGCGGCATTCCTCCTGGATTCCGTTGCCGGTTACTTGATCAGGCCTTCCGCGCGCATGGCGGCCTGCACCTGCGGCCGCGCGGCGACGCGATCGGCGAAATCGCGGATGTTCGGCCACGGCGCAAGATCGATCTTGTGGTAACCGCACCAGCGCAGCACGTTGAACAGGTAGGCGTCGGCGACGCTGAACGAGTCTCCGGTCAGGTACGGCTTCCCCGCCATCATCCTGTCCAGGGCGTTGAAACGCCGTGTGATGTAGGCTTTCTGCACTTCCTTCATCTCCGGCGTCATCTGCGGGTTGAACAGCGCGCCCACGGACTTGTGCACCTCGGTGGCGACGAAGTTGATCCACTCCATCAGGCGGTAACGCGCCATCGTGCCGGCGGCGGGCGCAAGGCCGGACGCCGGCTTCTGGTCGGCCAGGTACTGCAGGATCACGCCGACCTCGCTGAGCACCTCGCCGTCGTCGAGCTGCAGCGCGGGCACGTAACCCTTGGGGTTGATCTGCCAGTAGTCGGCACCGGAGGCGGTCTTCTTGCCCGGAATGTCGACCTTCTCCAGATCGAACGCATGGCCGGCCTCGAGCAGCACGATGTGCGGCGCGAGCGAACAGGCGCCGGGCGAATAATAGAGTTTCATGGCATTTCTCCTGGGAATGGAAGCGGCCACCGCATCCTGCCGCAAGGCGATGGTCCTTGCAAATGCAGGGGCATGCGGCCATACTCGCGCCGGCGTTTGGATTCCGTCTGCCCTCCGTGCCCGTCCGCGGCACCGCTGTTCGGCCTTCTCCATCCGTTGTTGCACGTTTTTCACCAGTCTTGGCAGCTCTTGGCAACCACAGGGGACCGTCAGTGTCGAAGGAAGAAGTGGTCGAATACGAAGGCGTCATCGAAGAGGTGCTGCCCAACACGATGTTCCGGGTCACCCTCGTCAACGGCCATACGCTGACCGCCTACGCCTCCGGAAAAATGCGCAAGCACCGCATCCGCATCCTCGCCGGCGACAAGGTCACCATCGAGATCTCGCCCTACGACCTGAACAAGGGCCGCATCAGCTTCCGCCACAAGGACGAGCGCGCCGGACCGCCGGCCGCGCGTCCGGGCAACTTCTTCCGCAAGCGCTGAGCCGCTTCAGCCCGCGGGCCGGCGTTTCGCGCCGCGGGCCACGGATGCCGCGCCCGGCAGCGGCAGCGCCGTCTTGTACTTGACCTGCTTCAGCGCGAAACTCGACTTCAGGTTGCCGACGCCGGGTATTTTCGCGAGGAAGTCGACGATGAAGCGTTCCAGCGCCTGCACGTCCGCAACCATCACCCGCAGCATGTAGTCGGAGTCGCCGGTCATCAGGTAGCACTCCATGACCTCCGACCGCTCCGCGATCGCCGCCTCGAAGGTTTCCAGCGCCTTCTCCACCTGGCGCTCGAGCCGCACCTGGATGAACACCGACACCGTCAGTCCCAGCGCCAGCGGATCGAGCAGCGTCACGTAGCGGCCGATCAGCCCGCCCTCCTCCAGCCGCCGCACCCGCGCCAGGCAGGGCGACGGCGACAGGTTCACCGCGCGCGCCAGTTCGACGTTGGAGAGCCGCGCGTCCTGCTGCAGCCGGGCGAGAATCTTCCAGTCTGTTGCATCCAGCTCCATTTTCGGCATTTTATGCCTCAAATATGAAATTTACCGGCATTATATTCTTAAATTTTATTTAAAAACAAGCAGATACGAAATCCTGTTCCGCGGCCTGGCGCGTAACATCCCGGTCATGCGCGCAAACCCGCGCGCGGAGGAAACCCGATGACCGATTTGTCCGAACTCGCCGCCGCCTTCTGGCGCGTGATGCCCGCCGATCCCGATCCCGTCGAAACCCGCGAATGGCTCGAAGCCTTCAACTCGCTGATCGAGTCCGGCGGCCGCGAACGCGCGACCTATCTGCTGCGCAAGCTGCTCGACGAGGCGCGCGCACGCCGCGTGCCGATGCCGCCGGTGCTGAACACGCCGTACTGCAATTCCATCGCGCTCGCCGAGCAGCCGCAGTTCCCGGGCAATCTCGACATCGAGGCGCGGGTGTCGGCACTGGTGCGCTGGAACGCGCTGGCGATGGTGGCCCGCGCCAATCGCGGGGCCGCCGAACTCGGCGGCCACATCGCCACCTACGCCTCGATCGCCGACCTGTTCGAAGTCGGCTTCAATCATTTTTTCCGCGCCGGCCAGGACGGCGACGCGGTGTTTTTCCAGCCCCACGCCTCGCCCGGCATCTACGCCCGCGCCTGGCTGGAAGGCCGGCTGGGCGAAGACCGGCTCAACAACTACCGCCGCGAAACCGGCGGGCCGGGCACGGGCCTGTCGTCGTACTGCCACCCCTACCTGATGCCGGACTTCTGGCAGTTTCCGAATGCCTCGATGGGGCTGGGGCCAGTCAACGCGATCTACCAGGCGCGCTTCATGCGTTATCTCGAGCACCGCGGCATCCGCAAGACCGCGGGCCGCA
>CAZHJU010000034.1:0-28796 GCA_964533495.1 uncultured Bordetella sp. | reverse complement strand
CGCCGATCGTGATCAAGGCCGACGGCCTCGCGGCCGGCAAGGGCGTGGTGGTGGCGATGGATGCCGCCGAAGCCCATGCCGCCGTCGACATGATGCTGGTCGGCAACCGGATGGGCAGCGCCGGCGCGCGGGTGGTGATCGAAGAGTTCCTCGAAGGCGAGGAAGCCAGCTTCATCGTGCTCGCCGACGGCCGCAATGCGCTGGCGCTGGCCAGCAGCCAGGACCACAAGCGCCTGAAGGACGGCGATCAGGGTCCCAACACCGGCGGCATGGGCGCCTACTCGCCGGCGCCGGTGGTGACGCCGGAGATCCATGCACGGGTGATCCGTGAAGTGATCCAGCCGGCGATCAACGGCATGGCGGCCGACGGCATCCCGTATACAGGCTTTCTCTACGCCGGGCTGATGATCGATCCCGGGGGCGGCATCAAGGTGCTCGAATTCAACTGCCGCATGGGCGATCCCGAGACCCAGCCGATCATGATGCGGCTGAAAAGCGATCTCGTCGGGCTGCTGGATGCGGCCATCGACGGCAGGCTCGATGCCGTGGAGGCGGAATGGGATCCGCGTGTCGCGCTGGGCGTGGTGCTGGCGGCGGCGAATTACCCGGAGGATCCGCGCAAGGGCGACGTCATCGCCGGCCTGCCGCCGGTGGGCGAGGATTTCCACGTGTTCCATGCCGGCACCGCATTGCGCGACAGGGATGTGGTCACCAGCGGCGGCCGCGTGCTCTGCGTCACCGCGCTCGGCCACAACACCCGCACCGCGCAGAAACGCGCCTACGGGATCGTCGACCTGATCCGCTTCGACGGCATGCAGTGCCGCCGCGACATCGGCCACCGCGCGGTCGCCGCCGGACGCAAGTAGCGCCCGGCGCGGACAGCACTCCCCGATGGACACCGCCGCAGTCAAGACGTACCTGACCGGCCTGCAGTCCGCGATCGTCGACCGCCTTGCCGCGCTCGACGGCGGCACCTTCATTCGCGACGAGTGGCAACGTTCCCAGGGCGGCGGCGGCATCACCCGGCTGATCGAGGACGGCGCGCTGTTCGAGCGCGGCGGCGTCGGGTTCTCGCATGTCTTCGGCGACAGCCTGCCGCCCTCGGCATCCGCCGCCAGGCCGGAACTCGCCGGCCGCTCGTTCCAGGCGATGGGCGTGTCGCTGGTGCTGCATCCGCGCAATCCCTACGTGCCGACGGTGCACATGAACGTGCGCTGCTTCGTCGCCGAAAAGCCGGGCGCCGCGCCGGTGTGGTGGTTCGGCGGCGGCATGGATCTCACGCCGTATTACGGATTCGGGGAAGATGCCGCGCATTTCCACCGCAGCTGCCGGGACGCGCTGGCGCCCTTCGGTGCCGATCTGCACCCGAAATACAAGGCCTGGTGCGACCGCTACTTTTTCCTGAAGCACCGCAATGAGCCGCGCGGCGTCGGCGGCATCTTTTTCGACGACCTGTCGCAGCCGGATTTTGACGGCTGTTTTGCGCTGGTGCGCAGCGTCGGCGACCGCTTCCTGCCGGCCTACGTCCCCATCGTCGAGCGCCGGCGGAACCTGCCTTACGGCGAGCGCGAGCGCGATTTCCAGGCCTACCGCCGCGGCCGCTACGTCGAGTTCAATCTGGTGTACGACCGCGGCACGCTGTTCGGCCTGCAGTCCGGCGGGCGCACCGAATCGATCCTGATGTCGCTGCCGCCGGTGGTGCGCTGGCGTTACGACTGGGCGCCGCAGCCCGGCACGCCGGAAGCCGGGCTCTACACGGATTTCCTGGTGGAGAAGGACTGGCTCTGAAGCGGGGGCCGGGCGTTTTTCAGCGCCCGCCGAACCAGGATTTCACGGAACGGATGCGTTCGCGCAGCTGGGAGAGCATCGACGACTCGGCTCCGGCCGGAGCCGCCGCGACGCGGTGCTGCTTCAGCAGCTTCGGTGTTTTCCGGAAGGCTTGGTAACGCGCCAGCGCGGCATGCACATGCTGCTGCAGCAGCTTCAGGTTCAGCGGCTTGCTGAGAAAGCGGAACACCTGGGCCTGGTTGATCAGGTCGATCACCAGCTCGGAATCCGAGGCTTCCGTCGTGAGGATGGCGAGGATCTCGGGGTGATCCTGTTTCAGCAGCTTGAAGGCGGCCAGCGACTTCTGGTCGCCGCTGCGGATGTCGGCGATGATCACGGCGATTTCCCGTTCGGCGAGAATGCCCAGCGCGCGGTCCATGTCCGGCGCCTCGATCACCGGGCACATGCCGCCCATCAGTTCGCTGACGGCGCGGAACACGCTTTGGTCGGGATTCAGCACCAGGATGCCGAAATCCACCCTGTCCGGCACGATGACCGGCGAGCTGGCCATGTCCGCCAGTTCCAGCGCGATGGCCGCGGCTTCGCCGATCGTTTTCTGGATATCGGCGTTGTTCCATGGCTTGCTGATGAAGCGGAAGACCTCGCCGTCGTTGATCGAGCCGACGATGGAGGCGAGATCCGAATAGCCGGTGAGCAGGATGCGCACGGTATGCGGCGCGATGTCGCGGACCTGGCGCAGCAGTTCGACGCCGGCCATTTCCGGCATGCGCTGGTCGCTGATGACGACGTGGGGACGGAAGCGCTTCAGGAATTCCATCGCCTCCGGGCCGCTGCCCGCGGTGAACACGCTGTACTGGTTGCGGAACACCGAGCGCAGCGCGTTGAGTATGCGCTCCTCGTCGTCGACGAACAGCAGCCTGGCTTTCTTGCCGCCGGTATCGAAGGTGGGGGCCACCGCCGGCGCCGACGCGGCGGCGGGTTCCGCTGTCTTGGCCGCCTGCAGGCCGGAAATGACCCGCGCGGCCGACACCAGCTTCGGGTCCAGGCGCTGCGTCGGCACATCCCTGTCTTTTTCCTCCTCGGCCGCTTTTGCCGTGCGCAGGCTGGCGGCAATCCCCTGCACGAAGGCGAGCGCGAATTCGCGCGAGGTCTGGAAGCGGTCCTCGCGCTTTTTCGCCAGTGCCTTGTGCGTGGCCCAGTCGAGCTGCACCGAGATGCGCGGATTGAATTCGGAGGGATTGACGGGGCGCTCGCCGATGACTTGGCGCATGATCTCGACATTGCTGCCGGTGAACGGCTTGCGGCCGGCCAGCAGTTCGTAGGCGATGACTCCGGCGGAATAGATGTCGGTGCGCGCGTCGGGCTCTTCCCCGGTGAACTGTTCTGGCGACATGTACCCGGGCGAGCCCATGATTTCGCCGACCTGGGTCAGCGAGGAGGAATCGAGGTGGGCGATGCCGAAGTCGCTGATCTTGATGCGGCCGTCGTCGTTGATCAGGATGTTCGACGGCTTGACGTCCCGGTGGACGACGCCCTGGGCATGCGCGTAACCCAGTCCGTCGAGCAGCTGGCGCACGATCTCGCCGATTTCCGCGAGATCGAACTTTGCCTTGTTCTGCAGGTGTTCGTACAGCGACTTGCCGTTGACCAGCTCCATCACGATGAAGGCGAGGTCCACGTCTTCGCCGTAGTCGTAGATGGCCGCGATGCGGGGATGGGTCAGGCGCCCGACCGCCTGCGCCTCGTGGCGGAAGCGCGCGATGGCGTACTGCAGCTCCGAGGGGTCGAGCGCCGACTTGGTGATGGTCTTGATCGCCACCTGGCGGTGGATCGCGGGGTCAAAGGCCTTGTAGACGGTGCCCATACCGCCGCGGCCGAGGATGCCCTGCACCTCGTACTTGCCGATTTTCTGCGGGTAGCCGGCGCTCATGCGGGATCGTCCGGTGCGGCCGGCGGAACCAGCGGCAACACGATGGTGAAGCGGGTGCCCTGACCCACGGTGGAATCGACATCGATCCTGCCGCCGTGCTGCTCCACGATCTTGTATGAAATCGACAGCCCGAGCCCGGTGCCCTTGCCGACGGCCTTGGTCGTGAAAAAGGGATCGAAAATCTTCGACATGATCTCCGGCGGAATGCCCTTGCCGTTGTCGGCGATCTCGACCGCGACGTGGTCGGCGCCTTCCGTCCGCGTGCTGATCGTGATCTCGCCGGTCCCCGACTCGATGGCCTGGGCCGCGTTGTTGATCAGGTTGAGGAACACCTGGTTCAGCTGCGAGGGCGAACAGGTGATGGCCGGGATGTCGCCGAGGTGCTTGATGATCTTCAGGTGCTTGAGTTCGTGTCTGGCGAGCACCAGCGCGCTTTCCAGACCTTCGTTCAGGTTGAAGCTCGACACCTTGCTGCGGTCCAGCCGGCTGAAATTTTTCAGGTTGAGCACGATTTCCGAGATCTGCCCGATGCCGTAGAGGCCGTCGTTGGCGAGTTGGCCGAGTTCGGCGAGCGCCTGCTGCTCGGCGAAGTGGTTGACGAGGCCGCGCACCGCGGCGTACTTGGCCTGCAGCCGTTCGGGGTTCGGACTCGGGTCCTCCATCAGCCGCAGCAGCTTGTTGGTTTCGACCACCAGCTGCTTGACCTCGGGCAGCTTGCCCGCGACCGAACCGAGGCTGTTCTTGACGTAGGCGAGCGGCGTGTTGATTTCATGGGCGATGCCCGCGACCATCTGTCCCAGCGAGGACATCTTTTCCGTCTGGATCAGCTGCGTCTCGGATTCCTTGAGCTGCCGCAGCGCGTCGGACAGTTCGCGGGTGCGCTCCTCCACCCGCGATTCCAGCACGCGGTTGGCTTCGTTGAGCAGCCGGTAGCTGACCGCGAGTTTCGACAGCAGCCAGCCGATCAGGATCAGCAGCGCGCCGGCGTAGGCGATCAGGTAGATGCGGTAGCGTTCGCTGTCGGACTCGATGTCCGCGGCCTCCCGAGTGAAGGCGTCGGTGAGGGTGTTGATGCGCGGTCCCGCGGAGGATATCGAGATTTTCAGGAACAGTTCGTTCTCGACCGGCTTGGCGCCGAGAATCTGCTGCACCGTGGTGTCCAGGCGTGCCAGCCCGTCGCGCAGCGCCGCCGGCAGGCCTTCGGAGGACTTGCGCAGATCGGCGGCAAAGGTTTCCACGGTCTTGCGCTGGGTTTCGGAGGGATCGGCCGCGTAACGCATCAGGTGCGCGAACAGCAGCGCCGAGGTGCTTTCCACCGCAACCAGGCGGTCGCGCTGGGGAAAACCCGCCCAGGCGCCGCGCACCAGGCCGGCAATCTCGGTATCGAACTCCACCAGACGCCCCAGCGCCTGGGTCACCGCGAGCTGGGCGGCGCGGTAACGCCGGAGCAACTCCGCTTTCTGGTTGAAGGCCTGCAGCAGCGCCGGCAGCTCGCGGGCCAGGGCCTGGCTCGGGGATTCGGCGGCGGCCTGCTGCAGCCGCTTCAGGATTTCCGGCGCCTGCGTGCCGCGGTCGTCCGCGAATCGGGTTTGGCCCGAGTGGCCTTCGGTCCGGGCGCGCAGCACTTCGGAATCCCCGCGGCCGTCGATTTCCCGCAGTTCCCGGAGATAGCCGAGGATTTCGCCCTGGCGCCGGTAGTCGACCCCCTGGCTCTTGATGTACAGAAAACCGAGCAGCGCCACCAGGCCGGCCGCCACCAATCCCATCAGCGGCAGGCGTGCCTGGCGCGGCGGCACCAGGCGCTGCCACGAGGCAGCCGGCACCGGCGGTTTCCGCAGCTCATTCTCCAAGGTAGGCCTGCCTCACTTGTGGGTTGGACAGCAGTTTCCGCGCGTCGCCGGCCAGCACCACGCTGCCGCTTTCCATGACATAGCCGCGATGGCAGGTTTCGAGCGCCAGCTTCGCATTCTGTTCCACCAGCAGCATCGTCACACCCTCGGCGGCAACCGCCCGCACTGTTTCGAAAATCTTCTGTACCATCAGCGGCGCCAGTCCCATGCTTGGTTCGTCGAGCAGCAGCAGCCGCGGCCCGCACATCAGCGCCCGTGCCATCGCCAGCATCTGCTGCTCGCCGCCGGACAGTGTGCCGGCCAGCTGTCCGCGGCGTTCGGCAAGCCGCGGAAACAGCGTGCAGGCACGATCGAGATCCCGGGCGACGGCTGTCTTGTCCCTGCGGATGTAGGCGCCCATCGCGAGGTTTTCCGCCACCGTCAACCTTGGAAACACCCCGCGCCCCTCGGGCACCATCGCCAGGCCGCGCCGCACCAGATGATACGCCGGTTTGCCCGTGACTTCGGCGCCGTCATAGTCGATGCGGCCGGCGGCGGGCCTGAGCAGGCCGGAAAGCGCCTTCAGCGTGCTGGTCTTGCCGGCGCCGTTGGCGCCGATCAGCGCCACCATTTCGCCGTTGCGCACCTCGAGGTCGATGCCCTTGACTGCCCGGATGCCGCCGTAGGCGACTTCCAGGCCGCGCACGCCGAGCAGGATCTCAGGCAATGGCGCCACCCAGGTAGGCTTCGATGACCTTGGGATCACGCTGCACCACGGCCGGCTCGCCTTCGGCGATCTTCTCGCCGTAATCGAGCACCGCGACGCGATGCGACAGCCCCATCACCAGCTTCATGTCGTGCTCGATCAGCAGCAGGGTGATGCCGTCGGCGACGATGCGCTCCAGCAGCCCGCGCAGGCCGGCGGTTTCCGTGGCGTTCATGCCGGCGGCAGGCTCGTCGAGCGCGAGCAGTTTCGGCCCGGTGGCGAGCGCGCGCGCGATTTCGAGCCGCCGCTGGTCGCCGTAGGGCAGGTCGCGCGCGAGCACGCCCGCGCGCGCCGACAGGCCGCAGTAATCCAGCAGCTCCAGCGCGCGTTGCGCGATGGCGGCTTCCTCGGCCAGTGTCGCCGGCGTGCGCAGCACGGCGCCGAGCACGCCGGCGCGGGTGCGCAGGTGGCGGCCGACCATCACGTTCTCCAGCGCGTTCATGCTGCCGAAAAGACGGATGTTCTGGAAGGTGCGGGCAATGCCGTGTTGCGCGATGCGGTGGGGCTTGAGTCCGCCGACAGGCCGGCCGTCGAAAGTGACGGTGCCGGCGTCCGCGGCGTAGAAACCGGTCAGCACGTTGAACAGCGTGGTCTTTCCCGCGCCGTTGGGGCCGATCAGCCCGAAAATCTCGCCGCGCTCCACGCGGATCGACACGCCGTTCAGCGCGTTCAGCCCGCCGAAGCGCTTGCTGAGGCCGGTCGCGCAGAGCAGCGGCGCGTCAGCCGGCGGCATGCGGTTTTCTCCCGGTGCCGGCCGGTGCCGGCCGCACTGCACGCCGCCGCGCCGGCAGGATGCCGGACGGACGGAACAGCATCATCAGCACCAGCGCGAGGCCGAACAGCAGCATGCGCAGATCCGACGGATCGACGAAGACCTCGCCGAACCAGCGCTGCTGCAGCGGTCCGACGTAACGCAGCGCTTCCGGCAGCGCGGTCAGCAGCACCGCGCCAAGCGCGACGCCGTAGACATTGCCCATGCCGCCGAGCACCACCATGCAGAGCACCATGATGGAATCGATCAGGTGGAAGCTTTCCGGACTGATGAAGCCCTGGAAGGCGGCGAACAGGCCGCCGGCGACGCCGCCGAAGGTCGCGCCCATCGCGAAGGCCAGCAGCTTCATGTTGCGGGTGTTGATGCCCATCGCCGAGGCCGCGAGCTCGTCGTCCCGGATCGCCACCCAGGCGCGGCCGATGCGCGAGTCTTCCAGGCGCAGCGAGACGGCGATCGACAGCAGGACGCAGGCCAGGAACACGAAGTAGTAGTTGTGCACCGGCGTGAACGTCAGTCCGGCCACGGTGTGGGACTGGGCCAGCAAAAATCCGCCGAACTGCAGGGGGTCGATCAGCGTGATGCCCTGCGGCCCGTTGGTGATGTTGAACGGCCGGTTCAGGTTGTTGAGGAAGATGCGGATGATTTCGCCGAAGCCGAGCGTGACGATGGCGAGGTAGTCGCCGCGCAGCCGCAGCGTCGGCGCGCCGAGCAGGATGCCGAACACGGCGGCGACCGCGGCGCCCAGCGGCAGCAGCACGTAGAAAGGCCAGTGCACCGCGAACTGCGGCGAGGCCAGCAGCGCGTAGCTGTAGGCGCCGACCGCGAAAAACGCGATGTAGCCGAGGTCGAGCAGGCCGGCGAAACCGACCACGATGTTGAGCCCCAGCGCCAGCATGATGAACAGCAGCGCGACGTCGGTGATGCGCACCCAGGCGCGGCCGAGCACCGCCTCGATCAGGAACGGCGCGGCGAGCAGCAGCAGCGCGACGGCGAGCCAGGTCGTCCAGCGCAGCAGCGGATGGCCGGCGGCGATCATGCGCGGTCCCCGCCGGAGCGGCCCATCAGCCCGGATGGCTTCAGCACCAGCACCAGCACCAGCACGAGGAAGGCGAAGATGTCGCGGTAATTGCTGCCCAGCACGCCGCCGGTGAGATCGCCGATGTAGCCGGAAGCCAGGCTCTCGATGACGCCGAGCAGCAGCCCGCCGAGCACCGCGCCGGCGACGTTGCCGATGCCGCCGAGCACCGCGGCGGTGAAGGCCTTGAGGCCGAGCATGAAACCCATGAAGTAATGGCCGATGCCGTAATAGAGCACGACCATCAGCCCGGCGACGGCGCCGATCGCCGAGCCGAGCAGGAAGGTGAAGGCGATCACCGTGTTGGTGTTGACGCCCATCAGTCCGGCGACGTCGGGGTTCTGCTCGGTCGCGCGCATCGCGCGCCCCATCCGGCTCGCCTTGATGAACCACAGCAGCCCGGCCATGATCGCGCAGGCGAGCAGGAAGATCGTCGCCTGCAGCGAAGTGAGCTGCGCGCCGAACAGCGTGAAGCGCAGGGGCTCGATGATCGGGGGCAGCGAAATGTACTGCTTGCCCCAGATCAGCGCCGCCGAATACTGCAGCAGGATCGACACGCCGATGGCGGTGATCAGCGGCGCCAGCCGCGGCGCGCGGCGCAGCGGCCGGTAGGCGGCGCGCTCGATCGACAGCCCGAGCACGGCGCAGACCAGCATCGCCCCGCAGGCGGCCAGCCCCAGCACCACCGGCACCGGCAGGCCCGCGGCCGCGAGCAGCTGCAGCAGCGTGAGCGACACCAGCGCGCCGATCATGGTGATGTCGCCGTGGGCGAAGTTGATCAGGCCGAGGATGCCGTAGACCATCGTGTAGCCGAGGGCGACCAGCGCGTAGATGCTGCCCAGCACCAGGCCATTGACGATTTGTTGGGCGAATATTTCCATCGGCAGAGACGGCAACGGCACCCTGGAGGGTGCCGTTGGAGCCGTTGCGGCGGGTTATTTCGGAGCGGCTTGGTCCGCGGCCGGGGTTTCTTTCCCGGCGGGTTCGGCGCCGCCGTCGGGTTTGATGATTTCCAGGGGCTCCCACCGGCCGCCCTTCACCACGTAAATGGTGATCGGGGCATTCCGGAGATCGCCCTTTCCGTCGAAGGCGATGGGGCCGATGACGCCCTGGTAATCGGTCTTGCCGATCTCGGGCAGGAATCCGGCCGGTTCGGTGGAACCCGCGCGTTTCATGGCCTCGGCGAACACGAACACCGCGTCGTAGCCCATCGGCGCGAACAGCTCGACCTCCTGGTTGAATTTCGTTTTGTATTTCTCGAGGAAAGCCTTGCCCCCCGGCATCTGGTCCTTGGGCAGGCCGGGAATCGACGCCATCGCGCCTTCGGCGGCATCGCCGGCGAGCTTGATGAAGTTCGGCGTCTGCATGCCGTCGCCGCCGATGAAGCCGGCCTTGATGCCGAGATCCTTCATCTGCTTGATCATCGGCCCCGCCTGCGGATCGATGCCGCCGAACATGATCAGGTCCGGCTTGCGGCCCTTGATCTTGGTCAGGATCGCCTTGAAATCGGTGTCCTTGTCGGTGGTGTGCTCGCGGGCGACGATATTGCCGCCCAGCGACTTGACCGTCGCCTCGAAGTTGTCGGCCAGCCCCTGGCCGTAGGCGGTGCTGTCGTCGATGACCGCGATGTTTTTCGATTTCAGCGCGTTGAGCGCGAACCGCGCCAGCGTCGGGCCCTGCTGGCCGTCGTGGGCGACGACGCGGAACGTGGTGCTGAAGCCTTTCAGCGTGTAATCGGGGTTGGTCGAAGCCGGAGAGATCTGCGGTATGCCGGCGTCGGCATAAATCTTGGATGCGGGAATCGACGCGCCGGAGTTGAAGTGGCCGACGACCGCGGCGACCCTGGTGTCGACCAGTTTCTGCGCCACCGTGGTGGCCTTGGTCGGATTGGCTTCGTCGTCTTCCGCCGCCAGTTCGAAACGGACCTTTTTGCCGCCGATTTCGATGCCTTTCGCGTTGAGATCCTCGATGCCGAGCTGCACGCCGTTGCGGATGTCGATGCCGATGTGCGCCTGCGGTCCGGTCAGCGGGGAGGCCGAGCCGATTTTCACGGTCACCACTTGCGGCGCGTCGGCCTTGGGCGCGGGCGGCGGCGCTTCCTGGCCGCAACCGGCGATCAGGCTGGCGGCAAGAAGGGCGGCAAGGGCGTGGCGTGACTTGTGCATCTGCATGGGGGCTCCAGTCCGAAGAGTCTGTCGGGCAATCGGTCCGCGGCGGATCGCGGCTTGATATTTAACCCATTGTTAATGAAAGGGATTTACTGATTATCCGGAGCGGATCATGCGATGTCAATTTCAGTTCCGGGGCCGCCTGGAAAAAAGCCGGCGAGCGCCGGCTTTTTCAATGTCGATGCGGGGGACCGCATTCCGCTATTTCAGCGCAAGGATCCACTGCACCATGGCCTTGATGTCGTCATCCTTGACATGCGCATTCGGCGGCATCGGCGCCGGGCCCCAGATGCCGGAACCGCCAGCCTTCACTTTCTGGATCAATTTCGCTTCGGCGCTCTTGTCGTTGCGGTACTTGGCGGCGATCTCCTTGTAGCCAGGGCCGATGGCCTTGCGATCCATCGCATGGCAGGTCATGCAGCCGCTGGATTGCGCCAGTTTTTCTGAAGCGGTGGCGTTGACGGCGGGCAGCATTCCCAAAACGACGGATGCGGCATGAAGCAGTTTCATGAAAACTCCTTGGCGATGGGCTCTGGAAAATGAGCGGCGATTGTAGCCGAAGCATGGTTTCGCAGAAACACGCGGCTCCTGCGGTTCCGTCATGGCGGGTGCTCAAAGCGTGGTATATAAGTATTTGTTTTTATTGATTATTTTTCGTTTAACCCGATGCCTTGATGCGGGCCCGCCTATACTCCCGTCATCACTTTGAATCACCCACCGCGGAGGACGGATGAAAATCGACACCATCGCAGTACATGGCGGCTACAAGCCTGACCCGACCACCAAGGCCGCCGCCGTTCCGATCTATCAGACCACCTCGTACGCCTTCGACAGCACCCAGCACGGCGCCGACCTGTTCGACCTCAAGGTCCAGGGCAACATCTATACCCGCATCATGAATCCGACCACCGACGTGCTCGAAAAGCGCGTCGCGGAAATGGAAGGGGGCATAGCCGGGCTGGGCCTTGCCTCGGGCATGGCCGCGATCACCTACGCGATCATGACCATCGCCGAAGCCGGCGACAACATCGTCACCTCGAGCGCGCTGTACGGCGGCACCTACAATCTGTTCGCGCACACCTTTCCCCAGTACGGCATCGAAGTGCGCTTTGCCGACTGCCGCGAGCCGAAAGCCTGGCGGAAGCTGATCGATGGCAAGACCAAGGCGGTGTTCTGCGAGTCGGTGGGCAACCCGCTGGGCAATGTCGTCGACTTCGGCGAACTCGCAAAAATCGCCCATGAACGCGGCGTGCCGGTGATCGTCGACAACACCGTGCCGACGCCCTATCTCTGCCGGCCCTTCGAGCACGGCGCCGATATCGTCGTGCATGCGCTGACCAAGTACCTCGGCGGCCACGGCAATTCCATCGGCGGCGCGATCGTCGATTCCGGCAACTTTCCCTGGGCCGAGCACAGGCAGAAATTCCGCAGGCTCAACGAACCCGACGTCTCCTACCACGGCGTGGTCTACACCGAAGCGCTGGGCGCCGCGGCCTACATCGGGCGCGCCCGCGTCGTGCCCCTGCGCAACATGGGCGCCGCGCTGTCGCCCTTCAACGCCTTCCTGATCCTGCAGGGCATCGAGACGCTGGCGGTGCGCATGGACCGGATCTGCGACAACGCGCTGGCCGTGGCCCGTCATCTGCAGGGCCACGCGAAGGTGGGCTGGGTGCACTACGCCGGGCTGCCCGACCATCCGGACCGGCCGCTGGTCGATCAGTACATGGGAGGCCGCGCTTCGGGCATCCTCAGCTTCGGCATCAAATCCGGCAGCGCCGGCGGCACGCGCTTCATCGACGCGCTGAAACTGGTGACGCGGCTGGTCAACATCGGCGATGCGAAATCGCTGGCCTGCCATCCGGCGAGTACCACCCACCGCCAGTTGGCGCCGCAGGAACTGGCGAGCGCCGGCGTCAGCGAAGACATGGTGCGCCTGTCGATCGGCATCGAGCACATCGACGACATCATCGCGGATCTGGAGCAAGCGCTCGCGGCTGCATAAGCCGCGCGGGGGAGGCCGTTCCGCTTCAGGTCCAGCGCGCGGTGTCGGCGCGGTCTTCCGCGGTCAGCAGCGTGGTGGTGCAGACCCGGGTGTCATCGCAGAGGTCGTAACGCCGGCTGAGCCGGCGGCGCATTTCACACTCCGCCTCGTTCGCGGGCATCTTCGAGCGTTCCCACATGGCAAGGTCGAGCCGGCGGGTCATCATCAGGGCGCTCACGCGTCCCGGTCCGTCGTCGGCGCAGCGCCACAGGCCGATGACCTGGGAATCGTAGGCGGCCTCGAATCCCGGCCAGGCTTCGGCGCACAGCGCCAGGAATTCCGGCCAGTGCCCGTCCGGCAGCTCGAACCAGCGGAAGGCATAGTTGCCCTGGCGCCGTGGCGGCCGCGGCGAATCGGGGCGCAGCGTCGCCTGCATCGGCCGGCTGCGGACCTCATGCACGTCCGGGGTGCCGCGCGCCAGCGATCCGGCAATGCCGGCGCCCGCAAGCGAGGGCCAGACGGTGATCGCATTCAACTCGTCGCGGGGGGATCCGATCTGCGAGCGCCAGATGCCGAACAGCGCGCCGCCCCGGCCGGCCCAGTCGAGACGGCCCAGCGCATCGGCCACCGTCGCCCAGGTCCGCGGAGCGCAGCGGATCGAGTGGTGGACGTATATCGGCGCATCCGCCATGGCCCGGTGCTCCCCGCCGCCGCGCGCTCAGTCGGTGACTGCGCCCTTGCTGGCGGTGGAGACCAGCCGCGCGAACTTGGCCAGCGCGCCGCGGGTGTAGCGCGGCTTCGGCTGTTTCCATTTCTTTTTGCGCGCCGCGAGTTCTTTCGCCGGGATGTTGATCTGGATCAGCCGCTTGATGGCATCGATGGTGATCGAATCGCCTTCCTTCACCAGCGCGATCGGGCCGCCCTCGAAGGCTTCCGGCGCGACGTGGCCGACGACCATGCCCCAGGTGCCGCCGGAGAAGCGGCCGTCGGTGATGAGTCCCACCGATTCGCCGAGGCCCTGGCCGACCAGCGCGCCGGTGGGCGCGAGCATTTCCTGCATGCCGGGGCCGCCTTTCGGGCCCTCGTAACGGATGACCACGACGTCGCCGGCCTTGATCTTCTTGGCCATGATCGCCTTCATGCAGGCGACCTCGGAGTCGAACACCCGGGCCGGCCCGGTGATCTTCGGCGATTTCAGGCCGGTGATCTTGGCGACGCAGCCCTCGGGCGCGAGATTGCCCTTCAGGATCGCGAGGTGGCCCTGTTTGTACATCGGGTCGTTCCACTGCCGGATCACGTCCTGGCCGGCGTGCGGCGCATCGGGGATGTTTTTGAGTTCCTGCGCCAGCGTCTTCCCGGTGATGGTCATGCAGTCGCCGTGGATCAGGCCCTGTTTCAGCAGCATCTTCAGCACCTGCGGCACGCCGCCGGCGCGGTGGAAGTCGACCGCGACGTAGCGGCCCGAGGGCTTCAGGTCGCACAGCACCGGGACCTTTTTGCGCACGCGCTCGAAATCGTCGATGGTCCATTTGACCTGCGCGGCGTGCGCGATCGCGAGGTAATGCAGCACCGCGTTGGTCGAGCCGCCGGTGGCCATGATCAGCGCCACCGCGTTTTCGATCGACTTGCGCGTGACGATGTCGCGCGGCTTGATGTTGTTTTTGATCGCGTTGACCAGCACGCGCGCGGAATCGGCCGCGGAATCGGCCTTCTCGGGATCGGGCGAGGCCATCTGCGAGGAGCCGAGCACGCTCATGCCGAGCGCCTCGAAGGACGAGGACATCGTGTTGGCGGTGTACATGCCGCCGCAGGCGCCGACCGAGGGGCAGGCGTTTTTCTCGATGCCGATGAAATCCTCGTCGCTCATCTTGCCGGCGGCGTAGGAACCCACGGCCTCGAAGGCGCTGACGATGGTCAGATCCTGGCCCTTCCACTTGCCGGGCTTGATGGTGCCGGCGTAGACGTAGATGCCGGGCACGTTCATGCGCAGCATCGCGATCATGCCGCCGGGCATGTTCTTGTCGCAGCCGCCGCAGACCAGCACGCCGTCCATGGCCTGACCGTTGACGGCGGTCTCGATGCAGTCGGCGATCACTTCGCGCGACACCAGCGAGTACTTCATCGCCTCGGTGCCCATGCCGATGCCGTCGGTGATGGTCGGCACGCCGAAGACCTGCGGCATCGCGCCCGCGGATTTCAGTTCGGCGATGGCGCGGTCGACCAGCGGCTGGATGCCGGCGTTGCAGGGGTTCATCGTCGAATGGCCGTTGGCGACGCCGACGATGGGCTTGTCGAAATCGCCGTCGCCGAAACCGACGGCGCGCAGCATCGCGCGGTTGGGCGAGCGGGCAACGCCGGCGGTGATCAGCTGGCTGCGTTTGTTCAGCGGCATGTTCGTTCTCCGTTGGGCTGGCGGCCATCCGGCGATGGCGATCGGGCGGGCCACGTATAATGAGCGCAACATTTTATCGCATCCTCCCGGTTTTCCCATGTTCGTCCATCCCCAGTTCGATCCGATCGCCCTGCAGCTCGGGCCGGTGGCATTCCGCTGGTACGGCCTGATGTACCTGCTTGGTTTCGCGCTGATCTGGCTGTTCGGCCGTTACCGCATCGACCGCAACCCGGACGGCGGATGGGCGCGCAGCGACCTCGACGACGTGCTGTTCTACGGCATCGTCGGCACCATCCTCGGCGGCCGGTTCGGCTACGTGCTGTTCTACAAGTTCGGCGACTACCTGACGGCGCCGTGGAAGGTGTTCTACGTGTGGGAGGGCGGCATGTCCTTCCACGGCGGGTTCCTCGGCGTGGTCATCGCGATGATCCTGTTCGCGCGCAGCCGCCGCCGCGACTGGCTGCAGATCACCGATTTCATCGCGCCGCTGGTGCCGCTGGGGCTCGCCGCCGGGCGCATGGGCAATTTCATCAATGCCGAACTGTGGGGGCGTCCCGCCGAAGTGCCCTGGGCGATGGTGTTTCCGAACGTCGACGGCGTGGCGCGGCATCCGTCGCAACTCTACGAATTCGCGCTGGAGGGCGTCGTGCTGTTCGCGATCCTGTGGTGGTTCACGCTGAAGTCGCGGCCGCGCGGCGCGGCCTCGGCGCTGTTCCTGATCGGCTACGGCGCGTTCCGCTTCGGCGTCGAATACACCCGGGAACCCGACAGCTTCCTCGGTTTCCTGGCGCTGGGCCTGACGATGGGCCAGTGGCTGTCGCTGCCGATGGTGCTTGCCGGGGCCGGGCTGCTGGCCTGGGCCTTGGGCCGTCCCCGTCCGGCCTAGTTCAGTTTTTTCGGATCCGTTTTCCGGCCTTGCCCGTCCCCGGACCGCCGCGCCGCGCGGCGGTCGAGCAGCCGCTGGAAATTGTCCAGCGACAGCAGATGGGCGTAGATGCGCGCCAGCATGCCGTTCTGCGCCAGTTGCTGCAGCCGGTCTCCCGGCAGGGCCTGCAGCCTCGTTTCCGACACGCGGTGCATGCCGGTCAGCGTGATCGGCGATTCGCCGGTGGGCGCCGCCTGCGCCGAAAAGGGTTCCAGCAGCTGGAGGTCCTTCAGCACGCGGCACATTTCCTCGGTGCGCGCGAGATCGGCTTCAAACTCGAACAGCAGCTTGCTCAGCTGCTGCCACACTGGCAGGGCCTCGCCCTTGTCGTCGTACAGCGCCTCGCCTTTGGCTTTCAGCGCGCGTTTCTCGACGCAGGCGATGCGTTCCGACTGTTCCCGGCCGTCGACGGTGACGCGGGTCATGCAGAACGGATAACGCCGCACGTAGGCCGGCAGGTAGGCCTGCGCATCCCAGGTATCGTCCGCGGTGACGAACAGGTTCTGCTGCGCTTCGACCCCGAGGATGGCCATCGCGACGAATGTGGCGCCGCCATCGCCGGAGATGAAGGTGATCGGGTAGTCGCGCACGGCCACCGCGAATTCGGCGAAGGACAGCGGCAGCGAGGTCAGGTTGCGGAACAGCACCGGCAGCCGCCGCTCCCCGGGCAGCAGCACCCGGTGGGTTTTGCTCAGCGGGACGATTTCCTGGTAACCGTAGGGTGGTTTGATGTCCATGATGGGGAATCCGGTACGGAATGCGGCCGATTATAGCGGCCGTCCGCCAGCCGCCCGGCCGATTTGCCGCCCGTCCGGCAAGCGGGTAAAATCCGCCGCTCTTTTCGGGGTGGTAGCTCAGCTGGGAGAGCGTCGCGTTCGCAATGCGAAGGTCGGGAGTTCGATCCTCCTCCACTCCACCAGAATGCACAAAAGCCAAAAGCCGCCGCAAGGCGGCTTTTGTTGTTTGCGAAGCCGGATGTCTGCACCGGATATGCCGCGGTCTCCGTCCGGTATTTCCGGATGTGACGCAGATAGTGATCATCGCGCCGTCCGCATGCTGCGGTATCGCGTGGTCGCCAGTCCCGTATTTCTGTAAGCTGTGCCTGCGTTTGCATTTAGCACACGGTCATTCCGCGAAAACTAAAAAATATAATAAAAACAATAAGTGAAAGTTAGCTCTCCTATGCGGCGTCAATAACCATGGCCACTTTCTTTTCCAAGCTGATGCCCCGCGAGGGCCGCTTTTTCGATTTCTTCAACGCTCATGCGCTGCGCATCGTCGAAGGCAGCCAGGAACTGGTCGGGCTGATGGCCCACCTCGATGATGCCGAGCGTTATACCCGGCGCATCGACGATGCCGAACGCGCAGCCGACAGGATCACGCACGACACGCTGCTGGTGCTGCACAGCACCTTCATCACGCCGATCGACCGCGACCAGATCCACCAGTTGATCACCCGCATGGACGACATTCTCGACCTGATCCAGGACGTCGCCGAATCGCTGCTGCTGTACGACATCCGCCGCGGCACGCCGGAAGCCGAGCAGCTCGCGCAGATCTGCCACATGTGCTGCGAGCGCGTCAGAACCGCGGTGTCGCTGCTGCACGATCTGCGTTCGCCGCAGGCGATCCTGAAAACCTGCGAGGAGATCGACCGCCTCGAGTCCGATGCCGACCGCGTGATGCGCTCGGCGATGTCGCGGCTGTTCCGCGACGAGACCGACCTCAAGCAGGTGTTCAAGCTGCGTTCGGTCTACCTGCTGCTCGAGGAGATCACCGACCGTTGCGAGGACGTCGCCAACATCATCGAAGGCATCGTGCTCGAGCACGCCTGAGCGGGGGCCGCCATGGATTCCGTCAGCATCAGCCTGGGCGTGGTCGTGCTGCTCGTCGTCGTCGCGCTGGTCTTCGATTTCATGAACGGCTTCCACGACGCGGCGAACTCGATCGCCACCGTGGTTTCGACCCGCGTGCTCAAGCCGTACCAGGCCGTGGTCTGGGCCGCGTTCTTCAATTTCGCCGCATTGTTCGTGTTCCAGCTCAAGGTCGCGACCACGGTGGGGCAGGGGATCATCGACGGCTCCATCGTCGATCATCACGTCGTGTTCGGCGCGCTGGTCGGCGCCATCGCCTGGAACGTCATCACCTGGTACTACGGCCTGCCGTCGAGTTCGTCGCACGCGCTGATCGGCGGCCTGATCGGCGCCGCCGTCGCCAAGAGCGGTTTCTGGGCGCTGCAGGGCGCCGGCATCTACAAGACGCTCGCGTTCATCGTCATTTCGCCGACGCTGGGTTTCCTGCTGGCCGGATTCATGATGGTGGCCGTGTCATGGATCTGCAGGCGGACGACGCCGGCGCGCGTCGACCGCTGGTTCCGCCGCCTGCAGCTGGTCTCCGCGGCGGCGTACAGCCTGGGCCACGGTGGCAACGATGCGCAGAAAACCATGGGCATCATCCTGATGCTGCTGATCGCCGCCGGCCTGACCAGCCCCGGGGATCCGATTCCGATGTGGGTCGTGATTTCCTGCTACGTCGCGATCGCGCTGGGCACGATGTTCGGCGGCTGGCGCATCGTCAGGACCATGGGCCAGAAAATCACCAAGCTGAAACCGGTGGGCGGCTTTTGCGCGGAAACCGGCGGCGCGATGACGCTGTTCGTCGCCACCGGCTTCGGCATTCCGGTGTCGACCACCCACACCATCACCGGCGCGATCGTCGGCGTCGGTTCGGCGCAATCGGCCGCCGTCGTGCGCTGGGGCGTGGCCGGCAACATCGTGCTGGCGTGGATACTGACCATCCCCTGCGCGGCGGCGATGTCCGCGATCGCCTGGTGGGCGAGTTACAGCCTGTTTCCCTGAAACCGGATGCAAGGGCAGGCAGCCCTGCCAGGCCTCAGGTGCCGCCCCGCAACTGCAATGTCCGGCGCAATTCCTGCAGTTCACCTCTGAGGGCGCGGATTTCCTCCTGCAGGGCAGTTTCCGCCGGCTGATTTTCCCTGTCCCGCAGCTCGGCTTCATGCTCGGCCTGGATGGCGTTGACGATCACCGCGATGAACAGGTTGAGCATGGTGAAAGTCGAGACCAGGATGAACAGGATGAAAAATATCCAAGCCTGCGGGAACGTTTCCATGATCGGTCGCGTGACGCCCGTCGACCAGCTGTCCATCGTCATGACCTGGAACAGCGTGTAGGCGCTGCTGCCCAGGCTGCCGAACCATTCCGGAAAATCGGCTCCGAAAAGTTTTGTGGCGATGACCGCGGCGACGTAGAAAATGATCGACAGGATGCCGAACACCGACGCGAGCCCGGGGATTGCGGCGAGCAGCCCGCCGACCACGTGGCGCATGCTGGGCACCATGGTGAGCAGGCGCAGCACCCGCAGCACCCGCAAGGCGCGCAGCACCGCGAACGGGCCGGTGGCCGGCAGCAGCGCGATGACGATGACGGTGAAATCGAACACGCTCCACGGATCCCGGAAAAAGCGCCAGCCGTGGGCGAGGATGCGGATCACCAGTTCGATGACGAACACGGCGAGGATGGCCTGGTCGAGCCGCATCAGCAATCCGCCCCAGCCGGCCATCGCGGCGGGACTGGTTTCGAGACCGAGGATCGCGGCATTGACGAGGATCAGCGCGATGATCAGGTTTTGCGCGTGCGGCGCTTCGATGGTTGCGGCCAGCTTGGCGCGCCGGTTCGGAGAATCTGCGGGAGGGGTCATGATTTTTGTCGGTATCGTAAAAAACCGGGATTGTGTGGCACTTCGCCCGTCCGCATGCCGATTTCGCATGGTGTTGCAGGCCGTAGCCGTCCCGGCGGCGATTCGGTAAGCTAGGCAGATGAGCAGCAAAATCAAAAAACATAATAAAAACAAGTAGTTACATAATTCACTTCTAAACGGAAAATGACGATGAGCGAAACCCTGACCGAACATGCGGCGCTGCTTGCGCAGAGCGTCGGCGATTTCGTCCAGCACGGCGCCAACCTGCCGCGGGTGCGCGCGCTGGCGCGGGATCACGCCGAATTCGATGCGGCGCAGTGGCGCCAGCTGGCCGAACTGGGCTGGCTCGGCGTGCTGGTGCCGGAATCCTGCGGCGGGCTGGGACTGGGCCTTGCCGAGGCGGCGATCGTTGCGGAAGGCCTTGGCCGTGCGCTGATGCCGGAACCGTACACCGCCGTTGCCGTGCTCGCGGCGCGGACATTGGAAGGCGCCGCCGCATCGCCGCTGCGCGACGAACTGCTGGCCGGCATCGCGGACGGTTCGCGCCTGCCGGTGCTGGCCTGGCAGGAGCAGCCGGACGATTTTTCCGGACTGCAGGTGGCCACGGCGGCGACGCCTTTCGAAGGCGGCTTCCGTGTCAGCGGCGAAAAACGTTTCATCGTCGGCGGCCCCGCCGCCGACGGTTATGTCGTCAGCGCGCTGGCCGGCGGTGAACTGCAGCTGCTATGGGTGCCGCGCGATGCCGCCGGCTGCAGCATCGCCGCGCAGCCACTCGCCGACGGCCGCTGTTACGGCAGCGTCAGCCTGCGCGATGTCGTCGTGCCGCGCGAACATCTGCTGGCCTCGGGAGATGCGGCGCGCGCCGCGCTCGACCGCGCGCTGGATCATGCCGCGGCGGTGAGTTCCGCCGAGCTCGTCGGCGTGATGAAGCGGGCGTACGAGATGAGCCTCGATTACATGAAGACGCGGGTGCAGTTCGGCAAGCCCATCGGCAGTTTCCAGGTGCTGCAGCACCGCGCGGTCGACCTGCACATCCAGCAGGAACTGGCCGACGCCGTGCTGCGCGAGGTGGTCGCCGAACTGGATGCCGGTCCCGATCCGGCCGCGCGCGCGCGGGCCGCGAGCCGCGCCAAGTCGCGCTGCGCCGAGGCCGCGCTGGCGATCACCCGCGCCGCGATCCAGTTCCACGGCGCGATCGGCTTCACCGAGGACTGCGACGTGGGCCTCTACGCCAAACGCGCGATGACGCTGTCGGCCTGGCTCGGCAACGGCCGCGTCCACCGCGCGCGTTATGCGCGGCTTTCGGCGCCCGGCGCCCGGGAGGCAGCATGAGCGACTGGAACGCGATGAGCGACGAGACCTTCCGCGCCGAAGTCCGCGTCTTTTTCGAAAACGAGTTTCCGGCGGAGTACAAATTCCTGCCGCGGCGCATGCGCTGGCACGAATGCCGCGACTGGTACCTGAAGCTGTCGAAAAAGGGCTGGATCGCGCCGAACTGGCCGCGCGAGCACGGCGGCATGGGCCTGTCCCCCTCGAAACTGCTGATCTATTACGAGGAAACCGAACGCGCCGGCGTCGGTCGCATGCCCGATCAGGGCCTGACCATGGTCGGGCCGACGCTGATCCGTTTCGGCAACGACGCGCAGCGCGCGTTTTTCCTGCCGAAAATCATCGCCGGCGAGGCGATCTGGTGCCAGGGCTATTCCGAACCCAATGCCGGCTCCGATCTCGCCAGCCTGCGCACCGAGGCGGTCCCCGACGGCGACGATTACGTCATCAACGGCAGCAAGATCTGGACCTCGATGGCACACGACGCGACGCACATCTACGTGCTGGCGCGCACCGACAAGGCGGCGAAGAAGAAACAGGAAGGCATCAGCTTTTTCCTGGTCGACATGAAGACGCCGGGCATCACGCTGCGCACCATCCGCAACATCGCCGGCCACGAGGAGTTCTGCCAGGTGTTCTTCGACAACGTGCGCACGCCGAAACACAATCTGGTGGGCGAATTGCACAAGGGCTGGACCATTGCCAAGGGCCTGCTCGGTTTCGAGCGCCTGAACATCGGCAGCCCGCGACGGCCGCTGCAGGCGCTGGAAAAGCTCGAAATGCTGGCGCAGGCGCGCGGCCTGACGGCCGATCCGGCTTTCGTCGAACGCCTGACCCAGCTCCAGCTCGACCTCGCCGACCTCGGCTCGCTGTACCGGCGCTTCGTCGACAAGGTGCGGCGCGGCGAGGCGCTGGGCCCCGACGTGTCGATGCTGAAGGTGTGGTCGATGGACACCTACCAGCGCCTCTCGGAGCTGCTGATCGAGGCGGCCGGCGAGTACGGCGCGGTCGAGGGCGAAGTGGCGATCGGCGACGGGGAGATCGATGTGCTGTCGCCGTTCTACAACTCGCGCCCCGGCACGATCTACGGCGGCTCCAACGAGATCCAGCGCAACATTCTCGCCAAGTACGTATTGAACCTGCCGTCGTGATTGTGGGCAGCGGCATGGCATGGCGATTGCTCTGATCGCCATGCAACTGCCATCGAGCCGCCGTGCCCGGCGGCCGGACGCGGGAACAACATCAAAAACGACGCCTGCCCGACAGGGGCGTCATGATTTCGACAGGGAAAAAACACATGAATCGTTACCGGCTGGTCCTGACGGGCCTGTTCTTCGCCACGACTGCGGCCATCGCCCAGCAGGCGGCGCCTCCCGCGCCGATCGACCGGATCCGGATGACCGACAACGAACTGAGCTGCGCCCAGATCCATGCCGAAGCCGGCGACATGGAGCGGATCATCGGCGAGGCCAAGGTCGCGGAAGACAAGCAGCGCACGTCAGCAACCGCCGCGGGCGCCGCCGGCACCGCGGCTGAAATTGCCGGACGCACCGGACTCTTCGGCGCATTTGGCGGCATCACCGGAGCCCTGTTCGGCCAGGCCGCAACGCAGACCGCGGCCAACGTCGTGCAGCAATCGTCGGCCCAGTCGGCGCAGCAGGCGGCCGAGCGCGCGAAGCAGGCCGCGGCGCGCAAGGAACACCTGACCGGCCTGTTCCTGGCCAAGGAATGCAAGGCTTCCGATCTCGAGGCGCCGGGCAGGACGATCAGCGGCGCCGATCTGCAGAAACTCGCCGCCGCATCGGCGCCGGCTGCGGCCGCCGGCGATACCGGCCTGGCGAAGGCACCGGACGATCTGCAGGGCGCCGCGGCGCTGGTCGAGCAGGCCGCGGCCGGCGCGCAAGCGGCCGGCATTGCCGCTTCCGAACTGCAGGCGGACCGTGTGCCCGAGCTTGCCGGCCGTGCGCCGAAGGTGGCGATCGCCGGCTACCGCGTCGGCTTCGTGATCCAGAACAGCGCCGCGGCCTATGCCGGCGCCGGCCTGGCCAACATCGGGCAGAGCACCGGCAACATCCGCACCATCACCCAGTCGCAGAACAAGCGCATCGACGTCGCGCTGGACAACGTCAGCCTGGCGCTGATGCAGGCGATCACCGACCGCCTCTATGCCGATTTCGTCGAGCGCATGAAAGCCGGCGGCCGCGAGGTCGTCCCGTTCGAGCAGGTCGCCCAGCGTGAGGCGTTCCGCCGCATCGCCATCGCCGAAACCAAGGCCGGCGCGGCCTATACCGTGAGCCCGACCGGAGACCAGCGCCATTTCATCGTGATGGCGCCGACCGGCATGCCGCTGTGGTTCGTGCACGGCGACCAGCTCGGCAACCTCAGCCCCTTCCAGACCGACAACTGGAAGGCGATCAGCACGGTTTCGCACGAACTGCAGGCGACCGCGGTGACGGCGCAGGTCATCGTCGATTTCGCGCGCGTCGAAAGCTCGGGCCGCAGCACCTGGTCGTCCCGGGCCAGCGTGGGCGCCGATCCGCAGTTGTCGATCGCGGCCCACCATACGCTGCTGACGGCCTTCCACGCGACCCGGCCGGAAATCGGCGATTTTTCGTGGGCGCGGCTGAAGTCGGCGACGCCGGTCAATGGCGACTATGCCACCGTGCGCAAGGGCGACAGCTACAGCACGGCCGGACTGGCCAACGCGATGACCATGGTGACCGGACTGCAGGGCGCGCATATTTCCCGCGAGCGCCTGGCTTTCGTCGCCGATCCGGCCAAGTATGCCGGCCTTGCGCTGGGCGGCGGTTTCGGCGCGAACGCGCTGATGGCCGGCGCGGTGCAGCCCAAACCCTGAACGGACTTTGCCTGTCCGCGTTGAATTCGCGGAGGATCGGCTTCATCATGGAGGGTGTTGCCGGTCCGCCGGTCAGGAGTTTTCCATCATGGGCAGGAAAGTCATCAGCACGGATGCCGCGCCGCAGGCGATCGGCATTTATTCCCAGGCGCTGCGTTGCGGCGACACCGTCTACCTGTCGGGGCAGATCGGCCTCGATCCGGCGACGATGCAGATGGTCGAGGGCATCGACGCGCAGATCCGCCGCGTCTTCGACAATCTGAAGGCGGTGACGGCCGCCGCCGGCGGCGGCCTCGACGATTGCGTCAAGGTGAATGTGTACCTCACCGACCTCGGCCACTTCGCGAAGGTCAACGAAATCATGGCGACGTATTTCCGCGAACCGTACCCGGCGCGCGCCGCGATCGGCGTCGCCAGCCTGCCGCGCAACGCGCTGGTCGAAATCGACGCCGTGATGCACCTCGGGTGAGGGGGCTTCTTGGCGGCTGACGGGCGGAAACGCGCGGCCCGGCCCGCGCGCGGCTCCGCGCCGGCTGCCGCGAAGGCGGCACTGCCCGGCATCGGCGGCGCCACCGCCGACAAACTGGCGAAGCTCGGCATCCGCCGCCGTTTCGATCTGGTGCTGCACCTGCCGCTGCGCTACGACGACGAAACGCGGCTGTGCCCGCTGGCCGAGGCGCAGCCCGGCGCCGAACTGTTGGTGCAGGGCGAAGTCATCGACTGCGACATCAAGTACCGCCCGAAGCGCCAGCTGGTCTGCCGCATCGGCGACGGCAGCGGCGAGCTGACGCTGCGCTTCCTCAATTTCTACGGCAGCCAGGTGAAAACGCTGGCCGTCGGCAACCACCTGCGCGTCTACGGCGCCGTGCGGCTGGGCCATTTCGGCCCGGAAATGGTGCATCCGCGCTACCGCGTGACCGACGCCGATGCGCCGGTGGCGCAGGCGCTGACGCCGGTGTATCCCACGACCGCGGGCCTCGGCCAGGACGGCCTGCGGCGGATGATCGCGCGCGCGCTGGACGGGGAATCGCTGGCGGAGACTCTGCCGCGATCCCTGCCCGAAGCGCTGGGCCTGCCGCCCTTCGAAGCCGCGGTGCGCCTGCTGCACAACCCGCCGCCCGACGTGGCGCAGGCGACCTTGCAGGGGCGTACGCATCCGGCCTGGCGGCGGATGAAATTCGACGAGCTGCTGGCGCAGCAGTTGTCGATGCGCGTGCATTACCGCCGCCGCCGCGCCGCCGGTGCACCGGTGCTCGCCGTGCGCGGGAAACTGGTCGATGCGCTGCTCAAGCGCCTGCCGTTCCGGCTGACGCGCGCGCAGAACGCGGTGCTGGCGCAGATCCGCGACGACCTCGGCCAGGCGCATCCGATGCAGCGCCTGCTGCAGGGCGACGTCGGCAGCGGCAAGACCGTCGTTGCCGCGCTCGCCGCGCTGCAGTGCGTGGAGAACGGTTACCAAGCGGCGGTGATGGCGCCCACCGAAATCCTCGCCGAGCAGCATTACCGCAAGTTTTCGGACTGGCTTGCGCCGCTCGGCGTGCGTGTGGCCTGGCTGTCCGGGGGAATTAAAAAAAGTGTTAAAAAACAAGAACTTACAAATGTGTCCGATGGTGAGGCGCAGGTGGTCGTCGGCACCCATGCCCTGTTCGAGGACGCCGCGGTGTTCAAACGGCTGGGGCTGGCGATCATCGACGAGCAGCACCGTTTCGGCGTTCACCAGCGGCTCGCCTTGCGGCAGAAGGGCACGCAGTCGACGAAAGGCCTGCAGCCGCACCAGTTGATGATGAGCGCGACGCCGATTCCGCGCACGCTGGCGATGAGTTATTACGCCGACCTCGACGTGTCGGTGATCGACGAGCTGCCGCCGGGACGCACGCCGGTGACGACGCGGCTGGTGGCGGAGGAACGCCGCGACGAAGTGATCCAGCGCGTGCGGGATGCCTGCATCGCGGGACGGCAGGCCTACTGGGTGTGCCCGCTCATTGAAGAATCGGAAAAGCTGCAGTTGCAGACCGCGCTCGACACCCATGCCCATCTGCAGCAGACCTTTCCCGAATTGCGCGTCGGCCTCGTCCACGGCCGCATGAAGGCCGCCGAAAAACAGGAGGTGATGGCCGCGTTCAAGGCCGGCGCAATGCAGTTGCTGGTGGCGACGACGGTGATCGAGGTCGGCGTCGACGTGCCCAACGCCTCGCTGATGGTCATCGAAAACGCCGAACGCATGGGCCTGTCGCAGCTGCACCAGTTGCGCGGCCGCGTCGGCCGCGGCGCCGCCGAGAGCACCTGCGTGTTGCTCTATCAGGCGCCGCTGTCGCCGCTGGCGAAAGCGCGGCTGAAGGTGATCTATGAACAGACCGACGGCTTCGAGATCGCGCGCCGGGACCTGGATCTGCGCGGCCCCGGCGAACTGCTCGGCGCGCGGCAGAGCGGCGTGCCGATGCTGCGTTTCGCCGACCTCGCGACCGACCTCGACCTGCTGGACGCGGCGCGCGACGCGGCGGAGCGGCTGCTGCGCGAGCAGCCGGAATCGGCAAAGGCGCATCTCGCGCGCTGGCTCGGCGGCCGCAACGAATATCTGAAGGTTTGATTCCTTCCCGCAGCAACCCGCCGGTGCTCTCTGCCGGAGGACGGCGTGATGCGATAATCCGGGCTCGAAAAACGCCGCCGTGAAATCCATCCCACAAGATCATGTCTGGTGCCCCGCGCCCGTCGCCGCCGGCCGGCTGCGCCGCTGGCTGACCGACCCCGGCTCGCTGACGGCGCGGCTGGAGCGGCATGCCGGCCGCATCGCGGTGAAAGTGCTGTTCCAGGGGCGGCGCCGGCCCAATGCCGACGAGGCGTTCCTGTTCGCGGACCGGACTTCGCAGGTCATGGTGCGCGAGGTGCTGCTGCTGCGCGGCGCGACGCCTCTGGTGTTCGCGCACACGGTGTTCGATGCCGCGTCGCTGCGCGGCGCCTGGCGCGGGGTGTCGGTGCTGGGCAACCGGCCGCTGGGCGCGGCGCTGTTCGCCGATCCGCGCATCGAGCGGTTTCCGCTGCGCCAGAAAAAACTCGCGGGCGGCCATCCGCTGTACCGCGGCGCCGCGGCGCGGCTGAAGCGGCCGCCGTCCTCGTTGTGGGCGCGGCGCTCGATCTTCGCCGCGGGCAAATCGCCTATACTGGTCAGCGAAGTTTTCCTGCCGGCGGTATTCGACCTGTGAACCCGACACTCAAGCAGCGGCTGAACGCCTACGAGCAGCTGATGCGGCTCGACAAACCCATCGGCATCCTGCTGCTGCTGTGGCCGACGCTGTGGGGGCTGTGGTTCGCCGCCGGCGGCCTGCCGCAGCCCGACATCCTGCTGATATTCCTCACCGGCACGGTGCTGATGCGTTCCGCGGGCTGCGTGGTCAATGACTACGCCGACCGCGACTTCGATCCCCATGTCGAACGCACGAAGAACCGCCCGCTGGCCGCCGGGCTGATCGCGCCGAACGAGGCGCTGGCGCTGGCCGGCGCGCTGCTGCTGCTGGCCTTCGGCCTGGTGCTGCTGCTCAATCCGCTGACCATCAAGCTCGCTTTCGCCGCCGCGGCGATCGCGGTGATCTATCCCTTCGTCAAGCGCGTGTTTCCCTTGCCCCAGGCCTGGCTCGGCCTCGCCTTCGGTTTCGGCATTCCGATGGCCTATGCCGCGGAATGGAATGCCCTGCCGAAGGTGGCCTGGCTGCTGGTGCTGGCGACGGTGTTCTGGGCGATTGCCTACGACACCGAATACGCGATGGTCGACCGCGACGACGATGTCCGCATCGGCGTCAAGTCTTCGGCCATCCTGTTCGGCCGCCACGACGTTGCCGCGGTGATGGCCTGCCATGCGGCCTTCCTCGGCTTGATGGCCTGGATCGGCTGGTGGCAGATGCGCGACATCCTGTATTTCTGCGGACTGGGCATTGCCGCGGGATTGGTTGTTTATCAGTTCGGCCTCATCCGCGCCAGGACGCGCGAAGGCTGCTTCAGGGCCTTCCTGCACAACAACTGGGTGGGCTGCGCGATTTTCATCGGACTCGCCGCCGATCTGGCGCTGGACCTGCGGGTGCTGCGATGAGTTACCGCGACCTGCGCGACTTCATCGCCGGGCTCGAACGCGACGGTCAGTTGAAGCGCATCGCTGTCGAGGTCGATCCGAAACTGGAAATGACCGAGATCTGCGACCGCGTGCTGAAGGCCGGCGGCCCGGCGCTGCTGTTCGAGAAACCGAAAGGGCAAAAAGCGGGCCACACGATGCCGGTGCTCGGCAACCTGTTCGGCACGCCGCGGCGCGTCGCGTTGGGCATGGGCCGCGATTCGGTGGCGGCGTTGCGCGAACTGGGGCAATTGCTGGCGCAATTGAAGGAACCCGAGCCGCCGAAGGGCTTGAAGGACGCCTGGGACAAGCTGCCGCTCTTGCGCCAGGTGCTGTCGATGGCGCCGAAACTGGTGCGCGATCCGGTGTGCCAGGAAATCGTGTGGGAGGGCGGTGACGTCGACCTCGCGCGCCTGCCGATCCAGACCTGCTGGCCCGGCGACGCCGGCCCGTTGCTCACCTGGGGTTTGACGGTGACCCGCGGTCCCGGCAAGGCGCGGCAGAACCTCGGCATCTACCGCCAGCAGGTGATCGGCAGAAACAAACTCATCATGCGCTGGCTGGCGCATCGCGGCGGCGCGCTCGATTACCGCGACCACTGCCTTGCGCAGCCGCGCGAACCCTTCCCGGTGGCGGTGGCGCTGGGCGCGGACCCGGCGACCATGCTCGGCGCGGTGACGCCGGTGCCGGACACCCTGTCCGAATACCAGTTCGCCGGCCTGCTGCGCGGCGAAAAAACCGCAATCGCGCAATGCCTCAGCCACGACCTGCAGGTGCCGGCGCGCGCCGAGATCGTGCTCGAAGGCCACATTCATCCCGGCGAAACCGCGCTCGAAGGCCCTTTCGGCGACCACACCGGCTATTACAACGAACAGGAAAAATTTTCGGTGTTCACCGTCGATCGCATCACGCTGCGCCGTGATGCGATCTATCATTCGACCTACACCGGCAAGCCGCCGGACGAGCCGGCGGTGCTGGGCGAAGCGCTGAACGAAGTCTTCGTGCCGCTGCTGGTGAAGCAGTTCCCCGAGATCGTGGATTTCCACTTGCCGCCCGAAGGCTGCTCGTACCGCGTCGCCTGCGTCAGCATCAAAAAGCAGTATCCGGGGCATGCCAAGCGCGTGATGTTCGGCATCTGGAGCTTCCTGCGCCAGTTCATGTACACCAA